>JAUTXP010000058.1 GCA_030837965.1 Acidimicrobiaceae bacterium | reverse complement strand
GCGTGTGTGCATGAGGTCCTCGCCGAGGAAGACCATCCCCTGCGAGCCCCACGCCATCGGACCGATGCGCTCGCTCATGCCCCACTCCCGCACCATCTTGCGGGCCAGCTCGGTATTGCCCACCAGGTCGTTGTTGGCACCCGTCGAGAGGTCGCCGTACACGAGCAGCTCGGCGACGCGGCCGCCCATGCGAACCGCCAACGAGTCCTCGATGTACTCGCGGGGATAGATGTGGCGCTCCTCCATCGGGAGCTGCTGCGTCACGCCGAGGGCCATCCCCGTCGGCAGGATGGTGACCTTGTGGACGGGGTCGGCGTCGGGCAGCACGTAGGCGAGCACCGCGTGGCCGCCCTCGTGGTAGGCGACCCGTTCCTTCTCGTCCTCTGACAGCGCCATCGTCTCGCGCCGCTGGCCCATGAGGATGCGGTCACGCGCGGCTTCGAAGTCCTCCATGTGCACCTCGGACGCGCCCCGACGCACCGCGTGCAGCGCCGCCTCGTTGACCAGGTTGGCCAGGTCGGCGCCGCTCATGCCGGGGGTGCCGCGCGCGACGACAGTGAGATCGACGTCGCTGGCGATGCGCTTGTCACGACAGTGCACCTGCAGGATCGGGAGGCGTTCCTCGAGGTCGGGGAGGGGGACGACGATCTGGCGGTCGAAACGGCCCGGGCGCAGCAGTGCGGGGTCGAGGATGTCGGGCCGGTTGGTGGCGGCCATCATCACGATGCCCTCGGTGGTCTCGAACCCGTCCATCTCGGCCAGCATCTGGTTGAGCGTCTGCTCCCGCTCGTCGTGCCCGCCGCCCAGGCCCGCGCCCCGCTTGCGCCCGATCGAGTCGATCTCGTCCACGAAGATGATGGCGGGCGACTGCTTGCGAGCGGTCTGGAAAAGGTCCCGCACCCGAGCGGCGCCGACGCCCACGAACATCTCCATGAAGTCCGAGCCGGTGACCGAGATGAACGGCACGCCCGCCTCGCCCGCCACGGCTCGGGCCAGGAGCGTCTTTCCCGTCCCCGGCGGCCCCACCAGCAGCACGCCCTTGGGGATGCGCGCGCCCACCTCGCGGAACTTGCCGGGCATCTTCAAGAAGTCGACGACTTCGTTGATCTCCTGCTTGACCCCGGTGTAGCCGGCCACGTCGTTGAACGTGGTCTTGGGCCGCTCGGTCGTATACACCTTGGCCTTCGACCGCCCGATGGACATGAGCCCGGTCATCTGCCCTTGGGCCCGCCTGCTCATCCAGACGTAGAACCCGATCAGCAACAGCACCGGCAGCAGGAAGGGCAGGAACGCGCCGACCAGGCTGGGCTGGGTGTTGTTGTACGAGAACTGGTCGACCTTGTCCCGCATCAGCCCCTCGACGCTGTCGGGCAGCGGGTGCGGGCCGGTGACGCTGAAGTGGTCGCCGCTCTTGAGCTTGCCGGTGATGCGCCCCGTGTCGTTGTTGGCCTCGGCCGACTTGACCTCGCCCGCGCCCACCTTCTTGATCAGCTCGTTGTAGGTGAGGTCGACCTGCGACTTGGTGCTCCCGAGGTTCGAGAACATGAGCGCGGCCACGACCAGGCCGAACACCACGATGAGGACCCAGCGCCAGTTCTGCTCGGGCCCGGGGGCCAGCGGACGGGGCCGATCAGGACGGCCGGGGCGCAGGTCCCCAGGTTGTCGGCTCATGGGGCCATCGTAGAGGGCGAGGGTGCCAAGTCGGCCCCCACCCGATCAGTCCTTCTTGCCGCCCTTGCCGCCCTTGGCGCCCTGGCCATGCTTGTCCTGCTTCGACGCTGCGGGGCCGCCGGACGCACACGCGGGCAGCTTGCCCGTCTTGGCCACGGCCGACACCACGGCGCCGTGGTTGCCGCAGGCCGCGTCGTGCGAATGGTCGTGGGCCGCGGCCGACACGGCCTGGCCGTGCTCGCCGGTGTCGTCGCCCTGCTCGCCCTTGTCATCGGACTCGGCCTTGTCATCCTTGGGTGACTCGGCCTTGTCATCCGACTGGGCCTTGTCGTCCTTGGGCGGGGCGGCCTGCGGCGCGATGGGCTGCTCCACCGTGGTCGTGGTCACCTCTGGGTTCTCGGGGCTCGTCTCGGCCAAGGCCACGCCCGCGCCGGCGACCAGCACGGCCGCCATCACCCACGACACCACCTTCGACTTGTGCATGCCCGCGTATCGGCGCGAACCGGCTCGAAACTTGACCGCCATCCACCCGTGGACCACGCCTGGCCGGTACCGTCGGCCTCCATGGATATCCGCCATTGCGCCCGCCCCGGCTGCGGGGGGCCCGCCGCGGCAACCATGACCTACGACTACGCCAGCCGCACCGTGTGGCTGGACAACCCTGGCTCCGAGCCCGACCCGGCCGCGGCCTGGGGGCTGTGCGCGCCGCACGCGGACAACCTGCGCGTCCCCATGGGGTGGGCCTGCAACGACCGGCGCACGCCGATCATCCAGTTGCGCCCGTCCATCGCCGTCTGACCGTTCCGCCGCCTCGCCGTCTGACCGGCCGGCCCGACTCGTAGGCTGCCCGGCCGTGTCCGACGCCGCCACACCCCACGACGCCGGGCCCGACCACGCGGGGTCCGAGGACCCGAACCAGCCCAAGCGATGGGGCCTGGGCCACGCCCTCATCGGCTATGTCGTGGCCTACCTCCTGGCCGGACTGGCCGTCGGCGTCTACGCCGGACTGGCCGGCGTGCACGAGGGCCAGCGCACGCTGGGCCTGGCCATCGCCTCGCTGCTCGGACTGTGGACGGGAATGGCCGGGGCCGTGGTCTTCGCCGTGCGCCGCCAGCCCGGCGGCACGTTGCCTTCCGAGTTCGGCCTGGCCTTTCAATGGTCGGACGTGCCCTTGGGCGCGGCGGTGGGGCTGGCGTCGCAACTGTTCCTCGTGCGCCTCCTCTACCTCCCGTTCCAACTGAACGACCCCGATCTGGCCCGCAAGCTGGAGAAGCCGGCCCGTGAGCTCACCGACCTGGCCCACGGGCCCGCGTTCATCGTCCTCGCCGTCCTCATCACCGTGGGCGCGCCGCTGGTCGAGGAGCTGTTCTTCCGCGGCCTGCTGCAACGGTCGCTGTTGCGCAGGCTCGGTCCCGTGTGGGCGGTTGGCCTGTCCGCCGCCGCCTTCGGACTGGCTCACTATCAGCCCCTGCAACTGCTGGGCCTGGTCGCCTTCGGCGCGGTGCTCGGCCTGTTGGCCTGGCGCACCGGCCGCCTGGGCCCCGGCATCGTCGCCCACGTCTTTTTCAACCTGGTCACGGTGGTCGCCCTGGCGGCGAGCCGCTGACGCAACGCCGGGCGGATTCAAGTCCGTGTCCGTTTCTGCCGAAACACCTTCTAGTTGGAGCGTGTTCAAGGGAAGGGACCCGCCACATGAAATGCCCCAAGTGCCGCACGTCGCGGCTTGTTGAAGTCGGCCTGACCATTGCCCAGCGCAAGGTCACGATGCGGAGCTGCTCGCACTGCGACACCCGCTGGTGGGACAGCGACGGCGAGAGCCTGAACCTGCCTCACGTCCTCGAACTGGCGTCCGCCCGCTGAGCCGACGCGCCCGCCAGGCGCGTCAACCAGCGGCCCCGAGCCGCCGCTGACCGCCCCGGCGCGGTCGTTTCGGCCAACATGGGAGTCCCCATGCGCCGTCCCTCTTTGACCGCAGCCATCACCGTCGCGGTGATCCTCGCTGCCACCGCCTTCGTCTTCGTCGAGCTGCAGCCCGCGCTGCTGTTCAGGAACACCACGCCGTCGGGCGGCGACATGGGCGCCCACGTATGGGGCCCGGCCTATCTGCGGGACCACTTGCTGCCCCACGGGCGCCTGTCGGGGTGGACCCCCGACTGGTACGACGGGTTCCCCGCGCTGGTCTTCTACTTCCCGCTGCCGAGCGTGTTGATCGTCGCCTTGTCGACGGTGGTCCCCTACGGCATCGCCTTCAAGCTGGTCACCGTGCTCGGCCTGCTGACGCTGCCCGCCGCGGCCTGGTTCATGGGCCGCTTCAGCGGCATGAAGGACCCCGTGCCCGCCTGCCTGGCCGTGGCCATGGTCCCGTTCATGTTCGACCGGACCTTCACCATCTACGGCGGCAACATCGCGTCCACGCTGGCCGGCGAGTTCGCCTTCTCCATCAGCCTCAGCCTGGCCCTGGTCTTCCTCGGCGTGTACGCCCGCGGCCTGGCCACCGGCCGGTACCGGGCCTTGAGCGCGGGCCTTCTCGCCCTGACCGCGCTGTGCCACGTCGTGCCCGCCTTCTTCGCCATCGCGGGCGCGGTGGTGCTCGCCCTCTTGCACTTCCGCTGGAAGGCGTTCGCCTACATGGCCTGGACGTTGGGCGTGTCGGGCCTGCTGGCCGGCTTCTGGGTGGTGCCCTTCCTCGCCCGGCTTGCGTACACGAACGACATGGGCTGGGAGAAGATCACCACCTTCCGCCAGACCCTGCTGCACCATGACGACCGCTGGGTCATGTTGCTGGCGTTAGCGGGGGCCATCATCTCGCTGGCGTTGCGCAGGCGCAGCGGGGCCTTTCTCATCCTCATGGGCGCGGCGTCGGGACTGGCGTTCGTGTACGCGCCGGACGGCAGGTTGTGGAACGCGCGGCTGCTTCCCTTCTGGGTGCTCAGCGCCTATCTGTTGGCGGGCGTGGCCGTGGGCGAGTTCGGCAGGCTGATGGTGCGCGGCGCCGTGGCCTTGGCCGTGCCCCCGCCGGACCCGTTCATGGCTGGGGTCGGGGCGGGCGAGGCGGGCGCGCTCGACGCAGACGAGTTGGGCGCGGACGAGGCCGACGACTTGACCTCGCGGCCCACGCCAGAGGGCGATGCGGACGACGGTGGCGCCTTCGATCGCAGTCGTGCGGCCCGATCCCGCCTCGACCCGGCCAACATCGTCGTGCCTGTCCTGGCCTTGGCCGTGGCCCTGTACTTCGTGGCCACGCCGCTGCACATCCTCCCCGACGTCGTCCAGCCCAAGACGCTCGACCGCAGCTTCATCCCGGACTGGGCCAAGTGGAACTACTCGGGTTATGAGCGCAAGGCGTCGTACCCCGAGTACCACGACATCGTGAAGACCATGGCCACGGTGGGCAGGGACCACGGCTGCGGCCGGGCCATGTGGGAGTACGAGCCCGAGCTCGACCGCTTGGGCACGCCGATGGCGCTGATGCTGCTGCCCTATTGGACCGAGGGCTGCATCGGGTCCATGGAGGGGCTGTTCTTCGAGTCCTCGGCCACCACGCCGTACCACTTCCTCAACCAGTCGGAGCTTTCGTTCAAGCCGTCGTCGGCCCAGCGCGACCTGCACTACCGGTCGTTCAGCGGCGACCAGGAAAACCGGGCCGCGGTGCTGGCCCAAGGCGTGCACCACCTGCAACTGATGGGCGTGCGCTACTACATGACCATCTCGCCCGAGGTGCAGGCGGTGGCCGCGTCCAACCCCGACTTGGAGCTGCTGGCCACGTCCGGTCCATGGGACGTGAACTACAACCGGGCCAACGAGTTGATCGGCGTGCAGCCGCGCACATGGCACGTCTATCTGGTCAAGGACTCGGCGTTGGTCACGCCGCTGCCCTACAAGCCCGCGGTCATGCAGGGCGTGGCCAAGGGGGGCAAGCCGTGGCTGGCCGCGGCCCAGGACTGGTACTTGGACGAGGCCAGGTGGGACGTGCCCTTGGCAGTGAGCGGCCCGGCCGACTGGCCCAGGGTCCGCGGCGCCGACCCCACGCCGCCCCGTCTGGCGGTGGGCGAAGGCGAGGGCACGACGGTGAGCCGCATCCGCACCACCGACGACCGCATCTCGTTCGACGTGTCCAAGCCGGGCACGCCCGTGTTGGTGAAAGCCTCGTACTTCCCCAACTGGCAGGCCTCGGGGGCCAAGGGGCCGTGGCGGGTGGCGCCCAACCTGATGGTGGTGGTGCCCACGTCGAACCACGTCTCGCTGCACTACGGCAACACGCCGGTGGAGGGCGTCGCCTGGCTGTGCACGCTGCTCGGCCTGGTCGGGCTGGCCTACCTCTTCCTCGCCCAACGCCGCTCCCGCCGCCGCCCCCCGAACTTTTCCACAGCACCTGCTGCTGTGGAAAAGCGCGAGTGAGGCCATGGCTGCGGCGCTTCGCCGCGGTGGGGACGGTCGTTACGTGCGTCGACGTCGCCCTCGTCCTCGTGCTGCGGGTGGCCGTGGGCCTCCCGGTCCTGCTGGCCGACGCCATCGCCGTGTCTGCCGCCGCTGCCCTCTCCTTCACCTGGCACCGCCGCTACACGTTTGACGACGACCCTCACGTGCGGCTGGTCCACGAGCCTGGCGCCTTCCTGCGTGTCGGCCTGGCGGCGGCCGCCATCGACGTCGTCGCTTTGCGCCTGCTGGTGAATGGCCTCTCGCTCCTGCCTGCCAAAGCCGTCTCGCTGGGCCTCGCCGCGGCATTCCGCCTCGCCGCGTACAGACGGCTGCTGGCCGTGCGGGTCCGCACGGACCAACAGCGCAGAACGGCCACGGCCGAGCGGGGCCAAGCGCCGGGCGACGTCCGCCTCAGTGTCGTGATCCCCGCCTACAAGGAGTCGGCCCGCATCGCGGTCGCCATCGCCAAGCTGCGCGACGCGCTGTCTGGCATCGAGACCGAGATCGTGGTGGTGGACGACGGCAGCGGCGACGACACCGCGGCCGCGGCGGCGCGGGCTGGCGCGGACCAGGTTGTCGCCTTGCCCGAGAACCGAGGCAAGGGCGCGGCCGTGCGGGCGGGCGTACTCAGTGCGCGGGGACGCACCATCGCGTTCACCGACGCCGACCTGGCCTACCCGCCCGCCCAGTTGACCCGCCTGCTGGCCGAGGTGGAGAGCGGCTGGGACATGGTCGTGGGCAGCCGACGGCACGTCGATACCACCACGCTGGTGAGGGCCCGTCGCCTGCGAGAACTGTCGGGCCGGCTGTTCAACCTCCTCACCCTGGTGGTCCTGCTGGGCCAATACAGAGACACGCAGTGCGGGCTCAAGGCATTCCGGTCGGACTCGGCGCGGCGCCTGTTCACGGCCTCCAAGGTGGACGGCTTCGCCTTCGACGTGGAGCTGTTCCATCTGGCCGAGCGCTACCGCATCAGCCTGTGCGAGGTCCCGGTGGAACTGGCCAACACGGAGACGTCGAGCGTGCGCGTGGGGGTCGACGCCATGCGCATGATCCGCGATCTGGTCCGCATCAGGGGCCTGGCGTCGGCTGGGGCTTATCACGACCCTCCCCACTAGGCTCACCGGCCGACATGCCCCCCCTCGATGCCATCTTCAAGGCCTACGACGTGCGCGGCACGTACCCCGATCAGCTCGATGAGGACGTGGCCCGGCGCATCGGCGCCGCCTTCGCCCGCTTCGCCCGGTCCGAGCGCATCATCCTGGCCAGGGACATGCGCCCGTCGGGAGTGAGCCTCACCAAGGCCTTTGCCGAAGGGGCCACCGGCCAAGGGGTCGATGTGATCGATCTCGGGCTGGCGTCCACGGACTTGCTGTACTTCGCGGCGGGCAAGCTCGACGCGCCGGGCGCCATGTTCACCGCCTCCCACAATCCGGCCCAGTACAACGGGATCAAGCTCTGCCTGGCCGGGGCCAAGCCGGTGGGGGAGGAGACCGGCCTGCGGGAGATCAAGGCCATGGTCGAGTCGGGCGACGCCGAGTTGGGCGACAGCGCGGGCAAGCAGGGCACCGTCACCGAGCAGTCCCTGATCGACGCCTTCGCCGACCACGTGCGCTCCTTCGCCGACGTGGCCGCCTTCCGTCGTTTGAAGGTGGTGGCCGACACGGCCAACGGGATGGGCGGGCTGGTGGTGCCCAAGGTCTTCGAGCAACTGCCCGTCGAGTTGGAGATCCTCTTCCCCGAGTTGGACGGCACGTTCCCGAACCACCCGGCCGACCCCATCCAGCCCGAGAACCTGAAGGACCTCCAAGCCCGCGTGCTGGAGACCGGCGCCGACATCGGCCTGGCCTTCGACGGCGACGCCGACCGTGTCTTCCTCGTGGACGAGAAGGCCCAGCCGGTGTCGGGCTCGCTGACCACGGCCATGGTGGCCAAGTCCATGTTGGAGAAGCACCCGGGCGCCACCATCATCCACAACCTCATCTGCTCCAAGGCCGTGCCCGAGGTCATCCGCGAGAACGGCGGCACGCCGGTGCGCACGCGAGTCGGCCATTCCTTCATCAAGTCGACCATGGCCGAGACCGGCGCCGTGTTCGGCGGCGAGCACTCGGGCCACTACTACTTCGCCGACAACTATCGGGCCGACTCCGGGCTCATCGCGGCCATGGTCGTGCTGGAGCTGCTGTCCAAGGCGGGCCGTCCGCTGTCCGAGGTGCGCAAGCCCTTCGAGCGCTACGCCGACTCGGGCGAGATCAACACTCAGGTCCCGTCGCCAGCGGCCGTCATCAAGCAGGTCGCGGCCCATTATCAAGGCGCGGGCGCGGAGGTCGACCGGCTCGACGGGCTCACCGTCGACTTCGGCGAGTGGTGGTTCAACCTTCGCCCGTCCAACACCGAGCCACTGCTTCGCCTCAACCTCGAGGCCCGCACCCGCGACGAGTGCGACGCCATGTCGGACGAGGTGCTCTCGCTGATCAAGGAGGCGTCGTGAGCGACACCGGCATCGACCCGCGGCTGCTGGAGATCCTGGCCTGCCCGGAGGACAAGGGCCCGCTGCTCTACTTCGCCGACGAGGACTGCCTCTACAACCCGCGCCTCAAGCGCAAGTACCACGTGCGCGAGGGCATCCCGGTCATGCTGATCGACGAGGCCGAGACGGTCGACGAGGCCGAGCACGCACGCCTCATGGCCCGCCCGGAGGCGGCAGGCTGATGGCCGACCGACTCGACTCGCAGGACATGTGGGGTGTCACTGCGGCGCTCCCCGAGCAGATCGAGGCCGCGGTGCGCGCCTCGGCCGGGCTGGACGGGCTGCCCCGCAGGGAGGGCATCGAGAACGTCGTCGTCCTGGGCATGGGCGGCAGCGGGATCGCGGGCGACATCCTGCTGGCCGCGGCGGGCCCTTTCATGGCCGTGCCCGTCGTGGTGGTGAAGTCCTACACGCTGCCCGCCTTCGTGGGCGAGGGCTCGCTGGTCTTCGCCATCTCCTTTTCGGGCAACACCGAGGAGACCATCGAGGCCGCGTCCGAGGCCGCGGTCCAAGGGGCCCGAGTCGTCGCCGTGACCAGCGGGGGCGAGTTGGGCAAGCTGGCGGCCGGATGGGGCGCGCCCACCGTGCCCGTCCCCGACACCATCCCGCAGCCCCGCGCCGCGCTGGGCGCCATGGCCATCCCGCCCCTCGCCGTGCTGGAACAGGTCGGTCTGTTCACCGGCGCGAGCCAGTGGATCGGGCTGGCCGTCGACCAGCTCAAGCGTCGACGCGACGAGCTGGTGAAGGACGGAAATGTGGCCGAGGCGCTGGCCCGCCGCATCGGGCGCACGCTGCCGCTGGTGCACTCGTCCGGCTTGATGGGGACGGCCGCGGCCCAGCGCTGGAAGACCCAGGTCAACGAGAACGCCAAGGCGCCTGCGTTCTGGTCCGTGCAGCCTGAGCTTTGCCACAACGAGATCGCAGGCTGGGGCCAGAACGGCGACGTCACCCGACAGGTCCTGACGCTGGTCAAGTTGCGCCACGACAACGAGCACCCGCAGGTGATGCGCCGCTTCGAACTGGTCGACGACCTCGTGCGCGAAGTGGTCGCCTCCATCGAAGAGGTGCATGCCCACGGCGAAGGCGACTTGGCCCAGCTCCTCGACCTCATCCTCTACGGCGACTTCATGTCGCTGCACCTGGCCTACCAAGAAGGCATCGACCCGGGCCCCGTGCCTGCCCTGGTCGAGATCAAGCAACGGCTCACGGAAGGCTGAACCGCCCTAATGAACTTCGACATCGCCGATTCCAAGCTGGCCGACCTCGGTCGTCAGCGCATCGCATGGGCGGACAGCCGCATGCCGGTCATGGCCTCCATCCGCGAGCGCTTCGCCAAGGAGCGCCCGTTCGAGGGCGTGACCTTCGGCGCGTGCATGCACGTGACCACGGAGACGGCCAACCTCTTGCGGGCCCTGAAGGCGGGCGGGGCCAATGTGGCCATCTGTGCGTCGAACCCGCTGTCGACGCAGGACGATGTGGCCGCATCGCTCGTGCGCGACGAGGGCGTCGCCGTGTTCGCCATCAAGGGCGAGGACGACGAGACGTACTACCGGCACATGGACGCAGTCATCGACGAGGGACCCAACCTCACCATGGATGACGGGTGCGACCTGGTGAGCCGCCTGCACACGGGCCGCAGCGACAAGATCGCCGATGTCATCGCCGGCACCGAGGAGACCACCACCGGCGTGATCCGGCTGCGGGCCATGGAGAAGGACGGCGCCTTGCGCTATCCGATCGTCGCTGTCAACGACGCCGATACCAAGCACATGTTCGACAACCGGTACGGCACCGGCCAGTCGACCCTCGACGGCGTCATCCGGGCCACCAACATGTTGCTGGCGGGCAAGAAGGTCGTGGTTGCGGGCTACGGCTACTGCGGCAAGGGCGTGGCCTCCCGGGCGCGTGGCATGGGCGCGCAGGTCTACGTCACCGAGGTCGACCCGTTGCGCGCCTTGGAGGCGGTGATGGACGGGTTCCGCGTGGTGCCCATGTCCGAGGCGGCGCGCGAGGGCGATCTGTTCATCACCGTCACGGGCGACCGGGACGTGCTGCGCCGCGAGCACTTCGAGGTGATGAAGGACGGCGCCATCCTGGCCAACTCCGGCCACTTCGACATCGAGATCGACCTGAAGGCGCTGGCCGAGTTGGCCCACGGCGAACGGCGTCGGGCCGTGCGGCCGTTCGTCGAGGAGTTCCTGCTCGACGGCGAGCGGCGGGTCATGGTCGTGGCCGAGGGCAGGCTCGTGAACCTGGGCGCGGCAGAGGGACACCCGGCAGACGTGATGGACATGTCCTTCGCCAACCAGGCCCTGGCCGCGGAGTGGGCCATGCAGCAGGCGTCGTCGTTGCAGCCGATCGTGTACGACGTGCCCGCCGACATCGACAAAGAGATCGCCCGCCTCAAGCTCGACACCATGGGCGTGGAGATCGACCGGCTGACCCCGGAGCAGGAGGCCTACCTGTCTAGTTGGACGGTGGGCACCTGAGCCCTCTCTGGCGGCGTCCGCGGTAGCGCTTACTCGGCGGGCGTGGTCAGGGTCGGCATCGGGACGTCGACCCTTTCAGGGATGGCGAACCACCGCAGGAAGGCCTGGATGAGCGGCCCGATGGCCAGCGCGAACACCAGCGTCCCGATCCCGACGCGCCCGCCCAGAAGCCGGCCCGCCAGCAGCGCGCTCAACTCGATGCCCGTGCGAACGCCGCCGATGGAGCGGTCGTGCCGGGCCGACAGCCCCGTCATCAATCCGTCCCTCGGGCCCGGCCCGAGCCCGGCGCCCACGTACAGGCCGGTGCCCAGGGCCATGCCCACCACTCCCGCGGCCAGGCAGGCCGTCTTGATGGCGGTGGCGTGGGGCGTGGGCGCGACAGCCAGGACGACGTCGACGGTGACGCCGACGAGGACCACGTTCACGGCCGTGCCCACGCCCGGGCGCTGACGCAGCGGGAGCCAGCCGGCCAGGACGACCAGGCCGACCAGGATGCCGACCGTGCCGATGGGGATGCCGGTGTGGCGGGCGATCCCCTGGTGCAGGACGTCCCACGGCGCCAGCCCGAGCTTGGCCAGGACCATGAGCGCGCTGCCCCCGCCCAGCAGCACGCACCCCGCCACCAGCCGCACCCATCGCCCGAGCATGAGAGCCCGACCGTACTGCCCATCCCCGCCGCCCCCTGCCGCCTCCGGCCGCCTCCCCGCCGCCCCCTGCCGCCCGTCTGACGGTGGTGGTGGGTTTCGCATTTGGGCGTACTTCTGTCGACTTTCCCGACGCTTCTACGCCCAAATGCGCCGGATGGGTCGGCGGGGTCGCTCGCCGGGGCGTTGTTGTTACACCCGGTCGTCATGCTGCGGGGCGTGCTGTTCGACGCTTGCTGCTCGCTCTGTCGCCGTCCCGGTCCCACGCCCTGCTCGGCGTGCGTGGCCCAGATGACCGCGCCCCGGCCCGTCCCGCCCCCGCCCGGTGTCGACCGCTGGGCCGCCCTGCTCACCTACGACGGCCCGGCCCGCGAGCTGCTGGCCCAGCTCAAGTACCGGAACCGACGAGCCGTTGTCACGTGGCTGGCGGCGCGCATGGCGGTCCTGGTGGCCCGCTGGGTCGAGCAGGCCGGCCCACATCTGGCACCTGGCCGCCACCCGCCCACCCCGATGGTCGTCACCTGGGCGCCCACGTCGGACGCGCGCATCCGAGCGCGGGGCTTCGATCAAGCGGAGCTTCTCGCCCTCGCCTTGGCCCGTCGGCTCGGCCTGCCTGGCGTCCCCCTCCTCGCCCGACTCCCGGGCCCGCCTCAGACGGGCCGGTCGCGCGTCGAACGCCGGCACGCGCCTGGCTTTCGACCAGTGTCCGTGGCGGGGGAGCGGGCCCCGCCTGCCGTCCTCTTGGTGGACGACGTGGCCACGACCGGAGCCACGCTCGGGGCCGCGGCGCGCGCCCTGCGAGCGGGTGGGGTCACCGAAGTCCTGGCCGTGGTCGCGGGTCGGCGGCTCTGACTGCTGACTAGCCCGCGACCACTCAAGGTGGTTGCCGCATGAACCGAAGCATTGTGCAGATGCAAGAGGGCACCCGAGAGGGTCAGCACGATCTGCAACAGCAGCAGCAGCAGGAGCAGGAGAACCGGATGCCGCACGCACACGTGATCATGGGCGAGCCTCGCCTCGACAACCTGCTCAGCTCGACGGTCGTGCGGCCCGACGCCGTCGCCCGGGCCCGCAGGCTGTTGGCCTCGCAGAGTTGGTGCCGGGCCGAAGAGGTGGCCGACCATCTGGTCGAGTGCCTCGTCGGCAAGCGCCTCCCGTAACGGACCGCTTTGCCGGCCGGGGACGGGGGTGGTCCCGCCCGCGCGCCCAAGCCCGCCCGCCGCCGCGCCGCGGCGCCGCCGGCACAATCGGCCGGCGTTCACCAGCCTTCCCGCGTGCGCCGTTAGACTCCGCGCCCGATCGCGCTAGTGCTCATGGTGCGGTTGACGACGCCGATAAGGGCCACGGAAGGATCGTCAGGACGAAGCAGTTCTTTCCCGCAGACCGTGACCATGGACAGGGCACACAGCCACACTGCGACCACCACTGAGGGAGACTTGGTGACCGACGACCACATGCGAGGTGCGGAAGAGGTCATTCGCGTGCTCATCGCCGACGACCAGGCCTTGTTCCGCCGCGGGCTGTACGTGGTGCTGGGCACCGAGGACGGCATTGAGGTCGTGGCCGAGGCCGAGAACGGCGAAGAGGCCATCGAGAAGGCCGAGGACCTGGCCCCCGACGTCGTGCTCATGGACGTGCGCATGCCCAAGGTCAACGGTATCGAGGCGGCCCGCGCCATCAGGGACCGCGTGCCCACCACCAAGATCCTCATGCTCACTGTCAGCGACGAGGAGGACGACCTCTACGAGGCCATCAAGGCGGGAGCCAACGGCTACCTCCTCAAAGAGATCAGCGTCGAGGAGGTGGCCGAGGCCATCCGGGCCGTCGTGCAGGGCCAGAGCCTCATCAGCCCGAGTATGGCGTCGAAGCTGCTCAACGAGTTCAACGCCCTGGTCAAGCGGGCCGAGGAGAAGCAGCAGTTCCCGGCGCCTGCCCTGACGAGCAGGGAGATCGAGGTCCTGCGCCTGGTGGCCAAGGGCATGAGCAACCGTGAGATCGCCGACGACCTCTACATCAGCGAGAACACGGTCAAGAACCACGTGCGCAACATCTTGGAAAAGCTCCACCTCCACAACCGCATGGAGGCCGTGATCTACGCCGTGCGCGAGCGCCTGCTCGACATCCGCGACGACTGACCCGGCCAACCCCTCCATCTTTTCCACAGCACCTGCTGCTGTGGAAAAGTCGCGACACACCCGCCGCGCTCGGCCGTTCGCGGCCGCCCCCCGCCCGACAGCCAACGCAAACCCGTCGCGCCGGTACCATGACGGGACCATGAGCGTGCTCTCCAAGATTCTGCGCGCGGGCGAGGGCCGCAAGGTCAAGCGGCTCTCCGAGATCGTCCCCGAGATCAACGCCTTCGAGCCCGAGATCGAGGCGTTGTCGGACGACGCCCTGCGGGCCAAGACGGTCGACTTCAGGGAGCGCCTCGACAACGCCCGCCAGGCCGGCGAAGACGAGGCCGACGCCCTCAACGACATCCTCATCGAGGCCTTCGCCACCGTGCGCGAGGCGGCCAAGCGGGTCATCGGCCAGCGCCACTACGACGTCCAGCTCATGGGCGGGGCCGCCCTGCACTTCGGCTGGATCGCCGAGATGAAGACGGGCGAGGGCAAGACGCTGGTGTCGACCCTGCCGATCTACCTCAACGGCCTCACCGGCCGGGGCGTGCACCTCGTCACCGTGAACGACTACCTGGCCCGGCGCGACGCCGAGTGGATGGGCCGCATCCACCGCTGGATGGGGCTCACCGTCGGCCTGGTGGTGCCCGACATCGAGGACTGGCAGGCCAAGAAGGACGCCTACCTCTGCGACATCACCTACGGCACCAACTCCGAGTTCGGCTTCGACTACCTGCGGGACAACATGGCCCGCTCCCGCGAGTCGATGATGCAGCGGGGCCACGTCTACGGCATCGTCGACGAGGTCGACTCCATCCTCATCGACGAGGCCCGCACGCCGCTGATCATCAGCGGTCCCGCGTCCGAGTCGGCCCGGCTCTACTACCAGTTCGCGGGCATCGTGCGCGGCCTGCAGCGGGACCTGGACTACGAGGTCGACGAGGAGAAGCGCACGGTGGTGCCCACCGAGGAGGGCATCGAGAAGGTCGAGCGCCAACTGGGCGTCGACAACCTGTACGACCTGGTGTCGGTCAACTACGTGCACCAGCTCCAGCAGGCATTGCGGGCCAAGGAGCTCTACAAGCGCGACGACGACTACATCGTGCAGGACGGCGAGGTCAAGATCGTCGACGAGTTCACCGGGCGCATCCTCGACGGGCGCCGATGGAGCGACGGGCTGCACCAGGCGGTGGAGGCCAAGGAGCGGGTGCGGATCAAAGAGGAGAACCACACCTGGGCCACGGTCACCTACCAGAACTATTTCAGGATGTACGAGAAGCTGGCGGGGATGACGGGCACGGCCGAGACGGAGGCCTCCGAATTCGCTAACACCTACAACCTGCCTGTGGTGCCCATCCCCACCAACCGGCCCATGGTCCGCGAGGACGGGGCGGACCTGATCTACAAGACCGAGCTGGGCAAGTTCGAGGCCGTCATCGAGGACCTGGTCGAGCGCTACGACAAGGGCCAGCCTGTTTTGGTCGGCACGGCGAGCGTCGAGAAGTCCGAAGTCCTCAGCCGCATGCTGGACAAGCGGGGCATCCCGCACTCGGTGCTCAACGCCAAGCAGCACACGCGCGAGGCCCAGATCGTGGCCCAGGCCGGGCGCCTGCACGCGATCACCGTGGCCACCAACATGGCCGGACGGGGCGTCGACATCCTGCTGGGCGGCAACCCGGAAGGGCTGGCCCGTCAAGAGGTGGCGGCCCAGGGCCTCGACCCCGACACTGAGGAGGGGCAGGCCCGCTACCGCGAGGTGCTCCCCAAGTTCGAGGAGGAGACGCGGGCCGAGGGCGAGGAGGTGCGGGCCCTGGGCGGGCTGTATGTGCTCGGCTCCGAGCGCCACGAGTCGCGCCGCATCGACAACCAGCTCCGCGGCCGCGCCGGCCGTCAGGGCGACCCGGGCGAGAGCCGGTTCTACCTCTCCCTCGAAGACGAGCTCATGCGCCTCTTCGCCACCGGCGCCATGGCGTGGGTGATGGGCAAGGCATTGCCCGAGGACACGCCGATCGAGGCCCGCATGGTGACCAAGGCCATCGAGCGGGCCCAGAACACGGTCGAGCAGCGCAACGCCGAGATCCGCAAGGACGTCCTCAAGTACGACGAGGTGATGAACGAGCAGCGCAAGGTGATCTACAAGCGCCGCATGCAGATCATCGACGGCGAGGATCTCCGCGAGCGCACGTTCGAACTGCTCTCCGAAGTGCTGGAGGAGCTGACCGAGCGGTACTGCGAGGGCTACGTTGAGGACTGGGACGTCGACGCCCTGCTCAAGGACGTGGCCCAGTACTACCCCACCAAGTTCACGGCCGAGGAGCTGGCCCAGGCCACCGATGCGACCCTCGTGTTCGACAGCCTGCTGGCCGAGGCCACGTCGTACTACGAGCAGCGCGAGCAGTCCATGCCCGTGTCCGACGACGACGGCGGCACGTCGGAGTCGACCATGCGCCAGCTCGAGCGCGAGGTCATGCTCCAGATCATCGACCAGCGCTGGCGTGAGCACCTGTCCGAGATGGACTACCTGCGCGAGGGCATCAACCTGCGGGCCATGGGCCAGCAGGACCCGCTGGTGGCCTGGCAGCAAGAGGGCTTCAAGATGTTCGGCGAGATGATGGGCGGCATCGACGACGACTACGTCAAGTACGTCATGCACGTCGAGGTCCTGGTCGACCAGCCCACCGAGCCCGACCTGAGCCAGGCCTCGTACGAGGCGGCCGACAACCCGGTGCAGGGCCAGGCCGCGCTCCAGCAGGCGGCCAACTTCGCGCCGGTCGAGTCGAACGACGCCGGGGCCACGCCCATGGCCGACATCCCCGTGCATGCGCCCGTCGTGAAGTCCGACGAGGAGAAGATGGGGCGCAACCAGCCGTGCTATTGCGGCAGCGGCAAGAAGTACAAGCTCTGTCACGGCCGATAGGGCCAACCTCCACAGACATGCGTGACTTCACCGACGACTTGGCCGCGCTCCGGCGCCGACTGGGCGAGGCCGAGCGCTACCTCGACGTCGAGGGCAAGCGCAAGCGACTGGCCGAGCTGGAGACCGAGGTCGGACGGCCCGACTTGTGGGACGACCCGGACGCGGCGCGAGCGGTCACCACCGAGTACCAGCGGGTCAAAGAGGACGTCGACGTCATCGAGCGGCTGGGCGCCAAGATCGAGGACGCGGAGACGCTCCACCTTCTCGCGGTGGAGGAGGGGGACGAGTCGCAGGCGGCCGAGATCGAGGCGGGCGTGGCCGACCTGCAACGGGCCTTCGCCGACCTGGAACTGCGGTCGCTGTTCTCGGGCGAGCACGACGAGCGCAACGCCATCTGCAACGTGCAGGCGGGCGCGGGGGGCACCGACGCCCAGGACTGGGCCCAGATGATGGTGCGCATGTACCAGCGCTGGGCCGAGCGCCGGGGCATGCAGTTCGAGGTGGAGGACGTGAGCGAGGGCCAGGAGGCGGGCATCCTGTCGGCCACGTTCATCGTGCGGGGCCGGTATTCATACGGCCTGTTGGGGGGGGAGCAGGGCACGCACCGCCTGGTGCGCATCTCGCCGTTCGATGCGCAGAACCGGCGCCAGACCTCGTTCGCGTCGCTCGAAGTGGTGCCCGCCCTCGAAGACCTGTCCGAGGTGCAGATCGACGAGAAGGACCTGCGCATCGACACGTTCCGCTCGTCGGGCGCGGGCGGCCAGCACGTCAACGTCACCGACTCGGCCGTGCGGATCACCCATCTGCCCACCGGCATCGTCACGTCGTGCCAGAACGAGCGCAGCCAGATGCAGAACAAGGCCAAGGCCATGGAGGTGCTGGCGGCCAAGCTGGCCGAACGCCAGCGCGAGGAGCGCAGGGCCGAGTTGGAGGCCATCACCGGGCCCACCACGCAAGCGTCGTGGGGCACGCAGATCAGGTCGTACGTGATGGCGCCCTACCAGCTCGTCAAGGACCTGCGCACCGACTACGAGACCGGCAACGTGCAGGCCGTGATCGACGGCGAGCTGGACCCGTTCATCGAGGCCTGGCTGCGCTGGCGCCGCGAGCAACAAGAAGCCGGCCCCGCCCCCCGCTCGTAATCCCGCTCCGGCCCCCTCCCGCTCCCTGACCCCCGACCCCTCCATCTTTTCCACAGCAGGGGGTGCTGTGGAAAAGTTTCAGCCGGGTGGCGCACTGGCGCCCGGGCTGGGCGGGCGCGCCGAACCGCACCCTGTCTGGGGGACCCCGGCAAGAAGCGTAACGGCGGGGTGTGACAACTACGGCGGGGGCGTCGGGGCTAGAACCGCTCGGGTTCGTGTTGGGCCCAGGCCTCGTACAGCAGCAGCACGGCCGCGTTGCCCACGTTGAGCGAGTCGACGCGGCCCGCCATCGGGATGCTCACCCGCACGTCCTCGGCCGCGTGCCACGGCGCCGAGATGCCGTAGCGCTCGCTGCCCAATACCAACGCGACCCGGCCGCGGTAGTCGGCGCGCCGATACGAGACCGTCCCGTCCGTGTCCGCGCACACGATGCGGAACCGGTTCGACCGCAGCCAGGCCACGGCGTCGTCGATCTCGGCCTCGATGACGGGCACGGTGAGCGACGCGCCCATCGACGAGTGCACCAGCTTGGGATGGGTCAGCCGAACCCGGCGGTTGGTGAGCACCACGGCGTCGACCCCGGTGGCGTCGGCGCAGCGGATGACGGTGCCCACGTTGCCCACGATCTCGAGCCCGTCCAGCACCACGACGCGGTTCGAGTCGGCGGGCAGCACCGCATCCCAGTCGAAGCCCGGCAGCACGCCGATGGCGGCCAGCCCATCA
Source organism: Acidimicrobiaceae bacterium (assembly GCA_030837965.1). GTDB lineage: Bacteria > Actinomycetota > Acidimicrobiia > Acidimicrobiales > JAUTXP01 > JAUTXP01. Next base: position 122,472 of record JAUTXP010000058.1, on the reverse strand, counting down.
GGCCCCTCGCGGTCGGCCAGCTTCTCGAAGACCCGCTCGCTGACCTGATACGAGTGCACGCCCGTGGCCACGACCTGGTCGGCCAATGTCCGGCCCGCGTCGCCCCGCAACAGCTCCGGGCACACGAAGAAGGCCCGCAGCTCCATGCCCGCGGCCACGGCCCGCTGCAACTCCCACAGACCCTCGAGTGGAACCAGCCGGTCGGGGTTCCCCTTGAGGTTGCGCTTCAGCGAGACGAACTGCTTCACGCGAGGGTGTTGGGGCCCCGCGGGCCGGGTCGGCATCGGCGGGCGAGCGTACTGTCTCGCATCATCTCCTCCACCGCCAACGAGCGCCTGAAGCGCCTGCGCCGCCTGCGAAAGCGGCGGGACAGGGACGACGCCGGCGTCTTTCTGATCGAGGGCTACCGCGAGGTGAAGCGGGCCTTCGAGGCGGGCGTGGCCATCGAGGAGGTGTACGTCTCGCCCGCGCTCTTCCTGGGCCAGAACGAGCCCGCGCTCATTGCCGCGCTCGGCGCGCCCACCCATGAGGTCGCTCCGGAGCCCTTTGCCTCCGTCGCCACTCGCGACAGGCCGGACGGGCTGTTGGCGGTGGCCCGCCAGTTCGACACGTCGTTGTCGGCCGACAGGCTCGACGTGGCGTCGGGTCCGGCGCTGATCCTGGTAGCCGAAGGCGCCGAACGCCCGGGAAACCTGGGCTCCATGATCCGCACCGCGGCGGGCGCGGGGGTCACCGCCGTCATCGCCGCCGAGCCCCAGACGGACGTGTTCGCGCCGGAGGTCGTGCGCGCCTCGGTGGGCACGCTGTTCGCCCAGCCGGTGGCCGTGGCCTCGAGTGCCGAGACGCTCGCCTTCTTGCGCGCGCACGCGGTAGGAGTGGTGACGGCGTCCCCCGCGGGTGAGCAGGACTACTGGGACGTCGACCTGGCCGCGTCCGTCGCCGTGGTGGTGGGCAGCGAGCAGCACGGCGTCACCCCGCTGTGGCTGGACCAGGCCGACGTCGTCGTGCGCATCCCCATGGCCGGCGTGGACAGCGTCAACGTGGCCGCCGCCGCGGCCGTGCTCCTCTTCGACGCCGTCCGCCAGCGCGCCGCCCGCCCCCAGGCCTGATCTTTTCCACAGCACCTGCTGCTGTGGAAAAGTCGGGGGGCGGGGACATGCCGGGGTTCTAGGGGGTGCCGCTGGTAGCCTGGCCCCGGCCTTTGGAGCGCCCTCGGCTGTGCGGCCGTCGGCGCCAGCGCCGCCCCCGACCATGATCCGCCTCGAGAACGTCACCAAGTCATACAAGGGGACCACCGTCGCCTTGCGCGACTGCTCGGTCGACATCCAAAAAGGCGAGTTCGTCTTCCTCGTGGGCCCGTCGGGCTCGGGCAAGTCGACCTTCCTACGCCTGCTGACCAAGGAGGAGCAGCCCGACGACGGCCGCATCTGGGTGGCGGGCAAGGACATCGGCCAGCTCTCGCACTGGAAGGTGCCGTACCTGCGCCGCAACATCGGGAGCATCTTTCAGGACTTCAAGCTGCTGCCCAACAAGAGCGTCTACGAGAACGTGGCCTTCGCCTTGGAAGTCATCGGCAGGCCCAAGCACGTCGTGGCATCCCAGGTGCCGCAGATCCTCGACCTGGTCGGCCTGTCCAAGAAGATGGACAACCTGCCGGGCGAGCTGTCGGGCGGCGAGCAGCAGCGGGTGTCCATCGCCCGGGCCTTCGTCAACCGCCCGCTGATCCTGCTGGCCGACGAGCCCACTGGGAACCTGGACCCCAACACCACGGTCGGGATCATGCGCCTGCTCGACCGCATCAACCGGACGGGCACGACCGTGGTCATGGCCACCCACGACCAGGGCATCGTCGACTCGATGCGCCGTCGGGTCATCGAGCTCGACCGGGGCACCGTCGTGCGGGACCAGGCGCGAGGCGTGTACGGCTACGCATGAGCACGGCCGACGTCCAAGGCGTCGAGAGTCGGCAAGGGCGGGCTGAGGCCCTGCTCCGCCGCCAGCTTGTGCTCACCGGCCTCGGCGTGGCCGTGGTCGTGATCGTGATGGCCTTCGTCCGCACCCAGTCCCTGCCCGCCGTCTCCTCCAACTCGCCCGTCGACGTCTATGTGCGGGCCCACCACCCGCCGGACGCGGGCAGCCTGCACTTGGCCTATCTCCAACTGGGCGTGGCCGCGGCCGTCGCCCTGGTGACCCTGAGCCACGCGGTCGGCGTGGTCGCCTTCGTCTTCCGGAAAGAGGTCCGCTGATGGCCCTGTCCCTCGACTACGTGGTGCGGGAGACGGCGTCGAACCTGCGCCGCAACCTGCTGATGACGACGGCCGCAGTGCTAACGGTGGCCGTGTCGCTGTCGCTGTTCGGCGGCTCGCTGCTGCTCAAGCGGGGCATCGACCGGGCCACCATCCGCTGGCGCGGCGGCGTCGACCTGTCCATCTTCCTCGACCCGAAGGCGCCCTCGCAGCAGGCCGACGCCATCGAGCGGAAGCTGGCCGGGATGCCCGAGGTCAAGCGGTTCACCTACTACGACCATCAGAAGGCCTTCGACGAGTTCAAGGAGATGTTCAAGAACTCGCCCGAGGAGATCCAAAGCGTCACCGCCGAGGACCTGCCCACCTCGTACCGCATCGTCCCCAAGCGGGCCGAGGACGCCAAGGCCATCGCCGACCGCTTCCGAAACGACCCCGGCGTGATCGACGTGGCCCTGGCCCAGAAGATCGTGGACACGATCATCAACATCACCGACATCGCCCGCTGGGCCATCTTCGTGATCTCCGGCGTGCTGCTGCTGTCGGCCTCGCTGCTGATCCTCAACACCATCCGCATGGCCATCTTCGCCCGCCGCCGGGAGGTGGCGGTGATGAAGCTCGTCGGCGCCACGAACTGGTTCATCCGCGTGCCCTTCATGCTCGAAGGCATGGTGCAGGGGCTGGCGGGCGCGGCGGTGGCCTTCGGGGTGGTCGTGCTCATACGCAGCGGGGTCGAGTGGCTGGTGCACCATTACGACTTGGGCCTGCTCGACCAGGTCGTGGTGTCCAGCCGCGACGCCATCACCACCGGGTCGATGATCCTGGTCATCGGCGGGCTGGTCGGCGCGGTGGGGTCGTTCGTCGCCGTCCGCCGCTTCCTCGACGTCTGAGCCTTTGCGCTGGGGGACCGCATCACGACTCTGGCGTTTTCGGGCGGTTCGTCCATTGACCCTCAAGGTGCTTGACACCGGGTCGATGTTGTAGGTGTGCGTCGTGGTGTGGTGAAGCGCGGTATGTCGGTGGCTGCGGCGTTGGCCGTGGCTCTGGCCTGCTTGACGCCTGCGGCTCCCGCCGCGGCCACGACTGGGGCCGGGACTGCGGCCGCGGCCAAGAAGCAGACGCCGGCCGACCAGCAGCGCGAGCAGCGCAAGGCCCAGATCAAGGCCCAGATCTCCACGCTGAAGGACCAGGTCGAGGAGGCGTCCGCCGAGGAGGCCGACCTGCTCGGCAAGCTGGACGACGTCAAGGCCAAGCGGGCCGAGCTGGACGACAAGGTCGCCGAGCTCGACGGCCGCATCGACGACGTGCAGGCCAAAGTCGACGCGGGCTCCGACCTCTTCGACCGGCTCACGGCCGAGCTGGTGCACACCGAGTTGAAGCTCGACGCGGCCACGCACCAAGAGTTCCAGGCCAAGCTCGAACTGCGGGACCGGGCCATCAACGCCTACATCCACCCCGCGGCCCTGTCCGCGGCCGGGATGATGCTGCGGGCCGGGAACCTGCGCCAGATGGCCGCGACCCAGGGCTACTACCGGGCCATGGTCTCCCGTCAGCGCGACGTGCTCGACCGGTACACCGTCCTCAAGGACCAGACCGAGAGCCTGCGCCAGGACGTCGTCAAAAAGCGCGACGACACCAAGGCCCAGCAAGACGTCGTCCTGCATCAAAGGTCACTGTTGGAAGGGGCGCGGGCCGAGCAGGACTCGGTGCGCCGCGAGGTGCTCGGCGAAGAGGCGCAAGAGCAGTCGCTGCTCACCGAGATCCGCGACCGCAAGTCGGAGTTCGAAGAGCAGATCGGCGCCCTCCAAGCCGAGTCGAGCGCCATCAGCCAACTGCTGCAAGGCATTCAGGTGGGCCAGATCGCCCTGCCGCCCGGCAACGGCAGGCTCGCCTCTCCCATCCCCGGGGCCCATGTCACCTCCACCTTCGGCCCCCGCATGCATCCCATCTTCCATGAGGTGCGCATGCACACCGGCGTCGACTTCGGCGCAGGCTCGGGCACTCCCATCCACGCCGCGGGCGACGGCATCGTCGTCTACGCCGGACCTCGTGGCGGCTATGGCAACGCCACCGTCATCGACCACGGCTCGTCGCTCGCCACCCTGTACGGCCATCAGAGCGCGGTATACGTAACGGTCGGTCAGCGCGTCAGCAGGGGACAGGTCATCGGCGCCGTGGGCTGCACCGGCTTTTGCACCGGGCCGCACCTGCACTTCGAGGTCAGGGTCAACGGCTCGCCCGTCGACCCGCTGCCCTACCTGTAGCGCGCCGCCCCCGCCGAGGGCATGGGCAGGCGACGGGCCGGGTACGCGCCGGGCATGGGCAGCGCGGCAGACCTGATCCCATCCGACGCCGACCTCGACGAGCTTCGACGCATCGCCAAAGGCTGCACGGCCTGCGACCTGTACCGCACCGGCACGCAGACCGTGTTCGGCGAGGGCCCGCGCCAGGCCCCGGTGATGCTGGTCGGCGAGCAGCCGGGCGACAAGGAGGACGTGGCGGGCGAGCCCTTCGTCGGCCCCGCGGGCGCCCTGCTCGACCGGGCCTTGGCCGAGGCCGGCATCGACCGCACCCAGGCCTATGTCACCAACGTGGTCAAGCACTTCAAATGGCGGCCCGTGGGCAAGCGCCGCATCCATCAAAAGCCCAATGCGGCCGAGGTCAGCGCGTGCCGGCCTTGGCTCGACGCGGAGATCGAACGGGTGAGTCCCGCGGTCGTCGTCCTGCTGGGCGCCACTGCGGCCCAGGCCGTGTTGGGCCGGTCGTTCAAGGTGACCCAACAGCGCGGTGTACTGCTCGACCTCGACGGGCCCGACCGCGGCGCGCGCGTCATGGCCACTGTGCACCCGTCGTCCATTCTGCGCGCCCCTGACGACGACGCCCGTAATCAGCAGCTCGGGGGCTTGGTGGCCGACTTGCGGGTGGCGGCCGAGGCCGTGGCCAGGCTCGTGGCCTGACCCTCGGAGGTTTGTCACTCACAGTCCGTGGCTACATGTCGTCGAAGCGGAAGTCCACCAGGCCGGGGGGCCCGAGCGCCGCTCGAAGGAGGTGAATGACATGGGCATCGGAATCAGCATTTTCCTGATTGCCGTGGGAGCCATCCTGAAGTTCGCGGTCGACGTGACGACGGACGGGGTGAACCTCAACACGGTCGGTGTGATCCTCATGATCGTGGGCGCCATCGGGCTGTTGGCATCACTGATCTTCTGGAGCAGCCTCAGTCCTTACGGTCGCCGCGACGAGGTCGTCGTGCGTGACCGCGAGGTCCTCTAGACCTCCCGAACAGCACAACTAACGCGAACAAGCCGCCCGCGACAAACGGGCGGCTTGTTCGCGTTAATGGGCCGAAGCAATTGGGGTGAATTGGCCCGTTTCAGCCCCATTCATTTCGGGAATTCGGTACGGGACAAACGGCGAGCGAAGGAGGCCGAGTGACAGACCAGAACAAGGACCAGGCCCTGACAGACGAAGAACTCGAGGCCGAGGCGGGCGAGGAGCTGCCCGACCGCGAGGCCATGTCGCTCATCAACGGCAACGTGGCTGCGCCCATCAACGCAGCCGCGGCCTTGAACGTCCTGTCGGACGACTCGACCGCGGCCGCCACCGCCCATCAGACCGCCCCCATCACTCAGAGCACCTGACCCCTGCGCACCGACCACCAGAGCACCGAAGGAGCCTGCACATGACCGAGCAGAACAAGGACCAGGCCATGACCGAGGAGGAGCTCGAGGCCGAGGCGGGCGAGGAACTGCCCGACCGCGAGGCCATGTCCCTCGTGAACGCCAACATCGCTGTCCCCGTGAATGCCGCGGTGGCGGCCAACGTCCTGTCCGACGGCGCCGTGGCCTACGCGGACGCGGCCCAGAACACGCCCATTCAGCAGGGCACCTAAGGAGCGACATGACCGACCAGAACCAGAACCAGGACAAGGCCCTGACCGACGAGGAGCTGGCCGAGGAGACGGGCGAGGAGCTGCCCGACCGCGAGGCCATGTCCCTCATCAACCTCAACGCCGCAGCACCGATCAACGCCGCGGTGGCGGCCAACGTGCTGTCCGACAACTCGGTGGCCTACGCCAACGCCGAGCAGACGGCACCCATCACCCAGTCCACCTGACACCCGCGGCCTGCGGGAGGGCGGCGGACCTCCCGCAGGGCGAGTGCGTGTGCAGGACAAGGACCGACGAGCGCAAAGGACGGCCATGGACATCGGGCGCATGGTGAGGCGGCGGGTGCGCGACGCAGTCGAGCAGGCCCGGAGCAACGGCAGCAGCGACAGCGACGGCAGCACCGGCAGCGACGACGTCAACATCGTGGCCGCCGTCAACGTGGCCCAGTCCGACACGACCACCCACGCGTCGAGCAGCCAGCACCTCGACATCGTGCAGAACGGCCGCCATACCCGGATCACCCGCAAGACGGACACCGACCAAGGAGCGAACTGATGGCAGACGAGAAGCAGAACGGCCTGACCGAAGAGGAGCTGGCCGAGGAGACGGGCGAGGAGCTGCCCGACCGCGAGGCCATGTCCCTCATCAACGCCAACCTGGCCGCCCCGGTGAATGCGGCGGTGGCCCTGAACGTGGCTTCGGACAACTCGGTGGCCTACGCCAACGCCGAGCAGACGGCGCCCATCACGCAGTCCACCTGATCGGCCGGTCACCCCGATCCCGACCGATCCGCCGACAACCGGACTGCACCCGCTCACATGACCCTCACTGCAGACGCCCGCCCGGCCGCGAGCGGGGACCGTCCGTCCAACGGGCCCGTCCCCCCGCGGCTGGCGGAGGGCATCGACCTCATCGGCGAGTACGAGGGCTCCGGCTACAAGGAGCCACCTTCGCTGGTGCGCAGGGCCGACGGCCAGGTCATCCAGCTCACGCCGCTGCTCTACACGGTGGCAGAGCAGGCCGACGGCTCACGCGACTACGCCGAACTGGCTCACGTCGTGGGCCAGGAGATCGGCCGCGCATTGACGGCCGACAACATCCGCTTCCTCGTCGAGGAGCGGCTGGCCCCGCTGGGCGTGGTGACCGGGCCGGACGGGGCCCAGCCCGCGGTGGACAAGGCCGATCCGCTGCTGGCCTTGAAGTTCCGCACCGCGGTCATCCCGCAGCGGGTCGCCAACGTGGTGGGCCGAATCTTCATGCCCCTGTTCCACGCACCCATCGTGGTGGCCGTGCTCGGCGCCTTCGTGGCCGCCGACGTCTGGCTGTTCGGCTACCACGGCGTGGCCCAGGCCGTGCGCCAGTCCGTCTATCACCCGGGGCTCTTCCTGCCACTGTTCGCCGCCGTCGTGCTGTCGGCCGGGTTCCACGAGATCGGCCACGCCGCCGCGTGCCGCTTCGGCGGGGCCAAGCCCGGCAAGATGGGCTGCGGGCTGTACCTGGCCTGGCCCGCGTTCTACACCGACGTCACCGACGCCTACCGGCTGGGCAAGCGAGCCCGCCTGCGCACCGACTTGGGCGGCGTCTACTTCAACGTGATCGTCGTGCTGGCGACGGTGGGGGCGTACCTGGCCACCGGCTTCGAGCCGCTGCTCCTGCTGGTGATCATCATGCACGTCGAGATCGCCCACCAGCTCCTGCCCGTGGTCCGGCTCGACGGCTACTACATCGTCGCCGACCTCACCGGCGTGCCCGACCTGTTCAACCGCATCGGCCCCATCATGCGAGGCATGGTGCCGTGGCGGAAGGCCGATGAACGGGTGACCGTGCTCAAGCGCTGGGTCCGGTTGGCCGTGACCGCGTGGGTGCTGATCGTGGTGCCCCTGCTGCTGTTCCAACTGGTGATGATCCTCGTCCATCTGCCGCGCATCCTCGGCACGTCGTGGGACTCGGGGGCCAAGCAGTGGCACACGGCGTCGGCGTCGTTCGGCCATGGCGACCTCCTCAGCGGCATCACCGGCGTGCTCCAGATCGTGGTGCTGGCCGTGCCTGTGCTCGGCATCGTTCTCATGCTCGTCCGGGTCTTCCAGAAGGGCGGGCAGTGGACGTGGCAGCACACCGAGGGCAAGCCGGTGTTCCGTGTGGCGGCGGTGGCCGCGGGCGGCGGCCTGGTCGCCCTGCTAGCCATGGCCTGGCTGCCCAAGGACAGCTATACGCCGATCAAGCCGCAGGAGCGGGGCACGCTGGCCGAAGGGGTGGTCGCCGTGCGCGACGTGTCCACCGGCCGCGGCACCATCCTGCGCTCGACGGAGGCCGACCGGCGCAAGGCCACGTCCTCGTCTGATGGCACCGTCTCCAACCCGTCGGACTCCTCGGGCTCCTCGGGGTCGACGGACTCGACCACCACGACCGTGCCTGCAACCTCGACCACCCTCGGCCACCGGGTCACCTCAACGACCGCGTCGTCGTCTCGGTCCACCACCTCGACCACGGGCCAGCCGACCACCACCTCCACCACCGGCGCCACGTCGGCGACCACCGCGCCATGAACAGGACGGGCCGGTTGGTGCGGGCGCTCCTCTGCTCGCTGCTGCTCGCGCTGGGCCTGTCGGCCGCCGGCGTGGCCGCGGGCGCGGCACCGGCGGGCGCGGCGGCGGACAACACGGCCATTGCGGTCAACACCAAGGACGGCTCGTCGCTGTTCAAGTTCGCCTTCAGCGTGGCCCGCGTGGCCGGGGACACGGTGGACACCGCCAACGCGGCCGTGGCCTACGCCAGTTGCCGCGACTGCCAGACCGTCGCCGTGGCCATCCAGTTCGTGATCGTCATCGGCGACCCGACCACGTTCACGCCGGAGAACGTGGCCATCGCCATCAACGAGAACTGCACCGCGTGCGACACCTTGGCCGCCGCCTACCAGTTCGTCATCCAGGTCGACGGCCCCGTCCACCTCACCCACGACGGCCTGAAGCAGCTTCACGATCTGGCCAAACAGGTGAAGGCGTTGGAGGACAGCGGCCTGTCGTCGGCCGAGCTGGCGGCCAAGATCGACGAGCTGGCCCATCAGGCCTACGACGTCATGCTGCACTCCCTGGTGCCCGCAGGCCCGCCCGACGGCCAGGCGTCCGCGTCGGACGAGTCGACCACGACGACCTCGTCCACCACATCGGGCTCGGGCTCGGGCTCGGGCTCGGGCTCGGGCTCGGGCTCGGGCACGACGTCCACCACTAGGGCGACGTCCACCTCCACGTCCAGCACGTCGACCACCGTGCGCTCGGCGACGACGACCACCGAAGCCCCGGGCGGAACGACCACCACGACCGCGGCCACGTCGGAATGAGAACCATTCTCAGCAGAGTGAGAACGATTCTCGTTGTCGTCTCGGGGGTCGGCCTGGTGGTGTCGGCACTGGCCGCGTGCAACGCGTCGGCGTCTGGCGAGGACAAGGTCATGGCCTCGGCCCAGAGCGGCCTGGGGTCGGTGAAGAAGGGCGGCATGTCCCTCAAGCTGGTCGGCGGGGCGGGGGAGACGGCGGACGGGCACGACGTGGGCTTCTCGCTGGAAGGGCCGTTCGACCTGTCGGGCTCGGCGGGCTCGCTGCCCAAGGCCAAGCTGACCTTCACCAGGCTGGTGGGATCGACCGAGCAGCGCACGGTCTTCACCTCCACGGGCACGCAGGCCTTCGTGGAGAGTGGAGGGCGCACGGTGGAGCTCACCGGCGACCAACTGCGGTCGCTGCGCCTGACTAAGGGCAAGACCTCGGGCGGGGTGGCTGGCTTCCACTTGGACCGGTGGGCCACGGGCCGGGCCAAGCGGACCGACGGCGGTCGGGCCGACGGCGTGGCCGTGGACCGGGTGGACGCGGATGTCGATGCCGTGCGGGCCTTGAACGACGTGTTCACGCTGGCGGGCCAGTTCGGCAGTGGGGTCGGTCCCATTGAGGGGGCGGCGGCCGAGCGCTTGCGCAAAGCCGTGCGCGCGTCGCACGTGACCGTGCTGGTGGGCAAGAAGGACGACTTGGTGCGCAGCCTGTCGCTGGACGTCACCTTTGTGGCCGACGCGGCCGAGTCGCTGCGCCAGGCCTTGGGCCAACTGGCCGCGGCCCGTTTGCATTTGGACCTCGGGATCACCAAGCCCAACCAGCCCATCGGCGCCATCGCCGCGCCGTAGCATCCTCGCCACACCGGCCCGATCGTCGGGTCTCGGGGTCAGGCGAAGGAGTCAGCGTGCAACCGCTTTACACGGCCGAGGCCACGGCATGGGGTGGACGTGAGGGGCGGGCTGCATCGTCTGACGGGAACGTCGACATGCAGCTCGTGGTGCCCAAGGAGTTGGGTGGCCCGGGCGGGGCGGGGACCAACCCCGAGCAGCTCTTCGCCACCGGCTACGCCGGGTGCTTCCACAGCGCGCTCAAGCTCGTCGCCCGGTCCCAGAAGGTCGACGTGGCCGACTCGGCCGTCACCGTGCGGGTGGGCATCGGCGCCAATGACAGCGGCGGGTTCGAGCTGATGGTCGGCATCGAGGCCGAACTGCCAGGCGTGGACCCGGAGGTGGCCCGAGGCCTAGTGGCCAAGGCCCATCAGGTCTGCCCGTACTCGAACGCCACCCGGGGCAACATCGACGTCTCACTCGACATCGTCGAGGACTGACCCCTTCAACTTTTCCACAGCAGCAGGTGCTGTGGAAAAGTCGGGATCGGGCTCGATGAAGATGCACTCGCCGGGGCAGTCCTCGGCGGCCAAGATGACCTTGCGCTCCTTGTTGGACGGCACCGTGGCCAGACCTGCCGCCTGCCCTGGGTCGTTGTGGACGAGCGGTCCGTCCTTCACGTAGGCGATCCCGTCCTCCAGGAGCGTGAAGACCTCAGGGCAGTGGTCGACGCAGAGCCCGTCGCCGGTGCACAGGTCCTGGTCGATCCACACGCGCATGGGCCGACCACGCTACCGGCGGCTGCATTCGTAACGGCAGTCCGGTTGACGGCAGTCCGGTTATCGGCAGTCCGGGCCTGCCCGGCGGCAGCGCTGGACGAGCCTGCCCAGACGGGACAGGCACGCGTCGCGCTCGAAGCTGATCCTGCGGTCGTCGATGATGACGGGGGCGAGGATGGACGGCATCAGCAGCACCTCCCTTCTGAGGATGCGTTGGCCGCGCCGCACGCGGACGCGGTGGCCGCGGTGGCCGCGGCGGGGGCGGGCGAGTCGCCAGGGGCGTCGGCCAGCACGGTGTAGACCTCCCACGGCGCGCCATCCGGGTCAGTGACCCAGACCTTGTCCTGCACCGCGTAGCAACAGGTGACGTTGTCCTCGGCCGCAGTGTCGAGACCCTGGTCGGACAGGCGGGCGGTGGCGGCCTGCACGTCGCCGGGCGACTCCACTTCGACGCCCAGGTGGTTGAGGCGCACGAAGCCGGATGCCGTGCCGGTCGGGGCCGAGGCGTCGGCCTGCTCCATGAGGACGAGCTTCAACGGCGGGTCGGCGATGGCGAAGTTGGCGTAGCCCGGCCTGCGCTTGGCGGGCTCGGTCCCGAACAGCCGGCTGTAGAAGTCGACGGCGGCGTCGAGGTCGGACACGTTGAGGGCGAGTTGGACTCGGGACACGATCAGGGCCTCCATCGGGGTGAGGAACACATTGATGACTGTCGATACTTTGACAGACCAATCGATGCCTGTCAATATGTCGAACCATGGAAGTCAAGGTGATCGAGGCGTGCTGCAGCCCGGTGTTCGACTCCACGCTGCGGGCCGCGGAGGCCGAGGACTTGGCCGCCGCCTTCAAGGTGCTGGCCGATCCCGTGCGCCTGCGCCTGCTTTCCATGATCGCCAACGCCTCGACGGGTGAGGCTTGCGTGTGCGACCTGACCGAGCCCCTCGGCCGGTCGCAGCCCACCATCAGCCACCACCTGTCGGTCCTGGTCGACGCAGGCCTGGTCGAGCGCGAGAAGCGGGGGAAGTGGGCCTACTTCCGGGCCGTGCCCGAGCGCCTGGCCGTGCTGCGCGACGCGTTGCGCGCCTAGGGCGGGAGCATCCGCTCCGACTACTACCCGCCTGACCCGGCCGGACGACGCTGGCCGTAGATGAGGCAGGGAGCGCCGCGCACCTCCGCCTCGCGCCACAACGTGTGCCCGATGCGCTCGGCCACGGCGATGGACCGGGCGTTGTCCCGATGGATGACGGAGATGAGTTCGTCGGCGGCCAACTCGGCAAAGGCCCAATCCCGCCAGGCCGCGGCCGCCTCAGTGGCATAGCCGTGGCCCCACGCGAACCGACCGAGGGCCCAGCCGACCTCCAACCCCGGCCAGCCCTCGGGCTGCCACAGCCCAGACCGGCCGACGAGCCGACCACTCGACTTCTCCACCACGGCGTTGTTGCTCCAACCCCGCAGCTGCTCGTGCCCGAGGAAGATGGCCATGCTCCGCCACGCGTCCTCGCGAGACATGGGCGGCGTGCCCAAAAAGGCCACGACCTCTGGGTCCGACATGACCTCAGCCCACTCGTCGAGGTCCCCCGTCTCGAACGGGCGGATCAGGAGTCGGTCAGTCTCGAGCACGGGCACGACGGCATCGTCGCGCAGAGGGGTACGGTGGCACATGGCGGCGACGTGCCGTCGGGATGAGGGGGGTGGCGCCATGCGTCGCAGGATGATGACGGTGTTCGTTGGCTTGACCGCGGCGGTACTGATGGTGTCGGCCGGGCCTGCGTGGGCGGCGGCGTCGACCCATTCGGCCAGTGCGTCCTGGGACGTGGGCGATGCCCTCCACACGCGGGTGAGCCTCCAGGGATCGGAGACGCCGGGCAAGGACCGTTCGATGTTCCTGTTCGTCACCCAGTCGTTCTGCGACACCGGCACGAACGAGATGGTCTTCCGCAACTTCTTGGCCCAGGCCCCGCTGGCGCCGAAGGACTTCTCGGTGCAGCCCAGTCTGAAGTCGGCCCGGCTCTCAGCCACCACCACCGTGAACGGGACCGAACAACGCCAGTCGAACTGCTCGGCGCCGAGCGGACCGGTGACCACCACGAGTCTGGGTCAGTCCACCGTCACCGTGAACGCGCAGTGGCTGGCCACGGGCCCGGCTCATGAGGTCCAGCCCGGCATCACCGCGCGTAACGCCACCGCGACTGGGTCCATCACCGGGACCGTCCTCAACCCGGGATCGCTGGGCACCTCGCAGACGGCGGAGTTGCGAGAGGTCGCGCACTAGCTGTTCTGCTTAGAGGCGGCGCGGATAGGTCACGCCGTACCCGCCCTCCGGCGTCCGCCTCCGGGCTCGCCTATCGGCTCGCCCTCTGCACTCCCCGCTCTTGGCGGCTTCGCCGCCGGGCCGCTCGGGCCACGGGCTCCCCAATCGGCTCGCCCTCTAGTCGGCGACGGCGTCCTTGGCCACCACTCGCTCTGGCGTGAGCCGCACGAGCAGCTCGCCGGGGACGCCGTTACGGGCGCCGTACTCGTCCGCCCGTTCTGCCCCCATGTAGCGCGCACCGATGCGTGCCGCCCACTCCCGCACCTCGTCGAGATCGGCCGACAGCGTAACCGGCCCCTCGATGGACGCGAAGGCAAACGGGGGCTGGTCGTCCTGCACACACAGCGCGGCCCGTCCGGTGCGGGCCAGGTTCTTGCCTTTGACCGTGCCCGTTCCGGTGTTGAACACGACGTCATCTCCGTCGAGGTCGAACCAGATGGGCGCCGTGTGCGCGCTGCCGTCGGCCCTGACCGTGGCCAGCACGCCGGGGCGCACGGGGGAGCGGAGGAAGGCCCGCCAGTCCTGCATGTCGGTGTAGCCCATGCAGGCATCTTGCTAGACATCACCCATGTCGGCGGTCGAGTCGCCCCTGCAAGGCACCATCGTCTCCATCGATGTGCGACCGGGTGACGCGGTGCGGGCCGGGGCGCCGCTGTTGGTTATGGAGTCCATGAAGATGGAGCACGTGGTCGCCGCCGAGATCGGCGGCGTGGTGACTTCCGTCGACGTCGAGGTGGGACAGACCGTCTTTCCGGGCGACCCGCTGCTGACCGTCGACGCCGCGGGCGGGCCTGACGACGCGCTGGCACCCGTCGAGCAGGCCGACGTCGACCTGGACCACATCCGCCCCGACCTGGCCGCCGTGCTCGACCGCCATGCCATGGGGATGGACGACCGCAGGCCGGAGGCGGTGGCCCGGCGCCGGGCCACGGGCCAGCGCACGACCCGCGAGAACGTGGACGACCTGTGCGACCCCGGCAGCTTCGTGGAGTACGGCCCGCTCGTGATCGCGGCGCAGCGCAGGCGCCGGCCGGTGGACGACCTGATCGCCCGCACGCCGGCCGACGGAATGGTCGGCGGGGTGGGCACGGTGAACGGCGCCCGCACCATCGTCATGTCGTACGACTACACGGTGCTGGCTGGGACCCAGGGCCTGCAGAACCATCGCAAGAAGGACCGGCTCTTCGAGTTGGCCGAGCGCCTGCGACTGCCCGTCGTGTTCTTCACCGAAGGGGGCGGCGGCAGGCCCGGCGACACCGACGGCGCGGGCGTTTCGGGCTTGGACTGTCTGGCCTTCGCCCTGTTCGGCGGGCTGTCAGGACTGGTCCCGCTGGTGGGCATCACGTCCGGCCGGTGCTTCGCGGGCAACGCCGCCATCTTGGGCTGTTGCGACGTCATCATCGCCACCGAGGGCTCGAACATCGGCATGGGCGGTCCGGCCATGATCGAGGGCGGCGGACTCGGCGTGTACGAGCCCGAGGAGATCGGGCCCATGTCGGTGCAGGTGCCCAACGGCGTGGTCGACGTGGCCGTGGCCGACGAGGCCGAAGCGGTGGCCGTGGCCAAGCAATACCTCTCCTATTTCCAGGGCCGATGGCCCGAATGGGAGTGTGCCGACCAGCGCCTGTTGCGCAGAGCCGTGCCCGAGAACCGGCTGCGGGCGTATGAGATCCGCACCGTCATCGACACGCTGGCCGACACCGGGACCGTGCTCGAACTGCGGCCGCGGTTCGGCGTCGGAATCGTCACGTCGTTCGTCCGGGTGGAGGGCAGGCCTCTCGGCGTGATCGCCAACAACCCGCTCCACTTGGGCGGGGCCATCGATGCCGACGGGGCGGACAAGGCGTCGCGGTTCATGCAGCTCTGCGACGCGTTCGACATCCCGGTCCTGTTCCTCTGCGACACGCCCGGTTTCATGGTCGGGCCCGAGGCGGAAAAGACGGCGCTCGTCCGACATGTGAGTCGAATGTTCGTGACCGGGGCCAGCATGACGGTGCCGTTTTTCACCATCGTCGTGCGCAAGGGCTACGGCCTGGGCGCCCAGTCGATGGCCGGGGGCAGCTTCAAGGCGCCGGTGTTCTGCGTGGCCTGGCCCACGGGCGAGTTCGGCGGCATGGGCTTGGAGGGCGCGGTGAAGCTGGGATTCCGCAAGGAGTTGGAGGCGGTAGCCGACGAGGCCGAGCGCCAAGCCCTGTTCGAGGAGATGGTCGCCCGCATGTACGAGCACGGCAAGGCCCTCAACACGTCGACCTACTTCGAGATCGACGACGTGATCGACCCGGCCGATTCGCGGCGCTGGATCAGCGCGGCGTTGGAGTCGGCCCCGCCGGTCGCGGCGCGCACCGGCAAGAAGCGGCCGAACATCGACACGTGGTGAGCGGCGCGCGCGGGCGCGTTCGGGCCGCTACGGCGTCAGGCCGTACGTGGCCCCGGACAAGACCGTGACCAAGGCCAGTCCGCCCGCCATGGCCCCGAGCACGGCCAACAGGGTCGGCCCTTTGAGCACTCGGCCCGCGGCGAAGAACAGCGGGAAGGCGGTCATGGTGAATCGGGCCGTGGAGTAGAGCTGCCTCGACAGCACGGCCGGGGCCAGGATGCCCACGGTGTAGAGGACGAGGATGGCGGGGGCCCGCCAGCCGCTCCGCCACCAGAGCAGGGCCAGGGCGATGACGGCGCCGAACGTCAGCATGGAGACGAGCACGTTGAGGTCGGCCAGCGGGTGGCTCAGGAACCGGTGGGCCTGGCGCAGCGTGTTGCGGCCGAAGTCGAGCCCTTGGCCCCAGCCATGCTCCTCGGGGTACTTCCACGCCAGCGGGTCGTGGGCGTGGACGGCGAGATAGACGGTGAAGGCGGCGAAGCCGAGCGAGCCGATGACGGGCGCGGCGATGGCGAGCAGCTCGCGTCGTCTGCGGACGGCTTCGAAGGCGGCCAGCGCGCAGCACGCCACCAAGACCAGGCCGGTGGGACGGGTGGCCGATGCCACCGCGCAGGCCAGGCCCGCCAGCACCCATCGCCGTTGGGAGAGCAGCAAGAAGCACGCGCCCACGGCCACCAGGAAGAGACCCTCCGAGTAGGCCATGCCCAACACGTACGAGCCGGGGAAGAAGGCGAACAGTGCGATGGCGCGGGTGGCCGCATCCGGACCGATGAGGCGGCGGGCCAGCAGCCACAGCAGGACGGTGGCCGCTGCCGCGCCCACGACGTTGACGAGGACGGCGGCAGTGCGGGGGCCGAAGGGGGTCACGGCCATGACGGCCCGAACCAGGGCGGGATAGCCGGGATAGAAGGCCAGCGGGCTTTGGGCCGCGTTGCCCTCGCCCCGCACGATGGTGGTGGGATAGCCGTGGTTGACGATCTTGAGGTACCAGTCGCCGTCCCACTTGGTCAGGATCTCGCCCAGCGAGAGCTTGCCGTTGAGGAACCACGCCACCCAGGCCGACGTCCAGACCACGACTCGAGACGCAGCGAACAGGCCGAGCGGGACGAGCAGGTCTCGGGGCTGGGCGCGAGGCGTCGCGTCCGTCGCCTCGTCGGCCATGGCCGCGGATGGTAGCGGCGCCCGACTTTTCCACAGCAGCAGGTGCTGTGGAAAAGATGGGAGGGTCACGCCAAGCCTGACCGATCGGCTCTTTGCCCCCTTTGCACCCGTCTGGAGGACGTGGCCTGCGGATGACGCGTGCTATGTCCTCCAGTCCGGTTGGCATGGCACAAAACGCAGGTGAAACAGGGGATTCGGCGACGGGCAGAGGATTCGGCGACCCGGCGGGGAACTCTTCGCAGGAGTCGGGCTGTGGGCCCGCGACTGGGGGAGCCATGCGAAGGATCGCTGTCGTCATCGGGCTGCTGGCCATGTGCTTGGGCGTCGGCGTGGCCGCGGGCGGTCCGGCGGGCGCGGCGCCGGGCTCGTGCCACACGGGCACGCCAGCCGTCGCGGGGGCCAGCGCGGGCGTGGACCAGCAGACCCCGCGCCCGGGCGAGTACATCTTCGTCGTTTGCGTCTACCCCACGCCCGTCCGCGGGCTCGAGGGCAGGACCGACGTGCAGGCCGCGCCGGGCAGCGGGTCCGGCTACACCTGGCTCAACTTCGGGGCGGGCGGCGGCGTGTGCGAGTACGACAACTCCGTGGTCGGCACCCACGCCTTCATGTGCGGGGGCACCAGCTCGGCGGGCGTGATCATGGTCCCGCCCGGCGCTGACGGGGCGACCTTCTTCGGCGGCGCGGGCGCGTGCGCGGCCGACGAGACCAGCATCTGGGCCACGTGCCTGATGACCATCGACACGGTGTTCGTCGACGGCGAGTCGGGCAAGACGATGGGCGTGGGCACGGCCAACGCGGTGTGCTACCAGGGCGTCTACTTCACCTGCTTCCCGTACGTGCTCCCCGTGCCCGTGCCTGCCAGCGTGTACATCGACCTCATGCCGGTGAAGAACGCCGTCGTGTCGGTCGTGCGCACTGTCTGCAAGCCCGAGATCTGCAACGTGGCCGCGGCGAACTAACGCTCAGGTCGCGAGCCCACGCCGACCAGCGCGTCGAGGACGGCTCTCCGGGACGACGCCACGTGGGCCCTGGCCGTCTCCCATGCGTGGTCCGGGTCGCCGCGCAGCACGGCGTCGAGCACGTCGCCATGGCACGACGGATCGACTGGGCTGTCGTGGCCCGCGCCTCGGTCGATGGCCCGGCCCAACAGCGGGTCGAGCCGCAGGAACACCTCTTCGACGATGCACGTCAACACGTCGTTGCCGCACGCCCGGGCCAGCACCACGTGGAAGGCGGCGTTGGCGGCCAGCAACGCACCCACGTCGGGGGCACCCGGCCCCTCCATCGCCCTGCGCATGGCGCCCCGCAGGGCGTAGAGCCGGCGGAGGTGGTCGGCGCCGATCGATCGCTCGGCGGCCCGGGCCGCGATCACGGGCTCGATCATCCCCCGCACGTCGAACAGCTCGCAGGCCAAGGCCAGGTCGGCCGCCGCAGTCGGGTCGGCCGCCTGCCGAGGCGCCGCGCCTCCGCTTGGCACCAGACGCAACGCCATGTCACGACCGAGGACTTGACCGACACCATGCACATCGGTGAAACGGCCGAGGACGCCCGTGATTACCGAACTTCTGACGGAACCGCGGGCCGGATCTACGGAAGCGGGATGACGGTGGTGGCGTGCACCTCTTCCACCTTGTCCTGCGTGGTGTCCGGGTCGTACGTGAACCCGAATGACACGGTCGCATGGTCGCCGGTGGGCGCGTTGAGGCGCACGCTTGTGTTCCCCGCCCCAGGCGTCAGTGGCCGCTTGGGCCCATCGGGGGTCGACGTACCGCCGCCGCCGGACGAGCCTGACCCACCCGAGCGGGTCGGTCGGGCCGCCGCACTCGCCGACGTAGCCGGGGCCGGTGGCCGCGCCACCACGACAGGTGCGGGTGCGGCCGCGGCGATCACCGCAGGAGGGGCAACGGCATCGGGCGTCGACGCCGCGCTGGGCGTGAACCACGTGGCCGTCACCGCCAAGAACGGCAGGGCGATCATGGCCGACATGGCGTCGGTGGGCATGTTCGACAGCCGCCACAGCCAGCGGGGCTTGCGCAGCCCGAGCCACCCGACGGGCGCACCGAGGGCTTGGCGGAGACGGGCCCGGGCCCGGTGCCTGCGCACGGCCTGACTGACCGCCTCCTTGCGCGACCCGGCCGCCTCGCCGCCGGTCAGCCCGTCGATGAGCACGCCGCGGTCGCTGCTCGACATGGCGGCAATGGCGGCCCGAGCCTCTTGCAGCCGCTCCCTGCTCTCCACGTGGGACGCCAAGTCGTAGGGGTCCACGGCCTCGGGCATGACGTCGAGCAGGACCACCCGCCGGGACTTGCGGCCCGCGTCGACAAACGCGTTCCTGGCCACCACGAAGGCCCACCGGCAGAACTCGTCCACGTCGGCGATGACCAGGCGACGGGCCAAGGCCCGGGTGAAGGCCTCGGCCACTGCCTCTTCGGCCTTGTCCTCGTCGGCTCCCGCGGCCCGCAGGGCCGTGACCAGGCGTCGATGGGCGACGGGCCACATGGCCTCGAGCAGCGCGGGCGTGAACTCTGCCGACCCGGGCCGCGTGTCGCCGCCCGCGCCCGCGCCCGTCTCAACTTGGTTTGCCGTGACCCCAGCACGCATCCAGCGATTAGTACCACGGTCGTTCGAAAATGTGAACCTCCTTCGTAATCACCACTCCGGTCCACCGTTTGATCGGCAGTGGACAACCCGCCCGCCGCGCTCACGCGCCTGCGCCAGTCAACGGCCCTCATGGAGGTCGGCGTGCTCGGTGCCGCCCTCCTCCTGGTGCAGGCCGCGCCCCGCCACCTGAGCTTCGGCGTCTATGCGACCGGCGCGGTGGGCGGCGCGGTGCTGGCCGTGCACGCCCTGGCCGTGCTGCTCGTCTACCGGTCCAACCGCGTCGTGAACTTCTGCCAAGTGCAACTGGCCAGCCTCAGTGCGTTCGTGTTCGTGGACGTGGCCCAAGGGCAGCGGTTGATCGACGTGACCCGCTCGGCCTGTGGCTGCATCGCGGCCCAGCCCGGTCGACTGGCCGTGACCGTCAACTTCTTCGCCGCCGCCGTCATCGGCGTCCTCGTGGCCATGGTGGCGTCGTACCTCGTGGGCCAGCTCGTCACCCGCCGATTCGCCCACGCCCCCCGCATCGTCTGCTCGCTGGTGACCGTGTTCGCGGCCCAGGTCTTCCTTGGCCTCCAGCCGACCATCGAGCGGCTGCTGCTGCCCAAACCCACCGGCACCCAGACCATGGACCAGCTCAAGTCCGTGCTCCAGACCCGCTCGACCTACCCGCCCGGCGACTTCGTCTGGCGCATCGATCCCTTCGCTACGTTCCGCATGGGCCAGGTGCTCTTGCTCCTCTTCGCCGGGTTCGCGGTGGCCGCCTTGTCGTACTGGCTGCGGCGCACGCGGGCGGGCGCGGAGTTGCGGGCCGCGTCGGAGCGGCCTGGTCGGGCCGAGACGCTTGGGGTCGACGTGGCCGCGGTGGCCACACGCGTGTGGCTGTGGGCGGGCCTCTTCGCAGGCGTGGTCGGCGTGGTCTCTGGCTTCGGCCGCGACGTGCGGACCTTGAGCGCGCCTCAGATCGCCTCCCTCGAACTGGCCCTCGTGCTGACCGCAGTGGTGACGGGCCGGTTCCGCCGGCTGGGCGTGGTGGCGTTGGCCGCGGCCGTGTTCGGCGTGCTCCAGCAGACCGTGGCCCAAGGGTTTCAGTCCACCGCTCCGTTGGCCGCCGCCCTTCCGTTGTTGGTCGGCCTTCTCCTCGTACCGCAACGGGAGCACCCGTCTCGGGCTGAGCAGGAGGCGGAGGCCGCGGCCGCGTTGGCCGATGAGGTCCGGCCCGTGCCGCCCGAGCTGCGCCGCCTGCCGCAGGTGCGGGCGTGGGCCAAGGCCGGTGCCGTCATCGGCGCCGTCGTCGTGCTCGGTCTTCCGTGGGCCTTGTCGGCCAGCACCACGGCCAGCGCGGCCGCCTTCGTCGTGCTGTCCCTCGTCGGCTTGTCGCTGTTGGTGCTCACCGGTTGGGCCGGCCAGTTGAGCCTAGGTCAGATGGGTGTGGCCGCGGTGGGGGCCTGGGTCGTGGCCGTCACCGGGCTGCCCGCGCCGATCGCCGTCGTGGTGGGGGGCCTGGCCGGCGCGGCCGTCTCAATGCTGATGGGCCTGCCCGCCGTCCGCCTGCGCAACGTGCACGTCGCCGTCATCAGCCTGGCCTTCGCCTTGAGCGCGCAGGCCGTCTTCGCCGACCGGCGCTATTTGGGCGCCCACGTGCCCAGGCTGATCGCCCGCCCGGCCGTGTTGGGCATGGACTTCAACGACCCGCGGGCCTTCTACTACGGGGCGGTGGCCGTGGTGGCCCTCGCGTGCATCGGCGTGGTCGGCCTGCGTCGCTCCCGCACCGGCCGCGTGCTGATCGCCACCCGCGGCAATCCGAGCGCGGTGGCCGCCTTCGGCATCAGCGCCATGCGGGCCAAGCTGACGGCCTTCGCCATCGCGGGCTTTCTGTGCGGCGTGGCCGGCGCGCTGCTCCTGTACCAACAGCGCGGCATCTCCAGTGCCACCTTCTCGACCGACGCCAGCCTCGGCGTGTTCCTCTACTCGGTCGTGGGCGGCCTGGGCGGGGTGGCTGGGCCCCTTCTGGGCTTTGCCTTCGAGGCCGCCCTCACCCTCTTTTCGACCAACCCGCTCATCGTCTTCGCGGGCACGGGCCTGGGCGGCGTGTTGTTGTTGGCCGCCGCCCCGGGCGGCATCGCCCAGCTTCTGTACGACGCACGCGACGCGGCTTTGCGGCGTATCGCCATCCGGCTGCGCATCGACGTGCCCGCGCTGCTCGGCCGTCGACAGGCCGACCGGGCGCCGCTGCGCGAGCCCCGCGCCCTGGCCGTGGCCCGCGTGGCCTACGACGTCCCCCGACAGTGGGCCATCGACGCCCGCACCCGGCAGGTGCTTCCGTGACCGCCATCCAACAGGCCGAGCAGGGCGAGCTGGGCGAGCGCGACCAGCAGGGCGCAGTCGTCGAGGGCGCCCTGCCCATCACGCCGGAGACGGTGTGGCATCGGCCTCTGGTCCCCGCGCACGGCCCTGCTCCCGACGGCCAGTCGACGCCCGTCGAAGACCCACGCGCGACACGCGCCGACGGCGGGGACCACCCACGTCGGCGGGCCTTGGCGCAGGCCGTTCGCGACCTCGACCCCCGCAACATCCCCGGCCCCAAGCTGCCGTTCTTCGTGTTCGGCCTCATCACCTTGATCGCGGGCTGGGACGATCAGGCCCTCGGCCTCATCGCCCCGGAACTCCGGGCTGAGTTCGGCGTGTCCGTGCAGACCTTGGCCGCGTTGGGGTCGGCCATCGGCATTGTGGCCGTGCTGCTCGCCCTGCCCACCGGCTTCCTGGTGGACCGGGTCAAGCGGGTGCGGATCATCCGCGTCGGGGTGATCGGGTCGAACGTGTCGAGCCTCCTGCAAGCCATGGCCGGAAGCGCGGGCGCGTTCTACGGCGGCCGTCTGCTCGGCGTCAGCGCACAGCGGTTCGGCTCGCCTGCGGTCGGCCCCCTCATCGCCGACTACTACCCCTCCCACGCCAGGGCTCGGGCCATGGCCTTCCTGGCCGCCTGTTCGCAGCTCGGTGTGATCCTCGGCCTGCCCGTGGCCGGGTACCTGATCGTGCATCTCGGCTGGCGCGCCGCGGTGCTCAGCCTGGCCGCGGTGGCGACTGCGGTATCGGCCCTCACGTTCCTGCTCAAGGAGCCCCCCCGGGGCGCCATGGACAGGGCCGAGTTGGGCGCCGACCCGGATGCCGTGCCCGACCAGCCCCCGCCCAGTTGGCGCGAGGCGCTGCGGGCCGCGTGGGCCGTGCGCACGCTGCGCCGCCAGGCCTACGCCCAAGGCGTGCAGGCCGTGGTGACCCAGCCCACCACCTTGCTGGTGTCGTTGGTGATGGCCGAGAAGTTCTTCCTCGACCCCTCGCAACGGGCCGCCCTGCTCACGGCCCAGGCCGTGGCCGCGCTGCCTGCCTTCCTGCTCGGCGGCGTCATCGCCGACCGCATGATCCGCTTTCGCCCCGCCTCCCTCGTGGCCGCCCAGGCCTCGCTCTACTTCCTGTCCGCCCTGTTGTTGGCGGTCGTCGCCCTCAACGACAGCTTGGTCGTCTTCATCGCGACCTCGGTCCTGATCGCGTTCCTCGTTGCCGCCCTGCTGCCCGCTTCATCCGTCGTCATCTCGCTTGTGGCGCCCGCCCGCGTGCGCGGCGTCGGCTTCCAGATGGCGGCGCCGTTCCTGTTGGTCGGACTGGCCGTCGGCCCCGCGGTCGTCCGCTTCGCCCAGCAGGTGCCGGTGCAGCAGGGGCTCTTGTTCTTCATCCCCTTCAACATCGTCGGCGGGATGATCGTGCTGTCGTCGGCGTCGACGGTGGCGTCCGACATGCGCGCCGCTCGCGCCGCCGCGGTGGCGGGGGACACGTCGCGACGACGCAGGGGCGCAGGCGAGGACGCGCTGCTCATCTGCCGGGACGTGGACGTGGCCGCGGGCCCGGTGACCATCGTGCATCACGCCGACCTCGATCTCGACGGTGGTGAGTGCCTGGCCCTCCTTGGCACCAATGGCGCGGGCAAGTCGACGTTGCTGCGGGCCATCGCGGGCTTGCAGGAGCCTGCCAACGGCGCGGTGGTGATCGACGGCAGGGACACCACCCACGTCCCGGCCCACGAGAACGCGCGGGCGGGCGTCATCCTTCTTCCCGGCGGCGAGGCCGTGTTCCCGAGCCTGACCGTGCGCGAGAACCTGGTGCTCGCCGCGGGCCTTCTCGACCATGACGGTGAGCCGACTCCCGACCCCGTCGCCGCGGGCGTGGCCCTCTTCCCCGCGCTGGCCGATCGGCTCGATGCCAAGGCGGGCGACCTTTCGGGCGGCGAGCAGCAGATGTTGGCCATCGCCCAAGTGGCCCTCCTGCGCCCGCGCCTGCTGCTGGTCGACGAGCTGTCCCTCGGCTTGGCGCCGTCGGCCGTGGACCAGGCCATCGCCATCATCAAGGACCTCACCGCAGGCGGAAGCGCGGTGGTGCTGGTCGAGCAGTCCCTGAACGTGGCCCTGACCGTGGCCGAGCGGTCGGTGTTCATGGACAGGGGGCGCATCGAGTTCGACGGTCCCACTGAGGACCTCCTTTCGCGGCCCGACTTGGTACGGGCCGTCTTCCTCGCGGGCGGCGGGGCTGCGAGCACCCCAGCTGCTTCCCGTCGCCCGCGTCCCTCGACGGCGGAAGGGACGCAGCGGGCCGTGCCCGCCCTGGTCGGCGAGTCGCTGACCGTTTCCTACGGCGGCATTCACGCCTTGAGCGACGTCGACGTGTCCATCGGCGCGGGCGAGATCGTGGGTGTGATCGGGCCCAATGGAGCAGGCAAGTCGACCTTGCTCGACGCCTTGTCCGGCCACGCGCTGAGCACGTCCGGGGTGGTGCGCATCGACGGGACCGACGTGACCGCGCTGCCCGCGGACGCCCGGGCCCGGCACGGCCTGGGCCGCACCTTCCAGAACGCCCGCCTCTTCCCGGCCCTGACCGTGCGCGAGACGGTGGCCGTCGCCTTCGAGCGCCGGGCCGTGCGCTCGCCCGTGCTGGCCGCCATCTGGGCGCCGCAGGTGCGCAAGCGCGAGCAGGGCATCGGGCGCCGGGTGGAGGACGTGCTCGAACTGCTCGGCCTGACCGAGTACGCCGACACCTTCACGCACGAGCTGTCCACCGGCACCCGCCGGGCGGTCGAGCTGGCCATGATCACCGCGCTCGAGCCCAAGGTCGTGCTGCTCGACGAGCCTGCCTCCGGGCTGGCCCAAGCCGAGGCCGAGTCCCTGGGGCCGGTGTTGCAGCGGCTGGTGCGCGAACTCGGGTGCGGCCTGTTGGTCATCGAGCACGACGTGCCCCTCGTCGCGTCGATCAGCGACCGGTTGGTGGCGCTGGAGCTCGGCCGGGTCGTGGTGGAAGGCCCGCCCGCAGACGTGATGGCCCACCCGCGCGTGGTCGGGGGCTACCTGGCCGCGTCGGAGGGCGCGCTGAGCCGGTCCGGCTCGGGCATGGACCGCGTGACGCGCGTACTCGGTCTTGAGCACACGGATATCGATCGAAGGAGAGGGATGTGACGGCGATGGCCCACATAGACGTCCGGGTGGAGCGACGGTCGGCAAGGCGCTCGGCCCGCAAGGAGATCGAGATGTCGAGCGACCGCTTCGGCGAGCGCTTCGAGCGCATGGTGGACAACATCGGCCTGGTGATGAAGGGCAAGGACGACATCGTCCGCCTCGCTCTCGTCGCCATGCTGGCCGAGGGCCACGTGCTGTTCGAGGACATGCCGGGGACGGGCAAGACCATGCTGGCCCGCTCCATCGCCGAGACCATCAGCGCCCGCAGCTCGCGTGTCCAGTGCACGCCCGACCTGCTGCCCGCCGACATCACCGGCTCCACGGTTCTCAACCGCACCACGGGCGACTTCGTTTTCCGCGAAGGACCGGTGTTCGCCAACGTGTTCCTGGCCGACGAGTTGAACCGGGCCACGCCCAAGACGCAGTCCGCCCTGCTCGAAGCCATGGCCGAGCGCCGGGTGACCTTCGACGGCGTGACCCATCCGCTGCCGGCTCCGTTCTTCGTGCTGGCCACCATGAACCCCATCGAGTTGGCGGGCACGTTCCCCCTGCCCGAGGCCCAGCTCGACCGCTTCTTGTTCAAGCTGTCGGTTGGGTACGCGGAGCGGGCCGCCGAGGTCGACGTGCTCCGCGCCCACCTCAAGCACGACGCCATCACGGACATCAAGGCGGTGATCGACCTGGCTGAGGTGGTGGAGATGAGCGCCTGGGCCGCCAACGTCTTGGTGAGCGACGAGATCCTCCACTACATCACCGACCTGGTTCAGGCCACCCGGTCGGACCCGGCCTTGCAGATGGGCGCGTCGACTCGTGCGTCCATCGCCTTGATGCGCGCGGCCAGGGTCATGGCCGCATCGCAGGGCCGCGACGACGTCCTGCCCGACGACGTGAAGCAGCTTGTTCACGCCGTGCTGGCCCATCGCCTGATGCTGTCGCCCGAAGCCGAGTTGCGAGGCGAGACGGTGAACGACGCGGTGGACCGATTGCTGCACAGGGTCAAGGTTCCGAGTGGGGCGCGGGCGGGGGCCGCGGCCGGGCGCTGATCCGGCGCCGAGGAGCAAGGACGGGATGACCGACGTGCTGGACCAGGGGAGCGAGGCGGTGGCCGCGGACAGCCCGACCGCGCCCCTCGCACCTGGCGCGCCCGTCTCGCCGGCCGCGCCTGCACCCCGAGGTCGGGCTGCCGCGGCCCAGGCCAGGGCCCGCCAGCAAACCCTGTTCGCGCTGCTCGAACGCAGGCTGTCGCTCACACCGAGCGGCGTGTGGACTGTGGTCGCCGCCGTCGTGTTGTGGAGCGCAGCCCGCCTGCTCACCAGTCGCGGTCTGGCCTTGGCCGCCTATGGCTTGGTCGTGGTGGTCGTGTCCGCCTGGCTGCTGGGCCGGCGCACGCTGTCGGTGGAGACGGACCGCTCGGAACTGCCCCGGCGGGTCAGGGCCCGTCGGCCGGTATCGGTCGAGATCAAGCTTCGGGCCGCCCGCCGCATCACCGGCGTCATCGTGGAGGAGACCCTCGACCGCCACTTGGGCCAACCCGTGCGCGTGCCGGTGCCGCTGCTGCCCGCGGGCAAGGAGATCGTTCACCAGTACCGGTTCTCGCCATCGCGTCGAGGCGCGTTCAACGTGGGCCCGCTGGTGGCCGAGTGGAGCGACCCGTTCGGCCTGACCCGTCACCGTCAGGAGATCGCTCCCTCGGTCGAGATCCTGGTCCACCCCGACACCGAGCCGGTGGCCGACCGCATCACCAGCAGGGAGTGGGAAGACCCGCCCGTGCGGCCGCCGGTGTCCAAGCCGTGGCCCAATGGCTTCGAGTTCTACGGCATGCGCGACTACGTCGAGGGCGACGACCCGCGGCGCATCGTGTGGCGCGCCTTCGCGCAGTACGACCGCTATCTGGTGCGTGAGTCGGAGCAAGGCATCACCGACCGCATCCACGTGTACCTCGACACCGACCGAGCCGTGTACGAGTCGGGCGAGGACTCGCCCACCTTCGAGCTGTCGGTGAAGGTGGCCGCCTCCTTGGCGACGAGCTATCTGAAGTCGGGCTTCACCGTCACCCTTCACACCGGCAACGAGCTTCGCCCGCCGCGCTTTCGCGGCGGCGGCAGCCAGATCGCGGTGCTCGACCGGTTGGCCCGCGTGGAACGCATCGACAAGCCCTTGGCCAAGGCCGTCGAGCGCATGCTGACCGACCCGCAGGGCTCGGCCCACAACGTGATCGTGACGCCATCGCTCAGCGCCGAGGCCGCCGCTCGACTGCGCTTGTTGCGTCAGCGGGGCACGTCCATGCTCGTCGTCGTCATCCTGGGTGAAGAGCCCGACGCGCTGAGCCTGCGCCGGGCCGGAAGCCTGGGCTGCAACGTGGCCGAGGTCGCGGCCAACACGCCGTTGTCCACGCTGTTCCAGCACATCGTTTCGAGTCGCCGATGACGCTGATCGAAGACCCCGTGGTCCTCCCTGTCGCCGATGCCGATGCTGGCGCGGGTGCCGACGCCGGAGCCGACGGCCTTGAGTCGGCGGGAGCGGTAACCCCGTCGACCCGTCCTGACGCCGAAGGGCAGGCCGAGCAGGAGGCCGCCGCCCCCGTCGTCAGCCCGGCGTTGGCCGCGGCCGCGTCGCTGCTGTCTTCCGCCGCTGCGGCCTGGATGATGGCGGGCGTCTTCAGCGGCGTCACCGCCCGGTTGGTGGGCGTTGGCGCGGCCGCTCTCGGCGCGGGCATGTTCTATGCGGCCAGCAGGACCAGCAGGCCCATGGTCGTGCAACTGGCGGCCATCCCCGCCGCGGTGGTGGCGGGCGCGGTGTTGGTGGCACCCGACGCAACCGGCGGCACGGCCAACCTCCCGCATCTGGTGGTGGAGGCGCTGCGCACCGGCGGGCTGTCCTCGCCGCCGATCCCCTTCGATCCGGGCTGGCGGTTCCTGCTCGTGCTGCTGGTTTCGTCGCTGGCCATGGCCGCGGCCAGCCTCGCCCACGGCACGGGCAAGCCCCGACTGGCGGCCCTGCTTCCGGCACCGGTCGCCGCAGCCGCCGTCCTCGTCCAGCCGCCCGGCCGTGAGCTGCTGTCCGTGGGCGTGGCCTTGGTCCTCGTCATCGGCGCGCTGGCCGTGGCCTTCGGTGCCGACCTGGCTGGCCAAGGGGCCACGGGCCAGTCCTTCGAGGTCCGGCGGTTCGGACGGGCAGGGGCGAGCTTGGCCGGCCTCCTCGTCGTGCTGTTCGCGGTCAGCCAACTCGGGTTCCTCTTCCCCCACGCGGACGAGACGCAGGTGGTGCCGCCCAAGCGGCCCCAACCGCCTCCCTCGTCGCCCGACCGCGTGTTGTTCACGGTGAAGGCGGACGTGGCCGTGCCGTGGCGGCTGGGCGTGCTCGACGTGTACGAGGACAACGCCTGGCTCACGCCGCCCTTCGACCCCCGGCGGTTCAAGCCCGTCGACAGCACGGGCCGGGTGCCGTTGGCGACCAGGCCCGCGGCCGATGCACCGACCATCAAGGCGACGTTCGAGATCGCCGACGTGGAGGGCCGGACGGTGCCCGACATGGCCTCGCCCTTTCAGGTGGACAACGCGCCGGGCGGGCTCGAAGTCGACCCCAGGACGGGCACGTTTCGTGTGGGGGCCAGGGCGCACAAGGGCACTCGTTACACGGTCCAGTCTCCGGCGCCGCCGTCGTCGAAGGACTTGCTGCGTGCCCCAGCGCCGAATGCGGCGATGAGGGAGTTCTTGCGGGTGCCGCGTCCGCCCGAGGCCGTGCAGCGCCTGTTGGACGAGATCCCCCCGAACACGCCGACGTACGAGCGGCTCCAGTTCGTGCGCACCCACTTCTACGACAAGGTGGTGGCCGCGGGCGCGGGCAACCCGGTCGACGTTCCGCCTGCACGCGTGGCCGACATGCTCGAGGGCAAGGACGCCACCCCCTACGAGATCACCGCGGGCGAGGCCCTGCTCGCCCGGTGGGCGGGCGTCCCGTCCCGCATCGGCTACGGCTACTTCGGCGGCGAGCCCAAGGGGGACCACATCGAGATCCGGCCTCGCCATGGGGCCATGTGGCTGGAGGTGTGGTTCGAGGGCGTGGGCTGGACGCCGATCGTGGGACGCCCGCCGCGCGCCAAGTCGAGTCTGAAGCCCGATCCCAAGCAGGACGACCCCACCATCCGTCCCACCGAGGAACTGGCGGCCGTCGTCTACGTGCCCATCCGGCTGTCGCGCATCACGCTGCTGTACCGGCTGGTGCAGTTCTGGGCCGTGCGCCTGGTGCCCCTGGGAGCTCTGGCCGCACTGGCGCTGTTGCTGTATCCCGCGTTGGTCAAGGCGGCCCGGTCGGCCCGACGCAGGCGCTGGGCCCATCGAGCGGGGCCTCGCGCCCGCATCGCCGCGGCCTACGCCGAGCTTCGCGATGCGGCGGTGGACCTGAACGTGGGCCACCCGACGCTGACTCCAATCGAGTTCGTGGACGTGACCGTGGAGGACGAGGAGCACCGGCAGTTGGGTTGGCTCGTCACCCGGGCCTTGTGGGGCGACTTGGCGCGCGACGTGCGTGAGGACGACGCGGAGCGGGCCGAGCAGTGGAGTCGAAGCGTTCGACGCAGGCTGCTGGGGGCTCAGCAGTTCGTGCCGCGCCTGCTCGCCGCCGCGTCTCGCGCCTCGCTGGTCGCGCCCTACGACGAGGAGATCCCGAACCTGTGGTGGCGCACGTCGTACCGGGCCAAGGCCGCTCGGGTGGTGCGGCGTTCGCTGCGGATCGTTGTGCGCGGCGTCCGCCGGGCGCGGCCCCGCCGATCAGTGGGTGCCCACGCGGCCGTGCTCTTGTTGGTGCTCGCGGTGCTCTCGCTCGGCGGCTGCGCGCGCGACGTCGACCTGCGGGCCGCGGCGCCGGGCGCCCCACGACCGACGGACATGCCCACCGTCCCCGGGTCGTTGGACGGGTTTCGATTGGAGATCGAGCCTCGCGGCGGCAAGGCCTTCGACGACCTGGCCAAGGTCTCGCTGGTCTCGCGCGGCGAGTTGTACACGATCAAGGGCGGCGACGGGCTGGTGGCAGGCACGCTCCAAGTGGCCGCGTTCAAGCCCGGGCTTCGGGGCCGCGACCGGGAGGTGCGCGACGGCGTCCTCCAGTCGGTGGGACACGGCCGCCTTCGCCTGCAACGACTGGGCAACGAGCGGGTCTACATCCTGCGCCTGTCCGAGCAACGGCTGCTGCTGTCGTTCAACCCCGATGGCCGTTCGTATCAACTGCTCGTGGCCAGCCGGACGCTGACCGAGCCCGAGCAGCTCTTCGTCGACTTGTTGGCGGGCCAGCGGGGCGAACAGGCCGTGTCCCTCGCTGCGTCAGGCGGGACCCCGCCCATTGACCCTCGCCGAGGTGGCCCGTGATGCCCCGTTCCTCGACCTTTCGGACGGCGCTGGTGTTGGCGTGCGTGAGCCTGGCCATGAGCGCATGCGCCGGGCCTCTGACGCCGTTGGACATCGCCTCCAAGGAGGTGCCCATCGACGTGCTGCTGGGCAAGCGTGTGCAGGCCGTGGGCGAGGCCCCGGTGCCGCCCCTCGTGATCCCACGGGCCGCCTTCGAGGCCGGTGGCGTCTTCAGCGACGAGCCTGCGCCGGTTGAGGGGCCCAAGCCCACTGTGGCCCCACCCACGCAAGAGGCGCCGTCGGACTGCCCCGAGGCCGACCCCCTCCAGCCGCCGCGATTGGTGGCCCGGAACCAAATCGACAAGCCGCCGGTGCCCGCGACCTACGTCTACCGAACAGAAGGGAAGATCGCGGCCGCGGGCGGCAAGCTCTCCATCCTCGCCCCGACGTCGACCATCACCGTGGGCAACGTGGTGACCGAGTCGACCGGGTGGACGTTCGACGTGACCATGGCCAACGCGGGCCTGCCTCCCAGCACGACGACGTATCGCGTTCTTGCCGCGGGTGTCGACAGCCGTCCGCCCACCGTCGTGGTCACGCCCCCTCGGCCCCCGGACAGCGTGCCCCGTCCCAACGAGGCCGGGCCTGGGCTGTACCTGGCGGGCACCGAGGGGTTCCACCCCTCGTTCCCCGGCTTGGCCATGATCCGCTTCCCCTTGGAGGAGAAGGACGCTTTCGACGCGTCGGCCAGCGACGGCCCGACCACCATCACGCAGCGGTCGACGGTCGAGCACAAGGCCGTGTTCGACGCATGCGGCACGCCCATCGACGTGTGGCTGGTGACCATCAGTGGACGCAGTGTCACGGCCGGGCCGGGTGGCCCCGAAACCGTGGACTTCGTGCAGATCATCAACGTGGGCACGCAGTACGGCGGGCTGTTCGTCTCGCATCGGACCGACGCCCGGTCGGACACGGCGTCGAAGACCGTGCAACTGCTGGCCTCCACCGAGCCGCTGGAGCCCAAGTGAGACGGGCCGAGACGGGACGCGTTATCGAAATGAGACGGGTTCTCGAAATGAGACGGGCCGAAACGAGACGGCCTCTCGAAACGAGACGAGTTCTCATTCTGGTTTTGGCTCTGGCCGGAGCCCTGTTGGCGGGCGGCTGCGCCATCCCGCGGGAGTCGGCGGGCCCGCAGGCCGAGTCGGTGGTGGCGGCCAAGCCCGGCGGGGCCGTGCGCGTCGCCGTGACCCCGCCTGGTTCCATCGACCCGGCAGGCGCCACCGACCCGTCGGCCCAACTGGTGGTGTCGACCATGTGCGACACCCTCGTCACCATCGACCCCGTCACCGGCGACCCCAGGCCAGGTCTGGCCCAATCGTGGATCGCGTCCGACGGGGGCCGCTCGATCTCGTTCAAGCTTCGCAAGGGCCTCCGCTTCAGCGACGGGTCCCGCCTCACGTCGAAAGAGGTCGTCGCGTCCCTGCGCCGCCTGGCCGATCCGTCGACGGCCAGCGCCGCGTCCTCGCTGCTTGCCGACGTGGCGGGCTACAGCAAGCTGGGCGCGTCGACCGCGGAAGACGCACGGACTCTGTTGCGCGGGGTGCGGGCCATCGAGCCCTTGAGCTTCGAGGTGCTGTTCGAACGCGGGAAGCACCCTGACTTCGTGCGGGCCCTGGCCCACCCGGCCACCGCGCCCGTGAGAGCCGACCTGGCCGACCGCGCCCCCGCCGCTTTCGCCGCAGCCCCCGTGTGCTCGGGGCCTTACAAGCCCGCCGCGCCCTTCAAGCCGGGAGCCGCTTCTGTCCGCGTCGTGCGGACCGGTGGGAAGCCAGACCAGGCCCTGGAGGGTGTGGCCCGGCGAGGCGCGGGGTTTGCCGACGAGGTCGACTTCCGCGTGTTCGCCGATGCCGCCGCGGGCTACGGCGCCTGGCGAAGAGGCGAGGTCGACGTGGCCCCGGTGCCGCCCGACCAGGTGGCCCAGGCCCGAGTCGACGGGCCCCAGGCCGTGGCCGTCGGCCCTTCGCCCCAAGTCGAGTTCATCGCCGTGCCCGCCGGGTCGCGTTCGCCGTTCCCCGACGCCGAGTCGCGGCGGGCGTTGGCCGACGCCTTGGACCGCAACGCCATCGCCCGTGATGTTTACGGCGGATCGCGTGCACCCGCGACCGGCTTCCTGCCGCCGTCGCTGGGCCGGGTTTCCCGGCCCGACGCGTGCCGCTTCCATGCGAGTGGGGCGCGGCCCAAGCCCCCGACCCAACCGCTGACGTTGACCTTCAACGACGAGTTCAAGAACCGGCAGTTGGCCGAGGCGGTGGCCCGCCAGTGGCACGACAAGCTGGGCCTCGACGTGCGGCTCGTCCCCATGGCGTGGGACGACTACGTGTCCAAGGCCTCGTTGGGACAAGGGCTGGACGGACTGTTCCGCATGTCGTGGAGCCCGCGCTACCAGAGCGGCCTCGAGTACCTGGGCCCGCTGTTCTTCTCGGCCAACGGCGGCGGCTCCAACTTGGAGCGCTATTCGAGCGTGGAGTTCGACCGGGTCTTCGAGGTCAAGGCCACAGGCGCGGTGGACGAACGCGAGCGCGACCTGGAGTTGCGCGGGCTCGAGGACCGGCTCTGCCAGGACGTGCCGCTCATCCCCGTGCTGTTCGGGCAGTCGGCTGTGGCCCTGCATACCGAGCGAGTGGCCGGGGCCAGGGCCGACGGGCGAGTGCTGACGCTGGCAGGCGCCCCACTGTTGCGGGAGCTGTACGTCCGATGAGGAGGGCCTCATGAGCGTTGTCACACCCAGCGGCGCAGTGGTGGCCAGGGTCTCGGGGCCGCGTCGGCCGCAGTCGCCGGTGGGCGGCTATGTGCACGGCGTCGTGGTCTTGGCCTTGCTGCTGGCCATCGCCACCCTCGCCCTCGTCGTCACGCCTCCTTCGCCGCCCGGCATCGCCGAGTTCGCGCCGCGTGCCAGCGAGACCATCGACGAGGCGTTGAAGCAGCAGGCCAGCCAGTTCGGCTCCGGCGAGGGTGGGGACTGCGGTGCCGGGCAGGACTGCGCCGCGGGCGCTGGCACGGGCGTGACCACCACGACCACCACCGTGCCTGGCCTGGCCCCGGGCACGGCGCCGCCCAAGCGGGTCATCGAGCAGGCCAGGGTCAAGCACTGCGTCGGCGACCCGCCCCGCCAGACCGAGGACCCACAGTCGCCTCCGTGCGCCAACTACTGGGAGGGCGACAACGGCGGCAGCACCTCGAAGGGCGTGACCGGCGACGAGATCAGGGTCGCCTACCCGGTGGAGACGGGCTCGGACGTGTTCGAGAAGTTCGTGGCCTTCTTCAACAAGCGCTTCCAGTTCTTCGGCAGGCAGATCCGGGGCGTGCCCGTGAAGTCCACCAACCGAGAGGCGTACGCGGTCGCCGCCGACGAGGAAGCGCACGCCTTCGCCGCCCTCGATTTCGAGCAGGACATCAACGTGTACGTCTCGGGCGAGCCCTTCTTCAGGGAGTTGGCCCGGCGCAAGGTCGTCGGCGTGGCCGGGATGACCCGGCGCTTCACCGACTCCGACATCAACGCCATGGCCCCGTACTACTGGCAGTACGAGCCCAGCTTGGACTTCTTGGAACGACAGGCCGCCGCGCTGGTGTGCCGGCTGCACAACGCCCCCGCATCACACGCGGGCGCGGAGTTCCGGTTGAAGCCGCGTCGGTTCGCCGTCCTCTACGAGCGGTATCCGGACGGCAGCACGCTTCCGCTGAAGACGTTGGACGACGCGTTGGCCCGGTGCGGCGAGAAGGTGCCGCGCTACGAGATCGCGGACGCCACCGTCAACGGCCGGACGGGCCGAGGACAGGACATGCGGGACAAGGGAATTACGTCCGTCATCGTGATGGCGGGCCCCTCGACGTTCACCGGCGAGATGGAGGGCTACGCCCAAGTGAGCTTCGAGCCCGAGCTGTTGACGACCGGGTACTCGCTGCCCCAGCACGAGTTGCAGATGCAGACCTTCGGCGATGCCGGCCGACGGTCGCACATGTTCGGCGTCGGGCAGTTCAACAAGCTCAACGCCGAGGCCGACGAGCCCGCCTTCTGGGCGGCCAAGGAGGCCAACCCGGACGATGACACCATCAGGGGCCAGGCCCAGGGCTTCTTCTTCTACCAGTGGTACTACGCCCTGCTGCTGCTGGCCTCGGGCATCCAGCAGGCGGGCCCGCACCTGACGCCGACGACGTTTGCCGAAGGTCTGGAGAAGACCAAGTTCCCCAACCCCGGCGCCGGGCAGGCCCCGTACTGGCAGGCCCACGTCGGCTTCGGCCCCGGCGACCACACCATGGTCGACGACGTGAGCGCGGTGTGGTGGAACGAGAGTGCGCCCGCGTACCGGTCGCCTACCAACCCGCGCGGGGGCTGGTGCTACATCGCCCAAGGGGCCCGGCACACCGCCTTCGCCTGGCCCGCCGACGCCGACGACCGCTTCTTCGACCTGTCCACCTGCCGATGACCCCCACCCGCCTAACCCCCGCTCCCCGCCCCCGCCCCCGCCCCCGCCCCGTGGGTTTCCGCTTCTGGGCACCTTTTCTTGCCCCAGGGCGAAGAAAAGGTGCCCAGAAGCGGAGGGGGGCGGGGGAAGGGCCCGAGCGGGGGGAGTGGGCAGGGATGGGCGGATGGCAGAAACGAACATCTGCAATATCAGCAACGTCAATTGAAGGACCAACCATGACCCGCGTCGAACAATCGAAGCGGGCACCACAAGGGGGAGTTCGCATGCGCAGGACCATCGTCGGCACCATCGCCACCAGCGCGGCCGCGGCCGTCGCCGCCGTCCTCGCCTTAGGCGGGATCACCGGCAGTGCCAACGCCTTTCCCGCCGGCGGCGAGGGCTGCTTCACCACCACGCCCGGTCAGGCCGCAGGCGGCGTGACGTCGACGGCGACCTGTTCGTACACGGCCACGCGGTGGGGGCACTACGTCGCCGCCGCGGACAGTTGGTCGATCACGGTCTCGCGGATGATCGGCGGGTCGAAGAGCGTGGTGCGTGTCTACCGCGGCTCGCGCGCCGGCGGTCC
The DNA here is from genome assembly GCA_030837965.1 of Acidimicrobiaceae bacterium. Lineage (GTDB taxonomy): Bacteria > Actinomycetota > Acidimicrobiia > Acidimicrobiales > JAUTXP01 > JAUTXP01. The sequence goes on along the minus strand of JAUTXP010000058.1, from coordinate 87,079 downwards.
TGACGGGGCCTGCCACGCCAAGGTCATCGCCGCGGGCGACATCGTCGACGTTGCCGTCACCAACGGAACGGTGTTTGTCGGAGACCCGCAGCTCGGCCAGCAGCAGTTGCCGGGAGCCGGCTCGGTGGGGCTCGTCCTCACGCCGGGCGAGCAGACCTGTCCGGCCTGACCCGAAGGGCAGGGGGCTGGAGCCCCGCTGCCGAATATCGAATACGGAGTAGTTGTGACAAGCACTGGGGGTCTGGGAATGAGGCGACGTCTTCGTCGACTCGGCGCGTCCACGTTGGTCTTGGGGGCGTCGTTGGGCACGATCAGCACGGTCGGCATCGAGGGCGCGGGCGCGGCCACCGGGGCGTTGTGCTCCGGGACCACGGCCATCGCCGCCGGCCAGCAGGCGGCCTTCGCCCAGCGGTCCGACCACTCGGCATGGGGCTTTGGCAGCAACGCCAGGGGCCAGCTCGGTGCGGGCCCGACGGTCGACCGCCTGAGCCCAGTCGCGGTCAGCGACCTGGCCAACGCGATCGGCATCTCGATGGGCTACCTCCATACCCTCGCCGTCTTCCCTGACGGCACCGTGAAGGCCACGGGCTACAACGCCTACGGCGAGATCGGGAACGGGACCACGACCGACAGCCACGCCGTGGTGTCGACCGGGATCACCACCGCGTCGGCCGTGTCCGCAGGCGGCTACCACTCGCTCGCCCTGGACAGAGACGGCACCGTGTGGGCCTGGGGCCGCAACCTGGAAGGCCAGTTGGGCGACGGCACCACGACCAACCGCTCGGCGCCCGTGCACGTCTCGGGCCTGACGGGCGTCACCGCCGTCGCCGCGGCGTGGGACCACTCGCTCGCCATCCGCTCGGACGGAACGGTGTGGACGTGGGGCCTCAACACCGACGGCGAGCTCGGGAACGGCACCAAGGTCAGCAGCTCTGTTCCCGTTCAGGTCAGCGGCATCACCAATGCCGTCGCCGTCGATGGCGGCACGAACTACTCGATCGCCCTGTTGGCCGACGGCACCGTGCGCACGTGGGGCGGCAACAGCACCGGCCAGCTCGGCGTGCCCGGCAACGGCGGCAAGACCACGCCGGTCGCGGTGAGCGGCCTGGCCAACGTCACCCACATCGCCGCGGGCTCGTTCCACAACCTGGTCACGACGGCCGACGGACGCGTGTGGTCGTGGGGCTCAAACACCAGCGGGCAGCTCGGCGTGGGCTCGGCCACGTCGGACGCCACCTCGCAGGCCACCCCGCCCATCCCCTCCAGCAACCGCCCGCTTGAAGTGACCGGGGCCAGCGGCGCCACCAACGTGGCCGCAGGCGGCACCACGTCCTACGCCCTGCGGGGCGGAGGCACGCTGTGGGCCTGGGGCAACAACAGCGACGGCCAGCACGGGAACGGGAAGACGACGCCATCCAGCTTCCCGGTCCAGGGCGGCTGCACGGACTCTCGCGTGGCGCCTGTGCCGTGGAGCCTCGTTCTCGTGGCCGACCCGCCCGTCGCATCGCCGGGCGGCACCGTCACCCTGACCGCGGTGGCCAACCAGGACGTGGGCCCGACGCCGTACGCCATCGAGCTCTTCGACCAGACCGGTCTGCTGCTCGGCTCGTGCTCGACGGGCACGTCGTGCTCGGCCACGGTCACCAGCGCAACCCAGGCCAGCCGCACCTACACGGCCTACGTGGCCAGTCCGTCGGCCACCGCGCCGCCGCCCTTCGTCCAGGCCTCGGCCCAGACGACGGCGACCTGGGGCCCCGGAGGTCCCAGCCAGTATTCGGGCTCGTGCACCGCGGCCACGCAGACCGTGGCCGACCAGGACGCGGGCAGCGGCCACCTGCTGGTGAAGGTGCAGCAGCCCAGCGCGGACGAGACCTGGGTGTGCTTCCGTGTCAACGACAGCAGCAAGTCGGTCGGCGGCCGGGTCTCGCTGGTCGCCCCGTCCATCACCGCTCCGACGGTGACGGTGGACGACAATGCCGCCGCGTGCGCCACGGCCCCAGGCAACACTGCTCCTGGGCCGCACCCGCTCCAGTCGGGCACCGTCGGGGACTCGTCCAGCACCCAGGTGCCGTACCTGGTCGACACCTACAGCAACGGGATGCAGGCCTGGACCTGCGTCACCGCGGGCGACGTCCACAAGCGGGTCGTCGTGTCGGTCACCAGCGTCCCGCCCGCCGCGCTGGCCAATCTCGACGGCACCTAGGCGGACGGCCTGCCTCTGGCATTTGGGCGTGGTTCTGTCGACAAACCGGCCTGAACTACGCCCAAATGCCGGAACGGCGGGGGTCGGTCGGGGCCGCGCAGGCCACGCATCTCACCGTCTCGGGCAGGGCGGCCAAGCGCTCGGGCGGGATGGGGACGCCGCACTCCTCGCATCGCCCGTACCTCCCGGCGTGGGCCCGTTCGAGAGCCTGGTCGAGCGCGGCCAGCCTGCGTCTGGACTGGTCGAGCAGCGCGCCGACTCGGGCCCGCTCGAACCCCACCGTGGAGCCGTCGGGATCGTGCTCGTCGTCCATGGCCACGTCCTGGGCCGCGGCCACGATGGCGTCCCACTCCTCGGCGAGCGCGCCCACTTGGGCCGCTACCTTCGTCCGCTCCGCGCTGAGCACGTCGATCTGCGTCATCAGGGCGCATCAGTGTACGAGGGGGGTCGGGCAATCCGGCCGTCCGCTGTAATGCGAGGGCGGTGCCGGCCACTACACGGTTGATGGCCAGGGAAGGCGTGCGAGTGCGCGACGACGAGCGGGGCGCCTTCGAGCGCCTCTTTCATGAGCACTACGACGCCGTGCTGGCCTACGCCCTGCTTCGGGCGGACGTGGAACTGGCCAAGGACGCCGCGGCCCAGACATTCCTCGTGGCCTGGCGCAGGCGGGACGACATGCCCGAGCAGGTCAGGCCGTGGCTGCTGGGAGTGACCCGCAGGACGTTGGCCGACATGCGGCGATCCGCCACCCGACGGCGGAGTCTGGTGGCGCGGGTCTCGACCATGGGACGCGCCGGCGGTGCCGCGGCCGCTGCCACTGCCGCTCATGTCGACCCGGCCGATGCCGTGGCCGAGGCCGACGGCGTGGTCAATGCTTTTCTCACCCTGTCGGAAAGTGACCGAGAAGTGCTGCGGCTGGTGGCGTGGGACCGGTTGCCGGCCGCGGACGCGGCGGTGGTGCTGGGCTGTTCGGAGGCCGCATTCGCCGTGCGGCTGTCCCGGGCCCGACGCCGCCTGGCCGCCGCGTTTGAAGTTCACGACTCCGTCGTCGACGAATCCGAAGCCGAACCCGAAGTCGAAGCCGATCCGCTTGACCGTTTGCCTGAGCCCTTGGAGGCACCATGAACACGACTGACCTGATGGACCGTCTGACCCAGGCCCGACCCGCCCTTGCCGAGCGCACGGAACAGGTGGTCGGGGCCAGGGAGCGCGACGAGCTGTTGGCATCCCTGTTGGCCGACGAAGCGAGTGTTGCGGTGGGCCACGACCGCGATCGCAGTCGGGGCCGTGGTCGCAGTCGACGGCGCCGGGTGGCCGCCGCATCGCTGGCGCCGGTGCTGACTGCCGCGGCCGTCGTCGGCCTGCTGTGGGCCGGTCTGCCGTCGTCGTCCTCGAACTCGCCGCACTCCACGACCTCGGGTTCGGCCGCCGCTCCCGTTGGCGAGCCGCCGCTGGTGCTGGAACGGGTGCGCCTGGCCATGGCCGGGGCCGCGGACGATGTGCTCCACGTGGTCGGCGACTTCGGCAATGGCGTGCGCTGGGACTCGTGGCACGATCCGGTCAACCGGCGGGAGCGGTTCCGCAGCTCCACCCTGGCCGGGGTGCCGATCTACGACCACGAGCTGACGGCGCAGGGCGACCACGTGGTGGTGCGCGTCGTGAGCTTCAACGACCGGGCGTGGTGGACGTACAACACCGAGCCTGGCCGCGAGAGCGAGATGACGTTCACCGGTGGGCCGACGGCGGCCGACATCCGGGCCCAGCTCGATGACGGCACTTTGCAAGAGGTTGCCCACGAGACGCTCGACGGTAGGGCGGTGCTCCGTCTGCGCTGGCTGCCGCCGACCAAGCCCGGGCTGATCACCACGCCGGGCGACTTGTGGGTCGACGTCGCTACCAACCTCCCCGTGCGGTCGGTCTCGCATCAGGCCAACAAGGCACAGTCGGACGTGCGGTCTGACTTCGAATGGCTCCCCCGCTCGGCGGCCAGTGAAGCCCAGCTCGCGGTGGCGGTGCCCGCGGGCTTCGTCCACTTGGCCGAGGCACCCGCGGCAACCGGCGAGGGCGTGGGCTGACGGCGCCGGCTGACGGCGCCGGCTGACGGCGCCGGCTGAGCCAGACGCGTCCCCCGCACGGCGTCACTCCCTTCCGTTCTTGTCATGCCGCCTCGCCTCGGGGCCGAACTGAGGCTGACAAGCACCGCGTTGCCGGACGCGGGCGGGCGGTGGTTAAGTCAGGGCGTGGGCTTGGCCATCGAGATCGACACTGACGACCCTCGCCGTGAAGACGTTCGCCGGCTCCTCGAACGCCATTTGGACTTCGCCCGGGAGGTGACCCCTCCCGGGCACGTCCACGCCTTGGACATCGAGGGTCTTTGCGACCCGGCGGTCACGTTCTTCAGTGGCCGCGAAGACGGTGTGCTGGTGGCTGTCGGGGCGCTCAAGGAACTGGATGCGACCCATGGCGAGCTGAAGTCGATGCACACCAGCGACGCCGTTCGCGGCCGGGGGGTGGGGCGGGCCATGGTCGACCACATTCTGTCGGTGGCTGCGGCGCGCAACTATCGAAGGGTCAGTCTGGAGACGGGCACGCTTGAGGCGTTCGCGCCGGCCCGGGCCCTGTACGCCAAAGCCGGCTTCGAGCCGTGTCCGCCGTTCGGCGACTACACCGCCAACCCGGTCAGCACATGCATGAGCATCGCCGTCGGCAGTCGGGGATAATGACCGACGTGTCGACGCGAGTGTGGCTTGGGGGATTCGTTGTCGTGGTCATCGCGGCCGCCTTGCTCGGCGGCGCGTTCGGAGCCCCTGGCGCCGTCGTCGGCACCACCTTGGGCGCACTGTGGGGCACAGCGCGCCGCCTTCGGTCACGCCCGTCCGGTTAGATCTCTACCGCCCGCGTGGGGCCTGCGCCCTGAGTCGGTCGTTCAGCTCCGAGGCCAACCCACGTGCGAACGTCTCGCTCGGACTCGGGCGGGCGCGGTAACTGCCGGGACGGGTCGCGGCCCGCAGTGCCACCGGCGGCCTCCGTGGCCGATGCGCCGTCACCACCCAACGGTTCGGGCCCTTTGAAACAAGGAGCTCGCGCACATCAAACCGCTCGATCGCGGCCCATGGCAGGAACCGAACTCGACCCCAGTTGCAATACCGGAGGCCGCCGGCCGTCACGTCGACGAACTGCACCCATGGCAACGCGCCTCGATAGGCGAGGAACGCCCCGAAGCCGAACAGCAGGAGGGCGTCCCGCCACTTCCCGCCCGCCGCGTTCACCACCGCGCCCAAGAGGATGAAGCCTGCAACTGCCCCGTACATCACGGTGAGCGCCCACCGCGTGAGGGCCGTATGGCGGATCACGCCTCATGATGCCTGAGGCGCTTGTCGAATGGGTGCGCGACGATCGGCTGCGCCGCCGCGCCGACCGTCGTCGAGACCTCGGCCGTACAAGCCGCTTCGCCGCACTCGCACACGAACGACTGGATGACCGAGTCTGCGTCGCCCGCGGCCCATGGCCGGGCGTAGTACCCGCGCACTTGAGCGACGACCGCTTGGTTGATCTCGCGGAGCAGGATGCGGCGATCCGTCATCGCCAAGATGCGCGGACCATTCGTGAGGGCTGCCGAGAACGCGTCTTCCACTGCCTCCATCACTGCGTCGAGCGGATGGGTGCGGTCGACCCGGACTGTCGGGAGCCGGTGTGCCCGGGCCTCGTCGACAATCTGTTGACTGAGCAGCATGTACATCTCCAGTGACCCCCGGTCGAGACTCCGCATTGCCAGGGTCGATTGCTGGAACTCTCCGCTGGGCAGCAGCCAGACAGCGCGGTGCGGCCGCGCCGCCGACGCCGACGCCGGGACGCACGTACCCTCGGCGACGATCAGCGGCGCAGTCGGCATCGCCTCGAGATCGTCGATCACCATCTGACGGCGCTCGTGGTGCAACGACATGCGGAGCATCTCGGCCGGATCGCCCGACCGGCGCTCAGCGGGGGTCATCGCCTCCCAGCGCATGGCAGGCTCGTAGTTGGAGGCGAGCGCGCGGTCTCGGTGGTCCCACGTTCGGGTGTCGGTGCTGTAGAGGCGGAGCCCGTGCTTACGAGCCAGCCGCCTGGCCACCGTGGTCTTCCCCGACCCGGGAGGGCCGCCGATCCACAAGACGTGGTCCACTGCCGACACGGTATCGACCTGTCGGCATGTGGGGTTTGGACGCTGCTGCTGACCGTTCCGCGATCCGCCTCGATGTTCGTGCGAATCAAATGCATCGAGGGCACGAGTGATCCGAGCGAAGATTCGGCCGTGGCATTTCGCACAAGAACAAGGAAGCTGTTCGACGGCCGGGAAAAGCCCGATCAATGCTGTTGAAGCTCACGGGTTCGAGCTGCGCCGGGAAGTCCACGCTTGCCCGGAGCCTCGCGGATCATCCTGAGGTCGTTGTGCGCGACTTCGACGAGATTGGCGTCCGGAGTCCCCCGACACGTGTTGGCGGCACCGGGCCAACTAGTGGTGGGTGCGTCAGGCGCTGGCTTACGAACGCCAAGGCAGGCACTTGCTCCTCGCGGGCCAGTCGCCACTGGGCGAGGTGCTCGCCACGCCGTCGGCGACCGAGCTGGACGGAATTGCAATCTGCCTTGTCGACGTCACCGACGAGATCAGGGTCGAACGCCTCCGCAAGCGCGATGGCGCGCGCTCGACACCGGAAACGGAGCGCGACTACTTGCGGTGGGCGGCGTGGCACCGGCACCACGCGCAGGACCCGCAGTTCGAGCCAAGCGTCATTCGCGGTACGTGCGCAGACGCAGTGTGGAACCGCTGGACAGGCTGGTCAAAGGGGGATCCCAGGTGGGACCTTGCCGTCATCGACACCAGCGGAGTCTCGGTGGCCGATGCGGCGCCATGCCTGATGGCATGGGTCGACCAGCAACTCGGGCTATGGCGCGACAGCGCGCTCTCGCTTGGCCAGGGATGGCTCGCCGGCCCGAGAGAGGCGGCAACGTGATGGGCTCGCCGCGTCGGACAGTCACCGCGATCCGCGGATGCGGTCGCAAGCCGCGGCCGCCTGCGGAGGCCAACTGTGACGTCAGAGGGGGCACCGGAGGTAGCGCATGCGGGCGTTGTGGGACGTGACGATCCAGCCGCGTCCTCGAAGCCCGAAGGCGGAGGCGGCGGCCACCCCGTGTCCCCCGGACCTCGCGCTAAGGGCGCCGGGCGACCACCCAAAGATGCGACACCAGCGTCGCGTTCTCCTCTTCGTGCTCTTCGGTTGCGGAGAGGAGCCCAAGGCCTGCGTCCGCAACCATTCGTAGACTGTCGGCCGCGGGCCAGCTGCTCCAGTACATCTCGACGCCGTGAAATGTGCCGGTAGCTTCGCCCCCGCCCCCGGCGCCCATCGTCACGATGCACACCCCGCCCGGGCGCAGCCAGTCGTGCACCGATCGCAGAACGACGGCGTGCTCGGCACGTGGCACATGGATGAGCGAGAAGAAAGCGACGACCGCGTCGAAGGAGCCGGGCGCGAAGGCGACTGTTGCCATGTCGGCCACGACGAACGTTGCCCTTGGGACCGTCTCCGTCGCCCGGGCGATGCTCCGCTCCGAGATGTCGACTCCGACAACATCGAAGTCCTCCGCCAGGTAGCGAGTCACATGTGCACCGGTGGCACAGCCGAGATCGAGCACTCGTCTTCCCGCCGGGACGAGATCCCTTAACAGGCGGATGTACTTCGCCCTCGGTCCCTCGGGGTCGGGAACGGCGTCCGCGTACGAATCGGCGATTCGGTTGTAGCTCTGCCGTACGAGTCTCTTCGGCGAGAAGGCCACGTACAATCATCGCTGTTACCGGTCCATCTACGGAGTCGGACCGCACCGCGTGAAGCGCCGCCGGGGGTTACCCACCGAGCGGACAGCCTGCGCACCGCTGTGGTCCAGCGACGAGGACGAGGTGCGCCTCACCGATGTGGACTACTTCGGCGGGACCGCGTGAACGACACGTTCCCCGGGTCCGCGATACAGCGGTTCTCTGACGACGCCGACGTGGAGGCGGTCGAGCACCAGTGGCCGTTGGCCGCCGTGGTGAACTCGGTGGTTGGCATGGGGATGACCGTCCTTCACCTCGGCGAGTACTCAGACCCGTTCTGGATGCCCGCCGGTGCATCTGCGGCCGCCTGGCGAGGCAGGCTGCCGAACTCGTTCTCTCTGCTAGCACGGCGGGCGTGACTGGGTCGGTCACTGCGCGGGAGGCGAAGGGTGGTTCGCACAACGACAGTTGCCCGCGCAAAAGCCGCAGGTCAGCGGCTCAGTGGCCCTGGGAGGTCCTTGTGCGAACACCCCGGCGGCCTCGATGCCTTCACTGCGCCTTGCGCATCGCCACACGGTTCTCCGGTCGGAGATCGCGACCGGTGACTGATAGCGCGCGCCCTGCGAGCCATGACGCTGCCGGAAACTACGCGCTCGCAGGCTGTTCCGGCGCAGGTCCCTGCGGCCCCCTGAGGTCGAAGTTGCTCAGCCGGCCTGAACGAGGCACCCCAGGGGTGTACTCAATGAGTTCGACGTTGTGGCTGCCCACGCCAGACCGAGCTCGCAGGCGATCCGGTCGCCGCCCCAGCGGCGGCTGCGCCGGAGCGGAATCACCCGACGGCGGAGCGGCCGAGGCGTCCGGCTCGGTGAGCGCCGAGTCCGGCTCGACCGGTCCCGCAGGCCGTCCTTGCCCGCAGCGAGGAACCGGTCACGCCACTTGTGGACCGTCTTCGGGTCGACCTGGAACCGCTCGGCGGTCGCCTCGACCGTCCATCGCCGCTCGATGACGCAGGCCACCATGCGGCGGCGGCCGGTCGGGGTCAGCACCGCGTTCGGGTGCCGGCTTCCAGCGTGGGCCACTGAGCCCTCCTTGTGAGCCGGGAGTTGTGGAAGACCCACAGCGTCGCTCGGAGGGCTCAACTCATCGGTGGACCACTCACCCCGTCCCGTCAGGGACAACGTCCCCGGTTGTCACAGCTAGACGACTTGTTGCTGGTTCTGCGAGATAGCGGGCTCGAAGTCGCCGTGGAGGACCAACGGGTCGAGGTCGACCCCGTTCGGCCACACGACGGTGCCATGCTCGACGACGACCTGAGCGAAGAATGCCGGGTCCCTCAACGACTCAAACATGGGACCCCAGAGTTCGTAGGCCAAGTCCAATTCACGCGTCATGCCGTCGTCGAACGTGAGACGCAGCGCGTACGGCGGCTGTACCTCTACGGCGGTGACCTTGGGAATCCTGATGGTTCTCTTCATGGCAGCGGCTCAATGGTACCGGGGTCCTCACGGCTGGACGCGAGCGCCCACGCCCGATGAAGTTCGTCCAGATGCAGGCGCCACTCCCTGACCATTCGGAGGGCGCGCGGCGGCAGCGAACCGGCGTAGACGCGTCCGTCGCCGATCACGATGGGTGCTTCCTGGTCGCCGTACTCGGCATGGAAGTGTGGCGGGGAGTGATCACGCCAGTACATGTAGATGACGACGCCGTAGAACGCTGACAGTCGAGGCATCGCCCGGCATCATGGTCGAACCAACCAGGGTGTTCGCACGACGGTTTACTTGCTGCGCAACGTCGCAGGTCAGGAACTCGGTGGGGCTGGAAGGGCACAACCCGAGCCGTGTGACCCTTGGTGAGCGCACGGGGATCGACCTGACGGGCCGCCCGTGGTCTCCCTGATGGTGGATTCCGCGCGCTCGGGTGATGCCCGGAATCGCTCAGTCTCCGAGTCGAATGTCGATGTGGTGCGTTGCAACCACTGTTCCGCTCTCAAGGAGGATGCGCGCCGACCATCGGCCTTCCACGTCCGCGTTGGTAGCGAAGGGGTAGACCAAGCACATCCGTACGGCAGTCTCCGTCGATACGAACTCCACGTCAAAGGGCGACGCCCACCGAGAGAGCCCCGCAGGGTCCTGCAACTCAACGGCCAACGGGAGAACGCCAGACTTGTCGCCCGGCAGGAGGTCAAGCACGAACACAACGGCCCCAGCGATCACAGCATTCGAGGGGACGTTGTAGAGGCCCCACCCTCCACCGGAGACGAAGAGCAAGCCGTCGCGCACCTGAGCGTGGTCCGCGAAGAACAGCGCGGCTACCGTCAGCCGGTCGATGAGGACAGCGGCCATCTCGGCCATTTTGGTATTGGCGTCCTTTCCGCCCTTGCCACCACGCGCAAGTATGAGATCGCCGAACGATGTGTTGCCGCCGTCGCTGCTGTCGCCACCGTCTACACCCGTTTCGCCGCCTTGACCGACGGTGACCGTGATCGAGTCGGGCAAGTCCTCGGCAGGTAAGGTCACCCACACGATCTCGCCGCCCGATCCACCATCTCCCGCGATCGCACCGTGCCCAACAGCGCCTCCGCCACCCCCACCGGCGCCGGGAGCGGCACCCCCTGCACCGCCAAGCGCGGCCTCCGACTGCACGATGGCTATTGCATTGGACCCGAGAGTGAGCTGGAGAACGCTCGCTACGTCGTCGTCGCTCAAGGCCCACCCTCGCCGTACTCGATCAAATTCCTCAAGCTGTGACCTCTTCCATTCCTTCAGGAGATCCGCGGGAAATCGATTCACCCGCTCGGGGGCATCCACCTCTGCCGCGTGCGCAAGGCATAGCACCAGCAGGTTGGTCCGCGAACGGTTCTCCTCGGATGACATGTCCGGATCCCACCGAGGACCCCCTTCGCTTCTCGCACAGATATGAGCAATCCGCGAGTTCAGCGTTTGCATCCACGATTCCGGTTCGACTCGATAGAGCGGTTGCTGGCAGTCGGGCGCTGCACACCTAAAAGCGTTCGCGTACAGCTCCTTGGCAGTAGCTTCTGTCGGCCGTGGGTGGACAATTGGCACCCCAACAGAATGCCATTGTCTGTCACCGCTGATCGTGCTCCGTCCAAGCGTTGCGACCGCGTGGTTCCGAGTCCCGTAAGCCGCCTTGCCGAACGAGGCGAGCCGGTTCTTGCGTGGTCATGCCAGTGGACGTAGGGGTGTCATTGTGCGAACACTCCGCACTCGGCCGCGACGCTGCCGGGCCCCGCGCTAGCACTCTCTCCGCCGAACATGACGCTCAGGACAGATGCCAGTGACAGGTAGCGAGTTGAGCGCTGCAACTGATTGACTCGCAACGTGTCGCGTCAGGTCAACAAGGCGATGGTGGTCATCCGACGGCCGAGGGATGGAGCGATCCTCGTGTCCGAGAACGAGGACGGATCTGGGCGACATTTCGAGCGACCTCTCGGCGGACACGTCGGGTTCGGAGAGCGAGCCGCCAACGCCGCGGTCCGCGAGATCCGCGAGATCCGCAGCAGGTCGACGACCTCGGGCTGCTCGGCGTGCTCGAGAACATCTTCGAACTGGACGGAGAACCAGCGCACGAGATCGTCTTCGTATTAGAAGGGCGGTTCGTGGATCAGTCGGCGTACGAGATCGCGGAGCAGACGATACGCGACGACCCGACGGGGCGCGTCCGCGTGCGGTGGCGGCCCTGCGGACGTGGGGCCTGCGAACTCGTCCCAGGCGGCATCGAGCAACTGATCTGGCCCTGAGTAAAGGGCGGTGTTCGCACAACGACACCGGCCCGCGTGCGAAACCGCAGGTCAGCGGCGCAGTGGACCTGGGGTGTCATTATGCGAACACCCGCGCTGCAAGCCAGCCGCCGCTTCGCCTCGGTCGCCCGTATGCAGTGTTACGACGACGCGGCGGAGATCGCTGAGGACCGGCCTCGCGTTCCTGGCGCGCCTACGTCTCCACGAGGACGTGAGCCTCGTCATGGCCCAAGGGCTCGAACCGCGACCGCATCTCTTCGAACCCTGCGGGCGTGATGATGAAGCTGGGTCCGCCAAGCGAGTTGCGTGCCAAGCACCGACCGAGGGCGACTGCGTCGTCACACGTCACGAGATACAGAATGGTGTCGGCACCGACCGCCGCAGCGGCCGAGCGGGCTCGGTCGCGTGAGGGGCGGGTCCAGAAGCCGAAGTCCAAGACCACGTCCACGCCGCTGCGAAGCATCTGAGGCCACATGTCGGCCATCATCGCGTCGAGCCTCTTCCACGATGCCGCGTCGAGGTGCTCGGTCGGAGCGTCGGCGAACAGTCGCAGGTACCACTCGTCTAGAGACAGACGTATGCCGCCGGATGACTGCGCCAACGCTTCGGCGAAAGTCGTCTTGCCTGCTCCCAGGAAACCGTGCACGAGGTATGCCGTAGCCACGGAGCCATGATGTACGAACAAGAGCAGCGCAGGCTCTTCGCACAACGACACGCGCCCGTGTACGAAACCCAGGTCAGCGGCTTGGTGGACGTGGGGTGTCATCATGCGAACACCCCGCTCGGACTCGTCCCCGGTCCTGCTCTGGCGCTGGGCGCACGACGCTTCGACGTGGGGGGACGGTAGGTCCGGGGCGACGCCTGTGGGGAGGACTCGACGCTATCCGGCGACCACGTCGAGCAACTGCGACTCATTCCGGAGCGCCCAGGAGATTCGGTCCCATCGCCTGTCGACGTCCGCGAACCACATGTACCGCAGAGCATGAAAGACCGCCGCCGCGAAGGTCGCCAGCGGGTCAACGATGCCGCCGGAGCTTCGGTACGCGTCATAGAAAGCCTTTGCTCGCTGCTCGTGGAGTCGGTGCGTGTCTATATCGACGAAGGCGATGATCAGGGGGTATCCGAGCTCGAGCGCCACGGGCCCGGTTCCCGCCTGGTCCCAGTCGACGAGCACGACCGTCCCGTCGTGTCGGCGGAGTGCGTTCGCCTCATTGATCTCACCGTGGATGAGCGCCGCCCGACTGGACTCGGTCACCTGAGACGCCCGCGCCAGGGCATCGCGAAACGGCCTTTCGAACGCCGCCTGCTCGGACCGGGCCCGGAGGTGGACGAGGGCTTCGTCCACCGGGACCGCGAATCGGCGGGGGTAGCCCGTGATGTCGTTCAATGCAGCGGCAGCCGCGCCCAGGTCGCTCCAAGCGGACGCCGGCGGTGTCGCCTCGGCGTAGAGCGGGCGCGGAACGAACTCCAGGACCGTGATGTCGCTCCCGCCCGACGCGGCGCTCGCATGCCCGTCGAGAGTCCGCAGGGGCGTCGGTACGTGGAGCAACCCCCGCGCCTGGAGGTACTCCAGCAGACGTATCGAGTCTTCGCTGCCCGGATTGGGTTGCGAGGTCCGTCGAGACACCTTGGCGGCAAACACTCCTTGGTCCGACTGAACCGGGTAGACCGCTCGGCCTGGGAAGGTCGAGCGCGCAGTGCCGACGACGACACCCGTGAGCCCCCATGGCGCGAGGTCCGGAGCATCCAGGGGCGGGAGTGTCATTGGTCAATGTTCCTCCCTCCCGAACATTCGGATCCACTCTGGAGGAGAGAGGTGTTCGCACAATGGCACCCGGCCCCGCGCGAAACCGCAGGTCAAGAGCTTGGTGGTCCTGGGGTGTCATTGTACGAACACCCCCCAAGCGACGATCCCCGGCCCGGTACTGGCGCTGTGCCCACCCAACACGCCGCTCCGGGCGGGTGACGGCGACCGGTAGCCGCCCCCGACCAACTCGACGCTGCGCCCGGAGAAACCCGTTGGGGATGAACGAGCCCCCAGCCCAGGATCTCGATGTGTGGGTATTTCGAAGGAGGAACTCAGGCGCGAGCTCGGAGCCGTGCAGGGCAGGAGACGTGCGTACGCCACACGCGCAGCGTCGGGGCGGCGAACGTGGGTACTGGGCGTCCCGCACTTAACGTGCTGGGCGATCGACTCACACAAAGGAACTGGCCAGGATCGCCACGTCGGCCATCGAGCCAACGTGGACACCGAAGCAGCTTGCCGAGATCATCTGGTCAGGGAATTCCCCCCATTTGGGGGGGTATCGAAGGCACTCGCACTTGTGCCACACTGCGATGAAATCACTACAATCGTGACGATTGGGTCGGGAGGACTCCATGTTGCGTCGAGTGCTGCTCATTGCCATGTTGTGTTCGGCGACTGTCTTCCTGCCGCAACCCAGCGCGCAGGCAAGGCAACTCTGCGTCGAGAACGACACGCTCACGTTCTCCCCACCGCTCACTCTTGGGAATCAGTCAGGCTTTGTTACCCAGGAATGGAACAATACGTGCGCCGGTGCTCCTGGGTTGACTCCGTCGGCGGGCAGCGGAGTCTGGGGTTATTCATATTTTGGGAACTGTGGTGCGGTAGTCATCACGGAAGGCGAATCGGTGGTAGTTGCTGGTTCTGCTTATGTCGTGCTCCAGTTCTTTGGGTACGCCCGAGGCCTAGTGATGGTGCCCGATAGTTACTGCCCGATGTCTACTGCGCGCGGGACTGGCGTCGTAGTGGTTGCGTAGCGGCCCCCGCGTACCCCGTGGGCGCGGCGCTCGGTGCGGTTCGCCCGCCACCGCCAGCGAAGCCTGTCCACGTTCCGGGCGGTGGGTGAGCTACCCGACCCGCGAAACCATGACAGCCCGGTGCTGACGCTGTGCCCGCCGAACACGCCGCTCAGGGTTTGGTGACGGCGACCGGTGACCATCGGCCGCATGAGGCGCGGGGCGCGATGGTCCGATGGCTCGTTTGAGTGGAGACGATGGTGCCGCCCGCGAGGCGCCGCGCCACCGCCGTTGCCTTCGAGAAGGGTCGCGCCGCCACGTTGAGGACGAGGAGAGCCCGCGACCCCTCGACCCCTCGACCCCTCGACCCCTCGATTGGGGGGTATTGGAGTCTTCTGCAAGGCCGGCACCCCGGTTGCGGCGAATACACGGCCCATGAGGACTTGGAGGCTGTCGTTGGCCAGCGGGCTGTTGACAAGCGTGGTTCTGCTCATGTTCAGCACGCCGGTTCTTGCATCGACGACGCCCAGCACGCGGCCAGCATCGAGTGTGTGCGCGGGTCCGGCATCGATGCGCATTTCCCCTGGGATCGCCGTACCGCCCGGCTCTCCCATCAATACGTACTTCAACATCACTCAATCCGCCGGCTGCCCCTTTGGCGCGTTCACCGCCTACGGCGGCTCGTCCGGTGGGTCTTGCTTGCTCACTAGCGGCAACGGCACCACCAATAACGGCGCGGGTTTCCACTTCGACGCAGTCGGAAGCGTGTTCGTAGCGGTACGGGATGCGAACGGCAACCTCGACGACTTCCAGGCAGTTGGCATCCTTGCGCCTGACCCCACGAGGGGTGGCGACTGCCTGGATAGCACCGAGGACTTCCTCATCACATGGGTCGCCATCGACACGATCCACATGCCGCAGAGCGGTGCCGGCGGTCCCGGCGCGGTCTCCGGCTCCTGCACTGTCGGACAACTCTCCGAGGGTTATCTCGGAGGGATCTATCACCGGCTCTACTCCGAACAAGCGGCGCCCGGCACCAATTGGGTGTGCTTCAGGATCGACGCCGGGGGCGGAGACAGTGTTGGGGGTCGGGTTGTCGTGCAGTCGGTCAGCGGCGGCGCGCCCCGGACCGACACGAATGCGGCCGCATGCGCCACTGGCTGGAACGGGCTGGGTGGCCCGCATCCGCTCGCCAGTGGCACGACGGGCGGCGTGAGCTACCTACTCGACACGTACTCGGGAGGCGGCGAGGTGTGGTTGTGCTTCGCCGTCGGGGGCAGCGGGACGCGGGTAGTAATCCCAACGGGCCCGGGGCCGGGCATCAGTTGGGACTTTGATTGATAGTCGTGGCCCAAAGCCGCGGACCCGCGCCCAACCCGCGAAGAACAACACCGCCCTAAAGGCTGGCGACCGCGACCGATAGTTGTCAGAGACCGTGGTCTCGCAGCCGAGCCGCGTACTCCGGGTCCAAGCCGATGCGCGCGAAGAAGACGTCGGCGAATGCATCCGCGCAACGTCATCCGTGCTATTCATCCGCGGCTCCTTGAGCTGCTCCGGCGAAGCCGTCCTCGCCCTGTGGCGCCGCGACCCGCACGATCCGGACGAAGGCGGTGGGCACGATCAGTCCTCGGGCGATGCGGTATCGCCCGAGGCCTCCGACAACTGCAAACCCGCGGGCTGCTAGATCCTCCAACTGCGAGTGCAGGCTCATCGCGGCGTCGACCCGGCCCCGCTGGCCCACATCCCCGGCGATGTCACCCCAATCCTGCGCTTCTTGAAGAAGCGCACTGATGATGGTGGCCTCTTCCTCGTCTCCTGGGTGGTCGTTCCCCATCACGTATGCGGACGCAGACATGACGATATTGGCCAACTCGGTGCCCGTTTCGAGCCGGCGCACGTCTGGGTCCTCGACCCAATCGGAGGCCTCGTTCGTCAATGACTCCTTGACGCGGTGTTCGTGGTTCCGCTTGATCTCCTCGAGAGCCTCGGAGGGGAAGACCACCCAGTTGTCGTCAACGAGCTTGTGGTGCGCTTTGCAAAGCAGGATCAAGTTGGCGTACGTGTCCACCATCTCGACCGGGTAGTCCGGCTCGTGGCGGGGCCCGCTCGGCTTCCGAGACCGAATGTGCGCCTCGTCCCCAACAATCGAGTCGAGGCCGTCCAGATGCGTCAGCTCACTGTTGCAGATGGCACACCGCGAGCCAGCCCGCCCCATAGCTGCTTGCGATCGACATCACCCGGCATTCCGACCTCCCCGTTGAGCCGGTAGACGACGCACGTGGCCCAATCCGCGACGCGCGGCGCCGTGGCGCGGCTATTTGGACTCCCGAACCGTTGTCTTCGGGTGAGTCTCTGCGTAGTGCTTGGTGACGTAGCGCCCGGTCACCGCCGACCGGTAGTGGGGCGGCGACTTCTTCGGGCGTCTGCTGATCTTCGGTGCCATGCGACGAGATTACCGCCGGCAGCGAACATAGGTTCGGTATTGCCGTCGCTGGCGGGCATGACTTATCGAGATTGCCGTGAACCTGCGACCGAGGCGCACTACCGCGAACCGTGAACTCTGGGGGGATCAACCGCCGTAGGTATCGCGTGCGATAGCGACGAGCTCTTTGAGGAGTTCCTCGTGCTCTGCGAGGTCCGGATCGGTGAGGCTCAGCCTGTAGTAGCCCCAGCGCGAGTTGTAGGTCAGCATTTCCACGCTCGCGTCGGTCAGGCGCTGGGTTAGCTCCTCGCTGCGAGGGATCTTCGCCTCGAAGATGACGTGGCGCCGCTTCGGTCGGAACGTAAGGAAGTTGGCGGCGATGCCGGAGCGGGCCAGGCCGATGTAGTTCTTGTTGTACTTCAGGGCGATGCCCGGCTCCACGCTGCGGGCAACGTTGAGCAGGCGGTCCACGATGGCGAGCGTCGCAGGCGACGCCTTCTGCTCCCAGTAGGCCCGATCCCTAGGCTCGTCGGCCTCTTCCTCCTCCTCAACGCCGAGCACCTTCCGGTCGAGGACCGTGGTGAAGACCACGGTCAGCGCCCCCGCCACCTCGATCGCAGACATCTGGACTGCGATGAGGGGGATGAAACCGTTGAACAGGCCGATGACGTTGAAGAAGCGGGCCGTGATCTCCTCTGCCACGATCACGCCGACATGGTCGTACTGCGGGTACCGCCGGCGTTCGATGTCCCAGTACTCGATCGTGCGGATGATGTGTGACTCGTCGGTGGGACCGAGCTGGAGCTCCACCTCGTAGCGCGTGCTGGTCTCGGGGTCGTACAGGAGCATGTCGAGGCGCCCCGCCCTCGGATGCGACCGCTCCATGTCTCGGACCTCTAGGTCGCCGAGCCCCAGCAGCGAGGGGTCGTCGGCGAGAAGCCTCTGGACCCACTTCTCTCCGAGGGAGGGGTGGCCCTTTAACGGCACGCGCCGGTGCGGCGCGTACGCCCCTGGATGGGCCGTCTGCGACATAGTCATGCCTTGACGCTATTGGGCCGCGAAAGCCGGCTGGGCTCAGGCGGGACTGCAGGAACCGCAACGGCGGACCTCGGCCCCCGTCGACCTGGCCGTGGTGTCGGCTTCGGAGGCCGTCGAGAAGGGTCCGTGCCACTTCCCGTTGTCACGTCGTGTGCTGCCCCGCTGACCGGAGCCCTCGTTGCAGTGTCCGCAGCAGCCTCGGTGGATCGTCGCCCTGTGGCCGTGAGCCCGCCAGTTCTCGTAGACCCAGAAGGACACTCGACCAAGGTATGGCTTCCCGACGGTGAGCGGTCGAAGGGCGCCGGCACTGGTTCCTCAGCCCCAGCCGGGTCGCAAATGCCGCGGACTTCTACCGCCCCCAACGACGATGGTGAACATGAACACCGTCGCCGTCAGCGCCGCCGTAAGCGCAGTCGTCACCGTCGTCGTAGGCACGATGGTCAACTGGGGGGAGCGGATCGTCACGTGGGCACGCCGGCGTGCCACGCCCGACCACCTCCCGATCACTTCCGGGAGCGGCTGGCTCTCGACGACCGCGGCATCGTCCACCGCGCAGGTCCGCGTCCTCGTGTGCTGTGCCCCGAACCGTTCCTTGCGCCGCCGAGAGGTCAACCCGGACTGCGCCATTCGGCTTGTCCGGTCACAGTTCACGGGCATGTTTCCCGACCGGCCTGTGTTCTCGATACCGGAGCACGGTGTCCGCTTCGAGTCGGAAGACGGGGCGGCGGATGGGTATGCCTGGGCGCACGCAGGCGGACGGGTCGACCTGTGCGTGACGATCCCGACCACCGGGCCGGACCCAGGGCCGATCTCGATATCTGTGCTCGACGTCGTTGCCGTGCTCCTGCGAGTTGCTCGAAGCTGTCCGCAGCGACTCCTACGACGCCGCGTTCGGCTCCCGCATCCCCGGCTTCCGGCGGCGGTTCGACTGGGGCGTCGCGGTGAGCCCGACGATCGTCGGCGCTGGGGGCGTCGGCAGCCTCTCGTGGGAGGAGTTGATCTTCCCTGGGGCGACGCCTGCACGCGTGGGCTCGCAACAGCAGGCCTTCTGCCCATCGACTGGGTACGCCTCGGCAGCCCTCCGGAAACTGGAACGTGAGGCGGCCCGCGCCGGACCTCGTGCGCGTATTCCTCCGCGACTTCCTCTACCAGAACGGCTACCACAACATCGACAAAGCAGTATCGGATGTCCTTCAGACACTCGACTGACCCTGGGGCTGCTCCGTCTCGAGCGCTCTCCGTCCTGAGCCTTTCCTTGGCACGGTCTCTCGAAGTGACGGGAGAAGGTTCGATGTGCAACAACCTCGAACTCTCATACACCCGATTCCAGCAATGCCAGCGGGGTGCGTTTGGTGCTCAAGCTGCGGCGAACCAATGGACAAGTCGAACCATCACCCGACTACGTCCTACGAAATGCGCCGATGGCGTGGGCGCCGCGGCGCTGGGGTCTCATCCCCCGCCGGACGTTCTTTGTCGACTTCAGTGAGGACCCGCGCGACGGCTCCGAGGACGAGCGCGACCTGCCGCCTCGACGCCCGTCGTGGCGGTCGTTGCGGCGGGCGCTCCGTCGCGCTCGCGGCCCCGTCCTCTACGCCCGCCGGTGGTGGTGGTACGAGTGCGACGGCAAACCCGTCCGCTGCTGCTCCGCCATCCCCGTCGCGTACCTCCACACCGACGGCACGACGTGGGTGACCGACTGGTCCGCCGTCGAGGAAGTCGAGAACCGACGGCGGGCACGGGTCGTCGAGGCACAGTGGGAGGACTGGCTGTCGCCCGACCACGCCGAGGTCTTGGACGTGATGCGCCTGTGCCATGTCGGGAGGCACGCGAGCCGGCACAGCGGCCGGGTCGGCCCACTCGCCCGCCGGCTGCTGGGTCAGCCCTCGGCCTTGTGCGAGCTGGTGGACGACGCCTGGGTCATCGATTGGCCCCGAGGGTGCAGTCAGGACGGGGCATACCGGGTCGTCATCGGGATCTCCACGTCGAGGTCGCGCCGGGTCGGCGAGTTCGCCGACATGAAGGAGGCGCAGCAAGCCGCGCTTGACGCCGTGGACGACGCCCGAAGGCGGCTCGCGTCGCTGCTGGCCGAGAGGGGCGGCATCGCTGCCGAGTTCGCCGCCGCCCGCGCCCGCTGGCCGCGGCCGTCGGTGCGGTTCGTGCCTTCGCCGGACTGACGGGTGACGCGCTGCGGGCGGGAGGCAGAGCCTCCCGCCCGTCGACCGCGCTGCGCTTACGCGGCCTCCCCGTCCAAGAGCACGGTGAGGCCATACCAGTCCGGCCAGACCTCGGCCGGGTGCTTGCCCAGCGAGCAGGCGATTCGGTCAGCCGATTCGACCGGCAGGCCGTCGCTGCGCCAATGGGCAACCTGGGTTCGCTCGACGCCGAGGGCGCGGGCGAGCGTGCTGACGTTGCCGTAGCACTCGACGAGCGGCTCCAGCGAAAGGCGCGGCTGCCTTGCACGGGGACTCATGCGGCCACCCCCTCCTGCTGCTCGGCGGGGTTGTCGCCGAACAGGCAGTCGAAGAGGTCTGAACCGCCCCGGGTTTTGTGGAGGCTGTTCGTTACGTGCCTGCCAATACAGCGGCGCGCCCTTCGCGAGTCTCTCCCGCGGCCGCCTCTTTCAGCCACTCGTCCTCCAACTCGGCGGGCGGCACATGGCCGATGGCCGAGTGGAGGCGCCTCGTGTTCCACCAGTCGACCCAGCCGAGGGTGGCCGGCTCGACGTCTTCGACAGTGCGCCACGGTCCGCGGGCGGTGATCAACTCGGCCTTGTAGAGCCCGATGACCGACTCCGCCATGGCGTTGTCGTAGCTGTCGCCCCTGGACCCCACGCTCGCCACCGCGCCCTCGGCCGCGAGTCGCTCGGTGTAGCGGATGGACAGGTACTGCACCCCGCGGTCGCTGTGGTGCACGAGGCCGTCGAGCTCGTCGCCCCGCCGGCTCCAGACCGCCGTCTCGAGCGCGTGTCGAGGGCCAGGTCGGCCCGCAGCGTGTTGGAGACCCTCCAGCCCACGATCCGGCGCGAGAACACGTCGTCACGAACGCGGCGTAGGCGAAGCCCGACCAGGTGGCGACGTAGGTGATGTCGGCCACCCGGAGGCGGTTGGGGGCGCGGGCCGCGAAGCGGCGCTCCACCAGGTCCGCCGGGCGGGCGGCGGCGGGGTCCGCCGTGGTCGTGCGGGCCCTGCGCCCCCGGACCCGGCCCGCCAGGCCCATCTCGCGCATGAGGCGCTCGACCGTGCAGCGCGCCGCCGCGTGGCCCTCGCGGCTGAGCCGGCGCCACACCTTGCGGGCCCCGTAGGCGCGGTAGTCGGCCTCGACACGCGCAGCACCTCGGGCCTGAGCGCCTCGTCGCGCAGGCGCCGGGCGCACGGCGGGCGGCCCCCTGGCCGCGTAGTAGCTGGACGGGGCGGCCGCGAGCGCCTCGCAGACCGGCCCGGCCCCCCAGCGCAGGCCCGCGGTGGTCCGTCCCCGGTGCGCCTCGACGAAGGCGCTCACCTCGGCAGGCGCGGGCCGGGCTCCCGCGCGAAGAAAGCCGACGCCGCCTTGAGGATCTCGTTGGCCCGCCGCAGCTCGCGGTTCTCCCGCTCGAGGGCGGCCAGGCGGGCGCGCTCGTCCGCCGTCAGGCCGGGGCGGCGGCCGCCGTCGACCTCGCTGCGCCGCACCCACTCGCGGACGGTCGAGGGGTGCACGCCGAGCTTGTCCGCCACCTCGGCCGAGCCCCCGTCGGGGCGCCCCCGGGCCTCCCGCCACTCCTGGACCATCCGCACCGCCCGCTCGCGCAGCTCGGCGGGGTGCTTGTTCGTCGTTCCCATGGGCTCCATCCTCTCTCGTGGAGTGTGGAGCCTCCACAAAACCCGGGGCGGTTCACCCGGTGCTGGACGCGCCACCGCTACGGCACCGCCGCGTGCAACGCCGAGCCGATCCGCGCGGACGAGTTGGAGGAGGCGGTGCTCGCAGCCCTGCTCGATGTCTACGGCAAGCCCCACGCCGTCCGCGAAGCCATCGCGGCGACCGCCGGCGACGGCGAGCAGGCGGCGGAGCGGGCGGAGCAGGAGGTGGCCGCGCTCGACGTCGAGCTGCGGCGCGTCGAGGCGGCGATCGAGCGGTACATGATCGCATTCGAGAACGGGCGGCTGACCGAGGAGATGTTCGCCGGCCGCATTCACGAACTCCGGCGGCAGGCCGGGAGCCTGCGGGCGCGGCGGGCCGAGGCGGCAGACGCGGTTGGCCGGTCGGCCCTCGCTGCCTACGTCCCGTCTGTAGAGCAGTTGTCGGCCCTGCACGCCGAGTTGCGGGCGCTTATCGAGAGCGCCCCGGACGAGGTGCGCAAGATGGTCGCCCAGGCGTTCGTCCACGAGCTTGTGGTCGGGCACCGCCAGCGAATCCTGTCCACGTTCCGGGCGCTGGCTGGGCTACCCGACCCGCGAAACTGGGCCGGCGCTGACCCCGGCCGCGGCATCGGGGTGTTGGTACAAGACGAGCGGAGTGGAGGTGGCGGGAATCGAACCCGCGTCCTTCGGCCTCTCAACGGGACTTCTCCGAGCGCAGCCGGTGGAAGGGTCTCGGGCCTCGCGTCGTCACCGGCATCGGTGCGAGGCCCCAGTCAACTGAGTTTTCCCCGTCCGGCCCGTTGACGAGGCCGGTCAGGTGAGTCCTGCTAGATGGCGTCAGCATCCGACCCGCAGGACCGGGGCCGGGCTGACGTCGCTGTGGTTTAGGCAGCGAGCGCGACGTTGTCGTCGGCGTTTGTTTTTGGTTCCGGCTCTTTAACGTGGCTCCGGAGACCACGGCTCGCTTCTTCCGCTTCGATGACTGAAGTCGAAGCCAGTCACCCCCTTGTCAATGTGCCCGTCCATGGTACCCACCCCGCCGCCCCCACTCGTACGGGCCCCGCTGACAGGAGGAGCTGGAGGACCTGGAGGACATAGACCCCCCGAATCCGCAGGCCATGTCCTCCAGACGCAGGGTGGGCGGAAAGAGCTTCGGGAATATGGCCGGACGCGGCTAGCTTGACACCCCAGAACCGTTAGCCGACGAACGAAATTGGGACTCACCTCAATGGACGCAGAAACGATTCACAATCGCCGCTGGTGGACGCTGCTGGTGCTGTGCCTCAGCCTGGTCATGGTCATCGTGGGCAACACGACCCTCAACGTGGCACTGCCGACCCTCGGCCGTGAGCTGCGGGCATCCAACACGCAGTTGGAATGGATGGTCGCCGCCTACGGCCTGGTCTTCGCCGGCCTGCTGCTGACCAGCGGCGCGCTCGGGGACCGCTTCGGCCGCAAGGGCGCCCTGCAAGCGGGCCTCGGGATCTTCGGCCTCGGCTCGCTGCTCGCAGGCCTGAGCCACAGCAGCGGCCAAGTCATCGCCTGCCGGGCCCTCATGGGCGTGGGCGCCTCGCTGGTCATGCCCGCCACCCTCTCCATCCTCACCAACGTCTTCCCGCCCCACGAGCGGGGACGGGCCATCGGCGCGTGGGCGGGCGTGGCCGCCGCGGGCGCGGCCTTCGGGCCCATCATCAGCGGCTATCTGCTCGGGCACTTCTGGTGGGGCTCAGTGTTTTTCGTCAACCTCCCCATCGTGGCCACCGCCGCCATCTCCGGCGCCATCCTCGTGCCCACGTCCCGCGACCCCCGCCAGCCCCCGCTCGACTTGGTGGGCGCGGGCCTTTCGATCGTCGGCCTGTCCGCCTTGCTCTACGGCATCATCGAAGCGCCGACCAAGGGCTGGGCCAGCACCGAGACCCTGCTGTTCTTCATCGTGGGCGGCGCGTTCCTGCTGCTGTTCGCGTGGTGGGAGCTGCGCCACGACGAGCCCATGCTCGACCTGCGCTTCTTCCGCAACGGCAGCTTCAGCGGCGGCGCGCTGTCCATCAGCTTCGCCTTCTTCGCCCTCTTCGGACTCTTCTTCCTCATCACCCAGTACCTCCAGCTCGTGCTGGGCTACTCGCCGTTGGAAGCGGGCGTCCGACTCCTCCCGATGGCCGTCACGATCATGATCGTGGCCCCGACCAGCGCCCGGCTGGCCGAGCGCTTCGGCACGCGCAACGTGGTCACCACCGGACTGGTCATCATCACCGCGGGCCTCGTGCTCATCGCCCGCTTCCAGATCGACACGGGCTACCTGCAACTGATCCTGAGCATGATGCTGACTGCTGTCGGCATGGGCCTGACCAGCGCGCCCTCGACGGCGTCGATCATGTCAGCCCTGCCGCTCGGCAAGGCGGGCGTCGGGTCGGCCGTCAACGACACCACCCGCGAGCTCGGCGGCGCTCTTGGGGTGGCCGTGCTCGGCAGCCTGGTGGCTTCGCACTACCAGACCACGCTCAAGCCGGTGGTCACGCCCCTGCCCTCGCTGGGCAAGGCGCTGGCCTTCAGCGGCCTGCCCGGCGCATTGGAGCAGGCCCGTCAGATGACCGACCGGGCCGCGGCGGCCGTGATCGTGCACGGGGCCAAGGCCTCGTTCGTGTCCGCCATGCACCAAGCCGTTCTCGTCGGGGCGATGGTGGCCGCGGTGGCGTCCGTGCTCGTGTTCCGCCTGCTGCCCAACCGGCTCGACCATCCGGCCCACGCACTCGTCCACGGCGAGCAGGCCAAGCACCACGGCGAGGCGGCCGACAACCAGAGCCAGCCCGTCCCCGAACTGGCCTAGCCCCCGGCCTCGACGAGTCCTAGCCCTCGGCCTCGACTAGTCCTCGCCCCGGTTGCGCGTCCGCGTCGCCCGCTGCATCTCGCGCGCCGCGTCCCGCTCGGCCAGGGCGTGGCGTTTGTCGTACGTCTTGCGGCCCCGGGCCAGTCCCAGCTCCACCTTGGCCCGCCCTTCCTTGAAGTAGACGGACAGCGGCACCAGGGTCAGCCCCTCCTGCTGGGTGCGGGCCGCCAGCTCCTCGATCTCTCGCCGGTGCAGCAGCAGCTTGCGCCGACGGTCGGGATCGTGGGCCCCGAACCCGGCGGCGAAGGCGTAGGGCGACACGTGCATGGCGAACAGCCACACCTCGCCGCCGTCCACCCGCGCATAGGACTCGCGCATCTGCACCTTGCCGTCCCTGATCGACTTCACCTCGCTGCCCTGCAAGGCGATGCCGCACTCGAAGGTGTCGAGGATCTCGAAGTCGTGACGCGCCCGGCGGTTGCTGGCGACGGGCCGAGGGCCAGCCTGCTTCTTCTGACCCTTGGGCGCCATGACCGCCAGAGGCTACCGTCGCCCGCCGATGCTGCGTCTCGCCCAACCCGCCTACCAGCGCATGGTCGGACACTGCCTGGACGGCCTGCCCCTCGAGGCCTGCGGGCTGTTGGGCGGCCACGTCGACACGGCCAAGGCCGACGTCTGCTACCCGTGCAGGAACGAGGCCCAGTCGGCCAAGCTCTATTCGATCGGTATCGACTACATGCATGCCGAGCGCGACGCCGACGCGCGGGGCATCGAGATCATCGGGGTCTTCCACTCCCACACCCACACCGACCCGTATCCATCGCCCACCGACATCGCTCAAGCGGTCGACCCGGCCTGGCACTACGTCATCGTCTCGCTGCGCGACACGGCACCGATGGTGCGCAGCTACCGCATCGTCGACGGCACAGTCGTCGAAGAGCCCGTAGTAGTGGAGGGTCGTTAGAGTTCCGCCATGCCTGTCGACGTGAACCTGCCCACCATCCTGCGCCAGCACGCGGGGGGACAGAAGACAGTCAAGGCCAACGGCTCGACCCTGCAAGAGGTCTTCGAGGACCTGGTCCGCCAGTTCCCCGGCCTCGACGGCCAAGTGGTCACCGACGGCGCCCTGCACAAGTTCGTCAACGTGTACGTGAACGACGACGACGTGCGCTACATGGACAAGCTCAACACCAAGGTCGCTGACGACGACGTCGTGACCATCCTGCCCGCCGTCGCGGGCGGCTAGGTCGGGCCGGGCCCACCCCATGGCTGTCTTCGACAACGTGCTCGACCTGATCGGCGACACGCCCATGGTCGACGTGAGCAGCCTGAGCCCGAACCCGCGTGTGCGCATCCTCGTCAAGCTCGAAGGCCAGAACCCCGGCGGCTCGGTGAAGGACCGGGTGGCACTGTCGATGATCCAGCAGGCCGAGAAGGACGGCACCCTGAAGCCCGGGCAGACCCTGCTCGAACCGACGTCGGGCAACACTGGTATCGGCCTGGCCATGGTGTGCAGGGTCAAGGGCTATCCGCTCAAGTGCGTGATGCCGTCAAACGTGTCGCCCGAGCGCAGGCAACTGCTCGAAGTCTGGGGCGCCGAGATCATCGAGTCCCCCGGCGAAGAGGGCTCAAACGGCGCCGTGCGCATGGCCCAGGGCCTGGCCGAGGAACACCCCGACTACTGCTTCCTCTACCAGTACGCCAACCCGGCCAACCCCAAGGCCCACTACGAGGGCACCGGGCCCGAGATCTGGCGGGACTGCCCCGAGGTCACCCACTTCATCGCCGGGCTGGGCACGAGCGGGACGCTGATCGGCGTCGGCAAGTTCCTCAAGGAGCGCAACCCGGCCGTGCAGGTTTGGGCGGTCGAGCCGCCCAGCGGTGAGATGGTCGACGGCCTGCGCAACCTGGACGACGGCTACATCCCGCCCATCTTCATCGACAACAACGGCTTCGACCTGCTCGACCGCAAGCGCATCGTCGGCCCGCGCGACTCCATCGAAGGCGTGCGCAGGCTGCGCGATGTCGGGGTCTTCAGCGGCGTGTCGTCCGGGGCTGTGGCTGCCGCGGCCATCAAGGCCGCAGGTGAGTTGGATGACGCCGTGATCGTCTTCCTCGCTCCCGACGCGGGCTGGAAGTACCTCAGCAGCGGGGCCTGGACCGACGACTTGGACGAGGTCGAGGCCCGGGCCCGACGCATCAACTACTGGTAGTTGCGGGTACGTAGGCGGGGTGCACCTCCTCGCCGCCCAGGCCCTGTACGCGGCCCAGGCGAAGACCGCCACCGTGCCCGCCGCGCCCGCCGCGTCCGCCAAAGTGGTGGCCCAGCCCCTGACCCCGTGGGACTGGGTCATCGCGGGCGCGGTGCTCGTGGCCGGGATCGTGGTCGGCCGCTTCGTGCGGGCCGTGCTGTCCAAGGCCATCCGCAGGGGCGACAGCGAGCGGGGCGCGGCGGAGACCATCGGCCGGGTGGCGGCCCTGCTCGTCACCTTGGCCGCATTCGTCTACGCCCTCGTCGCGTTGGGTGTGCGTTTGGGCCCGTTCCTCGGGGCCTTGGGCATCGGCGGCGTGGCCATCGCCTTCGCGGCCCAGGCCATCCTGGCCAACTTCCTGGCCAGCATCATCCTGCAAGTCCGCAGACCCTTCCGGCGAGGCGAGCAGGTCACCACCAACGGGTTGGGCGGCACCGTCGAGGAGGTCAACTTCCGCACCGTCGTGCTGCGCACGTACGACGGCGAGCGGGTGTACGTGCCCGCGGCCAAGGTGCTGAACGAGCCCATCGTCAACCACACGCGGCTCGGCCGCAGACGCACCTCGTTGCCCATCGGCCTGTCCTACGACACGGACTTGGACGCAGCCCGACGCATCGTGCTCGATGCCGTGCGCGACCTGCCCGAGCTGTTCGTCGACCCCGCGCCGGACGTGCAGGTCGAGTCCTTCGGCGACTCGGCCGTGAACGCGGTCGTCCGCTTCTGGCATGCGCCCGACATCGGCTCGCTGTGGCGGGCCCGCACGGCCGTGGCCATGGCCGTGAAGCGGGCGTTCGACGAGGCGGGCATCGCCATCCCGTTCCCACAGGTGGTGCTGCACGGGTTGCGGGAGAGGGACAGCTCTTTGCCGTAGCCTCGCCATGTGGACGACCGGCCCATCGGCATGTTCGACAGTGGCTTCGGCGGCCTGACCGTCGCCCGGGCCATGATCGATCTGCTGCCCGGCGAGGACCTCGTCTACTTCGGCGACACCGGCCGGTATCCGTACGGCCCCCGGCCCTTGGACGAGGTGCGCGGCTTCGCCCGCCAGATCACGCGCATGCTGGTCGAGCACCACGAGGTGAAACTCGTCGTGGTGGCCTGCAACACGGCGTCGGCCGCAGCGCTGGACCTGCTGCGCTTCGAGTTCGACGTGCCCATCGTGGGTGTCATCGACCCCGGCGTGCGGGCCGCGGTGGCGGCCACGCGCAACCGCCGGGTCGGCGTCATCGGCACCGTCGGCACCATCAGCTCGGGCGCGTACCAACGGGCCGTGCACAGCCAGCGCGCGTCGGTGGACCTGACCTGCTCGGCCTGCCCGGGCTTCGTGGAGTTCGTGGAGCGAGGCGAGGTCGACTCCGAGCAGGTGCACGTCCTGGCCCAGCGTCTGCTGGCCCCTGTGGTGCAGGCGGACGTGGACACGTTGTTGCTCGGATGCACGCACTATCCGTTCCTGGCCCGCACCATCGCCGACGTCATGGGCAGGGACGTGGTGCTGGTGTCCTCGGCCGAGGAGACGGCGTTCGAGGTGCTCGGCATCCTGGAGGACACGGGCCTGGGCCGGCGCACGGCGGCCAAGGGCGTGCACCGGTTCGTGTCGTCAGGCGACGCGGCCTGGTTCCGCACCCTGGGCGGCCGCCTCCTCGGCCCGGAGTTGGACGACGTGGAGGGCTGGTCGTGGGACTGAGCCTGACCGTGCTCGGGTCGTGCGGGAGCTACCCCGGCGCGGGCGGCGCGTGCAGCGGCTACCTGGTGCAAGGCGAGGGCACGACCCTGTGGATCGACGCCGGGTCGGGAACGATGGCCAACCTCCAGCGCCACGTCTCGTTGGAGGACGTGGACGGCGTGGTGCTGTCGCACGAGCACCCCGACCACTGGAGCGACATCGAGGGTTTCCGCGTCGCCTGCGCGTACGTCATCAACCGTGACGCTGTGCCCGCGTTCGGTCCGGCGGGCCTCACCCGTCTCCTCTACAAGGACTTCAAAATGGTCCTCGACTGGCACGAGGTGGGCGACGGCGACAACGTCCGCATCGGCGCCCTCGACGTGACCTTCGCCCGCACCGACCACGGGCCCGAGACGCTGGCCATGCGCATCGACGGCGGCGGTAGGTCGCTCGGCTACTCGGCCGACACCGGGCCGGGTTGGGCCTTGTCGGGCTTGGGCGCAGGCATCGACCTGGCCTTGTGCGAGGCGACCTACACGACCAAGTTCGAGGGCGTGAGCAAGCATTTGAGCGGGCGGCAGGCGGGCTTGGCGGCCAAGGCCGCGGGGGTGAAGCGCCTGCTGCTCACCCACTTCTGGCCGACATTGCAGGCCACCGACATCCGCGACGAGGCCGTGTCCACCTTTGGCGGTCCGGTCGAGATCGCGGTCGAGAACGAGAGATACGAGGTCTGAGGTTCATGACGTTGTTCGAGCGAGACATGTCCGAGACGAGCGCCCGATGAGCCGCAAGGACGGGCGCCAGCCCGACGACCTGCGTCCGGTGACCTTCGAGCGCGACTACACCGAGTTCGCGGCGGGCTCGGTGCTGGTGTCGATGGGCAAGACGCGCGTGCTCTGCACTGCATCGGTGGACGAGGACGTTCCCCGGTGGATGCGCGGCAGCGGCAAGGGCTGGGTCACGGCCGAGTACTCGTTGTTGCCCGGTTCGAGTCCTGAGCGGGTCAACCGCGAGGCGGTGAAGGGCAAGCAGTCCGGGCGCACCCAGGAGATTCAACGGCTGATCGGCCGGGCCTTGCGGTCCGTGTGCGACATGCGCGTGCTGGGCGAGGTGCAGATCGTCTTGGACTGCGACGTGCTGCAAGCCGACGGCGGCACGCGCACGGCGTCGATCTCCGGCGCCTACGTGGCCCTGCACGACGCCTGCACGCGGCTGATGCAGAAGGGCTCGCTCAAGGCTCATCCCCTGATCGACGGGTGCGCGGCCATCTCGGTCGGGCTGGTGGACGCCATGGCCCTGCTCGACCTCGACTACTCAGAGGACGTGCGGGCCGAGGTCGACATGAACGTGGCCATGACCGGCTCCGGCCGTTTCGTGGAGGTCCAGGGCACGGCCGAGGGGATGCCGTTCAGCCGGTCCGAGCTGGACGACTTGTTGGGCTTGGCCGAGCACGGCATCGCGTCGATCCTCGACATGCAGTCGGCCGTCGTGGCCACGCCCCCAGCGGCGCGGTGAGGCTCGTCCTGGCCACGGCCAACCCCGACAAGGTGGGCGAGATCGCGGACGCGTTGGGCACGGCGTTCGAGCTGCTGCCCCGGCCCGAGTCCGTGGGCGAGGTGGACGAGACAGGCACCACGTTGGAGGACAACGCCCGCTTGAAGGCTCGGGCGTTGATGGAGGCCACCGGCGAGGCGGCCGTGGCCGACGACACCGGCCTGGCCGTCGATGCGCTGGACGGCCAACCCGGTGTGTACTCGTCCCGATACGCGGGCGAGGGGGCGACCTACGCCGACAATGTGGCCAAGCTGCTGTCGGCCTTGGAAGGCGTGCCTGCTGATCGGCGCACGGCCCGCTTCGTCACCGTGGCCATGGTGTGCTTCGCCGACGGCCGCGAGGTGGCCGCGGTGGGGGAGGTGCGGGGCGTGATTGCGACCGAGGCGCGCGGCGAGCAGGGCTTCGGCTACGACCCGGTGTTCGTGCCCGACGAGTGCGGCGGGCGCACCTTTGCCGAGATGACCTTGGAGGAGAAGTCGGCCGTGTCCCATCGGGGGCGGGCCTTCCGGCAGTTGGCCGAGGCCCTCACCATCCGCGCATATCGATAGGCCACGTCTCGAGCACGTCGTCGCCGCTGACCACGTGCATGCGCTCGTGGTAGGCGATGGTCGGGTCGACGTGGGCGGGCACCACGCGGATGCGGTCCCCGACCGCGGGCGGGGGGTGGGTTGCGGGCTGGGTGCCGGGCTGGGTTGTGGGGTGGGAGCCGGCGGCGAACGTGATGTGCTCGTCGGAGAGGAACCAGACGGCCGCCCCCGCAGGGTCGACCACGGTCGGGTTGCCGTGGTCCATGCCGAAGGCCTTGAGGCCGCAGTCGGCAACGGCCCACCCTTGGGCCGATGTCGAGATGACGGTGGCCAGCACGGTGAGGGCCTGTCGGAACGGAAGCCCGAGGCGGTCGTAGGCCGTGTCCATGAGCGCGTAGCTGCCCGCCTGGATCTCGTTGGCCCACGTGTTGATGTCGTAGGTGCCAGTGCCGCCCGCCGAGACGAGGTCGCCGCCCACGTCGACATGGGCCTGGAGGAGGAGGGCCATGCAGTCGGCCGTCATGCGGACGCGCTCGGCCCTGTCGTCCAGTCCGACGACATGGCCCTCGTAGCCCATGACGCCCCTGACCTCGAGGCCGCGGCTGCGGGCTTCGTCGGCCAGTCGACCCGCTTGGTCGGGCGGGCAGCCGCATCGGGGGAGGCCGACGTTGACGTCGATGACAACCTCGGGGACGCCACCCGCGGCGGCCGCGGCGACGGTCTCGGGCGAGTCGACGGCGACGGTGATTCGGGCCGATTCGTTGTCGATCAGCGTGCCCAGCCGGCGCGTGTCGAGCACCTCATTGGCCAGCAGGATGTCGTCGCCCAAGCCCGCACCGGCCAAGACCTCGGCCTCCCTGATGGTCGCGCACGTGAAGGTGCGGTGGCCCGCTGCCGCTTGGCGAGCGGCCAGGGCCGAGCACTTGTGGGCCTTGACGTGCGGCCGCATGCGAGGGCCAGGAAGGGCGGCGGCAATGGTCCGAAGGTTGTGGTCGAGGGCGTCCGCATCGACGACCAGGGCGGGGGTGGCGAGGTCGTGCAGGCGGCGGGCGTTCACGGCCGCGGACGCTAGCGGCGAGGCTCTTGGTGCGTGAGGGTCCGGCGAAGGTGGTACGAAGGGCCGCGTGGATGTGCCTGGGGTCGTGTTGGAAGCCAGGGCGCGTGCGGCCCGGGCCGGGTTCCGGTTGTCGAGCGACGACGAGGTCGGGCAGTTGCTGGCCGCTTTGGCGGGGGAGGTTCCCGAGGGCGGGCGGGTCCTCGAACTGGGGACAGGGGTTGGCGTCGGGTTGGCGTGGATGGTGTCCGCGCTGGTTGCGGCCGGGCGCGACGACGTGGAGATCGTGAGCGTGGAGTCCGACCCTGCCGTGGCCGCGCTGGTCGTGGCTGTGGACTGGCCGCCCTTCGTGCGGCTGGTCGAGGGCGACGTGCTCGACGTGCTGGAGGACCTGGGCACGTTCGATCTGGTCTTCGCCGATGCTCAGGGCGGCAAATGGGAGGGGCTGGACCGGACCATCGCCGTGCTGCGGCCGGGCGGGGTTCTGGTGGTGGACGACATGCGGCCGCTGTCGTCGTGGAGCGACGGGCAGCGCTCCAAAAAGGAGATGGTCCGCCGCACGCTGCTTCGCCATCCCGACCTGGACGCCATCGAGCTGGATCTCGGCACCGGCGTCATCATGTCCACCCGCCACTGACCGTCGCCGCCCCCTGCCCCCGCCCCCGCTCGCCGGACTGGAGGACATAGCTACCCGATACGGCTAGCTATGTCCTCCAGACGTGCTTGGAGGGGGGGTGGTTGGGGCCGGGGGCTGCTGAGAGGGTGCGGGCGGGGAGACTCGAACTCCCACGGGTCGCCCCACCAGGACCTAAACCTGGCGCGTCTGCCACTTCCGCCACGCCCGCGCCCGTCCAGTGTGCCAGCCGCCGCCGCCCGGCCGGGGACGAGTAAGGGCGGACGGGCACTAGCCTGGACCCATGTCCCAGTTGATGCTCGACCGGTCCAGCGACATCTACCAGCGCCTCCTGAAGGAGCGCATCGTCTTCCTCGGCACCCAGGTGGACGACGTCACCGCCAACCTCATCTGCGCCCAGCTCCTGCTGTTGGCGGCCGAGGACCCCGACCGCGACATCAGCCTCTACATCAACTCGCCCGGCGGCTCCGTCTACAGCGGCATGGCCATCTACGACACCATGCAGTTCGTGCCGTGCGACGTGAGCACGGTCTGCGTGGGCCTGGCCGCCAGCATGGGCCAGTTCCTCCTGTGCGCGGGCACGGCGGGCAAGCGTTTCGCCCTGCCCCACAGCCGCATCTTGATGCACCAGCCCCTCGGCCAGTTCCAGGGCCAGGCCGCCGATATCGCCATCCACGCCGAGCAGATCATCTACACCAAGCGGCAGATGGCCGAGCGCATCGCCTTCCACACCGGCCAGTCGGTGGAGCGCATCGAGGCCGACTCCGACCGGGACCGCTGGTTCACGGCCGAGGAGGGCCTGCAGTACGGCTTCATCGACCGGGTCATCGAGCGGGCCTCCCAGGCCGACGTCCTGACCCCGTAGCCCGGACTCGCTTTACGCGGGGGTCCACCGCCTCACGTTCTCGTCGTCCCGCCCACGCCTGGGAGCGGGACTGAGGACGACGAGAACGGCAGCACGCCACGGGCGGCGGCAGCGAGCATGCATGATTGACATATGCGCTTCGTGAACGCGGGCGGTCGAGCCGGGCTCCTCGTCGACGACATGGTCTACGACGTCAACGAGCTGTCCGGCGACGCCATCCCGTACTGGCCGATGGAAGCGCTGGTCGCCCACTGGGAGGCCATCGTCAACCTGCACGAGGTGGGCGCCTTCACGGGCGGCACGCCGCTCGACCAGGTCCACCTGGGCCCGCCCGTGCCCCGCCCGTCGTCCGTTTTCGCCATCGGCGTCAACTACCGAGGCCACGCAGCCGAGACGGGCGCCGACATCCGGCCCATCCCGGCCGTGTTCACCAAATTCCCGTCCAGCATCAACGGCCCGTACGACGACGTCGTCCTGCCCCGAGGCGAGGGCACCACGGACTGGGAGGCCGAATTGGCCTTCGTCATGGGCGACACCGGCCGCAACATCGGGGCCAAGCAGGCCCTCGGCGCACTGCGGGGCTTCATGTGCGCGCAGGACATCTCCGAGCGCTTCGTCCAGATGGCGGCCAGCCGCCAGTTCTCACTGGGGAAGAGCTACGACACCTTCTGCCCGCTCGGCCCGGCCTTGGTGACGCTGGACGAGCTGCCCGACCCGCTCAGCCTCCGCATCAGTTGCCGGGTCAACGGCGAGGTGATGCAGGACTCGTCCACCTCCGACATGGTCGTAGATGTGCCCCACCTGGTCGAGCTGCTGTCGTCGGTCATGACCTTGCGACCCGGCGACGTGTGCCTCACCGGCACGCCCGCGGGCGTGGGCGTGGCCCGCCGCCCACCCGTCTTTCTCAAGCCCGGCGACGTGGTCGAGACGGAGATCGAAGGCGTGGGCGTGCTGCGGAACCGCTGCGTGGCCGAGGACTAAGTCCTGACGCACACCCACCGCACCCCTCGACCGCTCACCGCCCGGTCGTGGGCACGGCCACGTAGGCCGTGATGATGAAGATGGCCATGAGTACGGCAAGCACCACCAGGATGGGCGCCCGCCGTCCCCAGCGGGGCCCGGTGACCCAAGGCAGCAGGTCCTCGTCCGACAGCGTCAGGTCGTACTCCGCCCGACTGGCCGGATCGCGCAGCACGGCCCACGCCTCGTTCAACTCGCGCATGGCCTCCTCGGCCTGACCCTGCGGCTGGGCGATGTCCGGGTGCAGCCGGCGGGCGCGGGCCCGGTAGGCCCGATGCAGCGTCTCGAACGACGCGTCGGGCGATGCGCCGAGCACGTCGTACAGCGTGGGCATGGCCCTACCAGCCTCGCAGGAATTGAAGATCCGTCCAGTCCCACAGCCGCGAAGGCTTCACGTCCACGCTGACAGGTTCGGAGTTCCACTGCCACGGCCCGTCAGAGGTCGCCCCCCGCCAGTTGATGAACACGCTGGCCGTCAGCAGGACGACGAAGGCGCAGCGCCGCCAGAAGTCCTGGCGCAGGTCGACCAGCACCGGCAGAAGCAGGAACACGAGCAACGGCACCACGTCGCTGAACAGCCGCGGCCCGTAGGAGTAGCCGCCCCACCAGTGCTGGAACCGCGAGATGAGGATGAGGTGGAGCACCACCGTCCCCGCCGCGGCCCACTCCAACGGGTTCAGCCGCTTGCGCCGCCAGGCCACGAGCAGGAACACCGGGCTGAACACGAACAGGCCACGCGCCGGGCTCACCAGGTTCCCGGCCAACGCCTCCAAGAAGGTGGTACTGCGGCCGAACTGGTTGGGCTCGTAGTACGGGTGCAGCCACATCCCGAACATGGCCTTGTTGGCCAGCAGGAAGAGCACACCCACCACCACGCCGATGCCCACGAACACGGGCACCTGCTGACGACGCTGCCACACCACCCAGGCGCCGAAGCACACGACGGCCGCCGCGCTGGTGGGCCGCACCACGAAGGCGAACGCCAAGGGCAGGGCCATCACGCCGGCCAAGGCGGGTCGCCGACTCGACCACAGCGCGAGCAGCAAGGCGATGGACAGCAGCAGCATGTCGGGGCCGTGCATCCACAAGGCGCGCGAGGCGGTCGACCAAGCCGCCGTCCCGAACGCGAACACGGCCGCGGCCCACAGCGCGGGGACCAACGAGCCCAGCACCTCGAAGGCCACGAGGAACAGCACGGCCACGGCCAAGGCGGCCACCAGCGACCCCAGCGTCTTGTCCCACTGGTCCACCCGGCGGCGTTGGGCAGTGGCCTCCATCTGGCGGCCGCCGGCCACGTCGGCCAGCCACACCACTGGAGTGATCAGGACCGACGTGCCGTAGGGGAAGAAGTAATAGGTGTGGCCCTTGGCCTGCCGCACGGCGTAGTCGGCCTCGCGATGGATGATCGGGCGGTACTCGTCCAGGTTCAGGTCGCCGTGGCGCTCCAGGCTGATGGCCGCAGGCAGGGCCCAGCGCGAGTCCGACACTGTCTTGATCGGTGAGGACGCGAAGACGGCGAAGGCCATGACCCCGACAAGCAGCGCGCTCAGCCCGGCCCTGACGCTCACGAGACGGCGACGGTAGCGGGCCGAGGAGGTTGGTCGCGGCCCTGCCCCGTCAGTAGCATCGCGGGCGCTCCCATGAGCCCTACCGGCACCCCTTCCACGCGAGTCATCTCCAACCGCGTCTCCGTTCGACGACGGATGGCGGACATCTGGCGTTACCGGGAACTGCTGGTCGGCCTGGTCCGCAAAGAGCTCAAGGTCAAGTACAAGAACAGCATCCTGGGCTTCGTCTGGTCGATGCTGAACCCGGCCCTGTACCTCGTCGTGTTCTACGTCGTGTTCCAGCTCGTGCTCAAGGCGGGCATCCCCAACTTCGCCATCTACCTGCTGTCCGGCCTGCTCGTCTGGAACCTGTTCTCCACCGGCCTGCCCGGGGCGACGGGCTCGATCGTGGGCAATGCGGCCATCGTCAAGAAGGTGGCCTTCCCCCGCGAGATCCTGGCCATGGCCGCGGTCGGCGCGTCGCTCGTGCACTTCGTGCTGCAAGGCGCGGTGATGCTGCTGGCCCTGTTGTTCTTCCGGTACCCGCCGTCGCCCGGCTTCCTGCTGCTCGTCCCCGTGGCCCTCCTCGCCCTGCTCCTCTTCACGTGCGCCCTCGGCATCCTCCTCGCCGCGGTCAACGTCTACCTGCGCGACACGCAGCACCTCTTGGAGCTGGCCCTGCTGGCCTGGTTCTGGGGCACGCCGATCGTGTACCAGTACCGCTTGGTGGCCGACCGTCTGGGTTCGCGCACGTGGCTCTACCGCCTGAACCCGATCACGCCCATTGTGCTCACCTTCCAGCGGGCCATCTATGCCAAGACCGACCCGAACGGCGTTCCCATCCTCCCAGCGGGCGCAAGTCCGGGCTGGTACCTCGGGCAGCTTGGCGCCGTGATCGCCGTGAGCCTGGCGCTGTTCGTCTTCGCCCTCAGGGTGTTCGGCAAGCTCGAGGGCAACTTCGCCGAGGAGCTGTAGGACATGGCCGTCCCCGCCATCACCGTGGACCGCGTGTCCAAGCGCTTCCGGCTCTACCACGAGAAGTACACGTCGCTCAAAGAGCGGGCCATCCACTTCGGCCGCGTGCCGTTCGAGGAGTTCTGGGCCCTCAGCGACATCGAGTTGGAGATCGCCGAAGGCGAGACCGTCGGCCTCCTCGGCCACAACGGCTCGGGCAAGTCGACCCTGCTCAAGTGCATGGCGGGCATCCTCCAGCCCACCTACGGCGAGATCGCGGTGCGGGGGAGGCTGGCCGCCCTTCTCGAACTGGGCGCCGGTTTCCACCCTGAGCTCACGGGCAGGGAGAACGTGTTCCTCAACGCGTCCATCCTGGGCATGCCCAAGCGCGAGATCGAGAAGCGCTTCGACGAGATCGTTGCCTTCGCCGAACTCGAGCAGTTCATCGACAACCAGGTGAAGCACTATTCGTCGGGCATGTACGTGCGCCTCGGCTTCGCAGTGGCCGTCAACATGGACCCGGAGATCCTGCTGGTCGACGAGGTGCTGGCCGTTGGTGACGAGGCCTTCCAGCGCAAGTGCTTGGAGCGGGTGCGGCGCTTCCAGAAGGAGGGTCGGACCATCGTGTTCGTGACCCACGCGGCCGACCTGGTGCGCCAGATCTGCGACCGGGCCGCGGTGCTCGATCACGGGCACATGGTGGGGTTGGGCACGCCCGGCGAGGCCGTGCGGTCGTTCCGCGAGCACCTCATGCAGGGCGAGCGCTTCGAGGAAGTCGAGCAGCTCGGCGACGCGTCGGACGAGGGCGAGCCGGAGGCGAACCGCCCGCCCACGCAGGAGGAGAAGCGCAATCTCAAGGTGCGCCTCACCGAGGTGCGCGTCGAGCACCCGGGCGCGGGGGAGCGCAGGTACCTGTTGCCCGGCGAGCCGCTCGCCGTTCGACTGGCCTACAACGCCGTCGAGCGGGTGGACGACGTCGTGTTCGGCTTGGCCATCCACGACGTCGACGGCAACTTGATCTTCGGCTCGAACACCGACTTCCTCGGCATCGAGGTGGGCATCCTGGACGGCCCCGGCGTGGTCACCTTCGAGACCGACGCCGTGCCTCTGCTCGACGGGGCCTATCTCCTCACCATCGGCATCCACTCCCATGATGAGGTGACCGTTTACGACTGGCGCGAGCAGCGGCATCAGTTCGAGGTGATGAACCCGCACAAGACGGCAGGAGGCGTGTACATGGGCATCCGAGCGTCGATCGAGAAGTCGAAGAAGGAGGGGGCGGCGTGAGCCCGACCGACGGTCGCGGCGCCGCGTCCGACGCCACCGGGGGCACGTCCCACGCCCCGGCCATCGACCACCAAAAGCTCTTGGCCGAGATCGACGCCGAGGTGCAGCGCAAGCGCGAGAGCGGCGACATCCCCGCGGACCTGGAGCGCGAACTCGACCTCGTTTTCGCCCGCTTCGCGCCGGTCGACGCGTTGGAGGCCGACTTCGAGCAGGTCCTGACCCGGGCCGAGCAGGCCACGTTCATCGACGTCATCGCGCCGGTCGAGTCGTCCCGGCCCGTCGTGCCGATCTTCAAAAAGGTCGTCCGCAAGGTCGTGGGCTGGTACCTGCGCTACGTGGCCCAGCAGACCAGCGCCTTCGCCCACGCCATCACGCGGGCCGTTCGGCTGCTGGGCGAACGGGTCGACGTGCTCGAACAGGCCTCGCCAGTGGCCGCCCAGCGGGCCGCGGCCGATGGCGACGTGCAGCCGCCGAGTGCGCCTGACCTCTCGCACTGGGCCCCCACCCTGGCCCGCTGGCTTCAAGCCACCACCGGCCGGGTGCTGCATGCAGAGGCGGGCGACGGCGCCCTGTTGGCCGCCTTGGTCGAGGCGGGCGTGGACGCCTATGGCGTTGACCCCCGCCCGCGCCCGAATGTCGTGAACGAGGTGCGCGAGGACGAGGCCGCTGTCCACCTGCGGGCCTTGCCCGACGGGGCCCTGGCCGCCATCGTCCTGTCCGGATGCGTGGACCGCATGGCCCTTGGTGCCCAACTGCAACTGGCCGACCTGGTCGCCACCAAGGTGGCACCCGGTGGCACGGTCATCGTGTTGGGGACGCATCCCGCGGCGTGGGCCGAGTCCCACGCCCCCGTCCACGTCGACTTGTCGCCGGGCAGGCCCCTGCACCCGGAGACGTGGCAGCACCTGCTGGCCCAACGGGGCATGACCGAGTCCGAGATCGTGGCCGGCCCGCCGGACCGGGCCGCGCTGGCGCCGGTGCCCAAGGGCGACCGCGTCCTCAACGCCAACATCGAGCGGCTGAACGCCCTCCTCTTCGGACCGTCCTCCTACGCGTTGGCCGCCCACCGCCCCGAGTAAGACCGCCGCCCATGGTTGATGCCATCCATCAGTTCGTGCCGTCCTTCGTGCCGAGGGACGCCATCGGCACCCACACGCGAGCGCTGCGCGCGCTGCTGCACGACATGGGCATCGAGTCCGACCTGTATGTCGGCGAGACCCGCGAAGCCGCTCGGGGTGAAACGCGGCCCTACCTGTCCTATGCGGGGGCCCGGTCCGGGCCGAGGACATGGCTGCTCTATCAGCTCTCCACCGGCAGCAAGATGGCCGAGTACCTGCTGGCCCGGCCCGAGCCCAAGCTGGTCGACTACCACAACATCACGCCGCCGAGCTTCTTCTTTCCCTGGGAGGCGCACGTGGGGGTGGAGCTGGACCACGGGCGCCAGCAGATCCCGCTCCTGTCCGGCTGCACGGACTTGGCCTTTGCCGACTCCGCCTACAACGAGGACGAGCTCATCGAGGTCGGCTTCCCCAAGACGGTGGTGGCGCCCATCTTCGTGGACTACGAGTCGTTCGACCAGGGCGTCGACACCCGCCTGCTCAACTCGCTGCTGTCGGCCAAGCGGGGTGCCCACTGGCTGTTCGTCGGCCGGGTGGCCCCGAACAAGTGCCAGCACGAAGTGGTCAAGGCCTTCGCCGCCTACCGCTCGCTGTACGACGCGGAGGCGCGCTTGACGCTGGTCGGCGGGTCGTCCTCGCACGCGTACAAGACCGCCATCGAGCAGTACGTCGAGGCCCTTGGCCTCGAGGGCGCGGTCACGTTGACGGGCAACATCGGGCAGCAGGCCCTGGCCGCCCACTTCCAGGCCGCCGACGTGTTCGTGTGCCTGTCCGAGCACGAGGGCTTCTGCGTGCCGCTGCTCGAGGCCATGCACAACCGACTCCCGGTGGTGGCTTACGACGCCACCGCCGTGCCCGAAACGCTGGGCGATGGCGGCCTGCTGCTGACCGACAAGTCGCCGGTGAATGTGGCCGCTGTGGTCCACCGGGTCGTGAGCGACGCGTCAGTGCGGGACGCGCTCGTCGGCGCGGGCCAAGAGCGGCTGGCCTTCTTCTCCACCGAGCGGGTGCGCGAGCGCTGGGTGGATGCGCTGAAGTCGTTGGGGTGATGGCCAACCTCCACCAGTTCGTCCCCACCTTCGAGCCCGGCGCAGTGGGGGCCCACACCGTGGAGTTGCAACGGCTGTGGCGGGAGTCGGGGCGGGGGGAGTCGGAGGTCTTCACCGAGCACGTGCGCGGCGGTTTCGAGAATGAGAATCGTTCTCATCTGTTCACCGACTACGGGACGAAGCGCTTTCCTGCGGGCCGGGACGACGTGCTCGTCTATCAAATGGCCATCGGATCGGTGGTGGCGGACTTCGTCAAAGGCAGGCGGGAGCCGCTGGTGCTGAACCACCACAACCTCACCCCCGTCGAGTACCTCGAACGGTGGGAGCCGACGGCCACGTGGGGCGTGCAGTGGGGCCAGGCCCAACTGCGCGACCTGGCCGGACGCTCCGCGCTGGCCGTGGCCGTCTCGCACTACAACGCGGCCCAACTGCGCGGCGTCGGCTATCGGCAAGTGGAGGTGGCCCCGCTGCTCATCGACGTGGACGCCTTCGATGCCCAGGTCGAGCCCGAGGCCCTCGACGCCTTGACCGCGGCCAAGGCCGAGGGCGGCACGGACTGGCTGTTCGTGGGCAGGCTCGCGGCCAACAAGTGCCAGCACGACGTCATCAAGTCGTTCGCCATGTATCGAAGGGTCTACGACCCAGGCGCCCGGCTCCACTTGGTCGGAGGGGCTCCGGCCGACGCGTACCGGGCCGCGCTGGAGGGCCTTGTGTCGACCCTCGGCCTGCGGGGCGCGGTGTCGTTCACCGGGCCGGTGTCGACCGGCGCGCTGGCCGCTTACTACCGCACGGCCGACGTGTACGTCTGCCTGTCCGAGCACGAGGGCTTCTGCGCGCCGCTGCTCGAGGCCATGCACCACTCGGTCCCGGTGGTGGCGCTGGCCGCGGCGGCCGTGCCCGAGACGGTGGGCGACGCGGGCCTGCTGCTGGCGGGCAAGGAGCCCGCGATGGTGGCCGCGGCCGCGGACCGAGTCGTGCGCGACTCGGCCGTTCGCTCAGCGCTCACAGCCGCCGGTCGCAGGCGGGTGCAGGACTTCGGCTTGGCCAGGTCGCGGTCGCGTTGGCTGGACGTCCTGGCTCAGGCCGTGCCGTCGTGAGGCTCGACTTCGTGGTCCCCCGGTACGGGCCTTCCGTGGTGGGCGGGGCCGAGAACGCGGCACGGATGCTGGCCGAGCGCCTCGTGTCGGACCTGGGCTGGGACGTGTCCGTGCTCACGACCTGCGCCCGCGACTCGCGCACGTGGGCCGACGTGGACCCTCCCGGCGAGACGGTGGAGAACGGCGTGCGCGTGCATCGCTTCGCGTCGAGGGCGGGTCGGCACCCGGACTTCGACCGCTTCTCGACGCCGGTGCTGCTCGGCCCGACGCCGTCGGCCGAGGACCAGCGCAAGTGGATCGAGATGCAGGGTCCGGTGTGCCCTGACGTGGTGAAGGCGGCCGCGTCGTCGCAGGCCGACATGGTGGCGTTCTCGCCGTACCTCTACTACCCGATCGTGCACGGCGTGCCGCTCGTGAGGGAGCGGGCCGTGCTCCACCCCGCGGCCCACGACGAGCCCGCGCTGGGGCTGCCGTTGTTGCGCGAGGTCTTCGAGTCGGCCGGGGCCTTGGTCTTCTACACACATGGCGAGCGGGAGCTGACCAACCGCAGGTTCGGCGTCGGCCACCATCGCCAACTGGTGCTCGGACTGGGGGTGGACCGGCCTTCGTTCGACCCGGCCGACCGAGCCGCGTCGGCCCGGGCCGCTCTCGGCCTGTCGCCCGACGAGCCCTTCTTGGTGTGTGTGGGGCGGGTGGACGAGAGCAAGGGAACGGGGCTGTTGGGCCGGGCCTTCGCCGCTTACAAGTCGCGACGGCCCGGCCCGCTGAAACTGGTGTTCGTGGGCCAGGTCGTGGACCGGCCCGTCGACCACCCGGACATCGTGGTGGCCGGGATGGTGGACGAGGACGTCAAGTGGGGGGCCTATGCGGCGGCCACTGCACTGGTCCAGCCGTCGCCCTACGAGTCGTTCTCGCTGGTGCTGATCGAGGGCTGGCTGGCCGGGGCGCCCGCCTTGGTCAACGCCGGATGCCTGGCCACGCGCGAGCACGTGTCGCGTTCAGGCGGCGGGCTGTGGTTCGGGTCCTACGCCGCCTTCGAGGCGGCCGTCGACCGGCTGACCGAGGCGCCCGATGCGGCCCGGCTCCGGGCCGGACTGGCGGCGCGAGGCCGGGCCTACGCCGAGGCCGAGTTCGCCTGGCCCGTCCTGCTGGACCGATATGCCCGCTTCATATCCTCATCGGCCATGCGCGCGCGCCGATAGGGGATCGGCAATACGCTGAACGGGCGCGGCGCGGCGGCGTGCGCAGGATGGGAACGGGAGGGTGATGACGGAGCGAGTGGGGCTGGGCCGACGCCCGGCGCGCCCGCCCGCCGCCGTTGCTCTCGGGTCTGCCACCGTCGTCTTTGCCGCCGCTTTCGCCCTGACGCTCGCGTTCGCCCCCCTCGTCGCCGCGCCCGCGTCGGCCGCCGTCCCCGCGGGCGCACGGGCCGACGACGGCTTCGTCGTCAAGCTGCGCGAAGGCGCCTCGTCCGCCTCCGTGGCCGACGGCGTCGGGGCCCGGCTGGTGAACGGCTTGTCGCGGGGCAGGGCCGTGCTGCGGCCTGGGACCGGACGGTCGCTCGGGACGGTGCTGGCCCAGTTGCAGCGCGACCCCAGGGTCGAGTGGGCCGAGCCCAACATGCGCTACGCGGCGGCCGAGCAGCCCAACGACCCGTGTCTGGTCGCGCTGTGCCCCGGCACGGCTGTCAACCAGTGGGCCCCTTCGGTGATCAAGGCCCAGGCCGCGTGGGACGTGACTCACGGCAGCGCGTCGGTGCTCGTGGCCGTGATCGACGGCGGTGTGGACGGGTCCCATCCGCAGTTGGCGGGCAAGGTCGTGTTCGGCCCCGACTACACGGGCACGGCCCAAGACGACTGCTGGGAGCACGGCACCCACGTGGCCGGCACCATCGCCGCCGTCACCAACGACGGCACGGCCGTGGCGGGGATCGGCTGGAACACGCGGGTGCTGGCCATCAGGGCCCTGTCCTACGACTCGTCCGTGGACGAGTGCACGGGCACGCTGTCGAGCATCGCCAAGGCCGTCGACGCCGCGGTGCAGATGGGCGCCAAGGTCGTGAACCTGTCGCTGGCCGGCCCCTTCGACTCCAAGACCATCCGCGAGTCGGTGAAGGCCGCGGTCCGCGCCGGCCTGGTGGTGGTGGCCGCCGCGGGCAACGAGGCGCAACAAGGCAACCCGGTCGAGTACCCGGCCGCCTACCCCGAGGTGTTGGCCGTGGCCGCCAGCACGCCCGACGACAAGACGGCGTTCTTCTCGGAGCGGGGATCGTGGGTCGACGTCGCCGCCCCCGGCTATCGCATCGT
The DNA here is from genome assembly GCA_030837965.1 of Acidimicrobiaceae bacterium. Lineage (GTDB taxonomy): Bacteria > Actinomycetota > Acidimicrobiia > Acidimicrobiales > JAUTXP01 > JAUTXP01. Next base: position 43,524 of record JAUTXP010000058.1, on the reverse strand, counting down.
CTCGACCGTGCCCGGCGGCGGTTACGACGAGATGTCGGGTACGTCGATGGCCACGCCCCATGTGGCCGCGGCCGCTGCGCTCGTGTTCGCCTTCATCCCGGGCATCTCCGGGTTCGACGTGGCCTCGCGCATCCAGTTGTCGAGCGACCCGTACTCCGGCGCAGGCGGCGACGTCCGCTTCGGCAGGCTCAACATCTTGCGAGCCCTGGTCACTAACGGGCCGGGCTACTGGATGGTGGCGACCGACGGCGGCATCTTCGCCTTCGGCGAGAGCGGCTTTTATGGCTCGACCGGCGGCATCAAGCTGAACCAGCCCATCTTCGCCATGGCGGCCACGCCCCGCCGACAGGGCTACTGGTTCGTGGCCAGGGACGGCGGCATCTTCAACTACGGCGACGCGGGCTTCTACGGATCGCTCGGGGCCACCAGCCTCAAGGCCGCCATCGTCGGTCTGACGGCCACGCCCAGCGGGCTCGGGTACTGGATGGCCGCGGCAGACGGCGCTGTGTTCCCCTTCGGCGACGCCAAGCAGTGGGGCTCGCCCGCGGCCAAGGTCGTGACCGCGCCCATCGTGGGCATGGCCGCCACCGCATCCGGCAACGGGTACTGGCTGGTCGGGTCCGACGGGGCCGTGTACGCGTTCGGCGACGCGGGGCTGTACGGGTCGATGGGCGGCAAGCCTTTGAACCGGCCCATCGTGGGCATGGCCCCGACGGCCAGCGGGCTGGGCTACTGGCTGGTTGCCACCGACGGCGGGATCTTCGCCTTCGGCGACGCCACCTTCCACGGCTCCACCGGCGGGCTCACGTTAAACAAGCCCATCGTGGGCATGAAGCCGACGCCGTCGGGCGACGGGTACTGGCTGGTCGCGTCCGACGGCGGGATCTTCGCCTACAACGCCGGGTACTTCGGGTCGATGGGCGGCAAGCCCCTCAACCGCCCCGTCGTCGGCATCGGCTGACGCCGGCCCCCCGAACTTTTCCACAGCAGCAGGTGCTGTGGAAAAGATGGAAGGGGGGGTCAGGAGGGGAGGGACTCTTCCACTCGGCGCACGTCCTCGGGGTCGGGTTGGCGCGTGTCGAGTGAGAAGCGGCGCTCCACGTCGGCCACCTCGTCGGGCGATCGCAGCGCGGGCGCGGGCACGGGCGCGTCGGGCGTGCGCAACACGTACAGGTTCCAGTACTTCGTGAGGCCGAAGCGGGCCAGGTCGGGATGGATGCGTCGCTCGACCTCGCCGCAGCGCACGAAGCCTGCGGCCTCGAACTGCCGGGTCCACCATCGGAACGAGGCGATGGTGAGATGGCCTTCGATGGGCTCGCCCTGCTCGTCGCGGAACAGGTCGTCGTAGGGCACGGGGCCGTCGTACTCGGGACCCTTGGCCTCGTAGTCGGCCTGCAACTCGCCTCGCACCTTGACGTTGAACCAGCCGCCGGGCCCGTGCTCGTTGGGGCCGAACGAAGGGATGGTGCACACGAGATACCGGCGGGTGACCCTGCGCAGCTCGGCCAAGGCCGCGGGCACCACGTTGGGCGGCAGGTGCTCCAACGTCTCGAGCGCGGTGACCAAGTCGAACTGGCCCGTCTTGAAGGGGAGCCGGTCGGTGAGGTCGCCCCAGACCAGGCGGCCTTGCGCGCCCAGGGCCGGGTGCTCGATGGCGTACTGGCTCACGTCGGTGCCGGTGGCGTCCATCCCGAGCTCCGACAACCCCTCGACCACGAAGCCGGTCGCGCAGCCCACGTCGAGGGTGGTGCGCACGTCGAAGTTCTTCCACACCATGTAGGCGGCCGCGTTGGCGTTGGACGTGTCCCTGTCGTAGCGCTCGTAGCCGGACAGGCCCATGCGGTCGAGCGGGTCGCGGCCCGCGCCGAAGTACGAGCTGGAGTAGACGTCGTCGTCCAAGGCCCGGGCCAACTCCTTGGCCGCCACCACCATGAGCCTGCGGGCTGCGGGCCGGCGTCGGGCCAGTCGCCGCAGCCCGGCCCGGACGCGCGGGAGCAGCGGTTGCAGAGCCTTGGGCGCCATCGGGTGCGAGCCTACCGGCGAGGCCTTCAGCGCTTGTAGACGACGATGCCGGCCCGGTCGAACACCATGTGGAAGCCCAGCGGGTTGTCGGGTGCGAGCAGCCGGATGCGGGCGCCCGCCTCCAAGCCCGTCCACTGCTGCCGGTCGGCCGTGTCCAGCACGATCCAGCGGACCTCGGCCTGTCGAACGGCCAGCGGCTTGGGGTCGCGCGACTGCGGGTCGTACAGCTCGTAGGGGATGGGGAAGTTGTAGAGGTCGGCCCGCTCGGCGAGCAACGGCCACATGCGGATGGTGGACGAGACGGGCGCGTCGGAGGGGATCATGGCGGCCGCAGCCAGACGGGCCCTGTCCACCCGGTCGCGCTGGGCCCAGCGCCAAGGCTCGTGCCTGGGCGACGCGGTGGCGAAGATGACGAAGCCGACGGCCGCGGTCACCACCAACAGCCGGCGCAGGTGCTCGACCCGTCGCAGCCCGAAGGCGCAGGCGACGAAGACGAACGGGATGGTGGTGACCGTGTACTGCGCGGTGAGGCTGTGGGCCGCGGGCACGTTGGTCAGCAGGTAGGCCAGTTGCAGGGGCAGGCCGGGAAGCAGGTACTTGGGCGCCAGCAGCGGGAGGAACAGCAGGGGGGCCAGGAGCCCGAGCAGCACGTAGGCGTTGGGCTTGATGGCGAAGTCGCCCGCCACCGTCAGCGGGTGGCCCAGCATGAAACGGCCGGCCGAGCCCAGGGTCGCGCCGTACTGACCGAAGCGGTTGCCCTGCACGTACGAGCCGCCCGCGAAGTGGGGGAGCACGACGGCCAGGTCGACGGCCATCCAGGCGAGGGCGAGCGCCACGGTGGTCAGGCCCAGGACGCGCCTGCCCTCGACCGCCACCAACAGCCCCAGGCACGCGACGGTGACGGCCACGTCCTCCCGACAGGCCAGCACCGCGGCCACGCACATGAAGTAGGCAACGGTCGACGGCCACGTCCGGCCGGTGCCGTCGGTCGTGCGCACGCCGAGGGCGAACCACACCGCGCCCAACAGCGCGGGCACCACCAGGGCCTCGGGGTGGAAGTCGAACAGGTCCACGTTCGACACGGCCGGGTACAACGCATAGGCGCCCAGCAGGGCCCAGCACGCGGGCTTGGACAGGCCCGCCATGCGCCGGCCGATGAGCCACAGCGGCACCGCCCCCACGGCCAACAGCGCGGCCTGCACCGCGAGGAGGCCGGCCACGCCCCGACCGAGAAAGGCCATGGGGTAGAAGGCGAAGCTGCCGTGGTCACCCAACAGGTGGATGCCGCGAACGGTGACGAACGGCGTGCGGCCGTGGCGCAGCAGCCAACCGGCCTGGTCGAAGTAGCCCAGGTCGTAGCTGCCCAACAGGGTGTGGTGGCGGAGCAGGGCCAGGCCCCACAGGGCGGCGAAGAGGGCGACGGCGGCCGCGGCCACGCGTCCAGGGAGCGGTCGGTCGGCGGCGTCCAAGTCGCCCGACATTAGGCCGTGGACCGTTCTTGTCAGCATCAGTCCGACATACCGAACTCACACTGCCAAGAAGCGGTAAAGAAGGGCCTGCGGCGGGGGGCGCGTCTCAGTTTCGGGGCAATCGCGCCGATACTGAATGAACCCCCCAGTACCGCAGCACCCCCCCCCCCAAGGAGCCTTCGTTGCAGTTGCGTCGCACCCCCGCGCTCATGGGATTGGCCCTCGTCGCGTCGATCCTGCCCTTCCTCGTCACCACCGCAGGCCCGGCCTCGGCCGCGCCCACCCTTTCGTGGGAGGTCAAGGTCGGCGGTTGGGACCGAGCCTCGTCGCCCGCCATCGCCGACATCGACGGCAACGGCATCGACGACGTGGTCGTCGGCCACGAGGACGGCTGGGTCAAGGTCTTCAGGGACGGCACCGGCAACTCGCTGCCCGGCTGGCCCCAGCCCGCCATCATCAGCGGCAACTCGCCCACCGCCATCGAGTCGTCGCCCACCGTGGCCGACCTCGACCGCGATGGGCGGCCCGAGATCATCCAGGGCGTGGGCTCAACCCTCGTGCAGGACCAGCCCGGCGGGCTCGTCGTGTTCCGGGCCGACGGCTCGGTGAAGTGCCGGTGGGCGGGCGTCGACAACATGCGCATCTGGGGGATGACGACCAAGCCGGACGGCTATCCCGAGGGCGTGTTCTCCACTCCCGCGGTTGGAGACGTGGACGGCGACGGCTTCCCGGACATCGTCTTCGGCGGCTGGGACTCCTACGTGCATGTGCTCAACCGCGACTGCCAGGAGACGGTGCCGCGCCTGTTCAACGACGACACCATCTGGTCCTCGCCCTCGCTCTACGACGTGGACGGCGACGGCCGCATGGAGATCTTCATCGGCGGCGACAGCCATGCGGGCGGCAGCGAGAACTGGCCCGGCGGCATCGTGCGGGCCCTCGACTACCGCAACGGCGGGCTCTTCCAGCTCTGGGAGGTCAAGCCCGCTGAGGTCGTGCACTCGTCCATCGCCATCGGCGACATCGACGGCGACGGCAGGCTCGAAGTCGTGCACGGCACCGGCGACTTCTACCTGGGCCAGCGGGGCAACAACCCGGACAGCTTCAAGGTCTTCGCCTGGCATGTGGAGGACGGGTCCGCGGTGCCGGGCTGGCCGCAGTCGACGGGCGGGGTCACGTGGTCGTCGCCCGTTCTGGCCGACCTGACCGGCGACGGCGTGCCCGAGGTCATCAGCGGCAGCAGGGACCACAAGCTCTACGCATGGCGCGGCAACGGCTCGCGCCTGTGGGTGGTCGACCCGGCCCAAAGTGGCGAGGTCTCGACCGAGATCCAAGGATCGGCCATGGTCGGCGACGTCACCGGCGACGGCCGGACTGAAGTCGTCATCGGCACGGGCTGGGGCATGTTCGTGCTCGACGGTCCGACCGGCTCGCGCGTCGGCGCGCCCATGTACGTCGGCCTCAGCCACGAGACCACGCCCGCGCTCGGCAACTTCGGGCCGAACGGGTGGAAGGTCGTGACCGCGGGCTTCGACACGCCCAACAAGTTCACGTCCTACCGCGCCTACTCGGTGCCCGCGCCCGGCGCGTCGCCCCAGTGGCCCATGTGGCGCAAGAACGCCCGGCGCCTCGGCACCAGTCCGAGCGACGGACCGCCGCTGCCTCCCGGCTACTGCCGCAAGGACATGAACCCGGCGCCGACGCCGTCCGACGCATCGGCCAAGGGCTACTGGTTCCTGGGCCGCGACGGCGGCGTGTTCTCGTTCGACGCGCCCTTCTTCGGCAGCCTGCCGGGCCTCAACATCCGCACCCGCGTGCTCAACATGGCGCCGACCAAGGACGGCAACGGGTACTGGATCCTCGGCGCCGACGGGGGTGTGTTCGCCTTCGGCAACGCCCGGTACTTCGGCAACACGGTGGGCCTGCCCCTTGTCGCTCCGGTCATCTCGCTGACGCCGACGCCCGACGGCGGCGGGTACTGGATGCTGGCGTCCGACGGCGGCATCTTCGCCTACGGCAACGCCCGCTTCCACGGGTCGACCGGCGGCATGCGTCTCAACGCCCCCGTCATCTCCATGGCGGCCACGCCCGACGGCGGCGGGTACTGGCTCCTGGCCGCGGACGGCGGGATCTTCAGCTTCGGCAACGCCACGTTCGCGGGCTCGACGGGCGGGATGCGGCTGGCCGCTCCGGTCGTGTCGATGGCCCCTTCGCCCAACGGCGGCTACTGGCTGTTGGGCGGCGACGGCGGCGTGTTCAGCTTCGGCGCTGGGGCGCCGTACCTGGGCAGCGTGCCGGGCACGGGCCTGTGCTCGACCGCGCCGGGCGTGCAGATCCGGGCGTCCAGCACGGGGCGGGGCTATTGGGTCCTGGGCGCCGACGGCGGCGTGTTCTCCTTCGGCGACGCCAAGTTCCACGGCTCGTTCCCGGGCCTGACCCCGGACCGGGCCGCCATCGACATGGCCATCCGCCGCTAACCCCCCACCCCCCTCATCTTTTCCACAGCACCCCCTGCTGTGGAAAAGATGAGGGGGTAGGATCAATCGCAACACCAGTCTCAGCAGTCACAGTGGTCACAGCAGAACCCTCAGCAGAGATCGGCGGCAGTGCCAGTGCCAGTGCTTGAGCCAGTGCGTATCCGTATGCGACGCGTCGTCGTCAGGGCCCTGGTCGCGGTGAGCGCCATCGCGGCCTTCCAACTGGCGGGCGTGCCCACGGCCTGGAGCGCGCCCGCGACGAGGATGGCGGTCGTCGACGCGGCCGCGGGCTCGACCGCCCGCCACCTCGCCTTCCCGCTCAGCCACCTGGCCCTGCGTTGGCAGGGGAGCGAGGACGCCGTCGTCCAAGTCCGGTGGCAGCACATGGCCGGACGGTGGACGGCATGGCGCACGGTCGAGGTGTCGCACGACATGTCCGACCACGCCCACAACCTCTTCTACTCAGGCCTGTTGCGCCTCGACGGGGCCCGCGATGTGCAGACCCGCGTCGCCCAGGGCGAGGCCAGCCACGTCGCCCTCGCAGGCTTCGACACCGAGCACGGCCCCCGACACCTGACCGCTTCGCCCGCCCTGCCCACCGCGTCGGCGTCGCTGTCCAACGCGGCCGCGGGCCCGCCGCCCGTCATCACCCGGGCCGAGTGGGGCGCGGACGAGTCGAAGCGCACGGGCACCCCCGGCTTCGCGCCCCTGCGCAAGCTCATCATCCACCACACCGACACGGACAACGACGACCCCAATCCGGCCGCCACCGTCCGCGCCGTCTACGCCTTCCACACCGACGTCCGGGGCTGGAACGACATCGGCTACAACTTCCTCGTCGACGCCCAGGGCCGGGTGTACGAAGGCCGCTATGCCCGCGACTACAAGCCGGGCGAACTGCACACGGGCGAGGACACCGCAGGCCGAGGCGTGATCGGCGCCCACGCCGAAGGGGCCAACACGGGCTCGGTCGGCGTGGCCCTGTTGGGCACCTTCAGCTCGGTGTCGCCCACCAATGCGGCCATCAACGGCCTCCAGGCCACGCTGGCGTGGAAGGCCGATCGGGCCGACATCGATCCCAGCGGCTCGTCCGACTATGTGAAGGCGGACGGCACCGTCCTGCCCGGCCTGCCCAACATCGCCGGCCACCGCGACACCAAGTCGACCGACTGTCCGGGCGACGTCGTGTGGAACCGATTGCCCCGCATCCGCCAGCAGGTGCAGCACATCGTCATGTCCGCCCACGGCGCAACGCCGGGCTACTGGGTGGCCACGCGTGACGGTGGTGTCCTGGCCTTCGGCAGCGCGGGGTATCTCGGGTCCATGGCGGGCAAGCGCCTCAACGCGCCCATCGTGGGCATGGCCGCGACCCGCACGGGCCGGGGCTACTGGCTGCTCGGTGGGGACGGCGGCATCTTCAGCTTCGGCGACGCCGCCTTCTACGGATCGACCGGCGGCATGCATTTGAACGCGCCGGTGATCGGCATGGCGGCCACGCCGTCCGGCCGGGGCTACTGGCTGGTGGCGGGCGACGGCGGCATCTTCAGCTATGGCGACGCCGCCTTCTACGGATCGACCGGCGGCATGCACTTGAACGCCCCGGTGCTGGGCATGGCCCCCACCTCGGACAGCGGCGGCTACTGGCTGTTCGCCAAGGACGGCGGCATCTTCAGCTATGGCAACGCCCCGTTCCACGGCTCGACCGGCGGCCTCAAGCTCAACTCGCCGGTGAACGGGATGGACAAGGAGGCCGCGGGCAAGGGGTACTGGCTCGTGGCGCGCGACGGCGGCGTGTTCGCCTTCGACGTGCCCTTCTACGGCAGCATCCCCGGCCTCGACCTCGCGTCGTACGCGGGCGCGGCGTCGATGCGGTCGACCGCCTCGGGCCGCGGCTACTACATCCTGGCGACCGACGGCGGCATCGCCTCGTTCGGCGACGCCCGCGACTTCGGGTCCAAGTCGGTGGCAGCAGGCAACGCCGTCGACATGGCCCTGGTCCCCACCGGCTCGGGCTGAGGGTCCTAGCGTGGTCGGGATGCGCAGACGTGGAGTGGCGGCTCTCGCTTTGGCTTTGGCTCTGACCTTCGGCCTCATCCCGGGGGCGCCTTCGCCCGGGGCCAAGGCCTATCCCTCTGACAGCGTGGGCATCGAGGGCCACGGCTGGGGCCACGGCCGGGGCATGGGCCAGTACGGCGCTCTCGGCTACGCGCTGGCGGGCTGGGACTGGCCCACCATCCTGGGGCACTACTACTCCAACACGGTCGACGGCGGCATCGGCAACCCGGGTCTGTTCGTCCGCCTGCTTCGGCTGGACGACCACGACACCATCGTCTTCGACCCCACGGGCACGGCCAGGGTCAACGGCGCCGGGGCCCGTCGGGCCTACATGGTGCGCCTGGTCGGGGCCAACAGCTTCGCCATCTGGGCGTCCGACGATTGCGCGGGCGGGCCGTCCGGCTGGCAGCAGATCGCCACCAACACCGCCGGCCCCATCACCATCTCGTCGCTGGCCTCGGACGGGGTCAGCTCCGTGCTGCAGACGTGCGAGGTGGGCGGCAACAAGCGCTATCGCAACGACATCGTGGTGGCCGACTCGGGCGCGGGGCAGCGCACCCTCAACGGCGTGCTGATGGACAACTACCTGCGGGGCGTGGTGCCCGCCGAGTCGCCCGCCAGTTGGGGCTCGTTGGGCGGCGGCTCGGGCATGAACGCGCTGCGGGCCCAGGCCGTGGCCGCCCGGTCGTACGCATGGTCCGAGAACCGCTACGCCTACGCCAAGACGTGCGACACGGACGCCTGCCAGGTCTATCGGGGCGTTGACGCAGAGGCGGCCACGTCGAACCAGGCCGTGGCCGACACCAGCGGCCACATCCGCTTGAAGAACGGCAACCCGGCCCGCACCGAGTTCTCCTCGTCGACGGGCGGGCAGACGGCGGGCGGCGAGTTCCCGTCGGTGGTGGACGACGGCGACGCCGTGTGCGTGTCCGGCGCGTGCAACCCCAACCACAACTGGTCGGCCTCCATCCCGGTCAGCACCATCCAGGCGAAGTACCCGTCCATCGGCACGCTGCAAGCGGTGAGCGTCACCGAGCGCACGCCGGCCGACGGGGGCCTGCGGGTCCAGACCATCGCCCTGCGGGGCTCGTCCGGCACGGCGACCATCGGCGGCGACACCTTCCGCTCGGTGTTCGGCCTCAAGTCCACGTGGTTCAACGTGGTCGGCTCGCCCAGCGGCGGGGTCAACGGCTATTGGCTGCTCGGCTCCGACGCGGGCCTGTTCTCCTTCGGCCGAGCCGGGTTCTACGGGTCCATGGGCGGCAAGCGCCTCAACCAGCCCGTGGTGGGCATGGCCTCTACCGCATCAGGCGGGGGCTACTGGCTGGTGGCGCGCGACGGCGGCATCTTCGCCTTCGGCGACGCCGTCAACCGGTTCTACGGCTCCATGGGCGGCAGGCCATTGAACAAGCCCGTGGTGGGCATGGCCCGCACCGCTTCCGGCAACGGCTACTGGCTGGTCGCGTCGGACGGCGGGATCTTCGCCTTCGGCGACGCGGTCAACCACTTCTACGGCTCCACCGGCGGGATGCGCCTCAACCAGCCGGTGGTGGGCATGGCGCCCACGTCCACCGGCAACGGGTACTGGCTGGTCGCCTCGGACGGCGGCATCTTCGCCTTCGGCGACGCGGTCAACCACTTCTACGGCTCGACCGGCGGGCTCAAGCTGGCCCGGCCCGTCATCGGCATGTCGCCCATCCCCAACGACCGGGGCTACTGGCTGGTGGCGGCCGACGGCGGGGTCTTCGCCTTTGGCGACGCGCCCTTCTTCGGCTCGCTCCCTTCCCGGCGGGTGGTGGGGACGGCCGCCGGCTTGCGCTCGACGGCGACGGGCGGCGGCTACGTCATCGCCGAGGCCAACGGCAACGTCAACAGCTTCGGCGACGCGCCGTTCTTCGGGACCGTGTCGGACGTGGTGCCCGGTTTCCGCGGCACCATCATCGGCATGGACGTCTCCCTCGGCGGCTGAGCCTCACCCGCTCGTGTCGCGCTGGCTCCGGTGTACCGGCGTGAACGCGACAAGACGGCCCCGGCGGCCGACGAGGAAGGGCGTGCGGGCCAGGGCCAGCAGGTCATGGTCGCCCCGGCTGTCGCCGTAGGCCCACAGCTCCACGTCGTGGGCGTCGTCGCCCAGCCAGGCCGTGAGCCGGGCCGCCTTCTCGGGGCCGCGCACGTTGGCACCCAACAGGCTGCCCGTGAGCAGGCCGTCGTCGCCCACCTCCAAGCCGGTGGCCAGCACGTGGTCGAACCCGAGCAGCCTGCCCAACGGCTCGAGGTAGACGGCCAGCGAGGCCGACACCATGACCAGCTCGTGTCCCTGGCCCCGGTGCCACGCCACCCGCTCGGCCATCTCGGGACGCATGCGCCGCTCCAGCAGGCGGCGGGCGAAGGCCTCCCCCTCGCGCCCCACCGCGTCCGCGGGCAGGCCGCGCAGCAGGCGCCCGACCAGCGCGGCCTTGGCCCTGTCCCTGCTGCCACCGCCGCCCGTCCCGCCATCCGCCACGCCCGCGAGGGCCATGGCGATGGACGGGCCTTGCGCGGCCAGCACCGTGCCCACCGCCCGGCGCCCGCGCACCCGCACGAGGAACGGAAGCAGGCTGTCGCCCTTGGCCAGCGTGCCGTCGAAGTCGAAGGCGGCGACCCGGCGGGCCACTTAGCGGGCCACTTAGAAGGGGAGCTTGCGGAACACGGGCCGAGGCAGGTGGCGCATGGCCACCATGACGAAGCGCAGCGCACCCGGCACCCACACCACGTCCGCCCCTTTGGCCAGGGCCTTGGCCGTCGCCGCGGCCACGGCCTCGGGCGTGGTCGAGAGGGGAGCGGGGTCCATGCCCGCCGTCATCTTCGTCTTCACGAATCCGGGCCGCACCACCAGCACGTGCACGCCCGCGCCCGCCGCGGCCAGGGAGTCGCCCAGGCCTTGGGCGTACCCGTCGACTCCGGCCTTCGACGCGCCGTACGCGTAGTTGGACTTGCGCACCCGCTCGCCCGCCACGGACGAGAGCACGATCACCTCGCCGTGCCCCTGTTGGGTGAGGCGCTCGGCCACCGCCTCCATCACCGACACCGCGCCGAGGTAGTTGGTGCGGCCGATGTCGGCGGCCGACCCTTCGAGCACGCCGAAGGCCACCACCACCACGTCGATGTCGCCGTGGGTGTCGAACACGTCGGCCACGAAGGCGCGGTGCGAGTCCACATCGTCGGCGTCGAAGGGCACGGTGCTGGTGCGCCCGCCGACCTGCACGGTCTCGTCCGGCTTGCGGCTGGCCAGGATGACGTGGGCGGCGCGCGGCTCGGCCAGTTTGCGGGCGATGGCCAAGCCGATCTCGGACGTGCCTCCCAGCACGAGGATCGACTGCACCGAGCCCAAGGCGTCCTTCATCGAGGTTCCTCTCCAAGCAGTGTGTGGAGCCGACGGGTCAGGTCGGAGCGCAGGACGCCTTCGGGATCGAGGCCCGCCCGCACCTCCTGCCATGCGGCCAGTTGCGGGTACATGCGGGGCAGCAGTTCCGGCCGCACCCGCGAGTCCTTGGCCAGATAGACGCGCCCGCCTGCCTCCAGGATCACGTCGTCCAACTCGTCCAGCAGCGGGGTGAGGGTCGACGCGCCGACGGCCGGGATGTCGAGGGCCAGCGTCCAGCCCTCGCGCGGGAACGAGAGCGGCCCCGGGTTGCCGGGTCCGAAGCGCTTGAGCACGGCCAGGAACGAGGCGATGCCCGCGCCCGACAAGCGCTCGACCGCGATGCGCAGAGCACGGTCGCCGTCCGCCCCGAAGGGCACGACGAACTGCCACTGGAGAAAGCCGGGTCGGCCGTAGATGCGGTTCCACCCGACCACGAAGTCGAGCGGGTGGAAGAAGGTGTGCAACGGCTCGATGTGGCCGCGCTGCTCCTTTGGGGCCTTGCGGAACCACGCTTCGTTGAAGGCGCGCACCGACAGCCGATTGAGCAGGCCCGCGGGCACCCAGGCTGGCGCGCGCAGTCGAGTGGCCGGGTCGAAGTGCAGTGGGTCGGCGCTGGCCCCACCGCCGCGTCGGCCTTTCGACGGCAGGTCCCCATGCTGGGCATGGTCGCCGCGGGTCAGCACCGACCGGCCCAGCCCTGACCGGCCCAGCCCCGACCCCCGCGACACCAGGTCGATCCACGCCACCGAGTACTGGTACCGGTGGTCGCCCTCGTCCATGCGGGCCATCACATCGTCCAAGTCGGCGGCCCGCTCGGTGTCGACCCGCATGAGCGCGGTCTCCACCCGTTGCAGCGAGAGCGTGGCCTCGGTGACCACGCCGGTCAGGCCCATCCCTCCGGCGGTGGCCCAGAACACGTCGGGCTCCTGCGTCGGCCCCGGGCCGACAGTGAGCACGCCGCGGCCGGGCGTGTGCAGGTCCATGGACTGGACGTGGCTGTTGAAGCTGCCGTCGCCATGGTGGTTCTTGCCGTGGATGTCGGCCGCAATGGCGCCGCCGACCGTCACCAGCCGCGTGCCCGGCGTGACCCAGGGGAACAGGCCGAGCGGCAACAGGATGCGCATGAGGCGGTCCAGGCTGATGCCCGCGTCGACCCGGGCCGTGGCCCCTTCGACGTCGATCTCGTGCACGCCCGCCAGCGACGTCATCCGCAGCACTTCGCCGCCGCCGTTCTGGGCCGCGTCGCCGTAACTGCGGCCCAGACCCCGCGCGATCACGCCACGCGACGGCGGGTCCGACAGGGCCTTGTCCACCTCCTCGGGCGCGGTGGGCTCGACCACGGTGGCCCGGGTGGGCGAGGTGCGGCCCCAGCCGGTGAGCAGCTCGTCAGCCGGCATAGACCCCGACCGCGAACAGGACGGCCCACAAGACGCCGAGGACTTGCAGCGTGCGGTCGGTCAGCACAACCTCCTCGGGCGCGCCGCCGTGACCCGTCTCGAGCAGCAGCGCGTAGCGCAGGATGCCGAGCACGAAGGGCACGATCGACAGCTCGAACCAGATGTGGGTGGTGGCCGCGTCCGCCTTCTCGAAGGCCCACAGGCAGTAGGCCGCGATGGCCACCGACGAGGTGACGCCGCGGACGTAGCGCAGGAAGGACGCCGTGTAATAAGAGAGCGTGACGCGGGTGGAGGCCCGCTCCTCGCCCATCTCCGCGTACTCGGCGCTGCGCTTGCCCGAGACCATGAACAGGCTGCCGAAGCTGGCCACGATGAGGAACCACTGTGAGATGGGGACGTCGGCGGCCACGCCGCCTGCGATGGTGCGCACAACGAAGCCCGCCGCAACGGCGGCGATGTCGATGACCGGCTGGTGCTTGAGCCACAGGCTGTAGGACAGCGTGAGGGCGACATAGACGGCGACGACCAGGGCCAGGTGCCAGGTCGCGCCAGGCACGGCCAGCGACATCAGGATGGCGAGGGCCAGCAGTCCAGCCCCGGTGGCCCGCGCCAGCGGGAGGGGGACGATGCCTGCCGCAATGGGCCGGTTCCGCTTGGTCGGGTGGGCCCGGTCGGCCTCGTAGTCGAGGCTGTCGTTGAGGAAGTAGGTGCCGCTGGCGGCCAGGCAGAAGGCCACGAAGGCGAGGCAGACGCGGGCCAGCGGCTTGGGGTGGGTGAGCACGCCCGCGGCGCCAGGGGCGGCGAACACGAGCACGTTCTTCAACCACTGCTTGGGACGGGCCGTGCGGGCCAGCCCGGCCAGACGCGACCGCGGCCCCCGGGTCGAAGCCGGGTCCGGGCCGACAGCCGGGGGACGGGCGATCTCGCTCTGCTGGGTCATGGGTGCCTCACGATGCTACTGACGCCTGTCCCCGCGCCCCGCTCATGGCCGGGTCGGACACGACAACCGGACGCGGCTCGTCTGGAGGTCGACGACCACGGCCACGTCGACCCAGCCGCCCTTCGCCGCGTCGGCTTCCCGGCATGGCTGACCGCCGTAGTCGGCGGGTACGCCGACCCGGGCCTCGACTCGCCTGCCTGTGTGCATGTAGACGAAGGCGGGAGTGAACCAGTTGCCCGCGGCGATGCGCACCGCGGCGTGCTCGGGCACTCTGTCGAGCAGCCCGTGATGCAAGGCCCGCTCCACGGCATCGCGCGGGCGGTTCACCTCCACCAGCACGTCGGCCGTGGCCACGTTGGCCGCATAGCCCAGCCCGACGAGGACGCCGAGCACGACGCTGGCCCCAGCGCGCCCGGCCGCGGATCGCCGAAGGGTCAGCAGCGACGCGATGAGCCCGCCCATGGCCAAGGCCTGGACGATCACCTGGATGTAGCCGAGCCCCCAGCGCACCTCGCCCTGGTACTTGACCACGTAACAGGTGGCCGCGGCCGGAATGAGGAGGAGGGCGAGCAGCGTCCACCACGGTCTGTGCGCCGGCTCGGGCGAGTCCCCCGACGATGCCGATGGACCTCGGTCGGCCAGCAGCAGCCAGGCCGCGGTCACGGCCGACACGGCCAGCACCAGCCCGACGGGCAGCGCGTGGCGCACCACCATGGAGAACGGCGGCAACTGATGCAGGGGGTCGAACAAGACGAAGGTAAGGGGGATGGTGGCGGCGAGTTGGCGCGCGAACCCGGCGCTTGCGGCCCGTGGCGAGAGGTGGACCGCGTACGCCGCGTTCGGAATGGTCGCCACTGACCGCTCCACACTGATGACCACCACGAAGACGGCGGCCACCGCCAATAGGGGCCAGGCCCGCACGATGGCGTCGCGCACGCGCTTGCCGTGGTCCAGGCCGACGGCCACGAAGACGGCCGCGAACAGCGGGACCATCTCATAGACCAGGCAGGCAAGGGCGAACACGGCCGCGGCCGCAATCAAGGGTCGCACGTCGTTGCGGCGCAGGTGGGCGGCGTACAACACGATGGCGATGCTGAGCAGGATGATCAGCACCTGAAGCAGCCCGAAGTAGGCCACCACCGAGTCGTGATACGTCCGCAGTTGCAGGCACGGCACCGCGGCCAGAAGGGCGAGCGTGGGCCATGCCGCTCCGCGCGCCACGGACAGGACGCGGGCTGCGCCCCAGAAGGCGAGGAAGGCGGCCACGGTGAGTAGCAGCAGCCAGACCTTGTAGAGCAGGACATGGGTGCCGACGACGTAGAAGGTCCCGTACCCGAAGACGAACAGCAACGGAAGCCCTCGGCCGCTGCGATGGATGCTTCGGGCCAAGTCGTGGAACGCGAAGTGCCAGAACCCGTGTCCCCGTAGTCCGACGACTCCGCGCACGGTCGAGGTCAAGGCGTCGTCGTGGAGGAATCCCGTGCGCAGCATGGGCGAGAGGTACACGACGAGGATGCCAAGGGTCAGGGCCAACACGGCCCGACGGCGGCGCCGGACGCGTCGGTCGATCTCCACGTGCGGCCAGTAAAGCGGAATGCCCGGGTCTGGTGGCAATTGCCCGGGTGGAACGGATCAGGTCGGCCCCCTGACATGCCGATGCAGAAGGATGCGAGCGAAGACGGCGGACGTCGGCGCGATCGTGCTGCGGCCGCCGCGCAGGATCGATGTCGTCTTGGCCTGGTGTCGGCAGCGGCCTCGGGAGGTGACGGCCACCGCCCTCATCGGGCTCACGGCCCTTGCCGGCTTGGCGCCCGTGCCCGCCACCTCGGCCTCGGCCTCGCCCTCAATCGAGGGTGTGGCGGCTGCGTCTGAACGAGCCCAAGATCCGGCTGTGGTCGTGGGCGAGCGCCTCTACGCCTTGCCGCCCCTTTACCGGCCCGCGGGCGGGCCCGTCCCTGTGGGCAAGGGCATGTGGCTGCACAAGCTGGACCGGGCCGAGAACGGCGACGTGGGCCGCATCGTCAACCAGGCCAAGAGCGCAGGGCTGAGTCACCTCTACGTCCGGCTGGGCTCATCCCGCTCGGGCTTTTATGCCCGGGGCGACCTCGACCGCCTGCTGCCTGCGGCCCATGCCGCGGGCTTGAAGATCGTGGGCTGGGACTTCGTCTATCTCGACAACCCGTCTGACGACGCGGCCAGGGCCCGCCAGGAGATCGGGTATGCCACCGCAGCCGGTGATCGCATCGACGCCTTCTCGGCTGACATCGAGACGCGGTCGGAGGGGACCCGGCTCGTCCCGGGCGCGGTGAGCACCTTTGGGGCGATGTTGCGCCAGTTTGTCGGGCCGGGCTATCCGCTCATCGCCACCGTGCCCCGACCCACACCGAAGCGCTGGTTCCCGTACAACGAGTTGACTTCGTTCGACGCCATCGCGCCGATGGTCTACTGGGGCAACCGCGACCCGGCCGCGGACGTCGCCGGAGCCATGGCCGCCCTGGCTCCGTTTGAAAAGCCGGTCATGCCGGTGGGCCAGGCCTACGACATGGCCCAAGACGGCGCCCCCGCCAGCGCTCACGGCGCCCCGTCGAAGGCCGCGGTCGAGCGCTTCATCCGCTCAGCTTCAGACCACGGGGCCAAGGGCCTGTCGTTCTGGGTCTGGGACACCGCCACCCCCGACCAGTGGGCCGCCATCACCGCGGCCAGGCTGTCCTAACGCAGCAGCGTCGACTCCAGCTTCAGGCGCAGCCGCTTGCCCAGCACGGCCCAGTCGTAGTGCTCCTCCACCACCCGGCGCGACTCGGCCGCCATGACCGCGGAGCCCGCATCGTCGTCGAGCACGGCCCGGATGGCCTCAGCGAAGTCCTCCAGCTCGACCGAACGCAGATGGACGCCGGGTTGCACGGCCAACCCGCGCGAGCCCAGTCGGGTGGAGACCACCGGCACCCCGGCCGCGAAGTACTCGACGATCTTCAAGTTTGTGCCCGAGCCCCGGACCATGGGGTTGAGGGCCACGTCAGAGCAGGCCAGTAGGGCCTGCTTCACGGGTTCGGAGACGATCCCGGTGAGCACCACGTTGGGCGGGAGCGACCAGGTGGTGAACTCCTGGCCGTGGTGGCCCACCAGGAGGAACACCACGTCGGGCAGCGAAGGCGCCATGGCGATGATGTGCTTGCCTGCGTCGATGTTGGGCAGGTGCCAACTGCCCGCGAAGAAGGCGATTCGGCGCAGGCCGCGGAGCCCGGACATCTCGCTGAACCGGCGCAGCCAGTGCTCGCGGGCCTCGGCCCGGTCGTCCGGGCCGGTGTAGGGCGTGGCCTCGGAGTCCACCCCGTTGGGGGTGTAGACGAGCTTGTCCGTGTCGAGGCCGTACTCCAGTTCGAGCATGGCCTGGTCCTCGGATGAGCACACGGAGACCACCAGCGAGTCACGGATCGACGCGCCCTCGACCCGGCGGACGGTGTCGAGCAGCAGGCGCCCCATGTCGTTGTCGGGCAGCAGTGTCCGCTTCAGGACAATCTCGGCGTTGAACGAGTCGTAGACGGTGGGCACGTCAGGGGCGACCATGGCCACCGCGGGCTGTTGGAAGGGGTCGGCGAGGATCACTGCGTCGGCGCCGAGGGAAGCCTTGTGCAGCGCCTCCAAGTAGGCCGGGGTCTTGTCGATGTGCATCGACGCCACGATGTCGGTGACCGGCAGGCCCGCCTCGGCGTGGATGGCCCGCTCGGCGGCCTCGTGCTCGGCCGACTTCGGCACCACCGTCTCCACGTAGCCGGGCGCCAGTTCGATCTCCTGCTGCACGTCCTGGGGGCCGCCCAGACACACCGCCTCCACGTCGAAGCGCGACGCCAGGTGGCGGTACAAGTGGAAGCAGCGGAGCTGGCCTCCGCCCATCCGCGGGTGGATGGGGAAGGTGGACACCACCACCAGGCGCCGGGCCCGCCTGGTACGGCGCTGCACCCGCCCGGCCGCCAGCGCGCCGGCCAGCGCGCCCGCCTCGGCACTGCCGGGCGCCGGCCTCGCCCCCTCGTCGAGGATGGCCGCTACCGTCCGTTCCCACGTCACGGCTTGCGCCCGCAGACGGCCGGCCGCGCCCATGGCCCGGGCCATGTCGACATCGCGTGCCAGCCGGGCCAGCGCGGTCCCGATGGCTGCGGCC
The DNA here is from genome assembly GCA_030837965.1 of Acidimicrobiaceae bacterium. GTDB lineage: Bacteria > Actinomycetota > Acidimicrobiia > Acidimicrobiales > JAUTXP01 > JAUTXP01. Next base: position 25,605 of record JAUTXP010000058.1, on the reverse strand, counting down.
GTGGGCGGGACCACGAAGCCGTTGGCGCTGTCGGCGACCAGCTCAGTGGCGCCTCCCGAGTCGAGGGCCGTCACCACCGGCTTGCCCGACATCATGGCCTCCAGGGTGATCAGCCCCAGGTCCTCGTCGGCCGGGACGAACGGCACCGCCAAGGCGCCCGCGTAGAGGTCGAGCAGGCGGGCCGTGTCGACGTAGCCGAGCAGCTCGATCCTCGGGTCGCGGTGGGCCGCCTGGCGGAGGCGGTCCATGTCGGGCCCTGTGCCCGCGATCTTCAGGGGCACGTCAGCAGGCACGTGGCGCATCGCCTCGATCAGCAGGTGCACTCGCTTGGGGCCGTCCAGACGGCTGGCGGTGAAGAAGTAGTCGAAGCTCTCGCAGCGGAACCCCACCAGGTCCGAGGGGTGGTGCACGGGGCGGACCTCCACGCCGGCAGGGAAGTAGCCCGGCCGGGCGGCGACCGTGGCCGATATGGCCAGGTGCCTGCGCACGCCGGGGTCGGACATGCCGATGCGGTCGAGGGCGTGGACCAGCTCGTGGGCCAGCGGCCCCGGCAAGGCGAAGACCGGGTGGTCGGAGCCCAAGGCGGCGAGGGCGCGACCGAAGAGGCCGAAGATGTCGGGAAGCGCCGACCGGTTGACGGCGGCGCCCAGCGCCTGCTGGAGGGCGGCCACCTCGGGCACGTCGGACGCCTGGGACCGGGGCAGGTCGGCGGGGTAGGTGTCGTACAGCCCCCGCAGCGTGTGTTGGAGGTACACCACGTGGTTGGGGTGGTCGACCATCCATGCCGGGTACTTGGTCGACACCACCAGGTCGAAGTGCGACACGTCCAACCGCGACCATGTCTCGTAGCTCGCCATGAGGTCGGGCAGGGTGTGCTCGCGGGTGGGCAGCTTGATCAGCTCGGCGTCGTGCGGAGTCACCTCGTTGACGGCCCGTGTCAGCCCGTTGAAGAGGCGCTCGGCCCCGCCCAGAATGAAGGGCACGGGGCTGGGTGCGACGATGCCGACTTTCACGCCATCACCCGATCCATCCCCGCCTCGATCTCGGCCATGGCGCGGTCCCACGTGTAGCGGCGGGCCGTCTCGCGTCCGGCCTGGCCTAGCCGTCGGGCCAAGTCCGGGTCCTCCTTGAGGGTGCGCACAGCCTCCGCGATCGCAGGCCCGGTCGGGTCGACAACAAGACCGTTCACGCCGTCCTCGACGAACGCGGTCAGGCCGCCGCCGTCGCGGCAGACCACCAGGGGCTTGCCGTAATGCATGGCCTCGATGGCGGTCAGTCCGTAGTCCTCGAGATACGCGGGCGCCACCACGCAGCACGCGTTGGCGTAGAGGCGCGCCAACTCGCCATCGCTCACGTGGCCGAGGAAGCGCACGTTGCCGGCTCTGGCGCGCGCGCTTCCGGGTTGGGGAACCGGCTCGAAGTTGTCGTGCCTGCACAACCAAAGGTCATGTGGCGAGAGCGCGTCGAGATCGGCGTCGGGCTGTGAGAGCCGATGGTCGAGGTTGCGCACGAAGTCGAGTCTGCCGCCACCTCCGACGATGTCGCCGTCGATGCCTGGGAGGAGCTTGATGGCATGGACGAACAGCTCGGTGCGCTTGGGGAACTCGTGTCGGCTGACGCACAGCGGCGGACCGTCGTAGCTCGATGGAAGCTCAGTCGCACCGGGAGGCACCCCGGCGCCTGCGTGGAACAGGCCGACGTCGGCCAGATGGTTGAAGCTCTGAAGCCGCTCCTTTACGACCTCCGATCCGGCCAGCACCCACTGCGGGCGCCGCAGGAACTGGTCGTCCATCTCGCGAACGCGCCGCGCCGCGGCGTGGTGCAGCTCGGGGTCGTCGGCCAGTCCTGCGGCCAGGTAGACGTCCGACAGGTCGTAATAGATGCGCACATGGTGGAAGAAGACGCAGAGGTGCCGGGGGTGGTCGAGGGCGAACGAAGGGGGCTGGGTGGAGACCACCATGTCGTGGCCGCGGGTGTCGAGCTTGGCGAACGCGTCGACCAGGGCCGCGTACCGGAAGAACTCGGGCTGGGCCTTCCATACGTGATCGGGCACGTCGGCGTGGAAAGGCGAGCGGCCGAGTGACGGCACGTCCACCAACAGCCAGCTCACGTCGTGGCCTCGAGCCTCCAGCTCGACTGCGATGCGTCGCAGCACCAGCTCGAAACCGCCGACGATGCCGTAGTCGGGCTTGGCAATGGCGACCCGCATCGGCCCGATCTAGGCGGGGGCCGAAGTCCTGCGCCCGATGACCGCATAGTCGAGCGGTCCGAAGAAGGCCCAGTTCAGGTGTTCGACGATGCGGCTCATGGCATCGTGCTCGGCCGTCGCCTCCTTGGCCACAGGAAGCACGAAGGCCTGCTCGTCCGAAGGATGCAGGTAGCGCACCTCGACGTCCGCGAAGCCGCGGGCACCGAGCAGGAACTCCATGAACTGTGGGTGGAGCGGGTTTCGGTGGGTGGGGTCCATGTAGAACGACGCCGAGCCCACGATCACGTTGGTTGGGTTGGGCGTCTCGAAGATGAGCACGCCGCCGGGGCGAAGGACTCGCCTGGCCGCGTCGATCAGCCGGACGAGGACGGGGAATTCGAGGTGCTCGGCCACGTGGAAGCCGGTCACCGCGCCGACCGACCCCTCCGGCACGGACTCCAGGTGGTCGATGGCGTCGCCTACTCGCACGTCGAGGCCGCGCGCCTGGTTCTGCTCTGCGAAGGTGGCGTTGATGTCGACGCCATAGGCAGGGATGCCGTTGTCCTTGAGGACCTCCAGCCACTCGCCCCTGCCGCATCCGATGTCGACGACCGGCGCAGCCCCGCCCTTCAAGTCGGCCACGTCGCCGACGTACGCTCGCTGGAGCTCGATGATCTCCTCGCGCGAACCTCGGAAGCGGTCCTCCAACTGCTTGTAGAGCGGGTCGAGCTTGCCGTTGAGCTGGTCGGCAAACGTCTTGAGCTGGCCCGGGTCGAGGGGCTCGGGCAGCCGTCGCCGAGCCTCCTCCAAGAGCATGTCGACGCGCGAGCGCAGGTTCAGCAGGTCGGTGCGGTCGGCGGCCCGATGTTCGTTTGACGCGGCCAGCAGGTTGCGCAGGTCGAGGAGGCGTTCCTCGAGCCGGTCGACCGCGCTTCTCGTCTGTTCGAGCGTGAGGTCCGTGCTGGCCAACGCAGCCTGGCTGCTGCCGAGTCTGCGGTCGAGGTCGGCCCGCACTTCGTTGAGCCCGACGTTCAGCTCCAACAAGGCCGAGAGCACTGCTTGGTTGAAGGTGGCCTGCTCGACCGTGTAGAGCCGGGCGATGCGGATCACGGCCTGTTTCAGGGCCGACATTCGGCTCGGCCCAGGTAGCCGTGTGCCCGCCTCCTTGTGGCGGTCGGCCGTCTCCAGGAAAGGCTCGATGGGCTGCTGGCGCCGCAACGGACCCGGCGTGGCCGCTCGCTGGCCGAGGGCGCGGCCGGTGACCTCATCCATGTACGACACGACCTCGCTCGGCGTTGAATCGACCATTGCGCTGGTCTGGGGACGCTAGCAGGCCACCTCAGGCGGCCTCATCGGTGCGACGGCCAACTACAGCGCCCGAGGGGCTGGGAGGTACGATTTGCGCCAAGCCCATGCCCCTTCGCGCTCTTCATTCGCCGCGTGCAGGCGTCGGCCCCGCTGAGGCCGCCGACGACCTGGTCCATGCCATCGCCGTGACCAGTGGGATGGCGCGGCCAGCCCGAGACGGGCTCGGCTCCGCCGATGGGAGTCGACGCCGTCATCTCGACGTCCACCACGTGGGCCGTCTCTTGACCGAAGGAACGAGACTCAGTTGAAAGCAGTGATCCTGGCGGGCGGCCTCGGCACGAGGCTCAGGGAGCAGACCGAGTTCCGCCCCAAGCCAATGGTGGAGGTGGGCGGCAAGCCCATCCTCTGGCACATCATGAAGATCTTCGCCCACCACGGCATCACGGACTTCGTGGTGTGCATCGGCTACAAGGGCGACGTCATCAAGGAGTACTTCCTCGACTACGAGGCGAGGAACAACGACTTCACCATCAGCCTCGGCAAGTCGCACGAAATCGTGTTCCACGGGTCGCACCTCGAGTCGGAGTGGCGGGTGACGGTGGCCGACACCGGTGACGAGACGCAGACCGGCGGGAGGGTCAAGCGCATCGAGCGCTTCATCGACGACGACAGGTTCATGGTGACGTACGGGGACGGCTTGGCCGACGTCGACATCGCCAAGCTGCTTGCCTTCCACGAAGAGCACTCGAAGAAGGCGACCCTGACCACCGTCCAGCCTTTGAGCCGCTTCGGCGTGCTTGACCTGGCCGACGACGGCGGTGTCGAGCATTTCAGGGAGAAGCCACAGGTCGACGGCTGGGTGAACGCGGGCTTCTTCGTCTTCGAGCACGACGTGTTCGACTACATCACCGACGAGGACGTGCTGGAGCAGCGTCCGCTGGAGCGACTGGCCGCCGACAAGGAGCTGATGGCCTTCCGCCACGACGGCTTCTGGCAGCCCATGGACACGTACCGCGAATCGAAGCTGCTCAACGACCTGTGGCAGCAGGGCGCGCCCTGGAAGGTGTGGGAATGAACGACATCGACTGGACCGAGTCGCGTGTCCTCGTCACCGGCGCCACGGGGATGGTCGGGTCGTGGCTGACCCGCCGACTGGTGGACGAAGGCGCCTACGTCGTCGCCCTCATCCGGGATGCCGATCCGCAGTCCGAGCTTCTGCGCAGCGGGACGATCGAGCGGGTGTCGGTGGTCAACGGGCGGCTGGAGGACTACGAGTCGGTGGAGCGGGCCGTCAACGAGCATGACGTGGACACCGTGTTCCACCTGGGCGCCCAGACCATCGTCGGCACGGCGCAGCGCTCGCCCATGCAGACGCTCGCGGCCAACGTGCAGGGCACCTGGAACGTGCTGGAGACGGCCCGGGTCCACCCTGAGTTGGTGAAGCGAGTAGTCGTGGCGTCGAGCGACAAGGCCTACGGCGAGCAGCCGGACCTGCCGTACCGCGAGGACATGCCGTTGACGGGCCGGGCCCCGTACGAGGTCTCCAAGTCGTGCACCGACCTGGTCACGCAGTCGTACGCCATGACCTATGGCGTGCCCGCCGTGATCGCCCGATGCGGAAACATCTACGGCGGTGGCGACCTCAACTGGTCGCGCATCGTTCCCGGCACCATTCGCTCGCTGGTGCACCGACAGCAGCCGGTCATCCGCAGCGACGGCACGTTCCTGCGTGACTATCTGTACGTGGACGACGTGGTCGACGCCTACCTCGTCTTGGCCCGCGCCCTCGACGACCCGGACATGTACGGCGAGGCCTTCAACTTCAGCGACGAGTCGCCTCTGTCGGTGATGGACATCTACCGGGCCGTCTGCGACGCGGCCGGTGTCGACGTCGAGCCCCTCATTCAGAACAAGGCGGTGGGGGAGATCAAGGACCAGTACCTCTCGGCGGCCAAGGCCCGCGAGCGACTGGGATGGAAGGCGGGCTTCGACCTGCGCGCCGGCTTGGAGCGCACCTTGACGTGGTACGAGTCGCTCCTTGGGCCAGTGACGCCAGTGACGCCAGCGGCGCCGGTGAAGAGATGAGCCGGGACGCCAAGGAGATCAGGGCCGAGATTCTGGAGCTGGTGCGCGAGTTCGCCGAGGCCGAGTTCCCGGCCCGGCACTTCACGCCCGGCGTCAGCGCGGTGCCCGTCTCGGGCCGCGTGTTCGACGCCGAGGACGTGGCCACGCTCGTCGACTCGTCCCTCGACTTCTGGCTGACGACGGGCCGGTTCGCGGCGGAGTTCGAGACCAAGTTCACGCGCTACATGGGCGTGCGTCACGCCGTGCTCTGCAACTCGGGCTCGTCGGCCAACCTGTTGGCCATCGCCGCCCTCACGTCCAAGAAGCTGGGCAACCGGCGGCTCGCCCCCGGCGACGAGGTGCTCACCGTCGCCACCGGGTTTCCCACCACGGTGAATCCGATGATTCAGCACGGCCTGGTGCCGGTCTTCGTGGATGTGGAATTGGGCACCTACAACGCCATCGCCGAGCGCCTCGAGGACGCCATCGGGCCCAGGACCAAGGCCATCATGATGGCCCACACGTTGGGCAACCCGTTCAACCTCGACGTGGCGACGGAATTGGCCGAGCGGCACAACCTGTGGCTCATCGAGGACAACTGCGACGCGGTCGGCTCCACTTATCGAGGCAAGCGCACGGCCGGCTTCGGCGACCTGGCCACGGTCAGCTTCTATCCGGCCCACCACCTCACCATGGGCGAGGGCGGCGCTGTCCTCATGCCCAAGAAGACGACGCGCAAGCTGGTGGAGTCCTTCCGCGATTGGGGCCGCGACTGTTGGTGCGAGCCGGGCGAGGCCAACACGTGCGGCCGCCGGTTCGACTGGCAGTTGGGCCAGCTTCCCTACGGCTACGACCACAAGTACATCTACTCCCACATCGGCTACAACCTGAAGCTCACGGACATGCAGGCCGCGGTTGGGGTGGCCCAGATGGACAAGCTCGATGGCTTCGTCGAGCGCCGCAAGCTCAACTGGCACCGGCTCCACGACGGCTTGGCCGACCTGCAGGATGTATTGCTGCTGCCTCGGGCTACCGAGCACAGCGACCCCAGTTGGTTCGGCTTTTGCATCTCCGTGCAGCCGGGCGCGCCGTTCTCCCGCCATGCCTTGGTGCAGCACTTGGAGTCGCAGCAGATCGGCACGCGTGAGCTGTTCGCAGGGAACCTGCTGCGCCAGCCCGCCTACCAGGACGTGCCGAAGCGGGTGGTGGGGGACCTGACCAACGCCGACTTCGTCATGGAGAACACGTTCTGGATTGGCGTGTACCCGGGCCTCACCGACGAGATGATCGACTTCATCGTGGAGACGATCCACGGCTTCGTGCACCGGTGAGCGCGGTGTTGAGCAGGGTCAAGTCGGAGCACGTCTGGTTCGTGATCGTCGGCGGCTACAACACCGCCTTCGGCTACGCCGTCTTCGCCGCCGTTCACTTGCTCTTCCCCGACCTGCACTACCTGTTCGTGCTCCTGATCGCCCATGTCCTCAGCGTGCTCAACGCCTTCGTGGCCTATCGGCTGCTGGTGTTCAAGGTGCGGGGCAACATCGGGCGCGACCTGCTCCGGTTCTGGAGCGTGTACCTCGCCGCGCTGGCGATCAACGCGGCCAGCCTGCCGGTCCTTGTGGACGCCTTCGGCCTCGACGTGCTGGTAGCGCAGGCCATGGTTGTGTTCGTCACCGCACTGTTGAGCTACGTGGGCCACAAGCACTTCTCCTTCCGGCGGGTCCCGCCCGGCATGGAGGAGTCAGTGTGATCATCGAGCCCACCTCCCTTGCGGGCTGTGTGCGGGTGGTGCCGCGCGTCGTGGGCGACGACCGGGGTGCATTCGTGAAGACGTTCCAGGCCAGCGTCTTCGAGGCGCTCGGGTTGGCGACCTCGTGGCGCGAGGTGTTCTACAGCCGGTCGGCCCGCGGCGTGGTGCGAGGCCTGCACTTCCAACTCCCACCCGCCGATCAGGACAAGCTGGTTGTCTGCACGAGTGGGCGGGTGCTCGATGTGGCCGTGGACCTGCGGCGGGACTCGCCCACCTTCGGGGATCATCAATGTGTGGAACTGGACGATCGCTCGTGGACCATGCTCTACCTTCCCAGGGGGTTCGCCCACGGGTTCGCGGCGCTCACGGACGACGCGGTCATGGCCTATTCGGTCAGCGCGGAGTACGACCCCGAACGAGACACGGGGATCCACTGGGCCTCCGCCGGCATCCGGTGGCCCTTCGAGTCGCCCGTGGTGTCGGCGCGGGACGCGGCCCTGCCCGCTTTGGCCGACTTCGACTCCCCCTTCACGGTGCAGTCCACACCGGGAACCACGGCTCCTCCCCCTGTGGGTTCCGCTTCTCGTCATGCAGCCACGCCTGCGGGTCGAAGCCATGATGACGAGAACGAGGGGGCGGGGCGGTGAGGCGCGCTCTGGTGACGGGGGCCACCGGGTTCATCGGCGGACACCTGGTCCGGGCGCTGGCCCGCGAGGGGTGGGAGGTGCACGCCCTGGTCCGGCCCTCGTCCGCCGCGTCTGGTCTTTCGGCCGAGGTCCATGTCGACGACGGGACGGCCGAGGGGCTGGCGTCGGTCATGGCCGCGGCCAACCCCGATGTGGTCTTCCACTTGGCCGCCCTCTTCCTCGCCGCCCACCAGCCCGCGGACGTGCCCGCGCTGGTCGAGGCCAACGTGGCCTTCGGAGCGAGGGTGGCAGAGGCCCTGGCCGGGCTGGGCGGGCACCGGCTGCTCGTGGCCACGGGTACGGCCTGGCAGCACTACGAGGGTCGGGCCTACAGCCCGGTGGCCTTGTACGCGGCCACCAAGCAGGCCCTGGCCGACGTGCTTCGCTACTACGCGGATGCCGGACAACTCAGTGTCACCGTCTTGAAGTTGTTCGACACCTACGGCCCTGACGACCCTCGCAGGAAGCTGTTGCGGCTCCTGGCCGACGCGGCTGTTTCCGGGGAGACGCTCGAGATGTCGGGCGGGGAGCAGTTGATCGACCTGTTGCACGTCGACGACGTTGTGGCTGCGCTGCTCCATGCCGTCGACCGCAATGGTGACGCAGGCGGAACGCCCTACCTGGAGTTCGCTGTCTCCTCGGGCGCGCCAGTGCCCTTGCGAACATTGGTCGAGACCTTCAACCAGGCCACGGGCCGCACCGTCAACGTCACGTGGGGCGCCCGACCGTACCGCCCGCGCGAGATGTTCACGCCGTGGGAAGCGGGCCCGCCGCTGCCGGGGTGGAAGCCGGAGGTCGCACTGGCTGACGGCATCCGGGCCACGTACGGGACGCCGGCATGAGCATGCAGACGCCGCTTGTCTCGGTGGTGGCGCCGGTCTTCAACGAAGAGGACGGTATCGCCGAGTTCTACGAGCGCACGACCAACGCCATGGAGACCATCACCCCGCCGGTGCGACATGAACTGGTCTTCGTGAACGACGGCAGTGTGGACGGCAGCCTTGACGTGCTGCGCAAGATCGCGTCTACCGACCGACGGGCCCGCGTGGTGGACCTGTCTCGCAATTTCGGCCACCAGTTGGCCATCACGTCGGGCATCGACAACGCCACGGGCGATGCCGTCGTGGTCATCGACGCCGACCTTCAGGACCCGCCTGAGGTCATCGCCGACATGGTCCAGAAGTGGCGGGACGGATTCAAGGTCGTCTACGGCGTTCGCACCCAGCGCGCGGGCGAGAACCGCTTCAAGCTGTGGACGGCCAAGACGTTCTACCGGGTGCTCAACCGCCTTTCGGACACGCCCCTGCCGGTCGACAGCGGCGACTTCCGCCTGATGGACCGCAAAGTGGTCGACGCCTTGTGCGAGCTGCGGGAGGAGAACCGCTACATCCGCGGGATGGTGTCGTGGATCGGCTTCTCGCAGACTGCCCTCGAGTACGCCCGCGACCCGCGTTACGCGGGCGAGACCAAGTACACGATGCGCAAGATGGTGAAGTTCGCGGTCGACGGCATCACCAGCTTTTCCGAGAAACCCCTGCGCGTCTCTATCCAGATGGGGTTGATCACCTGTTTCATCTCGCTGTTCCTCGCCTTGGTGATCGTGGCCGGCAAGGTGCTCGAGCCGACCAGCGCGCTGCCCGGCTATGCGTCCCTCATGGTTGTGGTGCTGTTCTTCGGCGGCGTGCAACTGCTGTCCATCGGGCTGCTGGGCGAGTACGTCGGACGCATCTACAGGGAGAGCAAGCGCAGGCCGCTGTACTTCGTGGCCGAACGGCTGAACTTCAGCAGCGACGAGGGCGACGCCAACGAGGTCGGCGGCGACAGCGACGACGACCGCGACGGCGACGGCCGATGACCGCGGTCTCCGTCTGCATTCCCGTCTACAACGCCGAGCCCTTCATCGGCGTGGCCATTGACTCCGTCCTGAACCAGACGCATCAGGACTTCGAGGTCGTGGTGGTGGACAACTGCTCGACCGACAAGACGTGGGACATCCTTCAGGACCTTGCCGCGGCCGACCAGCGCATCCGTCTGTTGCGCAACCCGTCGAACCTGGGGGCTGTCCCGAACTGGAACCGGGCCGTCGACGAGTGCAGGCACGCGTTCGTGAAGTTGCTCTGCGCCGACGATCGCATCCTGCCCACGTGCTTGGCCCGACAGGTCGACGCCTTTGACGACGAGGGCGTGGCCCTCGTGTGCGCCCAGCGCCACATCGTGGATGAGGACGGCCGGGTCGTGGTCAGGTCGAGGGGGTTGGCCGGCCTGAAGGCCAGACAGGACGGGCCGTCGGCCATCCGGGCCATGGTGCGTTCGGGCACCAACCCTTTCGGCGAGCCTGCGGCGGTGATGCTGCGCCGGTCCGCCTTGCTGGCCGCGGGGCCGTTTCGAGATGACTTCGGCTACATGATCGACGTTGACATGTGGGCCCGGGTCCTTCGCCACGGTGACGTGGTGGCCATCCGCGAGCCGCTGGCCGAGTTTCGGTTGGCCCGGTCGTCCTGGAGCCGTGAGGCGGCCCGAAGGCAGAGCGCCGAGGCCCGGGCGCTGCTGGTGGCGCTGCGCAAGGAGGACCCCCAGTTGGTGAGCCGCGTGGACCTCGCTGTCGGCGTGACGCGCGCCGCGCTGTTGAACGGCGTGCGCCGGGCCGCGTACGCGGTACTCGAACATCGGAGGAGCCGATGACGGCTGTCGAATCCCGCCCTCCGGTGGCGGACGACACCGCCGAACGTGTGCATGTGACCGAGGCGGGCGGGCTCGGTGGGCGCCACTTCTGGGGCGAGGTGCGCCTCAGCCTGCTGACGCTGTTCGTCACGTATGCCGCGCTGGCCGGCGCCTTGCGCCTGTGGCGGGCCAACCTGCGGGTGCCGTTCATCTACGGGGGCGACGCCAACTCGCACGCCATGCTGTTCAAGGCCGTCATGGAGCACGGCTGGTACGAGGCCAACCCCAATCTCGGAGCGCCGTACGGCCAGCACTTCCACGACTTCCCGATGGCCGACAACCTCCACTTGGTGGTCGGCAAGGTGCTCGGCCTTTTCACGCACAGCTACGCGCTCGTTGTCAACGTCTACTTCCTGGCCACGTTCGGGCTGGCCGCCCTCACCGCGCTGTGGGTGCTGCGATGGCTGGGCATGTCGCGGCCTGTGTCGTTGGTGATGTCGGTCCTGTTCGCCATCCTGCCGTACCACTTCATGCGGGGGGAGACCCACCTGTTCCTCGCCGCCTACTACGGCGTGCCGCTGGCGACGTATCTCCTCTTCAAGGCGGTCCGGGGCGAGTCGCTGCTCGGCGACGTGGCCGCTCGTCATGGATGGCGCTCTCGGCGCGTGGTCCTGCGGCTCGTTGGGCTGCTCGGCATCTGTGTCGTGGTGGGCTCGGCGTCGTCGTACTACGCGTCGTTCGCCCTCCTTCTCGTGCTGGCCATGACGTTGCTGGCCGTCATTCGCAGGCGGTCGTGGCGCGCCGCCCTTCCGGGCCTGGCCATCGTGGCCTTGGTGGCGGGCGTGCAGTTTGTGAACCTGCTGCCGGATCTGGCCTACCAGCGAGTGCATGGCGCCAACGAGGCAGTAGCCCATCGGTCGCCAGTGGAGACCGAGGTCTTCAGCCTCAAGCTCAGCCAGTTGGTGCTGCCCATGGACTATCACCGCGTGCGCGCCGCGGCCAAGCTGCGCACGCGGTACATCACCACCTTCCCCATTCCCTCCGAGGGGGCGCAGATCTCATTAGGACTGATGGCCGCCCTCGGTTTCTTGTGGCTGTTGCTCGTGCCGCTGCTGTCGCTGACCGGCGTCGAGGGGCGCAGGATCGACGTGCGCCACCGAGAGCTGTCCGCGTTCGCAGTGGTGGCGTTCTTGGTAGCCACCACCGGCGGACTGTCGACCCTTGTCGCATTGCTGGTGACCACCCAGTTGCGGGCGTGGAACCGCATGACCATCTATCTCGCCTTCTTCTCGCTGTGCGCGCTGGGCCTGTTGCTCGATGGCCTGGGCGCGCGGCTGCGGGCGTGGAAGACCCGTCCCCGTGTCGGCGGTCCTGCGCTGGCCGCGGTGCTTGTCCTCGTCCTGATGGTGGGGTGGTACGACCAGACGAGCAACGCCTTCATACCGACCTACAAGGCCACGGCCGATGACTTCGGCAGCGACGACGTGTTCGTGCGCCAGATCGAGGCGGCCCTGCCTCGGGGGGCGATGGTGTTCCAACTGCCGTATGTGCCGTTTCCCGAGTTCCCGCCCGTTGTCCACATGATGGATTACGACGAGCTGCGCGGCTATCTGCACTCCAAGCACCTCCGCTGGAGCTATGGCGGCATCAAGGGCAGGCCCGACGCCGACTGGCAGACCCCCCTCAGCCGCCAGCCCGTGGCCACGGTGCTGGCCGCCGCCTCGATTGTGGGTTACGAGGGCCTGTACCTCGACCGGTACGGCTATCTCGACGACGGCCGGTCGATCGAGGCCGAGATCACTGCGGCCGTCGGCTCGCCCCCACAGATCGTGAGCCCAAACAACCGGCTGGCCTTTTGGCCTATGAGGTCCTTCGCCGAACGGGTGCGCGCCTCGATGTCGGCCGACGCTCTTCGCAACGTGAGAGACGTGGTGCTGCGGCCCACGACGTTCGCCTACGGCGCGGGCTTCTTCCAAGACGAGACGGGCGGTGGGCACGTCTGGCGGTGGGCCCGGCAGCAATCGACGGTGATGCTCGACAACCCGTCAAAGGAGACTCGAGAGGTCACCCTGCACATGGCGTTGGCCACGGGGTCGGGAGACGCATTCCCGGCGAGGTTGGAGCTGCCCGACGGCACGGTACAGACCGTCGACGTGTCACAGACGCCCACACCGCTCGACCTGAGGCTGCGGCTCGCGCCGGGACCGCACGCCATCAAACTGAGCACCGAGGCGCCAGGCGTAGTGGGCGACGCGCGGGACATCCACCTCCAAGTGATCGACGCGGTCGTGCTGAACAATGAGCTGGTGTCGTTTCGGCCGTAACGTGGACGCCGTGGCCACGCACGAGGTCTTGAACCAGCCGCCCCCGCTCGTCGACTACGACGTGTTCGCCGCGGACGCGGCCTTGTCGGAGGCGTTGTCCCGCGAGGGCGCGGCGTGGGCCACAGGCGAGTTGAGGTCCCTGGGCACGCTGGCCGGATCGGCCGAGCCCATCGAGTGGGGCTTCCAGGCCAACGCCAACCCGCCCGTGCTCAAGACCCATGACCGCTACGGCAACCGCATCGACGCCGTCGACTACCACCCGGCCTACCACTCGTTGATGCAGGTGGCGGTGGGCGAGGGGATGCACGCCGCGCCGTGGGCCGACGCCCGGCTGGGCGCCCACGTGGCCAGGGCGGCCAAGTTCTACGTGTGGAGTCAGGTCGAGCCCGGCCATGGGTGCCCCATCTCCATGACCTACGCGGTAGTGCCCGCGCTGCGGGCCAACGCGGATGCGGCCGCCCAGTGGGAGCCGCTGCTGTTCTCGCGTGACTACGACGGGCGCAACCTGCCCGCCTCGCAGAAGCGGGGCGCCATTGCGGGCATGGCCATGACCGAGAAGCAAGGCGGCTCCGACGTGCGGGCCAACACCACCCAGGCCGTCGCCACCGATGGGCACTGGGAGCTGACCGGCCACAAGTGGTTCTGCTCTGCGCCCATGTCGGACGTGTTCTTGATGCTGGCCCAGACCCCCGCGGGGCTGTCGTGCTTCGCCGTGCCCCGATGGCGCCCGGACGGGACCAAGAACCCGGTCCAGCTTCAGCGCCTCAAGGACAAGCTCGGCAACCGCTCCAACGCGTCCAGCGAGATCGAGTTGGACCGGGCCTATGGCGTGCTGGTCGGGGAGGAGGGCCGGGGCGTTCGCACCATCATCGCCATGGTCAACCACACCCGGCTCGACTGCGTGATCGGCGCGTCGGCCACCATGCGCCAGGCCTTGGCCCAGGCCGCGCACCATGCTGCCCACCGGTCCGCCTTCGGCAAGGCCCTGCTGGACCAGCCGCTGATGGGCAACGTGTTGGCCGACTTGGCCGTCGAGTCCGAGGCGGCCACCACGACCATGATGCGGCTGGCCCGGGCCTACGACGCGGCGGACGAGGGTGAGGCCGCCTTCCGCAGGCTGGCCACGGCGGTGGCCAAGTATTGGACCTGCAAGCGGCAACCCGCCTTCGTGGCCGAGGCCCTCGAGTGCTTGGGCGGCAACGGCTTTGTCGAGGAGTCGATCATGCCTCGGCTGTTCAGAGAGTCGCCGCTCAACGGCATCTGGGAGGGGTCGGGCAACGTCATCTGCCTCGATGTCCTGCGAGCCATGGCCCGCGAGCCGCAGTCGCTCGACGCCTTCAGGGCCGAAGTGCTGCTGGCCTCCGGGGCCGACGCCCGCTTCGACGCCTTCGTCTCGCGACTCGATGCCGAGCTGACCGACATTGACGCCATCGAGACCCGGGCCCGTCGCGTGGTCGAGCACATGGCGTTGGCCCTGCAAGGGTCGCTCCTGTTGCGCCACAGCCCGGCGCCGATGGTGGACGCCTTCTGCGCGTCGCGCCTCGAGCGCGACTGGGGCGTGGCCTTCGGGACGCTGCCTGCACGCGCACCGGTCGACGCCGTGGTCGAGCGGGCCCGGCCCAAGTCCTGAGCTTGTTGGTCCGGCGAGGGCGGGCGCATCGGGAGCGGCACGCGCACGGGCATCCGCGGGGGCAGGTGCTGGCGCTGGTGGCGGCGGGCGGCGCCGCGGGCGCGCTGGCCCGCTACTGGGTGGGCATCGCCACCCACGCGCGGGCCGGGTCGTTTCCCTGGCCGACACTGCTGATCAACGTCAGCGGCTCGCTGGCGTTGGGCCTGTTGGTGGCCCGGACCTCGTCGGCCAGCTTGGCCCGCCCCTTGCTCGGGGTCGGGTTCCTCGGCGCGTTCACCACGATGTCCACCTTCGCGGTGGAGACCGACCTGCTGGTGAAGGACGGCCGTCTGCTCGTGGCCGTGGCCTATGTCGGCGCCAGCCTGGTGGGCGGGGTGGCCGCGTGCGCGTTGGGCCGCCGGTCGGGGTCCGTGACATGACCGTGGCCCTGGTGGCCGTGGCCGGCGCGCTGGGCGCTTGCGGCCGAGCCGTGCTGGCCCGACGCCGGCCGCCGTGGGGCGTGGCCGCGGTGAACGTGGCGGGCTCGCTCGTGCTCGGGGTGGTGGCCGGGCTGGTGCTGTACCGCGGTCTGGGGGACCGGACGCGACTGGTGGTCGGCGTCGGCTTCTGCGGCGCCTTCACCACCTTCTCGACGTTTGTGCACGACGTGGTGAGCGCGGACCGACGGCTGCGGGCCCGCTATGCGGCCGTGACCGTCGCCGGGTCCCTCCTGGCCGCGGCCGCGGGCTTGGCGCTGGTGTCGGCGCTCTCGACCCGTTGACCCCCTCCACACGCGACTGGAGGACATAGCCCCCGCTATCGCGGCCTGCGCGCGACCAAAAGCGTCCGGCTAGAGG
The DNA here is from genome assembly GCA_030837965.1 of Acidimicrobiaceae bacterium. GTDB lineage: Bacteria > Actinomycetota > Acidimicrobiia > Acidimicrobiales > JAUTXP01 > JAUTXP01. The sequence goes on along the minus strand of JAUTXP010000058.1, from coordinate 10,158 downwards.
TCAGGCCGGCAGGGTGCCCGCCGCGCCGCGGGCGATGTCCGCGGCCGGACCGGTACCGGACCACCGGACCTCGGTGCCGTCATCGCGTGCGACAAGCTCGAACGCGAAGGGGAAGGTGTCGTCCTTGCTCTGGGCGATCAGGTAGATCACGAGCGGCACGATGCACAGCAGGAACAGCAGGATGGCCACGAAGACGTTCGGCGTGCGGCGAACCTTGACGAAGCCGGTGATTGCTGTCGACGTCTGGCTGGTCACGTGGGCGCCCATGCCGGACAGCGCCCGAGTGAGGGTGGCTGCGGCCTGCTCCGGCGGCAACTCTGTGCGGCGGGTCGATGCTGGGCCCTCGTCGATGGGCGTGCGGCATGTGGGACACCACTTGGCCGCGCCGGGCAGCGGCGCGCCGCAACCACGGCACGGGGGTCGAGACGACACAGCCGCGATCGCCATGGGGCAAGAGCATTGCGCCCACCCTCCAAAATTGTCAATGGCGAGTCAGGGACTAGCTGGACACGGCCCGCCAGTCGGCGATCAGCCTGGCCTCCTCCTCCGGCGTGGGCACGCCCGCCATGGGCACTGACTGGTCGCGGGTTCGGTCCCAAGCCAGCGTGTCGGCCGCCGTCTCCACGATGGGCCGGTTGCGAAATCCGTGGGACTCGGCCTTGGCGGGCGAGCACCGGAACAGCCCGTCGATGCCCATGCCGGACGGGATGTAGAGCGGGACGTGGGTCTCGCGCTCGCGCAGGAAGGGCTCGTCGACCCACGCCACCTCGACCGACGTGCCCGCGGCCGCGGCGCAGGCCTCGATCATGGTGGCGAAGGTCAACGGCTCGCTCGGCCCGACCGTGTTGAACGGCCCGTCGAGCCCGGCCGCGGTGGCCGACACGATGAAGTCGGCCTGGTCCCGCGCGTGCACCACCTGCACGGGCTGGTCTCGCCGGTTGGGGGCCAACACCGTCCCGCCCCGGGACGCCCTGCGCACCCAATAGGTGAAGCGGTCGGTGGGGTCGTGGGGCCCCGCCACGATGCCGGGTCGGATCACCGTGCATTGGCCAGGGAAGGCCAGCGCGGCCTCGCCTTCGCACAGCGCCTTGAGGCCGCCGTACGTCTCACCGTCTACATCCTCAGTGGTCGGGTCGGTGACGGTGGCCAACGGATGTGACTCGTCGACCGGCCCCTCGCCCGGCTCGGCGTACACCGAGCACGTCGAGATGTAGGTGTAGTGGCCGACCCTTGCGCCCAACGCGGCCACCACCTCGCGCACGGCTCGCGGCCAATACGCGTTGACGTCGATGACCGCGTCCCACTCGCCGTCGCGCAGCGAGTCGTAGTCGCCCACCTTGCGATCGCCGTGGCGCTGGTCGCACTGGTCGAACAGCCCCGGGTTGGTCCGGCCCCGGTTGAACAGCGTGACCTGAGGGCCCGCGTCAAGTGCGGCTTCGACGATGTGCCTGCCTACGAACGACGTCCCGCCCAGTACGAGGAAGCGCATCCGGCCGACGATACTGGCGGGCACGGACGGTCCAGACCGGCGAGCAGGAGGGACCAGCGTGACCGAGTTGAAGGTGGAGGTCGACCCGGCGGAGGCAGGCTTCGACGCCGAGCGGTTGGGTCGCATCGACCGGCACTTCAAGCGCTATGTGGACGACGGGCTGCTGCCGGGGTGGCTGTTGATGGTCGCCCGGCGCGGCCAGGTCGTGCACGTGGCCACGTGCGGCAATCGCGATGTCGATGCGGGCCTGCCCATCGAGTCGGACACGCTCTTTCGCATCTATTCGATGACCAAGCCGATCACGTCGGTGGCGGCCATGATGCTCTACGAACAAGGCGCATTCGAGTTGAAGGACCCCGTCTACCGGTACATCCCTTCGTTCAGGGACATGCGCGTCTACAAGCAGGGTTCGGCCTTGAAGCCGGTGACCGAGCCCGCCACCGAGCCGGTCCGCATCTGGCACCTGCTGACCCACACGTCGGGCCTGACCTACGGGTTCCACTACGCCCATCCCGTCGACGCCATGTACCGGGCCAGGGGCTTCGAATGGGTATCACCGCCCGGGGCCGACCTGGCCGCGTGCTGCGACCTGTGGGCGGGGATACCCCTGCTGTTCCAGCCCGGGTCGGAGTGGAACTACGGCGTGTCCACCGACGTGCTCGGGCGAGTTGTCGAAGTGGCGTCGGGCCAGTCGCTCGACCAGTTCTTGGCCGAGCGCATCTTCGAGCCCTTGGGCATGACGGACACGGGCTTCTGGGTCGACGAGGCCGACGCCGACCGGCTGGGCCCGCTCTATACGCCGAGCCCGGTCGACAGGAAGGCGGTTCGGCTCGACGCGTTGGGCGACGCCGCCTACCGGCGGCCCGCCTGCCTGTCTGGTGGCGGCGGCCTGGTGTCGACGGCGGCCGACTACCACCGCTTCATGCAGATGCTGCTGGGCCGGGGCGAGTTGGACGGAGTGCGGCTGCTGGGCACTCGCACCGTCGACTACATGACCCGCAACCACCTTCCCGGCGGCGTCGACTTGGAGGCGTTCGGCAGGCCGCTGTTCGCGGAGACGACGTTCGCGGGGATGGGCTTCGGCCTCGGCTTCTCCGTGGTGGACGACGCGGCCAAGAACAAGGTGCTGTCGACGGAGGGCGAGTACGCGTGGGGCGGCGCGGCGTCTACCGCGTTCTGGGTCGACCCGGTGGAAGAGGTGACCGTGCTGTTCATGACGCAGTTGCTGCCTTCCAGCACCCACCCGATCCGGCCCCAGTTGAAACAGCTCGTCTACCAAGCCCTCATCGACTGATCTTTTTCTGGGCACCTTTTCTTGTCCATAGGCCAAGAAAACGTGCCCAGAAAAGGGAAGCACGGGCGCGGGGGGTGGGGGCGGTCGGGGGGACGGCGGCAAGCGCAGTCGCCCTGGGTGTCAACCCGAATATGGCCCGATCGCGCTATTGGAACTCTCTCGGCGAAGTGGTTCCATCTCGACTATTCGCAGCGAAAGCTGACGGCGCGATCTTCGTTCGAACGGCTTGCGGTCATCAGGGCCTGGACGAACGCGGATTGCCGGCGGGACGGGAGCGACGGTGGGAGTACGGCGGGCGCTACGGCGCGGCACATTGGCCATGGGCCATGTTCGAGGAGCGGTGGTCGTCGGACTGCTCGCGGCGGTCATTGGTCAAGGCCTGGCCGGCATTGCCGTGCGGGCCGAAGACGGTGGCGCCACTCGGCCGCTGCCCTTGGCCGCGCTGCCCGCCATCGCGTCCCCCGCGCCCCTGGCCCCGCCAGCCCTCCCCGGCGGCGCGTCGATGGACGTGCCCGCCGACAACGGCGCTGTCGCACGCGTCCCAGTTCCGTCGAAGCACCAGCCGACAGCGCGCAAGGCGCACTCCTTCGACCCGAAGACGAGCGTCGAACTCCCTGAGCGCCGCGATGCGTTCTCGAAGACGTTCCGAAACGCAGACGGCACCATGGCCACGCAGTTCAGCACCAAGCCGCTGCATTTCAAGTCGAACAAGGGCTGGGAGCCCATCGACAACCACATCGGGCCGGACAAGACGACTGGGCGGCTTCGGAACAAGGCCAACGGCTTCGAGGTCTCGTTCGACCGACTGCCCGCCGGAGTCAGCGTCAAGTCCTCGCAGGGCAACCTCTCGCTCGCGCCCGTGGGCGGCGCCGACGCCGACCCTGTCGTGGCCGTCGACGGCTTGTCTGTGACCTACGCGGAGGTGTGGCCCGGAGTCGATGTCCGGTACCGCGTGCAATCGGATGAGGTCAAGGAGGAGATCGTCCTGCGCAGGCGCCAGTCGATGACCCGCTTCGCGTTCGACCTCCGCGGCGCGCACGCCGCACTCGACGGCTCGGGCGGCGCCACTCTCGCCGGCGGCCGGTGGGAGTCGTGGCGACTGCCGCGGCCCGAGGTGCTCGACACCACGGGCATTCCGGTGCCCGGGGCTGCTCCCCGTCTCGAGGTGGGGGACAAGGGCGACGGCTCGACGGTGGCCATCGCCGTCGACGGGGCCTGGCTCGACGGCCTGTCCGACGCCGCCTTCCCGATCGTGGTCGACCCCACGCTTTCCACGGGGGCCGCCAACCTGATCTCGTACCGGCCCGACACGTCGGCCCCGGGCGTCTTTCGCGTCGGCAACCCCAACATCGCGGGGCAGACGCTGCCCTGGCGAGCGGTGGCCTACTTCAATTACGAGAGCCTCTTCGGCACCGTGATCCTCGACGCCAGCATCGAGATATGGAACCTCAACGCGGGCACGGCCAACGCCGAGACGCTGCGCATCAACCAAGGAGGGTGGAACTACCCGGACTTCTGGACGTGGTTGGGCGACGACTACACGAGCTCGAACGACTACCTCTTCGGCGACGAGGCCCTTCGGCAGTTCTTCGACAGCGCCGTGCAGAACCGGGTGGCGGGGCTGCCCATCAAGTTCTTCGGTGATGAATCCGTAGGCGTCTATACGTACAAGCAGTTCGGGAGTGGCGTGTTCACGTTGGTCTGGACGACTCCTCCGTCGCCGCCCGCGTTGTCCTCGCCCGCCAACAACGCGGCCGCTCATTCGCTCACGCTCACCCCCACGCTCTCAGCCCACGTGCCGCCCGAGGAGAACGAGTCCCACTGGCAGCAGTACAAGGTCTGCGGCCTGTTCGTGGGCGACTGGAACGGCTGCATCCCGTCCGACTGGGTCGGCCCCGACTCCACCTGGCAGGTGCCCGCCGGGTACCTGGATTGGAACCGCACATACACGTGGACCAGCACGGCCCTCGACCAATGGGACTTCCAGACGCCGGGGCCGACGTGGGCCTTCAGCGTGCCCAACACGGCCGTGCCCACGCCGGCCTTGGTGTCGCCCGCCGCCGAGGAGGTGGTGTCGAGCACCACGTTCACGCTCGCCAGCGGGCGAGTGAGCGATCCGGACAGCGATGCGGTGGAGTACCGCTTCCAAGTTGCGAGTGGCGCGGACGGCAAGACCGGTCGCATCGTGACGTCGCCGTGGATCGAACCGGATGCGGCCGACCCTGCCGGTGAAAAGAGATGGACGCCGCCCAGCGGGACCTTCGCGGACGGCGGGCGGTACTTCTGGATCGTCCAGGCCAGGGACAAGGGGGCGGGCACGCAGACGCCGTCGGCCTGGTCGTCGGCGCGCGCCCTGCGAATCGACTTCCGACTGGGTGAGCGGTCCACCCTTGCCTACGACGCCAGCGGGCCGGCCAAGGTCAACCTGTCCAACGGGAACCTGCTTCTCAGTGCCGCGGGTCCGAGCTACAAGACAGTCGGCGGTCCCATCGGCGTGTCGTTCACCTACAACTCCCAGGCGCCCCTCGTCACCGGGCTGAACGCCGACTACTACCAGGACCTGAACCGCAACGGGCTCAAGGATGCGAACGAGTCGAGCGCCATCCACCGGCTCGACACCAGCCTTTCGTTCAGTTGGCCCGCAGGAACCAGTCCCAACCCCGGTCTGATGCAGGCGGACTGGTGGACGGCGCGCTGGTCGGGCCTTTTGAAAGCCCCCTCTGGTGATGGGTACTACCGGATCGTGAGCGACACGAGCGACGACTCCGTCACGGTGAAGTCCGGCCCCACCACGCTGCTGAGCGCGCCGACGCCCAACGCCTACGCGGCGGGCGCGCCGGTATACATCGCCGGCAGCGGGATCCCCGTCGTCATCACCTATGCCCAGGCCACCGGGCCCGCCTCGCTGCGGATCAAGCTGCTCAAGTGCACGGATGGCGTCGCCTGCGCGGCTCCCGGTGCGCCCGTCGACGTCCAAGGCTCTTGGCTGGCGCCCGACAACCCGGCTCTGCCCCAGGGATGGTCACGCGTCGGCGACGCCATGATCCCGGATGCGTACACCGCGGTCCGGTCCGTGACGGGCACCGCCGCCGCGGTGGTGGACAGCTCTGGCAGCGACCATCTGTTCACCTGGAACGGGTCCAACTGGGCGCCCCCGCCTGACGAGGAAGCGGTGCTGACGCAGCTTCCGGACGGCGGATGGACCTTGTCCGGTGACGACGGCTACCTCTACACGTTCGCGGTCGACGGCGCCCTGACGGCCATGACGTCGCCCGCCGACGACGTCCACAAGGCCGCGCCTTCGTATTCGTACGGGGATGTCGGCAACGGCGTGAACCGCATGACGTCCATCACCGACGCCATGGACCGCAAGGTCGACCTGTTCTACGGCAAGCCCGCGGCCACGCCTCCCGACAACTCGGGGTGCCCGGCTGTCCCAACCGGCTTCGATGCCGCGGCTCCTCCCGGGATGCTGTGCCGCGTCGTGTACACCGGCTTCGAGCACGAGCCCGGCTTGGCCGGACAACCCGTGGCCGAGACACGGCTCTATTACGTCGGCGGCCAGTTGGCCCGAATCGTGGACCCAGGATTCGTTGCCGTCGGGTCGGGCCCGTCGCAGGTGCTGACTGCGCCCACGATCGACTTCGGCTACAGCCCGCAGGACACGCCTTCAGGGACCATCAACCTGCTCACGAGTGTCAGAGACGAGCTGACCAACGACCTGCTCGCGGCGGGGACGTTCACGGACACCGCGGACCCTGCGGTGAGCACGCACCGCACGATCATCGGCTACCAGAGCGGGCGGGTCAGCTCGGTGACCCTGCCGGCCCCGGACGCGTCTGCGGGCGCATTGCGACCGACCCGGACGTACGGATACACGTACGACGCGGCGGCCGGGCGCATCACCGCGGCAACAGTGTCGGTGGCGAGCAGCGAGCAGCCCAACGGGTATTCGCGGTCGCTCTCGTTCGACGAGAGCGGGAAGGCCACCAGCCATGGCGGGCACGCCACCACAGAACGAGGCCCGGACGGCATCGCCACCGAGGCGTGGTGGGACTCCTTCAACGACCGTTCCTATAAGGCCGTCGACCACCATCATCAGGCCGACCCTGTCGGCGGCCTGGTCACAACGACGATCTATGACGCGGCGGGCAATCCGAGTGCGTCGTACGGGCCAGGCGCGCCCGGCGAGTTCACCACACCGGACCCGGCCAAGCCGATGGAGATCACCTCGGCCACCGCGCCCGGCACCACGACCACGTATGACGGAGGGATCACCGGTCTGGCCGCGGCGTGGTATCCGAACGCAGGCCTGACCGCGACGCCGAAGCAGCACGCCACCGTCGCCCCCGACTTCGACTGGGGCGCGTCTGGTCCATCGGGCGCAAGTTGCTCGCCGATTCCGTGCGACAAGTTCTCGGCCCGTCTGTCGGGCGAGGTGAAGGTGGCGGCCAATGCCACGCTGAGCCTGGAGGCCGACGGCGGACGGGTGTACGTAGACGACGCCGAAGTCGTCGACACGTGGGGTGGGCCCTACCGAAGGGCGGTCATGTCGGACGACAAGCCGCCGCGTTCGTACTGGCGCCTCGGTGACCCGGTAGGCACCTCCACGGCGACGGACACCGCAGGCACGTCTGCGGGCACCTACACGGACGTCACCCTCGGCGCCGCCGGTCGACTGGCAGCGGACGACGACAAGGCGGCCACCTTCAACGGGACCTCGAGCCGCGTCGCCCTCCCCGCCGACACGGTCAAGGGCGGGGTCCCCATGACCTTCGAGGCGTGGTTCAAGACGACCAGCAGCGGTCCGCTGCTCGGCTATCAAGAGGGCGCCGTCGGACCGCATCCGGGCGCAGGCGGCTATGTGCCGTCGGTCTATGTGGGGACTGATGGCAAGCTGCATGCGACCCTGTGGCCCCTCCCGCAGCTCCTCAGCCCGCAGGCCGTCAACAACGGTGCCTGGCACCACGTCGCCATGACGTACGACGGCACCACGCAGGCGCTGTACGTGGACGGCACGAGCGTGGGCTCCACGACCGGCTCCGTCAATTGGCAGACGATGGGCGACAGCCAGTTGGGGGCCGCCTTCACCGACACATGGCCGGCAACGCCGGGGGGTTGGTGGCACTTCAACGGCACCATGGACGAAGTCGCGCTGTACCCATCCGTGTTGGACGCCGCGCAGGTCGCCGCCCACGCCGCGGCCGCGGACCGGGACTTCTCCACGGCCACGTCGGCGCCCTTGACGGCAGGAACCCACAGGCTTCGTGTCGACTACCAGGAGCTGGTCGGCCCAGCCCGGCTTCGCCTCACGTCGTCGGACGCCGCGGCCGCGTTCAAGCCCCGGTACAACCTCGTGACCTCGGTGCAGGACCCGAACGGACGGGTCACGGCCACCGACTATGTCAAGGCCGACCTCGGCATCGGGCCCGAGCACGGTCTCCCTACCGCAACTCGTATCTCGTCGGCACCCGGGGCCGAGATGGTCACGACGACGGCGTACGAACGCCCCGACGGAACGGGGTTTCTGAGGCCCACGTCCAAGACGATGCCCGCAGGCGGCGTCACGACGTACAGCTACTACGGAGCGGGCGGGGTGGCGGCGACGGCCGACAACCCATGCACGAGCGGCGTCGTGGAGGCCATCAACCAGGCGGGTGCCTTGTACCAGCGGGTCGGGCAGGACCCCGACGGGGCCGGGGCTGCGGTTTCCCGTGTCGAGTCATTCGTGTACGACGAGGCGGGCCGGGTGCTCGCCACCAAGGTCAACCTCGCGCTCTGGGACTGCACCACATACGACGGGCGGGGCCGGGCCACGCAGCGAGTCGCGCCGCCGTTCGGCGCCGAGCCTGCGAGGACGGTCACGTACAACATGGCCGTCGGGGGCAATCCAGCCGTCAACTCGGTCGCCGACGACACGGCCTATGGCTTCGGGTCGGACGGGGCCGTGGTGACGACCGTCGACTGGCTCGGGCGCGCCATTGCCTACCGCGACGTCTGGGGCAACATCACGCAAACCGTGTACGACCAAGCAGGCCGCGTCCGCGACTCATCGGGCCCGGCGGGCGCGGTGCACACCGACTTCGACGCCGCGGGCCGTGGCCCTTCGTCACAGAAGGTCGACGGACTGACGATGGCCTCGGCAACGTTCGACAGCGCCTCGGGACTTCAGCAGGCCATCGCGTATCCCAACACCGCGGGCGCCGGCGGCAACGGCACGAGCGTGCAGATCGGACGAGATGTGCGGGGCCGGCTCAACGGGCTCACGTGGCAGTCCGGGGCCACCACGTTGGCCAGCGACGGGGTGACGCGTGACCAGGGAGGACGCATCGTCGACGAGGCCTACGACCAGCCGAGCGGCGTTGACGGGCACGCGGGCAACAACTTCGCCTATGACTCCGCGGGGCGACTGGTGGACGCGTGGGTGCCGGAATTGACGGCGACCCCGACGTACCATCACTACCAATATGCGTTCGACGCCGTGTCGCCCGGGTGCACCTACTCGAGAGGCGCTGACACCAACCGCACGTCGATGACAGTGGACTCGCAGACGACCACGTATTGCTACGACCAAGCCGACGAATTGGTGTCCACCACCGACTCGCGGTACCCCACCATCGGCTACAACCCGAGGGGCAACATCAATGCCCTCGGGGGGCAGCAGTTCACCTATGACGGGGCCGAGCGGCACATGACTACCAAGTCCGGCGGCACCGAGCTGCGATACGTGCGGGACGTGACCGACCGCGTCGTGGCCCGGGTGTCGACGGTGACGTCGACCGTCGCCTTCCGCGCCGCGGCGGCGGGCAGCAACGGCGCAGGCGGCACGTCGCTGTCCCTCGCCCGGCCTGCCGGCACTTTGGCGGGCGACGTCCTGCTCGCCCAGGTCACGGCCGCGGGCGGCACCGGCGTGAGCACCACCGCACCGGCGGGCTGGTCGTTGTTGTCGAGCCAGGCCAACGGGACGGCCGTGCGCGAGGAGATCTACTGGCGTGTCGCGGCCGCGGGCGACCCGGCGGCATGGGCCTGGTCCCTCAGCGCCTCGCAGCAGGCCACCGGGTCCGTCGCCGCATACTCGGGCGTGGACACGTCGGCCGCGCCCGCGGTCGCCTCCGCGCTCGTCTCGGGCACGTCGGTGTCGACCCCGTCGGTGACGACGACCAAGGCCAACTCGGTGGTCGTCTCCGCGTTCGGCGTCAGGGCGGGCACGTCGTTCACGCCCGACGCCCTCACCGCGGAGCGCTGGGACGTGGCCTCGACCGGCACCGCCGCGGGCCGCACCACGTCCGAGGCCGCCGACGCGCCCAAGGCGGCCGCGGGGGCGTCGGCCCCGCGCACGGCCACGGCCGCCGCGTCGGCGACGGGCGTGGCCCAC
>JAUTXP010000060.1 GCA_030837965.1 Acidimicrobiaceae bacterium | reverse complement strand
GCGGTGCGGCCCGCGGTCGCGGCCGCGGCGCGCGACGTGCGCCGGGTGCCGGTGTCCGTGTTGCGACACGGCGACTTGTCGGGCCAGAACTGGTTGGTGGACAAAGGCGAGGTCACCGGCCTGGTCGACTGGGAGACGGCCGTGGACGACGGCGTGCCCGGCTTCGATGTGCTCCACGCGGCCGTGTCCTGGTTCCACCATGTGTTGGCCCGATCGGGGGCGTCCGAGCAGTCGGTGGCCGCCGGGTTCGAGGCCGCGTGGGACCGCTCGCCCTTCTTCGCCGGTGCCCGCCGGGCCGCCCTCGACGCGGCCGCGGCCGTGGGCGTGCCCGCGCCGTTGCACGACTCGCTGGTGGTCGCCTTCTTCGTGCGCAGACTGGGACGGCGGCTGCGGTTCGGTCCCAACGATGCCCGAACGGTGACGGCCCGGCGCATGCTCGACGCGGTGTGCCGCTGATGCGCGTGCTGGTGTTGGCCGAAGGCGAGAACCGCGGCGCGCTGGCGGCCGTGCGGGCCCTGGCCGCGTCCGGTCACGAGGTCCACGTGGGCGGCCCCGGCGACGAGGCCATGGTGTCGCGTTCGCGTCACGTCGCGGGCCGCCATCGCATCCCTTGGCCCGGCGAGGACCCGGCTGCGTTCACCGACGCGGTGGAAGCGGTGGACGCCGATGTCGTCCTGCCTGCGAGCGACGCGACCTTGTTGGGACTGGCCCGCCGCCCGCCGCGACGGACCAGGCTGGCCTTCCCTGGCGATGCCGTGGAGCGTCTGCTCGACAAGCGCACGGTTTCCGAGGCCGCGGCCGCGGTCGGACTGCCCGTGCCCCGCACCCTGCCTGACGACTGGGCCGGGCCCGCGGTGGTCAAGGCCCGGTCGCACGGGCTGTCGGGCCGGTCCGAGGCGGTGGTCACCGACGATCCGCAGCGGGTGGTGGCCGCGCTGCGGGGCGCGGGCGCAGAGCCCTTGGTGCAGGAGGTGTTGGGCGGCGACCTCACCGCCATCATCGTGGTGGCCGCGCTGGACGGCTCGCTGCTCGGGCATGTGCAACAACGGGCCGTGCGTGTGTGGCCGCAGCCCGCAGGCGTGAGCTCGCGGGCCGAAACGGAGTCGGCCGACCCCGCCCAAGTCGAGCTGGTCCGCCGCCTGCTGACCCACCTCGGCTGGTGGGGTGTGGCCCAGGCCCAGTTCCTCGAGGGGCGGTTGATCGATCTCAACGGCCGCCTCTTCGGGTCGCTGGCATTGAGCATTGGTGCGGGCCTGCCGGTGACGGACCTGTTGGTCTCGCTGGCCGCGGGCGACCGGCCTTCGGCGGTTGGCCAGGCCAGACCTGGGGTCCGGTACACGTGGTTGGAGGGCGACGTGCGCCGGGCCCTGGCCGAGCGCAGGGGTGGGCTTGTGGCCGACCTGCGCGAGACGCTGCGAGAGGGCCGCCGGTCGGTCCCGGTGGTGTGGGATGGGCGAGACGCGCTGCCCGGCGTGTTGTCCGTGCTGGCCTTGGCCCGGCGGGCCGGGCGCAAGGCGCTGGGATGACCGACATGTCGATCGTCGCCCTCATCGACGCGGCCGCGCTCGACCGGGTGGTCGTGTTCGGCTCGCCGCCCCCCGGCGGACGCGACCTGGACGTGGTGGCTCGCCGAGCGTCGTTGGCCGCGTTGCGGGACGCGCTCGAAGCCGACGGGTTCGTCCCCAGCGGGGCCAAGGCCTGGGCGCGCCTCGACCCAGCCCGTCCGCTGGCCGTCGAACTGGTGCCCGCCCGGTCGTGGGGCTTGCCGCCCGACGCCGAGGCCGCGCTGTTCGACGCCGCCATCGCGCTCGACGGATGCGAGCGCGTGTGTCGGCCCGCGCCCCACCACCAACTGCTGATCCTGGCCCGCCGTCTGGTTCGCGGTGGGCCGCTGGACGACCGCAGGCGGGCCCGGGTCGACGCGGCCGTGGCCGAGGACCCCGACGCGTGGAGTCGGGCGCGGGCCGAGGCGCCTGCATGGAAGGCGGTGGGCGCTCTCGACCTGCTGGCCCAGGCCAAGCCCGCCGGTTTGTCGGAGCGGGCCGCGGCCTTGGCTCAGGAGGTGGGCGGGGCGAGGGCGTGGCGGGCCGTGCTCGGGTCGGGGCGCCGGGCGGGGGTGGTGGTGGCCCTGTCCGGCGTGGACGGGTCGGGCAAGACCAGTCAGACCGAGGCCCTGATGGCCTTGCTCGACGGGCTGGGCGTGGAGTCGGTTCGGGTGTGGACCCGGCTGTCGTTCAACGAGCGCCTGTGGAAGGTGGGTCGGGCGGGCAAGCGGGTGCTGGCCGTGGTAGCGGGCCGCCGGCGGAGGGGCACGTCGGGCACGGGGGCCGGGGTTGCGACGGGGGCGCAAAGTCCAGTCGACGTCGACCCTTCCCGACTCTCCGACGACGTGCGCAGGCTCCGCTATGAGAGCCGGTTCCTCACGTTCGTATGGTCAACGCTGGTCGCGTTGGAGAACGGGCTGGCTCATCGACGCCAGACCCGGGACCACATCAAGGCCGGGCGGGTGGTGGTGTGCGACCGGTACGTGCTCGACTCGGCCGTTCATCTCCGTTATCGCTACGGCGAGTCGCGGCCGTACCGGTTCCAGCGATGGATCGTGCGGGCGCTGTCGCCGCCCGCCTCGGCCGCGTTCTACCTAGACGTCGAGCCCGCCACCGCGGTGGCCCGCAAAGTCGACCAGTACGACGAGGCCCAACTGGCCCGGCAGGTGCGGCTGTATCGGGAGGAGTGCGGGCGCTGGGGTGTGGTGCGCATGGAGGGCGAGCGCCCGGCCGCCGACCTGGCCGCCGACATCGCCCGCGTCGTGTGGCCCGCCCTGCGCCCCCCAACCCCCAAGCGCGTCTGGAGGACATAGCCACCCGCTGGGTGTACCTATGTCCTCCAGTCCGACGGGGAAGGGGCCGGGTGGGGGCAGTCACACGGGGTGGAGCCGCACTTCGGGCAACCGTGGGCGTAGCGGTCGGCGGCCTCGGTCATGGACAGGCCGAGTTGGTCGGCCAGTGACGCCAGCCAGGCCAGCACGTCGCCCAGCTCGTGGACCTGCTCGGCCCTGCTGCCCTTGCGCACGGCTCGGGCCAGCTCACCCAGTTCCTCGGTCAGCCAGGCGACCGTCGCATCCACGCCGCGAGCCGTGTCCCGCCGGCCGTACTGGTCGGCCATGAGCTGTTGGAAATGGGCCAGGTCCATGCCGTCCGAGCATGCCGGCCGCGGCCGCTGCTGATGTCAGGGCCGGCGGCGTCGGGCCGGGTGTGAGGCGGCGCGGGACGGGGGCTTGTCCACGGCCAGTCCATCGATGAGGACGCGTACCGCCTTGCCCACTTCGATGCGGGCCTTACCCCGGTCCTCGGCGTTGGCCAGCAGCATCGAGCCTTCGACCAGCCCGCCGAGCAGCACGTGCGACAGGGCTTCGAGCGGCGCCTTGCGAATGACGCCCGCGCTCATGGCCAGGTCGAGCGTGGCCCTGACCATGCCCAGCCCGTAGGCCTGGTCGATCTCGCGCCAGCACTTCCAGCCCAGCACGGACGGCCCTTCGAGCAGCACGACCCGGATGACGGCCGGGTCGAGGCACGCATCGAGGAAGGCCTCCGAACCCCGGCGCAGGATGCGCAGCGGGTCGGTGAGGCCCTCGACCTCGGCCGCGACCCGGCCGACCAGTTCCTGCTCCAGGTCCTCGTAGACGGCTTGGAACAAGGCCGTCTTGTCCTTGAAGTGGTGGTACAGCGCGCCGCGGGTGACGCCCGCGGCCTGAACGACGGCCTCGGTGGGCGTCTCCGCGAACCCGTTGGCCGCGAACAGGTCGCGCGCCGCGGCCACGAGGGCCTTGCGGGTTGCGTCCGACTGTTCGGCCTTGGTCGTCATGGGTTCCGTCTTGAGGGCGCCCCGAGGTGGGCGGCGTTGATGATGCCGGCAGCGGGCGTGCCGGTCGGTGAGCCGTGGTGCCGCTCAAGCAGCGGCCGGGGCCGACCGGCCGCCGCCTGCGGAGCGCGCGTGAGCGGGCTGCGGCCCGGCCCGCTTACGGTTGGGGCCGGTAGATGTTGACGGTGTCGTCCAGCCCGAGGACCGACGGGTCTTCTCGGCCCGTGGCGACCAGCACGAAGGTGAGCGGGTCGCCGGTCACCTGCTTGCCGCCCCCGCCGCCGATGGCGATCTCGGGCAGGCCGTCGAATGCGAACGTGGCCGGCCCCCAGCCCTGCTGGTCGAGCACATCGGTGACATGGCTGACGGCCACCTTCAGGCCCGGCCCCCGCTCGGGGGCGCGGCCGGTGGCAGCGTTGATGTCCTCGGTGTGGACATAGGTGTCGTACCAGATGGCCTCGACGGCCTGGCCCAGAGTGCCGGGGATCTCCAGAGGGGGTGGGCCGCCCCAGGCCGCGTCGTCGAAGGAGCCGACCAGGTCGTTGCCGAGCTTGGCCGCGTCCCGAAGCTCGTCGGCCAACTGCGCGGGCGTGCGGCCCTTGCGCTCCGCGGTCTGGCGGTTCACATGGTCGGGGTCGGTCAGCTCTTGGAGTTGGCCGTTGGTGATCATGGTCATGGTGCCGACCACATGGGCGGCCACGTCGGCCACGGTCCAGCCTTCGCAGCGCGTCGGCTTCTGCCAGGCCTCGTCGTCCAGGGAGCGGAGCAGCTCCTCGAACTGGGCCAGCCCTTCGGCCGTGCCCTGCACTACCTCTTCGCGCGGGAGCGCCACGTCTTCCTCCTCAGTCAGGCCAGTAAGATACAGGCTGTACGTATCTTTCCTGACGGGCGGCGAGGAGGCAATGCCAAATGCGTCACACGTCGTCTCGGAGCGGCAGCACGCAGAAGGCCCCGTCCGAGAAGCCGACTTCCCGCACGCCCAAGGCCCGGTTGAGCCTGGCCCGGTGGTTCTCCCAAGCGATGGCCGAGGCCAGCTCGGTCAACTGGGTCGGGGTGAGATGCTCGAGGAGCTGCTCGCGTAGCTCGTCGGGCACTTCGGCCGGCGTCGACGTCATGGCGTCGGCCAGTTGCAGGCCGAGTCGTTCGACGGGAGTGAAGCGATCGCTCTGCGGCCAGGAATTGATGTCGGCCAGCGTCTCGTCGTCGACGCCCATCGCTCTGCTCACGGCAGAGCCGATGTCGAGTCAGAAGGGGCAGCCGACCCGGCTCGACGCCCGCACGGAAGCCAGGTACTTGAGGCGGGGCTCGACCTTGTTGCTGAACATGACCGCCGTCTCGTAGCCGCCGACGGCGGCGAGGATGGCAGGCCGACGGACCAGGTGCTTCATCAGGTCGTTCTGGTTGCGGGTGGCCTTGCGGGCGATGCGGAGATAGGCGCGCAGCCTGCGCAGGAGCCTCATGGCTTCGCCTTCGGCTTCGGGTGCGGCTGGGGCTGCGGCTGGCTCGAGGCGGGGCCGGTCAAAGGCCACGCCGCGGCCGCGGCTGCGATGGTGAGGAGGGCGATGATGCCGAGGCCGATCGGGTCGGTGGTCTTGCCGCCCAGGTCCCTGTCGAGGATGTGGGCCAACTCGTGGAACACGGACGCCGCCGCGCTGGCCGTCAGCACCGTGGCCAGCGTGTTGAGCCGCGTCAATCCGAGGAGCAGGGCCAGGCCCAAGCCGATCTGGAAAGCGCCCGCGTCGTGGAGGAAGTGCTTGTTGTAGGGCTTGAACGTGGCGATCGTGTCGAAGAACGAGTGCGGCGACACGAAGGCCCACACACCGAACACGAGCCAGAACACGGCCCCGAGGAGGGCCACGCCCCGGGCGAATCGGTCAGTGGTCATGCCCCCATTCTTCCTCCGACCGGCCCCACGGCGCCGCCCGGCGCCCCCGGGCCCTCCTCCGTTCTGGGCACCTTTTCTTCGCCATATGACAAGAAAAGGTGCCCAGAAGCGGGGAAGAGGGGTGGCGGTGGGGGGGCGGGGGGTGGTGGGGGGCGCCGACTTGCGGGTTTGTGGTCGGGAAGGCGGGATTCGAACCCGCGGCCTCAGCGTCCCGAACGCTGCGCGCTAACCAAGCTGCGCTACTTCCCGTTGGCGCTCGCGGGCGCACTGGCCGGAGAACCGTCGCCCATCGTACCTGAGGGGGCGCGCACCACAGTCTTGGCGATCCGGCGGCGGTCCATCTCGCTGACGCGGAACTCCCACCCGCCGTACACCAGCATGTCCCCCTCCCCGGGAATGCGGCCGAAGCGGTCGAACAGGAACCCGCCCACGGTCACGTACTCCCCCGACGGCAGCCGCAGGCCGAGCGGCCCCAACTCCTCCTGCAACCTGTCGACCGGGCACGCCCCGTCGACCAGCCACCGGGACGCGTCGACCCGGGAGATCTCAGCCTCCTCGGCCCGGTCGAACTCGTCGGGCAGCTCACCGACAAGTTGCGAGACGAGGTCCTTCACCGTCAACACGCCTTCAACCCCGCCGTGTTCGTCGACCACCACGGCGAACGCGTTGCGACCGACCCGCATCTGGGAGAGCACGGCCAACACGGGCGCAGTCTCGGGCACCACGAAGGGCTGGCGCAGCCGCACGACGCCGCCGCTGCGGAACAGGTCCTTCACGTACAGCACCCCGACCAGGTCATCCAGATCCTGCTCGTAGACGGGAAAGCGCGAGTGCCCGGACTCCTTGGCCGCGAGCACCACGTCTTCAGGCGAGACGGGCGACCGCAGTGCGACCACGTCGACGCGCGGCGTCATGACCTCGCGCACGACCGTGTCTCCCAGCCCTTCCAGCGCGGCCCGGATCGACGCCGCGTGCTGGTCGGCGGCGGTCGGCTGACCGCCTGACCCGCCCGACCCGCCCGACTCGGCCGACTCGGCCGACCCAGCGGAACGCCGAAACCACATGGAATGCGCCGCTACGAGGCAGGGCGGTAGGCGGCGTCTTCGTACGTCCCCCCACCGAGCACGGCCTCGACGGCCCGGCGCAGCCTGATCGGGTCGAGCGGCTTGACCAGGAACCCCTCGGCCTCGGTCCGCCGAGCCAGAAAGACGTCGGCCCTGCGGTCCAAGAGAATGATCACGGGCACGTGGGGGAGCCGCCCCGCGCTCTCGTCGAGCCGCAGCTCCAAACACGTGGCCACGCCGCCCATGTTGCCGATCTGGAGGTCGAGCACGGCCAGGTCCGGCGCCCGCTCGTGGACCGCCGCCACCGCGGAAAGACCCGACGCCACCTCCCGCACGGTCACGTCCTCCCGCCCAGAAAGGACAGATCGGACCTCCTCGCGGACCCATGCTTCATCGCTCGCGATCAGCACCTCAGGCACCGGCCGAGGGTAACCGCCCCCGCCGCTGGGTACCATCTGCCCGCCGTCAGGCCGCGCCGGCGGCGCTCGAACGCCAAGGAGTTTGCCCGTGCTCGACATCCAGACTGACCAGGCCGATGGGTACACCGTCTGCCGGCCGGTCGGTGAGCTGGACGCCTTCACCGTCAGCCAGTTCCGCCAGGCCTTGGCCGAACTGGCCTCCAATCCCCGACTCTTGATCGACATGTCGGGGGTCCCATTCGTGGACTCCGCGGGCCTGGGCGCCTTGATCGGCGGCATCCGCAGGGCCAGGGAACTGGGCGGCGACGTGGCCGTGGCCTGCAACCGCCCGACCCTCACCCGCCTCCTGCGCACCACCGGCTTCGACCGAATCGTCACCGTGGCCGAGACGGTGGAGGACGCGGCCCAGGCCCTTCTGGCCGAGACCCAGCCCACCTAGCCGACCCGCGCAAGCGAGGGGTCAGGCGAAGAGGTACTCGCCCACCCGGCCCAAGCCCGCCACGTCATGCACGTCGGCGGCCAGGAAAGGCACCCGGGCGATGGGCGCAGGGGCGACCCGCTCGGCCAGCGCCGCGAAGTGGGCCTCCTCCCGCTCGGCCACCTCCCGAAAATCAGCGAGGTTGGCGTACAGCCCGGCCAGCGGCGTGCCCGCCAACGACGTCGCCCGGGACCGGGCCTCAGCCGCCGACCCCCCGACCGCCGCCCCCGCCGGCCCAGACCCAGAACCGCCGAAGCGCGGGTACAGCCGGTTCACCACCAGCGCCTCCACCTCGATGTCCGACTCGTGCAGCCGCTCGGCGAAGTACAGGGCCTCGTCCACCGCGTCGCGCCGGGGCGAGGCCACCAGCACGAACGCCGTACGAGGGTCTGACAGCAGCGACAGCACGTGCTGGGCCCGCTCCCGAAAACCCGCCTCCATCCCCTCGAAGGCCTGGAAGAAGGCGACCGCGTCGGCCACCACCTCGCCCCCCACCACCTTCGACACCGTGCGCAGGAAGGCTTGGGTGGCCACGCTGACGGCCCGGAGATACGCCCGCGTCGGCGTCATCAGCAACCGGAACACCCGGTTGTCCAAGAACCGGGTCAGCCGCCTGGGCGCATCGAGGAAGTCGAGGGCGTTGCGGGTGGGCGGCGTGTCGACCACGACGATGTCGAAGCGGCCCTCCTCGTGCAGCTCGTACAGCTTCTCCATGGCCATGTACTCCTGCGTGCCCGACAGGGCGCCGGAGATGTTGCGGTACAGCCGGTTCTCGAGGATGCGCTGGGCCTGCACGGGGTCGTCCGAGTACCGCACCACCAGCTCGTCGAAGGTGGACTTGGTGTCGAGCATCAAGGCCCACAGCTCGCCCGGCCAATCGCCCTCGATGCGGCCCGGCGTGTTGGTCAGCTCCTCGAGCCCCAGGGCGTCGGCCAACCGCTTGGCCGGGTCGATGGTGACCACGCATGCACGCCGTCCTCGACGGGCCGCCTCCAACGCCAGCGCCGCGGCCGTCGTCGTCTTGCCCACCCCGCCCGACCCGCAGCACACGACGATCTGGCGCTCGGCCACGACGGCCGAAAGCGCGCCCGCCCCCGCCCCAGCCCCCGCGCCAGCCCCAGCCCCAGTCGCGTTCACGGCAGGGTCGACACCGAGTCGGCCAAGGCCCGGGCCAGGCCGTCCACCTCGGCCAAGCCCAACTCCGTGGTGAACAGGAACGGCAGATCCAACTGCGGCAGGGGCAGGGCCGCCGCCAGCCGGCCCACCTGCTCGGACTGCAACTCGGTGCGGTCCATGCGGAAGCGGGCCGCGTCCCGCAAGGCCTCGGCCTCGCCCGGACGCAGGAACACGTCGGCCGCGGCGGCCGCCTCCACCGGGTCCGCGTCGAGCCCGTCGACCGGCGGGTACAGGCCGTTGACGACGACGGGCGCCAACTGGACGCCGACCCGGTCCTCCAGCTTGAACGCCGTCTCCACCACCTCGTTGACCGGCGTCTCCTCGGGCAGCGTGACCAACAGCACCTGGCAGCGCGCCGGGTCGGAGAGCAGGTCGATCACGTCCTCGGCCTGGGTGCGGATGGGGCCCATGCGCACTGCGTCCAGCAGGCCCGCGGCGCTGGTGAGGAACGTGACCGCATGGCCCGCGGCGGGCGCGTCGAGCACGATCAAGTCGGCCGTGGCCGAGCGCTCCAACTGCTTGACCTTGCCCAGCACGAGGATGTCCTTGATGCCGGGTACCGCGGTCGACACCACGTCAATGGCGCCGGACGAGAGCAGCCGCCGCGAGATGCGCCGCATGCCGTGGTCCTCGAGGTATTCGAGCAAGGCGTCGTCGGGGGTCAGGGTCCGGGCCCGCACGTCGGCAGCTCCGTCCGGTCCGCCGCCGGGCGCCAGCACGACCTCTTCGTAGGTGAGCGGCTCGCGCCGGCCGAAGGCGGACCCGATCCCGCTCTTGCCCTCGACCTCGATGATCAGCGTGGTCAGCCCGGACAAGGCGGCCATGCGGGCCAGCGCCGCCGTCACCGTGGTTTTGCCCACGCCGCCCTTCCCGGCGACGATGAGCACACGCGACTGGGTGCAAAACCCGGCGGGGTCCATTGGAATGCGCAGACTAGCGACAGCCTTCTTCGTGCTTTTGGCCGCATCGACGGCCGCAATTGCCGTCATCGCCGCGCCCCCGGTCGGGGCCAAATCACCACCGAGCAGGCACGTCGCCGTCCTCCAAGTGAGCGGCCTGGTCGACCCCGTCGTGGCCGACGCCATTGGCGACGCGTTGCGACAAGCCGAGCGCACCCAGGCCGTCGCCGTGCTGCTGCAGCTCAACTCCAGAGGCGGCGTCCTCGGCCCCAGCAGGCTGGCCCGACTGCGGCGACAGGTCGCCGAGTCCCGCGTGCCCGTCGCCGTCTGGGTTGGGCCGACCGGGGCCAAGGCCTACGGCCAGGCCTTCGACCTCCTGGGCGGGGCCCAGTTCAAGGGCGTGGCCCCAGGGACCAACGTGGGCGACTCCTCCGACCCGGTCGAGGACGAGGACGCCATCGCCCAAGGGCTCGTGCAGTTCAGCGCGCCCACCATCGGCGACTTCCTCGTGCAGTTGGACGACCGGGGCCTGGACACGGCCAAGGTCGTGCCCCGAGGCGGGCAGCCCCGGCGCGAGATCACGGTCCGAGTGGTGAATGCCAAGCCAGGGATGGTGGCCCAACTGCTGCACACCGCGGCCAGCCCGTCGGTGGCCTTTCTGCTTCTGGTCGTGGGACTGGCCCTGATAGTCCTCGAGTTCTACACCGCGGGCATCGGCGTGGCCGCGGTGACGGGCGCCGTGTGCCTGGTGCTGTCGGCCTACGGGCTGGCCGTGCTGCCCACCCGGCCGTGGGCCGTCGGCCTGGTCGTGCTCGGCCTGTTCGGCTACGCCGTCGACCTCCAGGCGGGCACGCCCCGCACGTGGACCGTCATCGGCACCGTGAGCCTGGCCGTGGGCAGCGTGGGCCTGTACGCGGGCCAGCGGGCGTCGTGGTTCACCCTCGTGGCCGTGGTGGCGGGCGTGGCCCTGTTCATGGTGGCGGGCATGCCCGCCATGGTGCGGGCCCGCTTCTCCACGCCCACCATCGGACGCCAGGCCATGGTGGGCGAACTGGGCCTGGCCCTGGCCGCCGTCCACCCCGAGGGCACCGTCGAGATAAAAGGTGCGCCTTGGCGAGCCCGGACGAACCGGGCCACACCGATCGCCGTGGGCCAAACGGTGCGAGTGGTGGGAATCGACGGGTTTGTGCTCGAGGTCGAGCCGGAGAGTGGTGGGGCACGGGACTACCGGGATCGGGTCGCCACTGAGGGCGCGAACCGGCCCCCGATCGGGGGCAAAACCCCTGGTCAGAGCACCAGCGCTCGCGAAAGTTGACCCTTTACGGGTCTCCCGGGAGGGGTTAGGGTCGCTGGGCGGAAAGGGGGGCACTACCCGTGAGCGTGCAACACATCGATGACCTTTGGCAGCTCAAGGCTGCATGCCGAGGCCCGCAGGCCGCGGTGTTCTTCCCGCCCACCTCGTTCGAGCGCAAGGACGAGAAGGAGGACAGGGAGGTGCGGGCCAAGGCCATCTGCGCCACCTGCCCGGTGCGCAAGCCCTGTCTCGAGTACGCCATTCGCATCCGTGAGCCGCACGGGATCTGGGGCGGGCTCAACGAGATGGAGCGCAAGCAGCTCCTGACCCACAAGGCGGGCTGACCGGCCCCGTCGGCCGTCCCCAGCAGGTGCTTGCAAACGCGAGCAAAAGGTCTATCGTGAACAGCCGATGGCCCTGTCGTTGCCGCACGCTGAACCCGGGCATCTGGTCTGGAAGCGGACCACTGTCGACGGCCGCACCGCCCTGTACGGGGTGGCAGGCGAGGGCACGCCCATCCTCTTTCTTCACGGCTGGGGGCTGGGCCAGCACAGCTACAAGCGGGCTTTGAAGCGGCTGGTCCGCATGGGCAACCGGGTCTACGCCCCGGCCCTGCCCGGCTTCGGCGGCACCCCCGACCTGCCCGCCCGCCAGTTCTCCTTCGACGGCTACGCCGACTGGGTCGATCAGTTCCTCACCGCGGTCAAGGTCGACGAGCCCGTGTTCGTCGTCGGCCACAGCTTCGGGGGCGGGGTCTCCATCCAGTTCGCCCACGACTTCCCCGACCGGGTCCGCACCCTCGTCCTCATCAACTCGGTGGGCGGCTCGGCCTGGTCGGCGGGCACGCCCAACGCGGCGTCCAAGGTGAACGGCACCGGCCGGTCCATGGCCCAGCGCCCGCTGTGGGACTGGGGCATCCACTTCCCGGCCGACCTCCTGACGCCACGCCAGATCACCAAGGTGCTGCCCGTCGTGCTCGAGGACGCCCTGCCCAACCTGGTGCGCAACCCGCGGGCCTTCGTGCGGGTGGCCAACCTGGCCCGTCAGGCCGACCTGCGCGACGAGCTCGAGGATCTCAAGGCCCGCAAGCTGCCGGTCGTCGTGCTGTGGGGGGACAAGGACCGCATCATCCCGCGGGCCAGCTTCGACGACCTGTGTCAGGCCATCGGCAACGAGGGCGAGGTGGTGGAGGGCACCCACTCGTGGCTGCTGGCCGACCCCGACGCCTTCGGCGAGGTCATGACGAACGTGCTGCCGGTGGCCCGCCTGGCCAAGTCGTTGGAAGACGAGGACCGCCAATCCTGAGGTCGCCCCGCCGTCGGGTCACGCCGGTGGCGTCCAGGTGGGCCAACAGAGGGAGCAGGAACTTGCGGCTGGTGCCCAGCGCCTCCCGCACTTCGGAAACGGTCAGGCCCTCGGCCCCGCTGTCGCCCTGGGGGCCTCCGGCCTGGGCCTGAGGCCCGGCCTGTTCGGCCAGCAGCCGGGCGACGGTACCTGCGGCCGCCTCCACTGCCTCCGCCGCGAAGTAGACGCCGTCGCGCTCGACCACCAGGCCGGCCCGCACCAGGTCCCGCACCTCGCCCCGATCGAACCCGTCGGGGGACGGCGGCGAGAACGGCGAGGCCTTGAGGGCAAGCAGAAAGGGATGCTCCTCGCGCGACGCCGGCTCGGCCGCGCTTTCGTTCTGGGCCCGGCCGTCCCGCACCACGACCGAACTGACGGTGGCAAGCACGAGGCGGTCTCGGGTGTCCAGCCCGGCCACGTCCAGGCCCCGCGTCCCGGCGGCGGCCACCATGTCGGCCAAGAGCCCTTGGCGCTCGGCGAGGGCGCCCGGGTCGACCACCCAGGTCCCGACGTTCGGCGCCACTCGCGTCCCCGTCAGCCGCTCCAAGACGTCGGCCTCCACCCACCCCCGCTCGGCCACCACCCGGGCCACTGACCGGTCGGGCGCGGCCCTGGCCGCGGCCAGCACAGGGGCCACGTCGAGCACCTCGCCCCCGCCCACCGTCTCGGCCCGTCCGCTCTCACGCAGCACGAACCGGTCGCCCGGCAGCAGGGGCAAAGGGAGAGGCAGGTGCAGTCTGGCCGTCCCCACCTCGCCGGGCCGCACGGCCGACGCACGCCCGAGCAGCCGCACCTTCACCGGGTGCTCGCCCGACCCGATGTAGGCCACGTACGCGCCCCGCCGGGACACGTCGTGGTCGAGGGCGGCCAGCACCGACAACGACACGTCCACCGTCCTGGTCGGCGCCCACTGGCCCGGCCGCACCAAGGCAAAGCCCCGCGACACATCGTGATGCGATATGCCTGCCAGGTTGACGGCCAGTCGCCGCCCCGGGTCCGCCCGATGGAGCGCCGACTTGTGGCTTTGCAGCCCGCGGACCCGAGCACGAAGACCTGACGGCCACAGCTCCACGTCGTCGTCGACCGCCAACGGACCGCCCGCCAACGTGCCGGTCACGACGGTGCCGGAGCCCTTGGCCGCGAAGGACCGGTCGACCCACAGCCGGGGCCGGCCCACGTCGAGCGCGCCGGGCACTCGGGTCAACAGACGGTCGAGCGCCTGGCGCAACTCCACCAGGCCCACCCCGGCCACCGCGTCGACTCCCACCACCTCGGCGTCGGCCAGGAACGTGCCCGCCACCCGGTCGGCCACGTCCAAGGCCGCGACCTCACGCCACTCGTCATCGACCAGTCCCATCTTGGTCAGGGCGACCACGCCCGCCCGCACCCCGAGCAATTCGAGGATGCGCAAGTGCTCCTCGGACTGCGGCTTCCATCCCTCGGTGGCTGCCACCACGAACAGGCAGGCGTCGACCGCGCCCACCCCGGCGAGCATGTTCTTGATGAAGCGCACGTGCCCGGGCACGTCCACGAAGGCGAACTCCTGACCGGAAGGCAGCGTGCCCCATGCGAAGCCCAAGTCGATGGTGAGGCCCCGGGCCTTCTCCTCGGCGAAGCGGTCGGGGTCCATCCCGGTGAGGGCCAGCACCAGGGTCGACTTGCCGTGGTCGACGTGGCCTGCGGTGGCTACAACGCGCACAGCACCTTGGCCAAGGCGCCGTCGTCGGCGGGGTCGACGGTGCGAAGGTCGAGCACGGTCCTGCCGTCGACCACGCGGGCGATGATCGGCGGGTCGGCGGCCCGCAGTTCGGCCGTGCGGTCGCCGTCCAAGGCCACGCCCGCGGAGGGGATCGCCAGGCCGGGCACCGACCCGCCGCCCGGCACGGACTCGCACAACACCACCTCTCCCGCGATCATCGACGCGGCCCTGGCCCGCAGTTCCTCGACGGGCACGGAGACCATGCGCCAGAACGGGATGGCCATGCCGTCGCGGCGCAGATAGGCGAGGGCCGTCTGCTGCATGGCGTTCAAGACCAACTGTCCAGGGCGCAAAGCCCGGGCCAGCGGGTGGCGCGCGCACCTGTCCACCAACTCCTTCTGGCCCGCGATGACGCCCGCCTGGGGACCGCCGAACAGCTTGTCGCCGGAGAAGGTGACCAGGGCGGCCCCGTCGGCCAACGCCTGTCGGGCCGCGGGCTCGTCGGCCAGCCACGCGGGCGGGCCGGACGCAAGCCACTGGCAGGCCGCGTCGATCAGGCCGCTGCCCAAGTCCACCACCACCGGGCCGTCGACGGCCTCGGCCAGGTCGCGCACGGACACGCTCTCGGTGAACCCGACGATGCGGTAGTTGGACTGATGGACCTTGAGGTAGAGGTCGGCGTCGACCCCGCGGTAGTCGGCCAGCCGCGTGCGGTTGGTGGTGCCCACCTCGACCAGGCGCGCGCCGGACTGGGCCAGCACCTCGGGCACGCGAAAGCCGCCGCCGATCTCGACCAGCTCGCCCCTGCTCACGGCCACGTCGCGGCCACCGGCCAGCGCGGCCAGCACCAGCAGCACCGCCGCGGCCCCGTTGTTGACGACCAGCGCGGCCTCGGCATCGCACAGCCGGGCCAGCAGGGAAGCGGCATGGGCCGAGCGCGAGCCGCGTCGGCCCGATGCCAGGTCGAGCTCCAAGTTGGTGTAGCGGGCGTCGGCCTGGACGGCCATTGGCGCCCGGCCCAGGTTGGTGTGGAGCAGCACGCCGGTGGCGTTCACCACGGGCTGCAACAAGGCCCGGCCCAGCGCCTCGGCGTGCGAACGGGCGGCCGCCACGTCGCCGTCGGCAATGGCCCGGCGGGCCACGTCGACCAGCAGCGGATGGGGGAGGCCGGTGTCGGCCAGGTCGCGGGCAAGGGCGTCGACGGACGGCGGCCGGTCGCCGCCCGACGGCGCTGAACCCTCGGTCTCCGACATGCCAGACAGACTACGGATGTGCCCGTCTACACCGCCTGCCGCCTCAGCGCGCTGCAACCCGAGCGCGGGCTGCCGGTTCGGGTGGGCGGGACGGACGTGGCCGTGTTCCTGGTGGGCGGCGAGGTGCGGGCAGTCGAGGACCACTGCCTGCACCTGGGCGGACCGCTGGCCGACGGGCTGGTGGTCGACGGCTGCGTGGTGTGCCCGTGGCACGGGTGGGTGTACGAGCTGGCCACCGGGCGCAAGGTCGTGGGCGCCCGCACCGCGGGCGACCTGCCCGTGTATGCGGTGACCGTCGATGGCGACGAGGTGAAGGTGGAGATCCCCGACGGGATGCGAACATGAGTGGCGTGCGGGCCGTCTTGCGCGCAGTCGCGCTGTTCCTGCTGTGCTCGGCCGCCGTCCCCATGGCCGTGACGGCCACGATCCTGGCCACCTTCTTGTTCGCGCCCTTGCCCGCCACCATCCCCCAGCCGAAGGAGTTGGCCGCATCGCGGGTGAGCACGGTGCTGGACGGCAACGGCCAGGAGATCGGCGTGTTCCGCGAGTTCGAGCAGAACATCCCTGTCCGCAAGGAGGACATCCCCGAGCAACTGAAGCAGGCCGTGATCGCGGCCGAGGACCGCGGCTTCTACGGCCACGGCGGCGTCGACCTGCGCGGCAGTGCCCGCGCCCTGCTCGCCGACCTGCGCAGCAAGGGCGTGGTCCAAGGCGGGTCGACCATCACGCAGCAGTACGTCAAGAACGCCTACACGGACAAGGAGCGCACGGTGGTGCGCAAGGTCCGCGAGGCCATCCTGGCCAGCCAGCTCGACCGCGAGTTCGAAAAGGACGAGATCCTCTTCAAGTACCTGTCGAACATCTACCTCGGCGAGGGCGCATACGGCGTGGGCGCGGCGTCGGAGACCTACTTCCGAAAGCACGTGGCCCAGCTCACGCTGTCCGAGTCGGCCATGCTCGCGGGCCTCATCCCCGCGCCCAGCCGGTACGAGCCGCGGGGCAACCCGGCGGGGGCGGACTCCAAGCGGCGCTTGGTCCTCGACAAGATGCTGGCCCAAGGCCGCATCACCCAGGAGCAGCACGACGAGGCCGCGGCCCAGACGGTGTGGCTGGCGGCCAAGGGCCCGCCGCCGGGGCCGTCCACCGTGGTGTTCCCGCCCCAGCAGCAGAACACCAAGTTCCCGTACTTCGTGGACTACGTGGGCCGTTACCTCATCGCCAAGTACGGGCCCGCCAAGGTCTTCAAGGGCGGCCTGCGCATCCAGACCACGCTCGACCCCGACATCCAGGCCTCGGCCGAAAAGACGGTCGCCGACCAGTTGAAGGGGACCAAGTCGCCGCTGGAGATGTCGCTGGTCGCGGTGGAGCCGCCGACCGGCTACGTGAAGGCCTTGGTCGGCGGGCGTGACTTCGGCTCGTCCGAGGTCAACCTGGCCTTGGGCGGGTGCCCGCGCCAGCCCGCCAATGCGCGCATCAAGGTCGAGGTGCGGGCCACGTGCTGGGATGGCGACAGCGTGGCCGGCGGGGGCAGCGGCAGGCAGCCGGGATCGTCGTTCAAGCCCTTCGTGCTGGCCACAGCCTTCGCCAAGGGGTACTCGCCCAACAAGGTCTATCCCGCGCCTGGGGTGTTCCACGTGCCCGGGTGCAAGGGCCCGAACTGCGACATCCACAACAACGAGGGGGAGGGCGGCGGCAGCGCCTCGCTGCGCACGGCCACGGTCAAGTCGATCAACACCGTGTTCGCCCAACTGGTGAGGGATGTGGGTTGCAAGGAGGCGGGCGAGATGGCCAAGAAGCTGGGGATCGACTCGGCCTGGTACAGCCCGCAGTTCCACACCTGCTCGGGCAACTACGCGCTCGGCGTCCTCGACGTGTCGCCGCTCAACATGGCCTCGGCCTACGGCGTGTTCGCCAACCGAGGCGTTCGGATCGCGCCCACGCCCGTGCTCAAGGTGATCGACGGCGAGGGCAAGGTCTTGGAGGACAACTCCAAGCCCAAGGGCGACCGGGTCATCGAGGAGGTCGTGGCCGACAACGTCACCGACGTGCTGCGGGGCGTCATCACCGGCGGGACCGGCACCCGGGCCAACATCGGCAGGCCTGCGGCGGGCAAGACCGGCACCGGCCAGAACTACACCAACGCCTGGTTCGTGGGCTACACGCCGACCCTGTCGACCGCGGTATGGATGGGCTACTCGAACAACCAGAGCACGCCGCTGGTGCGGATCAAGGGCGTGGCGCGCGTCTTCGGCGGAACCATCCCAGCGCAGACCTGGCACAACTTCATGTCCGACGCCTTGCACGACGTGCCCGTCACCGACTTCAACCAGCCCGCCCCGATCAAGCCGCTGGCCGACGCCTTGCAGCGTCAGGCCCGCCAGGGCTTCGACCCCGGCAACCGGCGCTCGGCCGACGACACCGGCAGCGGCGGGCCCTACATCGTGGAGCCGTCCGCGCCCACGGCCGAGCCCCCGACCACCACGACGTCCACCACCATCGACGAAGGCGGCGGGGGAGGAGGCGGCGGTGGTGGTGGCGGCGGGACCACCTCGACCACGTCCACCACCCTGTTCCCCCGCTCCGGCTGACCCCTCCCTCATCTTTTCCACAGCAGGGGGTGCTGTGGAAAAGATGAGGGGGGTGGGGGTTAGGGGGGTGGGGCGGGGGCGGGGGTTTGGGCCGAGCGGTCGCCGGCGCCGCTGACCGCGCCCGAGGGGCACTTGAGGATGCGGTCGCACGCGGCCCGGATGGGCACACCGAACCAGACCGAGTCGGTGCGGAACCCGAGCGGCCCGTACGAGCGCGACGACACGGCCAGCACCTTGCCGTCCGAGTTGACCAGCGGTCCGCCTTGGAAGGCGGGGCCGATGGTGGCGTCGTGTTGGATGCCGGCCGACGACACGTCGGCCACGAAGCCCTGGGTGATGGCCGCGCCCGCCGCGCCCAGCCCGGACAGGGCGAAGACCCGCTCGCCCGTCTTGAGGGGCGGGTTGGTCTCGGCGAAGTCGAGCTTGGGCTGGTTGCCCTTGGGCACGACCAGCAGGGCCAGGTCCCGGTCCGGCTGCCACGTCCACAGCGTGGCCTTGACCTCCTGGTCTCCCTTGCGCACGGTGACCTGCGGGCCCGGGTTGTGGGTGGCGGCCTCGACCGTGGTGAAGGACGTGAGCATCAGCGACTGCGAGTTGTCCGAGGCGACCACGAACGCCGAGCCCACCGACGGCTGACCGGCCCCGTCCAGGGTGCGCACGAACCACACCGCGGGCCCCGACTTCTTCACCAGCCCGTCGAGCGTTTCGCCCTCGGCCCTGATCTTCTTGAGCGGCTCCAGCTCCTTGGCGATTTCCGCCTTGGCGTTCTCCCGCTCGGCGTCGATCGTCTTTTGGGCCGTGGCGAAGCGCTGGTCGAAGCCCTCGACGAACTTGGCCGTGCGCTTCTCCGACGTGTCCTTGCGGAACTCGTAATACGAATAGAACACGACCCCGCTGAAGGCGGCGCCGATGGCGAAGGCCAGGATCAGCACGGACAGGCCCAGCACGGTCCGGGGCACGAGTCGGTCTCGCCAGCGGGGCTCGTCCATTCGCCGATCACGGTAGCGGGGCCGCTCAGCCCCTTCTGGGCAGCCTTCCGGGCAGCCTGGCCCGGCCTTCGAGCAGCCACACGGGCTGGCTTAGGCTTGCGCCGATGACCGATCGCCCGCCCGAAGCGTCCGCCGGCAGTCCGCGGCCGGACACGCCCGTGCGGGACGCAGCCACGGTGATGCTGGTCAGGGACCGGCCCGCCGAGCAGGGCGGCGGCATCGAGGTCTTCATGCTCAAGCGCAACCTCAACTCGGACTTCGTGGGCGGCGCCTACGTCTTCCCCGGCGGGGCCGTGGACGAGGCCGATCGCCACGCCGACTTGGAGTCCGTCTGCCAAGGACGCTCCGACGACCAGGCCAGCGTTCTGCTGGGCGTGGACAGGGGCGGCCTGGCCTACTGGGTGGCGGCCATCCGCGAGTGCTTCGAGGAGGCAGGCGTCCTGCTGGCCAACGCGGTCGACGGGGCGGGCGATGGCCGCGACGGCGGGGTGATCTCGTTCAAGGACCCGGACGTGGCGAAGCGGTTCAACGCGCACCGCAAGCAGGTGGACAGCGGCGAGGTCCGCCTGCTGGAGGTGTGCGAGCAGGAGGGCCTGCGACTGGCCGTCGACCAGATCCACTACTTCAGCCACTGGATCACGCCCGTCGGCCCGTCCCGGCGCTATGACACCCGCTTCTTCGTCACCGCCGCGCCGCCCGAGCAGGTGCCGCTGCACGACGACCGCGAGACCATCGCCAACACGTGGATCGGCCCGCAAGAGGCGCTCGACCGCCATGCCCAAGGCGAGTTCGAGATCATCTTCCCGACCATCAAGAACCTCGAGGCCATCGCCCGCTTCGACCGCAGTGCCGACCTGCTGGCCGCGGCCGCGGCCATCGAGGAGGTGCCCACCATCCTGCCCCGCATCAAGGCCGACGGCGAGGGCGTTCGCATCCTCCTGCCCGGCGATCCCGGCTACGACGAGGCCGTGCCGCCGCCGCCCGGCTCGGTCCGCGTTTGAGCCCATGATGACGCCGGGCGAGGTGGTGCCCATCACGCCCAACGTCCGCAGAGTGCTGGCCCCCAACCCCGGCATCATGACCGGGCCCGGCACCAACACCTACCTGATCGGGACCGAGGACGTGGCCGTGATCGACCCAGGCCCGGTCGACCACGAGGCCCACCTCGACGCGGTGGCCGCGGCGGGCGCAGGCCGCATCCGCTGGATCCTCGTCACCCACACCCACCCGGACCACTCGCCTGGCGCGGTCGGGCTCAAGCAGCGCACGGGGGCCCAGGTGCTGGGCTTCGACCAGCGGCACGGCTTCGAGCCCGACGAGGTGCTGGGCGACGGCGGCGCGGTCGAGGGCACGGGCTTTCGCCTGACCGCCATCCACACGCCTGGCCATGCCTCGAACCACCTCTGCTACCACCTGGCCGACCAACGCCTGCTGTTCAGCGGCGACCACATCATGAGCGGGTCGACGGTGGTCATCGCCCCGCTCGACGGCGACATGCGCGCCTACCTCGACGCGCTGGCCAAGCTGCGTGAGGTCGAGGCCTTCGCGGTGGCGCCCGGTCACGGCCCGTTCATCGAGGACGGCCACGCCAAGGTCGAGGAGTACCTGGCCCATCGGGCCATGCGGGAGTCGGCCATCTCGACCTCGTTGACCAAGCAGGGGCAGGCCACGGTGGACGAACTGGTCGAGGCCGTCTATGTCGACGTGCCGGACCTGCTGCACCCCATCGCCCGCTATTCGGTCTGGGCCCACTTGCGAAAATTGGCCGCAGAGGGCGAGGTCACGGCCGCCGACGGCGACGACATCGGCACCGTCTGGCGACCAGCGCGTCCGTCTCATCCAATTCACACGTAAGTTCTGGTGACGAAAGACGTTCCCAGGGGGATGTCCATTCCTTGCCGTCGAACCCCTAGGCACAGGACAGAAGTAGGAGTAATGGCGGATCGACCTCCTGGACAACGGCCGACGGTCACCCTTCCCGAGGCTGCCGAGTACCTCAATCTGAGTGTCGAGGCCGTGCAGGCCTTGGTGGGCGCGGGCTATCTGACGCCCGATGCCGCGGGGTCGGGCGACTTCCGGCTGCCCATGGCCGACCTCAAGGCCTTTCTCGCCCGCAACGCCGACAACGGCATCGGGGCCATGATGGGCCTCGAGGTCGAGGGCACGGGCGCGGCCGATCCACAGGCCCTCCTCGACGCCCTCGACGGACGGGCCGACGAGATGGCCCGTCGGGCCTTCGAGATCTTCTCCGCCGTCTTTCCCGAGGCCACGGGTTGGACCATCACCGAGCAGGCCCGCTTCATCGACCAGGCCAAGTCCCGCTTCGAGGCCATCCTTGCGGTGACCGGGCTGGGCGCGGAGGTGGACGAGGCCCTCGTCGGCGACCTCCAGGAGGTGGGCGCGGCGGCCGCGTGGGAGGGCTCGCCCCTGCCCCAACTGCTCGTCATCCTGCGCATCTCGCGGGACCTGGTGGTGCAGACGGCGGTGGAGTTGGCCGAGGAGCGGGGGCGGCACTGGGGCTTGGCTCTGTCCCTGCTGCTCACCCGCGTGCTGCCCGCCATGGACCGGCTCACGGACGCGCTGGCCCAGGGCTACTGGGCCGCCATCCTGGGCCGGGAGGAGGAGGCCAAGGCCCGCTATCAGAACGTGGTCGAGCACTCCTCGGACGGCATCTATGAGGTCGACCTCGACGGCTGCATCTCCTACGTCAACGAGTCCCTGGCCATCATCGTGGGCCGCACGGCCGCGGAGCTTGAGGGGACCCGATTGTCCGAGGTGCTCCAGCCGTTGGAGGAGAGCGTGCCGGTCAACTCGCTCATCACCGAGTCGACCGCGCACGCGGCCCAGCGGTTCGAGCTGACCATCGCCCGGGCCGACGGCGTCCGCCGGGTGCTCGATGTGCGGACGCTTCCGCGCCTGCAAGACGGCGAGCTGCACGGGTTCCAGGGCGTCGTGCGCGACGTCACCACGGCCCACGACTTGGAGGCCGAGAAGAACGAGTTCCTCGCCTTGGTGACCCACGACCTGCGCAACCCGCTGACCACCATCCTCGGGTTGGGCGCGACCTTGGAGTCGCACGCCGAGGAGTTGGAGGCGGCCCGCATCCGGCGCATGGGCGGGTCCATCCGCCGTCAGGCCGAGCGCATGTCCCGACTGGCCGACGACCTGTACGACATGAGCAGGCTGGAGGCCCAGGCCCTGCTGCTCACGCCCCGGCCGGTCGACGTGGCCGCCATCGCCGAGGCCGCCCTGGCCGCGGTGGACGGCGACACCAGCACGGTCGAGATCCGCGTGCCCAGCGGCATCACCGTCATGGCCGACCCCCGCAGGCTGGAACAGGTCATCGCCAACCTGGTCGAGAATGGGCTCCAGCACGGGGCCCCGCCCGTATACGTGGACCTGCTCGACGACCCCGAGTCAGGGTTCGTCGAGCTGCGGGTGGCCGACCACGGCGACGGCGTGCCCGCGGCGGTGGTGGGGACGCTGTTCAACCGGGCCCGAACCCTTGGCCGCCGCAACCGAGACCGGTCGCGGGGGACCGGTCTGGGGCTGTCGCTGGTGCGCGGGCTGGTCGAGGCCATGGGCGGGCGGGTCTGGTACGAGGCCAGGACCGAGGGGGGCTCGTCGTTCCGCCTGTCGCTGCCCATCCCCCGCCGCCGCTTCTGATCTTTTCCACAGCAGCAGGTGCTGTGGAAAAGTTTCAGGGGGTGGGGGTTCGGGTGGCCGCGGGGCCGAGGGCGGACTCGACCTGGTCGAACAGGCGGGCCGTGCAGCCCGCCATCTCGATGGGCGGCAGGGCCTGGGTGACGACCCGCTCGGCCAAGGCCGCAAAGGCTTCGGCCACCGGACCTTGGCCCAGGGCCGCGGGCCTGCCCGCGTCACCGCCTGCGGCCACCGACGCGTCGAGCGGGATCGACCCGAGCAGCGGCACCCCGATCTGCTCGGCCAGTCGCCGCCCGCCGCCCTCGCCGAACAACGCGTAGGACTGGCCGTGCTCGCACACGAAGGCGGACATGTTCTCGATGACGCCCGCCACCCGCAGATACCCCTTGCGGGCCATGTCCGCGGCTCGGGCCGCCACCTTCTGAGCGGCCAGGGCGGGCGTGGTGACGATCAGCATCTCGGTCCTGGGCACCATGCGGGCCAAGCCCATCTGCACGTCCGACGTGCCCGGCGGCATGTCGATCAGCACGTAGTCGAGGGCCGGGCTCCAGCGCACGTCTTCCAAGAAGTGCTGCACGGCCCGGTTCAGCATGAGGCCGCGGAGCATGACGGCCTCGTCCTCGCCCGTGCCGTCGATGGAGCCCATGGACACGACCTGGAGCAGTCCGCCCCCGCTCCCAGGGGCGCCGACGGGCAGCTCCAGGGGCACGATCTTCTTGTCCACCGCCTCGACCCTGCGGCCTTCCAGCCCGAGCATGCGCGGGATGGAGAAGCCGCCGATGTCGGCGTCCAGCACGCCGACGGACAGGCCCCGAGAGGCCAGGGCCACGGCCAGGTTGGCGGTCACCGACGACTTGCCCACGCCACCCTTGCCCGACGCCACTGCCGCGACCCGAGCGGTGGACGGAATGTCGGTACGGACCTCGTCGCGCGCCTTCCACCGGGCCCGGTCCATCAAGGCCCGCTTGCCCTCCGCCGTCATCTCGCCGAAGTGGACCTTGACGTCGGCCACGCCGGGGACGGCGCCGACCTGGTCCTTCACGTCCCGCTGCAACTGGGCCCGCAGCGGGCAGCCCGCGGTGGTCAGGGCGATGGTCACGTCGGCCACGCCGTCGTCGACCGCGACCCGCTGGACCATGCCCAGGTCGACCACGTTGTCGCCCAGCTCGGGATCGATCACGCCCCGCAGCGCGGTGTGGACGGCGTCTTGGGTGGCGAGGGGCACGTCCCGAGTTTACAAGGAGGCGGCCTGCTAAATTCAGCCTGTGGACCGGCTGCAGGTGTTCAAGGCGTTGGGCGACAACACCCGCTACGCCATCTACCTCGAGCTGGCCCGCTCGGCCGTGCCCTTGTCCACGGCCGACATCGCGGCCGAGCTGGGGCTGCACGCCAACACGGTGCGTCCGCACCTGGAGCGCATGCGCGACGTGGGCCTGCTGCATATCGAGGTCGACAACCGGGGCACGGTGGGGCGGCCCCAGCACCGGTACTCGCTGGCTGCGGACGCCCCTTCGCTCGGCTTGGAGTCGGCGGGCTACCCCATCCTCGCCGCCCTCCTGGCCAACCTGGCCGCCATGTTCGGGCCCGATGGCGACACGGTGGCCGACGTGGCCAGGGACCACGGCCGGCGCCGGGGCGAGGCCAGGGCGGGGAGCGCGTGCGTGGAGGCGGTGCGGGCCGAATTGGCCGACCTGGGCTTCGACCCCGAGTCGGCGGTGGACGGCACGGTGACCACCATCGCCTTCACCCGCTGCCCGTTCCGTCCGCTGGCCGAGGCCTTCCCCGACCTGGTGTGCCACCTGCACCGGGGAATGGTGGAGGGCATGGTCGACGTTCTCGGGGGCGCCGACGTAGCTCGTTTCGCCACGCTCGAGGATCGTGATCCGTGCCAGGTGGACCTGGCCCTGAGGTAGCCTGGAGGCCCTATGAGCACCACTGAGACCAGCGAGACCCAGACCGAGGCTCCGACCCAGGTCGCCGAGCCGGGCGCCCCGATCGCGCTGACGGACAGCGCCGCAGCCAAGGTCGCCGAACTCCTGGCCCAGGAAGGCAACGACCAGCTCGCCCTGCGGGTGGCCGTGCGCCCGGGCGGGTGCTCAGGCTTCAGCTACGAGATGTTCTTCGACTCGGACACGGCCGACGACGACGTGCGCACCGAGTTCGGCGCCGTGCGGGTCGTGGTCGACCCGGCCAGCGCCCAGCTTCTCGTGGGCGCCACGCTGGACTACAGCGACGGGCTCCAGGGGGCCGGGTTCAGCATCAACAACCCGAACGCCACCCGCACCTGCGGCTGCGGCCAGTCCTTCTCCTAGCGCCCCAAGTCCCGGGCCGCCCCGCCCGGGCGCGCAAGCCGTGCCCGGACCGCGTGGCTGATCGCATTTGGGTGTAGTTGACCCACAAAAACCAGCCGGAAGTACGCCCAAATGCGAAAGGGCCGCGGGCGTGGGGACGCGGCGTGAAGTCCGGCGTGATGCGTGCGGCGGCGTGGGGCGGGGTCAGGCGACCAGGCGGGTGAGGGCCTGGCGGACTTCGGCCTTGTCGTAGGCGTTGTCCAGGCGCTCGCGCACCACGCCGTCGGCCCCGGCCAGGAACAGGAACGGCTCCGACTCGAGGTTGTAGGCCGTCACCCCGGGCGTGATGGTCTTACCTGACAGGTCGGTGTAGATCTCCACGTGCAGCATGCGCACCTTGGCCGAGAACTCGTCGCGCGCGGCCAGCAGGTTGTCGAGGACCGGCCCGCACAGCCGGGACTGGCACAGGGCGGGCGTAGCGAACAGCACGGCCAGCGGCCGGTGCTCGTCGAGCGCCGCGTCCAGGCTCACGTCGTGCAGCGGGCAGGCGGGCTTGCGGGTGCACACCGGGCTCACGCCCTTGGCGTCGGCGACGGTGGGCGTGGCCGCTCGGATCATGGGCTTGCCGGGGAAGGGCACCTTGGTGGCGGCCGGGTCGGTGACGTCGACCACCGTCTTCAGCGTGCGGCCCCCCACCTTGGCCTCGATGTCGTGCACGCCCGTGGTGTCGAACCGGTGTCGCAGCAAGAAGTACGGCAGCAGGATGCCCTCACGGTGCACTTCGGCCGTGGCGGGCTGGCCGTCGATGGTGATGTCGACCGGCCCGGTGGCCGTGTAGCTCCCCGTCCCCTGAATCAGCGCCAGCGACAGCCGCTGCTCGATACCAGTGACGTGGATGTACGACGCCACCACCAGGCTCAAGTCCTTCGGCAGCGACCCCGAGTCAGCGGTGTCCTTGGGCGACACCTTGATCTCGTTGTCCTGCTTCTTGCACGCCGCAGCTGTCGCCGCCACCACACCTGCGGACGCGAGGAGGAACGACCTTCGACTCACCGGATCGCGCACCGGGCCAACCTATCCTGCGGCCGTGCCCGTTCGGTTTCACGTCGACGGCCGCGACGTCGAGGTGCCCGACGACGGGGCCTCCCTCCTTGAGGCGCTTCGCGATCGACTCGGCCTGCGCAGCCCCAAGGACGGGTGCAGCCCGCAGGGCCAATGCGGCTGCTGCACGGTGCTGGTGGACGGCGCCCCCCGCGTGGCCTGCGTGACGCCCGTCCGCCGAATCGCAGGCCGTCAGGTGACCACCCTCGACGGCCTGCCCGACGCCGACCGCCGGTCCTGGGCCGACGCCTTCACCGCATGCGGGGCCAGCCAGTGCGGCTTCTGCACGCCCGGGATCATCCTGCGGCTGCACGCCTCCACCTCCAAGCCGGAGGACGCCTTGCTCGCCCACCTGTGCCGGTGCACGGGCTGGCGCACCATCCTCGATGCGGTCGCCCACAAGAGCCAACAGACTCCGGCCGCCGCGCCACAACGCGACTTCGAAGCCGCCACTCGACGGGCCGAGCTCGAAGGGGGCGTGGCCCAAGCCGTCGGCCCCCACGTCGCTCTCGGCCAAGCGGGCTTCGCCGACGACACCGCCCCGCCCGACGCCCTCGTGGCCGTGCCCGACCAATGGGGCGGCTGGGCCGTGGGTGAATCGCTCACTGAGGCCAGGGCCAAGGCGGGCAAGCGACAAGGGCGGCGCACGTCGCTCGACCCCCGCCCGCCCCTCGACCTGCCGCCGGGCGACTGGGACCTCACCCTTCAGACGTCCTGGGTCGAGCCCGCTTACCTGGAGCCGGACGCATCGTGGTGCGAGCCGGGCGGCACGCCGGTCACACCCTTGGCCAACGGCGGCGCCTTCGGCGGCAAGGCCGACTCACCCGTTCCCGCCGTGGCCCGGCGCCTGGCCGACGAGCACGGCAGGCCGGTGCGCGTCCTGCTGTCGCGCGAGGACGTGGTGCGCCTCGGCCCCAAGCGCCCGCCCATCGCGGCGGGCGTCAACCACGACGGCTCTGGCGTTATGCGCGTCGTGCGCACCGACGGCATCGCCGCCGCCATCCGCGCCGCCGCCCCCGACCTCATTGTGGAGGAGGTCGACGTCGCCGGCCCGCCCACGTCGGCGCGCATCCGGGCCGCGGGCTGGGCCGAGGCCGCCATCCTCATGGCCGCCCTGAACAAGGACCCGTCGATCACCGCGCCGAACGGGGCTCGGGCCACCGCCGCCTTCACCGATGCCGGCGCCCTGCGCGTCACCGTGTCCTGCGGACCCGTCCTCGACGAGGTCGTGCTGCGCTCGTACTGCATCGGCGCGGCCCACATGGCCTTGGGCTGGGTGCGACGTGAGGGCATCGTGGTGGACGACGAGGGCGTGGCCCACGATCTGACCATCCGCTCGTTCGGCATCCTGCGGGCCAAGGACATGCCCGCAGTCGAGGTCGACATCGACACCGAGGTCGACATGGACACCGACATCGACACCGACCAACGCGAGCCGCACCCGGGCGCCACGCCCGTCAACGGCTCCGACGCAGTCTTCGCCGCGGTGGCCGCCGCGGCCTGGCTGGCCGACGGCCTGCCATCGACCTGGCCCACGAAAGGAACCCCATGACCAAGCCTGTCGGTCCCTACACACCAGTCGTCCGAGCCGGTGAGTGGCTCGTGTGCTCAGGGCAGGTCGCCCTGCGCGACGGCGCCCTGATCGAGGGCGACGCCGCGGCCCAGACCACCCAGGCCGTGGCCAACGTCAAGGCCTTGCTGGAGGGCGAGGGGGCGTCGCTCGAAAACGTGGTGAAGACGACCGTCTTCCTGGCAGACATGACCGACTATGCAGCCATGAACACGGCCTACATGGAGGCCTTCGGCGACCACCGGCCGGCCCGTTCCGCCCTCGGCGTGGCGGCCCTGCCCCTCGGTGCCAGGGTCGAGGTGGAGGCATGGGCCCGAGTCGGGGAATGATGAGGACGTGATCGGCCCCGTGCTCGTCCTCGTCGCCATCGTGATCGCCATCCCCGTGAGCGTGCTCATGTCGGGCGCGGTGGCCAGCGCCATCCTCGGCTTCTTCCTGCGCGACGACGCCGAGGACCGCTACCAGGGCAGCGAGCTGATCGACCTCAACCGCTAGAGCGGCCGAGCGCCCCCGGCCACCCCGATGGCCGAACTCAAGGCACGTGCCACACGACGGTGTCGCCGTCGTCGGCCAGTTGCGGCAAGCCCAGGCCCTGCACGTAGGCCAGCACGTCGGGCATGGGCCTGCTGCGGTGGTACACGACGAAGCCGATGCCCATGGCCCGCAGGTCGGCGTCGCTGAAGTCGACCTTGTCGGTGAACCCTGGCTGGTGCTGCAACGACAGCACCTGTCGATAGACGGGGAAGCCGTACAGCGCGGCGCGGCGCTTGTTGGGGAGGCGGGCGATCATGCCGCTGGCCACCGGGCGATGGTGCTTGGTCGCGTAGTAGAGCAGCACGTCGTTGTTGGCGACGTCGCCGACCTGGCCGAACCCGTCGCGCCACGTGAGCGGGACTTCGAGGACCGCGCCTTGATCGGGACTGCGCTCGATGGCCCGATAGGCCGCGGGCACGGCCTCGGGCTGCAACGGCGTGGGCGGCGGCGGCAGCAGGTCGACCACCACCACGACGAGGGCCACCGCGCACGCGACCCACTGAACCCGAACGGCGCGGCCACGCACGAGACGGGCCAGGGCCACCGCGGCCGTCACGTCCAAGGCCAGTCCGCCCATGATCGAGAAGCGCCCGGGGATGCGCAGCCCTGAGAGCACGGGCAGGTCGTGGAAGACGATGAACGGGAGGGGCACCGAGAAGCGAAAGCCCATGTACTCGAAGCGTCCGCCGGTCCAGCCGTTCACATGGAGGTACGGGCCCAGGGCCAGCAGCATGAAGCCGGCGGCGATGACCGGCCACGGCCCGACGGGCCCGAGCCGCCGGCGTCGGACCACGGCGTAGAGGGCCAGGCCGAGGATCAGCAGCCCGACGTACGGGTACTCCTCCAGCCCGAAGACCGTGCCCTTGACGGCGTGGAACAGCCTGCCCCACAACGGGTGCTGGGTCGAAGGCGTGAAGAACCCGAGCAGGTCGGCCGAGTGCTCCTGGGCCCCGCCGAATTGCGGCAGCGGGTCCAGTTCGTGGTGGCGCAGGTCCATGACCATGGGCAGCGCCACCGGCGCGCACAGCACGGCCGCGGCCAGCGCGCCCACGGCCAGACGCCGGGCCAGGGCCGCCGTCTCGCGCCGGCGGGCCACGGCGATGACCACGGCCGCGCCCAGCCAGAACACGAAGTAGGTGAGGTCGGTGAGGAAGGCCACGCCGACGAACGCACCGAGCACCAGCGCCCGACGGGCGCTCGGCTTGTCGTACAGGCGCAGCAGGGCCCACAACGCGAAGGGCAGGACCCACGCGTGGTTCAGGTTCCAGTGGCCGTTGATGCGGCCGGTGTGCTCCGGCAAGAGCATGAAGGCCGCGCCCGCCACGAACGCGGCCCGGTCGTCATGGCATTCGTGTCGAGCCAGCACCCAGCCGCCCAGGCCGGTGAGCACCACCGCGCCGAGGTTGACCAAGTTGACGGCCAATACCTCGCCCACCACCTTGGCCAGCGGCCAGATGGCGAAGGCCTCGAGGGGCGTGGTCGTGTGGAAGCCGAGGCGCACGCCGACAGGGAAGAAGATGCCGGTGGCGCTGAAGGGGTTGTGCCCGTGCAGCAGGGCGTGCGGGAGGTGCCAGTAGGCCCAGAGGAAGTCGGCCCCGTCGCCCCCGTCGGAGACGAAGGCGGCGCCCATGTGGCGCACGCCGTGCCAGTAGAAGACACAGGTGATGAGGACGTAGCCGGCGGTGGCCGCCAAGACCGATCGCAGCAGCCGTCCCCGCATCGAGCGGGTGAGCCTACGACCCGCGGCTCAGAGCGACCAGCGGGGCTGGCCGAAGCGGTACCCCACCGACCGCACGGTCTGGATGAGGTTGGCGTGCTCCTCGCCCAGCTTGGCCCGCAGCCGCCGCACGTGGACGTCCACCGTGCGGGCCCCCCCGTAGTACTCGTAGCCCCACACGCGCGACAGCAGCGTCTCGCGCGTGAAGACCTTGCCGGGATGGGTGGCCAAGAACTTCAGCAGCTCGTACTCCATGTACGTGAGGTCCAGCGGCTTGTTGCTGACGTAGGCCTGATAGGTCTCCAGGTTCAGCACCAGCGGGCCGTACTCGACCAGTTCGGGCCGGGTGCCGCGGCCGGTTCGCCAGAACAGGTGCTTGAGCCTGGCCTCCAGCTCACGCGGGTGGAACGGCGTGATGCAGAAGTCGTCGAACAGGTCCTCTCGCAGTTCCAGGTCGGCCAGTTGCGTGCCCGACACCAACAGCAGCAGCGGCTCCATAGGAAGGTCGCGCTTGCGCAGCGTGCGGCAGAGGGAGAAGGCGCCTTCGGGGTCCTCGTCGGCCATGACGATGGCACCGGACCAGCCGTCCTCGGGCTCGGTGCGGGTCGCGGCGTCGGCCGTGCCCACCGCCTTCCACGGGTAGCCGCCGAGGTCGAGGGCCTGGGCCAGCGGCGGAGGCGCGGGGTCGGGAAAGATCAGGAGGGGCTCCATGGCTACAGCCGCGGGAGATAGCGGTCGAGCTCGAACTGGGTCACCTGCGTCTTGTACTCGGCCCATTCCGCCTTCTTGTTGCGGATGAACCACTCGAAGACGTGCTCGCCCAAGGCATCGGCGACCAGTTCCGAGCGCTCCATTTCCGCCACGGCGTCCGCCAGCGATCCGGGCAGCGTGGTGATGCCGTCGGCCAGCCGCTCCTCGGGGGTCGACTGGTACAGGTTCGTCTCCGTGGGCTCGGGCAGGTCGTAGCCCTCCTCCACGCCTTTGAGCCCGGCGGCCAGGATCACCGCGAAGGCGAGGTAGGGGTTGCAGGCCGGGTCCGGTGCCCGGTACTCGATCCGGGTCGACTCCTTCTTGTCCTTCTTGGCGTGGGGCACGTTCACGACGACGGAGCGGTTGTTGCGGGCCCACGCCACGTAGACCGGGGCCTCGTAGCCGATGACCAGTCGCTTGTAGGAGTTGACCCACTGGTTGGTGACGGCCGTGATCTCGCGGGCGTGGGTCAGCAGCCCGGCGATGAAGCCCTTGGCCACCTTCGACAGGCCGTATTCGTCACCTGGGTCGTGGAAGGCATTGGTGTCGCCCTCGAACAGCGACATGTGGGTGTGCATGCCCGAGCCCTGCACGCCCGCCAACGGCTTGGGCATGAACGTGGCGTACAGCCCGTTGCGGGCGGCCACCTCCTTCACCAGCATGCGCGTCGTCATCACGGTGTCGGCCATGGTGAGCGCATCGGTGTAGCGCAGGTCGATCTCGTGCTGGCTGGGCGCGTCCTCGTGCTGCGACTTCTCCACCGGGATGCCCATGTCCTCGAGGGTGAGCACCGTCTGCTTGCGCACCTCGGTGGGCAGGTCGGTGGTGGTCAGGTCGAAGTACGAGCCGTTGTCGAGCGGGCGGAGCGCCTGGGCGGGCGAGCCGTCGGCGAAGTAGAAGTACTCGAGGTCTGGAGAGGCGTAGAAGGAGAAACCGCGCTCCCGGGCCCGCTCCAACGAGCGGCGCAGCACGTTGCGGGGGTCGCCGCCGAACGGGGTGCCGTCCAAGTGGGTGATGTCGCAGAACATGCGGGCCACCGACGCCTCGCCAGGCAGGGGCAGGATCTGGAACGTCTTGGCGTCCGGGTGGGCGAGCACGTCGGCCTCTTGCACGCGGGAGAAGCCGTCGACAGCCGAGCCGTCGAACGTCATCCCCTCTTCGAGGGCGTTCTCCAACTCGGCGGGCGTGATGTTGAAGGCCTTCGGCGTGCCCAGCACGTCGGTGAACTCAAGCTGGATGAAGCGCACGCCGCGCTCCTCGACCGTCCGTAGGACATACTCCCGTTGCTGTTGCACCGGGCCATGTTGACACCCGGATATGCCCAACCGCCCCAGTTCACACAGCGTTCATCAAAGAGCAACGGGTGAGAAACTGCTGATTGCGTAACGTCGGTCCGACCCCGCCGGACCCTTCGAGCAAGGATCAACTGTGAGCTACAAGGCTGAGTACATCTGGATCGACGGCACCGAGCCCACGGCCCGGCTGCGGTCCAAGACCAAGGTCCTCGACGACGGCGCCGACCTCCCCATCTGGGGCTTCGACGGTTCGAGCACGAACCAGGCGCCCGGCAAGGCGTCCGACTGCGTGCTGAAGCCGGTCTTCTCCTGCCCCGACCCGATCCGCGGCGGCGACGACAAGCTGGTCATGTGCGAGGTGCTCCTCACCGACATGTCGCCGCACCCCACCAACACCCGCTCGCTGCTCACGCCGCTGGCCGAGAAGTACAAGGCCCAGGAGCCGCTGTTCGGCATCGAGCAGGAGTACACGTTCTTCAAGACGGGCCGCCCCCTCGGCTTTCCCGAAGGCGGCTTCCCCGCCCCGCAGGGCTTCTACTACTGCGGCGTGGGCGCCGACGAGGTCTTCGGCCGTGAGGTGGTCGAGGCCCATCTCGACAACTGCCTGAAGGCCGGACTCTCCCTGTCCGGCATCAACGCCGAAGTCATGCCCGGGCAGTGGGAGTTCCAGGTCGGCCCGCTTTCGCCGCTCGACGTGTCCGACCAGCTCTGGATGGCCCGCTGGCTGCTGTATCGCACGGCCGAGCCCTTCGGCATCGCCGCCACCCTCGACCCCAAGCCGGTGAAGGGCGACTGGAACGGTGCCGGGGCCCACACCAACTTCTCGACCAAGGCCATGCGCGAGAACTACGACGCCGTCATCACCGCCTGCGAGGCCTTGGGCAAGCGGGCCGACGAGCACGTGGCCAACTACGGCGCCGACATCGAGCACCGGCTCACCGGCCTGCACGAGACGGCGCCGTGGACCGAGTTCAGCTATGGCGTGTCGAACCGGGGCGCGTCGGTGCGCATCCCGTGGCAGGTGGAGGTGGAGCAGAAGGGCTACATCGAGGACCGCAGGCCGAACGCGAACTGCGACCCGT
The DNA here is from genome assembly GCA_030837965.1 of Acidimicrobiaceae bacterium. Lineage (GTDB taxonomy): Bacteria > Actinomycetota > Acidimicrobiia > Acidimicrobiales > JAUTXP01 > JAUTXP01. The sequence continues at coordinate 6,193 of JAUTXP010000060.1, read as the reverse complement.
ATGTGGTGACCCGGCTCATCGTCGAGACCTGCTGCGGCGCGTTGGGCGACTAACCCTTCCCCGACTGGCCGCCCCCGGGCCCGGCCCCGCGGCCTTCGCCGACTGGAGGACATAGCCACCCGTTGGGTGTGCCTATGTCCTCCAGTCGCGTTTTGGGGTTAGCTGGTCGCCATGTTCAAAGAGTTCAAGCAGTTCCTGTTCCGCGGCAACCTGCTCGACCTGGCCACCGCGGTGATCATCGGCGTGGCCTTCAACACGGTCGTCCAGTCGTTGGTGAGAGACGTGGTCACGCCTCTCATCGCCGCCATTGGCGGCAGGCCGGACTTCGACTTCCTCACCCTCAAGGTGGGCGACGGCGTGTTGAAGTACGGCACCTTCTTCAACGCGTTGTTCAACTTCGTCATCGTCGCCGCGGTGATGTTCGCCATCCTCAAGGCCGCGGCCAAGGCCCAGCGCCTGCGGGCCAGCACCGACGTGCCCTCGGACGAGGCCGTGCCGCCGTCGGACGAGGCCATGCTCCTGGCCGAGATCCGCGACATCCTCCGCACGCGCGCCTGAGGCGCGGCACGGACCGCGCCGCTACTGGACGACGCGCTTGCGAAAGCCGCGGATGCCGGCCCAGGCCAGCAGCGCGGTGTAGCTGAGCATCGCCGCGTAGATGTAGGGCAGCGACATGTGCGGGATGCCCTTGGTCAGCGCGGCACGGAAGCCCTCGCTCATGTACATCAGCGGGTTGATGAGCACGGCCCACTTCAGCCAGGAGATGGGCCCGAGCCGGTCCCACGGGTAGTAGACCGCGCCCAGGAACGTCATCGGGATGACGATCACGCTGAACACCAGCGGCACCTGCCTGGGCTCGACCGTGGTCCCGATGGCCAGCCCCAGCGCGGCGCCGAGCAGGGTGGCCAGCGGGATGATGGTGAGGACCAGCGGCCAGTGGATGGCCAGGTGCACGGGCGTGGCCGGGATCACCGCGCCGAGCGGGAAGACCACCAGCGCGGCCAGCACGCCTTGCAGCGCGCCGGCGATGAGCTTCTCCAGCCCCACGGCCCAAACGGGCAACGGGGCCAGCACCCGGTCGTCGATCTCGCGGGTGTAGCCGAACTCCTGCACCAGCGGCAGGGCCACGGCCTGGATGCCTTGGAAGATGCACGCGGTGGCCATCACGCCGGGCACGAGCAGGGTCGAGAACTCGTCGGCGCCCCGCCCGCCCCCGATGCCCTGGCCGATCTTCGGGAAGACGTAGGTGAACACGAACACGGTCAGGGCAGGCTGCATGACGGTGCGCAGCAGGAAGACCTTGCTGGTCTTGCGGAGCACGTGCATGTCTCGCAGCAACTGGGCCCGGAAGGCGATGAGCGCGCCTCGGCGGGCCAAGGCGGTGTCGACGGTGGCAACGGCGGCGGTCATTCGCGCAGGTCCTTCCCGGTGAGGCTGATGAAGACGGTCTCCAACGTGGGTTCGGTCATGGACAGGTCGGTGACGGTGAACCCGCCGGCCTCGGCGGCCATCACCACGCGGGGCAGCGCGCCCTGCCCGCCCCGGAGGTAGACGCGGATCACGCCGTCCACGACCTCGGCCCGCAAGGCCCCGTCCACCTTTTCGGCCAACAGGTCGGCCAGCGACTGCAACGACGACGCATCGCCCTCGGCCGTCACCTGGACGACGGTGTCTGCTCCCACGGACCGCTTCAGCTCGGCGGGCGTGTCCAAGGCCAGGATGCGGCCGTGGTCCATGACCGCCAGCCGGTCGCAGAGCTGGTCGGCCTCCTCCATGTAGTGGGTGGACATGAGGATGGTCTGACCCTCCTGGTGCAGCTCGCCGAGGATCTCCCAGAGGGCAAGCCTGCTCTGCGGGTCGAGGCCCGCGGTGGGCTCGTCGAGGAACAGGATGCGGGGCCGGTGCAGGATGGCCCGGGCCACCATGAGCCGCTGGGCCATGCCGCCCGAGAGGGCCATGGTGTCGGCGTCGGCCCGGTCGGCCAGCCGGAACTTCTGCAAGGCGTCGTCGGTTGCGGCCTTCGAGTCGCGCGCCGACATCCCGAAGTAGCGGCCGTGGAAGTACAGGTTCTCCCAGACGGTGAGGGCCCGGTCCAGCGTGTTGGTCTGGGGCACCACGCCGATGGCCTGCTTGGCCAGCGCGGGCTGGGCCACCACGTCGACCCCGCCCACGCACGCGGTGCCCGCAGTGGGCTGCACCCGAGTGGTGAGCATGCCCACCGTCGTCGTCTTGCCCGCCCCGTTGGGCCCGAGCAGACCGAAGATCTCGCCGGCCTGCACGGACAGGTCGAGATGGTCCACGGCGGTGAGACCGCCCGGGTAGACCTTGGTCAGGCCCTCGGTGCGAATGACCTCATCCGACGGCACGGGCGCCCACCTCCTCCAAGTGCTGGTCGATGCGGGTCAATGCCCGCTCCAACACGACCGCGTCCCGCGCTGACAGCAACGACTGGAACTCCTGCTCCAAGTCCTCGGCGATGGAGACCAGCTTGCGATGCGTGCGCCTGCCCGCCGGGGTCAGCGAGATGCGGGTGACCCGGCGATCGGCCGGGTCCTGGGTGCGGACCAGCAGGCCTTCAGCCGCCATGCGGTCCAAGTGCCGGGTGAGGGTGGGGGCCTCTACGGACAGGTGTTGGGCGAGCTGGCGCTGGCTGAGGCCGTCCTGTTCGGACAGGCGCCGCAGCACCAGCCAGAAGGTGAGGCTCGACCCGGCCTCGGCCAAGTGAGCCTCGAAGTGGGCCCGCATGGCCTTGGCCGTCAGCACGAGCCGCCGGGCGAGGGATTCCATAGGGAGCGAAAGGTTAGGTGACGAACGACTCCTTTGCGTCCGCCCGCGGCCCGCTCCATAACCCGTCCGCTGGCGACGGCTCGCGTCGTTAGGCTTTCCCCATGGCCAGAGTGCGCGTCGCCGCCTGCCAGCTCAACACTGTGGTGGGCGACCTGGAGGGCAACGTCTCGCGCATCCTCGACGGTTTGGAGCAGGCCGAGGAGGCCGGGGCCGATGTGGCCCTGTTCCCCGAGTTGGCCATCACCGGCTATCCGCCCGAGGACCTGTTGCTCAAGCCCGGGTTCGTGGCCGACAACCTGGAGGCACTGGACAAGGTGGCCGCCCGCACCGGGCGGTGCGCGGCCGTGGTCGGCTACGTGGACCAGCGGAGGGACCTGCTGAACTCGGCCGCGGTCTGCGCCAACGGCAACGTGGTCGGCCGCTACCACAAGCGCCTGCTGCCCAACTACGCGGTCTTCGACGAGCAGCGCTACTTCGCGCCGGGCACGGAGCCGCTCACGCTGTTCCGCATCGCAGGCGTGCGTTGCGGCATCACCATCTGCGAGGACATCTGGAGCCCGGACGGGCCCATGTCCGACCAGGCCGCCGGGGGTGCCGAACTGGTCCTCAACATCAACGCGTCCCCGTACTACGCAGGCAGGCTGGCCGAGCGCGAGCGCATGCTGGCCACGCGGGCTGCGGACGCGTCGTGCGCCCTCGTCTACGTGAATCAGGTGGGCGGCCAGGACGAGTTGGTGTTCGACGGCGCGTCGCTCGTCCTCGACGCCGACGGCCATGTGCTGGCCTCGGCCCCGCAGTTCGCGGAGCACGTGATGGTGGTCGACATCGAGGTGAGGCCCACGTTCCGCAAGCGACTGCTCGACCCGAGGGGCAGGGCCACCGCGCCCGCCCTTCCCGTGCTCGACGTGACGCCGGCGCCCAACGCCAACGAGGACCGGCGCAGCCCCGGCGTGCTGCCCGCCCTCGACCCGCTCGACGAGGTGTACCAAGCCCTCGTCCTCGGCACTCGCGACTACGTGCGCAAGAACGGCTTCACCGACGTGGTCATCGGCCTGTCCGGCGGCATCGACTCTTCCCTGGTCGCCGTCATCGCGGTGGACGCCTTGGGCGCTGAGCATGTGCACGGTGTGTCCATGCCCTCGCGCTATTCGAGCGAGGGGTCGAAGGACGATGCGCGCATCCTGGCCGAAAGCCTGGGCATCGACTACCGCACCATCGCCATCGAGCCCGCCCATGCCGCGCTCACGTCGATGCTGGCCGAGTCGTTCGCGGGAAGAGGCGAGGACGTCGCCGAGGAGAACCTCCAGTCCCGCATCCGCGGCATCACCTTGATGGCCCTCAACAACAAGCTGGGCTGGCTGGTCCTGACGACGGGCAACAAGAGCGAGATGGCAGTGGGCTACTTCACCCTCTATGGCGACACCGCGGGCGGCTTCGCGGTCATCAAGGACGTGCCCAAGACGCTGGTGTTCGAGTTGGCCCGGCGGTGCGGGCGCATCCCCGATGAGGTCATCACCAAGCCGCCTTCGGCCGAGCTGCGACCGGACCAGCGCGACGACCAGTCGCTGCCGCCGTACGAGGTGCTCGACCCCATCCTCGAGGCCTACGTCGAGGACGACGTGACCGCGGGCGAGCTGATCGACGCGGGGCACGACCCGGAACTGGTCCGCCGCATCGTGCGGCTGGTCGATCTGGCCGAGCACAAGCGGCGCCAGTCGCCGCCTGGGGTGCGGGTGACGCCGAAGGCCTTCGGCAAGGACCGCCGCGTGCCCATCACCAACCGCTACCGCGGCTGAGTGCGGGCCCATCTGGCCGTCGCCGCCGCGGCCGTGCTGTTCGGCTCGACCTTCCTCGTCGTGAAGGACGCAGTGGCGTTGGCCCCGGTGGCGTCGTTCCTCGGCGTGCGGTTCGTGTTCGGCGCCGCCCTGCTGGCCCCGTTCGCCGGTCGCCCTAAGAGAGAACGACGCGATCCGCAGCCCGGCTTGGTGCGCGCGGGCGTGGTGTGCGGCGCCGCGCTGCTGACCGGCTATCTGTTCCAGACCGTCGGCCTGCAATACACGTCAAGCTCGGTGTCGGCGTTCGTGACCGACCTGCTCGTCGTCCTTGTTCCGGTGATTGCCGCGCTGTGGCTGCGCCGGCTCCCCGACGCACCGGTGGTGGCGGGCGTGGTGCTGGCCACCGCCGGGCTGTTGACGCTGACCGGCGGCGCCTCGCATCTGGGCCGCGGCGAGCTGCTGACGGTCGGATGCGCCTTCGCCTTCGCCGTGCACATCGTGCTGCTCTCGGAGCTGTCCCCCCGTTACGACACGGCCTTGCTCAACGTCGTGCAGTTGGCCGTGGTGGGCGGAGTCTGCCTGGTGATCGGGCTGTTCACCGGCGGCTACCACTTCCCGCTCCGAGCCTGGCTGGCCGCGGCCTACACCGGCGCGGCGGCGACGGCCTTGGCCTTCTCCCTCCAGGTGTGGGGGCAGCGGCGCGTAGGCCCGTCGCGCACGTCGCTGCTGTTGATGCTCGAGCCGGTGGCCGCGGCGCTGCTCGGCGCGCTGACCGGCGAGCGACTGGGGCTGCACGGGCTGGTGGGCGCGGGGCTGATCCTGGCGGGCATCGCTGTGGCCGAGGCGCCAGTCGCCCGCCGCCTCGTCGCTGCGCGAAGCTGACACCGCTGTCACCCGCACGACCCACGGCGAACGACTTGGAGGACGAGAGACCGATGGCCGATCCCAAAAAGCCCCGTCCTGCGTTCGCCCCGTGGGACCGCAGGGAGTTGCCGGGCAGCTTCACCGTGGAGGAGACGGCCAGGCGGGTCGGCCACTACAAGTGGGTCGAGATGCGCTTGTTCGAGGCCCTCGGCGGGTGGGTGGCCACGGTCCCCGAGCTCGACGTGAAGATGCGGCTCGGCACCCACACCTACAAGCACGCGTGGCACGCGGACCTGTTCAACAAGCGTCTGCCGGAGTTGCGGGAGATGAACACCGACCGGCTGACCGCGCCCGCCAACGAGCACGTCGAGGCCTTCTTCGAGGCCATGACCGAGCCCGAGGCACCGGACCAGACCATCGAGAAGTTGGTGGGCGTCTATCGAGTGCTGATCCCGCACAAGATCGCGGCCTACACGTACCACCTCAACAACACGTCCAGCATCACGGATGCGCCCACCATCCGATCGCTCACCTTCATCCTGCAGGACGAGTTCGAGGACTGGCGGGACGGCGAGATGATCATCCAGAGCCTCATCGAGACGGACGAAGAGGTCGAACGGGCCGCTGCGCACCAGGTCAAGCTCGAGAAGCTGCTGCTCGCCGCCGGTGGGATCGCCGGGCCTGGTTCAATTGGGAACACGCAAGTCACCTCGGAGGTGGGGGCATGAGGAAGATCTTCCCGGCTGAGCTGCTCGCTCGCGATGGCC
>JAUTXP010000014.1 GCA_030837965.1 Acidimicrobiaceae bacterium | reverse complement strand
GCCTGGCTGGCGTGGTCGCGGGGGCCGGCGCGGCCTGAGCAGGCTTGCAACGGCACCACGAAGAGCTGCAACCAGCAACACGCGAGGCCCCGGGAGTGGTGTCCCGGGGCCTCGTCGCGCCTATGCGTTCCCAGGCCCTCGAGGCGTGTCCCTCGCTGCCCTCCCGGTGTCCGGCGGCCCTTCGCTGGCGGGCGCAATGGCGACGGGTAGGTTCTCGGGCCCCGAGCCCAGCCGGAGCAGCCCGGGCGCGTGCACCCTGCCTGGCCGCCGAAACGGAGAGCGTTTCTCCAAGCCGTGGGGCGCTCTCGACCGCTGAGGGCCGACCGGATACCGAACCCTGGCAAGCTCAAGGCCGCCGGTCATTCTTCAGCGCCTTCGTCGACACCTGCGCAGGCCCGTCGTGGCACGGATGCCTCGATGTGGGATGTGGCGGCGGCTCATTCTAGCGGGCCAATATTTTCTGTTTCGGTGATACAAGCATTGATGCAGATGTCCGCGTACGCAGGTCCCAATGCCTTTGACTGGTACCTGGTCAAGGCACGATCATTCCGGGACTCACCACCTTCGGCATCGCCACAAGTTGCCTTGTCGCGCCTGTGGGGTGCAGTGATCGCCAGCCGACGACGGGGGCAGCGGACCGATTGTGAGGTCCACGTCCCTGGGTGAGACCGGCGTCGCTACAACCGAAACCAAAGATTCTAGTCACAGTACAGTTGTCCATAAATGTCGGATCAAAAAGCTTCGAAACAGGGCGATGGCGGTGACACATCCGCGAGGGCAATACGTAGTCACAGGTGACGGCACCGGCCGTCCATGATTGGGAGGAAACATGAGAATAATCCGTAGGTTCAGCGTGCTGATCGCGCTGATCTCCGCGGTCGCGCTCCTGGCACAGGGCTCGGCTTACGCCGCGCCCAACGCCGTGGCCGCGGCCATCACTGGCCAGGGCACCATCAGCCCCGGCCTCAACACCCTGCCTGCGCCCCAGTTCGTCACCTTTGGCGGCACTGCCGTGGGCGTGATCATCGCCGTTCCGGGTGCCTCTGCTGGCACCTACAGCTGCACCTTCTCGGGCGGCAGCAGCAACGTGTTCCCACCCGGCGGTGACTCGCTCGCCGCAGGCATGGGGACCGTCACCGGCGGCTGTAGCGGGGGCACCGTCGGAACGGGAAGCGTCGTGCCCTGTGTCGTTATTTACATCCGTGTCGGGTCGATTGTCGTGATTATCTTCACGTGCGCTACAAGCGCATCCGGCCCGACGGGAAGCGGCTCTGGCAATGGGACGGGCGTCGGCGTCTTCCTGTTCGTGCCGGACCAGGTGACCCCGCCGGTGACGAGCTACCGCCTGGCTGGCGTGGCCGCGGGGGCCGGCGCGGCCTGAGCAGGCTTGCAACGGCAGCACGAAGAGCTGCAACCAGCAACACGCGAGGCCCCGGGAGTGGTGTCCCGGGGCCTCGTCGCGCGTGGTCTTTGGCACTCGAGGCGTCTCCCTCGCCGGCAATCCCAGTGGCGCCCTTCGGACGGCCGCAATTGCGGTGGGCAGGTTCTCGGACGCCCGACCCAGCGCGAGGTGGTTGGGTGGGGTGCACCTGCCTGGCCGCCCGAAAGGGCGAACGTTCTCGAAGCCGTGGGGCGGCTCTCGACCGGTGAGTGCCGGCCCGGGTACCGAACCCGGCAAGGCCCAAGGCATTCACCGGTCATTTCTTCAGCGGTCGCCGACAGCACGGAGGCCGTGGTGGCACGGATGCCCTCGATGCGGAATGTCGCGGCGATGATCAATGTACCCTGGCAATATTTGTGCAGCGGTGCCGTTTCTGTAGGCGTCCGCATGCGCAAACCCACAGTGTCGGCCGCCCGTATCCGGGCAAGGACCGATCACCCCTGGACACACGACCTTCGGCATCGCCACGAGGTATTCCTTTGGCGCCCGGCGTGGGGCGACGTTATTGCCGCCCATGGGCTGGAACTGGCCCGATTTCGGCATCGGCACAACTCCCAAATGCTGGTCGGCGACCCGGCATCGCCAAAGGGGCGTGCAAAGGCTCTAACAAAAGGGTTACGGCTCTGTCGATAACGTCGGATCAAGAGTTTCGCACAAGAGCCGATTGCAGCGACACAATCACGAGCTCAACACGTAGTCACAGGTGGGCGGCACCGGGCTGTCCACAATTGGAGGAAGCATGAGAATGATCCGTAGGTTCAGCGTGCTGATCGCGCTGATCTCCGCGGTCGCGCTCCTGGCACAGGGCTCGGCTTACGCCGCGCCCAACGCCGTGGCCGCGGCCATCACTGGCAGGGGCACCATCTGGCCCGGCCTCGACGTCGCCGCTGCACCGCAGAGCGTTAACTTCGGCGGTACCGCTGTGGGCACGATCGTCGCTGTTCCCGGCGCGTCCGCCGGTGTGTACTCCTGCAGCTTCTCGGGCAGCGGCTTTGGCTCAGTCGCCGCGGGTGGTGGGACCGTCACCGGCACCTGCTCCGGCGGCACCGTCGGCTCCGGCTCCATTACTTGCGTCGTCACGTTTGTCCGAGTCGGCGTCATTGTGGTGATCGTCATCAGCTGCGGTACAAGCGCAACCGGCCCGACCGGCTCCGGCTCGGGCAACGGCCAGGGCGCTGGCGTCTTCCTGTTCGCCCCTGACCAGGCGACCCCGCCTGTGACGAGCTACCGCCTGGTCGGCGTGGCCGCGGGTGCGGGCGCTGCGTAAGCAGGCTTGAGGAGCTTTCGCACGAGGACCCTGTAAGCCAGCGACGACGAGGCCCCCGGAGTAGTAGCCCGGGGCCTCGTCTTTGCTCGGCCCTCGTGGCTGCTCCCTGGCCGGTACGCCGGTGCATGGCGTCCCCTTCGAGGGTGGGCGCGCAACTGGCGGTCGGGTCAGCCTCAGCCCAGCGCTCAGATGGAGTAGACGAGTGGGCGCAACTGCGGTGGGTTGCGAAAGTGAACCTTCTTGAGCCCTTCTAGCGGCTCAGGCTCGGAAGAGAGTGAACACCATTGGTCTAGGACTTCCTACTTCTGGATCTACTACAGCCGCCTTGGCTGTTGAATCGCCATCGGAGGCTTGGCGGCCGTCGCTTCAGCGGGGCTCGACAGTTGTTCGTCGCAACGGTCGGCAACGGTCTAGGACCCCACGACAACCCCTCCAGAGCACGGCCGCTTTGTTCTGACACATCGGATTGAACGAAAGAGGACATTTTCTGACACTCCTCCCAACATCGGACGTAGTCAATGGTGGACGGCACCGGGCTGTCCACCATTGGGAGGAAGCATGAGGATGATTCGTAGGTTCAGCGTGTTGATCGCGCTGATCTCCGCGGTCGCGCTCCTGGCACAGGGTTCGGCTTACGCCGCGCCCAACGCCGTGGCCGCGGCCATCACTGGCTCGGGCACCATCAGCCCCGGCCTCAACACCGCTGGCGCACCGCAGAGCGTTAGCTTCGGCGGTACCGCTGTGGGCACGATCGTCGCTGTTCCGGGCGCGTCCGCCGGTGTGTACTCCTGCAGCTTCTCGGGCAGCGACCCGAACGGCTCGCTCGCCACGGGCGGCCCCGGCACGGTGACCGGCTCCTGCTCCGGCGGCACCGTTGGCAGTGGCACCGTGGTCTGCGTCGTGACCTTCGTCCGAGTTGGGGCGATCGTCGTGATCATCATCGCGTGCGGCACAAGCGCAACCGGTCCCACCGGTAGCGGTTCTGGCAACGGCAGTGGTGCTGGCGCCTTCCTGTTCGTCCCCGACCAGGCGACCCCGCCTGTGACGAGCTACCGCCTGGTCGGCGTGGCCGCGGGTGCGGGCGCTGCGTAAGCAGGCTTGACGAGCTTTCGCACGAAGACGCTGTAACCAGCAAAAGACGAGGCCCCGGGAGTGGTATCCCGGGGCCTCGTCGCGCGCTTGTGCAGCGATCATGTCAATCGAGGTATCGGAGCAGAGAGTCCCGGCGTCGCTTCGTGTGGTCGCACGTGGCTGGCGCTTCGGCGGCGAGTGTCCCTCTCAGCGAACCTGGTTCGTATGCACCTTGCGGCCAGTCAGGCCATACAGGGAGATCGCCAGCGTTGGCAGACGAAGGACACTACGTCCTCTCAACGCGAATCGGCCCCGGGAGGTATCCCGGGGCCGACGCTGTAGGCTCGAAAGCGCGAAAGTCTGCGTCAGAAGGTGATCGTCACGTTTGCGATGTACGTCGCCTCGAAAAGCGCCCACTTGGCGTTTCCTGGAATGTTCAGCGTGCCACTCTGCGGCCCTCCACCCAAGAACTGGTTGGCGGGCACAATCTGTCCGCAGGTCGCGCCAGCGACGCTGTAGTACCGGACCGTGAGCCCACCACCAACATTTCCGATCGGCGCGACACCCGACCAGCTGTACGACACCTGCCGTCCCGCCAACCCCTGTACGTTCACGACTCGCGAATCGATGCCATTCGCCGGGGTGTTCACCCAAGCTTCAGGGCACCCCTCCGCGGCCCAAACCGTTGCGCTGCCGAAGAACACCTGCGAGCCGACGATCGTGTAGCTCGCCGCATGCGCAGGAGCAACGTTGAGCGTGAGTGCAGCCAGCGGTGCGAGCGCGATACCCAGCGTGCGCCTCTTCATGTGATGTCCGACTCCTTTCCTCCGCACGTCGTCTTGCACGACGCGCCTTTTCTCCCAAGTGCAGATTGAGGCTGGCGTAGCCTGGCGGTTCCCTCCCGTGTCTTGCGCTTCGACCTCGATCGCACTATTCGACGCATCTCTCGGGTTCCCCTCCAGGGTGTGGAGTCCAGGGGAGTTGACGCATCCGTCAGCAAACTTTCTTTGACACGATCCTCTGCCCGGTGCGTAATCCTTCTTGAAAGGCCGCCGCCGGAAGGCGCACAGACAGTGCAGAATGGAGCGAAGCATCACAGGAGGGCGGGCAAGGCGCCAGACGTTTCGCGCGCCCGTGGATGGGATCAGGCTAGCCCCGATCACACGGACCAGTACGGCACCGTCCATTGCTCCGCACCTGCCGTTCTCCGCATGCCGTACGTTTGATGATGGTTCGATTGGGCTCTCCCACCCGACCCTTGATGCCAACAGAAGGACCAGAGCACCATGCGCCGCACCCTCTCCCTGTCGTCGCTCTCTCGCCGATATGTCCCACGCGGCCTGCTCATCGCCGCTGCTGTCTCGGCGCTCGTCTCCTCAGCGATTATCCAGGCAGTTGCGCTCAGGGCTCACGCAGACGTGCCAGCCACCACCGTGCTCGGATCGTGGGCACCGTCGGTGCGTCCCCCAGGCGTGGCCCAAGACGGCTTCGGCCAAAAGAATCAGCTGTACGCCGACAGTGGGTCTCGGAGGCTGTACGCCTACGACTCATTCGATAACTGGATCGCAGCCTACAACCTCGATAGTCTCGCCCCTATCGGCTCTGGAGCTTCTACGTCCGGGACCGGAACCGCGTTCTATGCCGATCCAGTAACCGGCGCCATCTTTGGTGGATTTCAAGAGGTGTCTGGGCAAATTCGCTTGGACGAGTTTGCCGTTCGGGGTGGAGCGATACAGCGGGTGGGTACCCTCGACTTGACCACCCCTCAGTTGGCCGGGACCTCCATCGTTGGGATGTATCGGATGCCCGGAAGCCCACTCATGTGGCTTCTTGCCGCACCCAGCGTGGGTAACACCTTCGTTCCAGCTTCGCCCACGGTGGTCCAGGTATGGGTGGACGGCTTTGAGAGCGGGCGCGGCCAACTGGCATGGTCCAAGGCCCTTCCGGGGTGCTCCAAGGCCATGCGGAAAGACGCCCAGATCGGTGCTGGTTTGGGTTACGTGCCCGAGACGAACGCCCTCGTCTTCGGCTGCGCCAATGTCAGCGACGGGACCTTTGTTCGGCCCTCGTCACCGAGAGGCGCCGGGCAGTTGACCCTGGTTGGTTCACCCCGCGATGGGTCGACCACGGCCGGTGCTTTCGATCTGTTTCCTCAGTCGGGTGACTTCTATTATGCCGACTCGGTCTTCGATCCGGGATCCAATCGACTCGTGCTTACCGCATATAGCTCGGTAACTGGAGGCGGTACGGCGTATGTTTTTGACGGGCCTACGAGTACGTTCATTGGCGGAACGAGTATCGGCAATAATCTGTTCAACCAGGTTGGCATCGATCCAGTAATTGGTCGCCTGTACGTACTGAATCCAAATGAGAGCACGGGATTGGTATTGGCCGATATTCGACCGAACCCGCCTTCTCAGGGCGCTTCTGTGCCCGCTCTGAATAACCACGTCAAGCATGATCCAGCCCCATCGAACCTCGTCGTCGATTCGTATACTCACAACATCTTCCTGAAGTACAACGGCCTCGACGATTTCTTGCTCGTCCGGGACAATCTGGCACCGTATGTGCCGGAGCCGTCCATTGACCCTGATGAGAACACCAGTGACCTCGCTGAAGAGGAGGGGAAGACGCGGGTGGCCTTCGGGACCGGGGCAGAGGCATTCGGCTCCGTCGTGCGGCAGGTTGGCGGCTTCGACGCGATCGTGATCAACTCCACCGGCCAGGATCAGGGTGGCACCAAGCCCATCTCCATGGGAACTCGTGAGTTCCGCGGCGCGTACTTGAACTACCTCCATCTGCGGAACGACGAGGCCAGTGCATCGATCATCCCGGCCGACGTCGACCGAGCCAACTCGAAGCAGGATCTCACCAAGACCAAGCCGCCGGATCAGTCTGCTCTTCCGCCCGACGTACCCCGACCCCCTCCGCCGCCGGACCCGCCGGACGAGGTAAAGCGGCAACTGGAACTGGCGAATCCCGTCTTTGATCGCATTACCGGCCAGCAGGTCACGTGGCCGTACGCGGACTCGCAATGCGCGGACTTCGGCGAGAAGCCCGGCGAGGCGCAGCAAGCTGGCAGTTTTGCATCGTGCCACGCTTCCGAGCATCGCGTCAGCGCCAACGCCAGCTTCGGCCGATACGACGCGCCGGATGTCGTGATCGCCGACAGTTTTGCCGAGTCGTCTTCGGCGATTGATCCGAAGCTTGGGGCCGTCGCGACTGTCCACGCCCGCAGCCGCGGTGTGTCGTTTCTCGGCGGTGCCGTACGGATCGGCGAAGTCGATGTTGTGGCCAAGTCGTGGGCCCGGGGCCGGCCCGGTACCGCCAACACGGCGTATACGCGAACCATCAAGAACGTGTTCTTGAACAATGCGCAACTGTGCGCGGACACGTGCGACCCGAAGGCAGTTGTCGATCAGATCAACACCGCGCTGCGTCCGCAGGGCGTCAGCACGAACGCCAGCCTCCGCATCGACCTGCCCGAGCCGGACAGCACGTACAGGAACGGCAGTCCAAAGGGTTACCAGGCGCTCATCCGGTCGACGGCGTTCCAGCACACGCGTGACGTGCTGTTGAACGAGCAGCCTGAGGACCGGCTGGACGTTCCCGGCATGGTTGTTGTGATCGCCCAAGACAACCTCAAGCCCGGACGGACCATCGTCATGCTCGCCGGTGCCGAGGTCGAGGCCCACTACGGCATCTCCAGTGTGGGCGGCGGTCTCGATGACGGCGGACCGGGCGGCACGGGGGGTGGTCTGGGCGGCTTGCTCGCTGGCGAGGACGGTCCGTTGTTCGGGCTCCCGCCCGGCTTGGCGCCTGACGGGCCGTTGGGCGGCAGCCGCTCCCCATCTCTTGCCGGTTCAAGCGACGACGGCGGGTCACCGGCCGCCCGTGCAGGCCGGCTCCTGCTCAACGGGTTGAAGCGCGCCGCCGCCCTGTTCCCAGTCTGGGCCATCCTCCTCGCACCGATCTATCTCTCGGCGCGGCGATGGCTCCTGTTGCAACGTTCGGTTCTGTTGAGGAGGAGCGCGTGAAACGGCTAGACCCCGCGGTGGGAAGCTCGCTGATGACCCTTGGTGTCATCGTGGCGGTTGGCGTCCTGTTGTCGATTATCACCGTGGTGCCTTCGGGGAACACGGCCAATAGCCTGGCGGTGGACAGCGGCGGACGGACGCCCAGCGGCGACCCGAGCTTGGACCCGACTCAAACCGCGAACGACCCGACTGCCCCAATCGATCCTTCGGCGCCCGCTGATCCTTCGAAGCGCGCCGTCAAGGGCACTGGGCCGAGCGGATCCTCCGCCGCGGCGGCGAAGGGTTTGGAGTGCGCCGCCGGGAAGAACGGCGGCGAGACCGACGTCGGTGTCACGGGCTCCGCCATCAAACTGGCCTCCACGATTGTGGCCGACGGCCCAGGCGCCAGCTTCCTGAGCCCGGTTCGGACCGGCATGACGACGGTCGTCAACCGGGTCAACAAGACGGGTGGCGTTTGTGGCCGTCGGCTCGACCTGTCCCTTCGCAACGACTCGTGGGATGCCGACCGAGGAAAGCAGTTCATCCAGAACTTCGTAGAGGGCGACAAGGTGTTCGCCCTCGCTGTGGTGCCGTCGTCAGAGGGCTTGCGGAACGCCAAGGAGTACATCGCGGCCAAGCAGGTCCCAGTCGTAGGTACGGACGGCATGCTCATCCACCAGTACAAGAACCCATGGATCTGGCCGGTGGCCGCCTCGACGATCTCGACCATGCACGTCATGGCCAAGGATGCGTACGAGCGCTCCATCAAGTGCGGCGCCGAGTGCCACCAGGGTTTTGGCATCGTGTTCGATGCGCAGTACCACTTCGGCGTCGAGGGTGCGTTTGCGTACAACGCAGCGATCAAGCGCCTGACCGGCCATGACATCGACGGCTATGACAGCTCGTTGAAGAGCTGCACTCGGCGCTTCTGCGGCATCCAGCCCGGGAAGCCCAGCTACGCCGGAGATGCCCGTACGTTCAACGAGGCCTGTTACAACACGAGTCCGAGGTGCGACTTCGTCGCCTTCCTCCTAGAGCCCGACACGGCCTTGAGCTTCTTCAGCGAAGGCTGGCCGGTGCTGCCGACCTTGAAGTCGAACGGCTTTGGGCTGGCACAGCCTCTGTTCACCAGGCAACTGGCCGAGAACTGCAAGAGCCTGTGCGACGGGATGTGGGTGTGGACGGGCTACAACCCGCCGATCGAGGCCTTGGCGAACACGCCTGGCGTGGCCAAGTACGCCAACGAGGTCCACAACGAGTCGGCATCTGCTGACGTCACCAACCAGTTCCTCGAAGGCGGATACCTCGGGATGAGCCTTCTCGTTACCGCGCTTGAAAAGCTTGGTCCGAACGTAAGCCGCAACGGACTCAAGAACGTCTTAGACAGCATGTCATATGACTCCGGCCTGTCGCAGCCCCTGGCGTGGAGCCCTGGGAATCACTTTGCCAACGTGTCGGCCCAAGCGTTCGCCATCCAATACAAGCAATCGTTCAACGGCTGGCGGCAGATGACCGGTTTCTTGAAGGACCCCTGGCCGGGTCAAGACATCCCGGCTGGCGAGTAGTCGACATGATCGTCAAGTTCCTCATCTACATCTTTCTTTCGATGCCTCTCATCGGGGCATACGCCATGCTCGCCATCGGAATCGTGGTGGTGTTTCGGGCTTCGAAGGTCTTGAACTTGGCGCATGGGGCCATGGCCATGCTCCCGGCGTACGCCACGTACGAAGCCAGTACGCGAGGCCTTCCCATGGTCTTGGCTGTTCCCATTGGGATTGCTGTCGGTGCACTGCTCGGCGCCGCTACCGAGCGGTTCTTCGTGCGACCCCTCGCGCGGCAAGGTCCAACCGCGCAAACGGTCGGCACCATCGCCGTTTACGGCCTGGTCGTGGCGGCGACGGCTCAGATCTGGGGATCAGGGAGCAAGCGGGCCCCGTTGGTGTTCCCGGCGGGAGGCGTGCACGTGGCTGGCGCCATCTTCCGCTGGGGACAGATCGGCCTGTTTTCAGTGGCGCTAATCATGGCCGGTGCGTTCTACGCCTTGTTTCGATTCACCGGCATCGGCCTGGCCATGCGCGGCGCAGCGGAGAACCCACGCGCTGCCGGGCTCATGGGCATCAATCCGGATCGGATGGCGAGGATTGCCTGGCTGATGGGCGGCGCGCTTGCCGGTCTCGCTGGAATCCTTCTTGCCGCCGTTACCAACTTGCAGCCGTACAGCCTTTCGCTGCAGATGCTGCCAGCCTTCGTCGCTGCGTTGTTGGGTGGGTTCGGCAGTCTGCCGGGCGCCGTTGCCGGCGCCTTTATCGTCGGGATCGGGCAAGGTGTCGTCCCCGCCTTCGCCTTGGTGCCAGGCGTTCGCAAGCTGGCCAGCCAGGTGGGTATGCCGCAACTCGTATTGACCATCATCGCCCTTGTGGCGATGTACACGCGCGGCGGGCGACTCACCGGCGCCGACACGCGAGGCGCGTTGGCGGGCGACGCCGACGCCACGCCGACGCACAGTGCCTTCAATGCGGCCGTACTCCCGCGCCGAGATGGAGGGCGGCGCCTCGGGAGATACGTGGTGCTCGCCCTTCTGATCGCTTGGCCGTTCATCGGTGTTCCGACGTTCCTGCGCCCACTGGACACGTTCTCATTGCTGGGCGACTCGATTCTCGCCGCTCAGTACTTCATCGCCGCGGCCTCGATCGTGATGCTGACCGGCTGGGTCGGACAGATCTCTCTGTCACAGGCCGCCTTCGTTGGCATCAGCGCATTCGGGTCCGCGCTCATGACTCGCCACCTCGGCATCGGGTTTCCTTTCAGCCTGTTGTTCGGAGCCCTGCTGTCGGCCGGAGCGTGCGCTGTCCTCGGGGTCGTGGCCCTCAGGGTCCGGGGCCTCTACCTGGCGGTGGCCACGCTGATCTTCGCTTGGATGGCGGATGAGTACCTGTTCATCGTTCCCTGGTTCGCGGGCAAGGGCGGCAGTACGTCTGTCGCATCGCACCCGGCCGGGTTGAAGGGCGCATTCCCGTTCTTTGATTTCACGGAGCGGAAGACTTTTTACTTCGTCGTGCTCGCCGCAGCCTCGAGCGTGCTCTTCGGATTGCTCAACCTCCGCGACTCGAAGACCGGGCGAGCGTTCTTCGCCGTCCGGGGGTCGGAGATGGCAGCGGCGTCCCTCGGCGTGGACGTCGTTAGGTACAAGTTGATGGCCTTCGCCACCGCAGGCTTCGTGGCCGGTGTGGCGGGCAATCTGATCCTTGCCCACCAGGTGACGATCGTGCCGGAGCAGTTCTCCCTCCGCGCGTCCCTGCTCTTCCTGGCTATCGCCGTGGTGGGTGGATTGCAAAGCCTGAGTGGCACGGTCGCGGCCTCGATCCTGTTCGCGGCCCTGTCAGAGGTGTTCTTCCGCGTACCCGCGCTCGGCGAGTACCTGCAGCTCGTTTCTGCGTCCCTGCTGGCCATCATCCTCCTCGTCTATCCAGGGGGACTGGCCGCGTTGCCGAAGTCCGTTCGACGGCTCGTGCAGCGCCTGGAGCGACTGCTTGCGCATGAACGGGCGACACCGGTCCGCGAACGCGTGGTCGCTTGGTGGCGTCGAGTCGCCGACGGGGCTGAAGCCACCGAGGATGCCATAGCCGCTCGCATCCGCACCGTGAGGAACTCGGTGTCCGCACAGCTCGCCCGATTGCCGATGTTCGGCCAGACACCAGCGTTGGCCGGCGCGGCCACGGGCTCTGGCAAGCGCTTGACTGGGCTGGTGGTGCCCATCGAGGATGCGCTGCGTGCGGGCGCCCCAGAGGGTGGGCGAGGCGCGTCCCTCGACTTCGCCGATGCCCCTGGTCTGGGCCAGGACGGAGTGGCGGACGGTGTCACGAGCACTGTGTCCGGCATCCGAGCACTCGCGGGGGTTGAATCGCTCGGCCTGGACTTGCGAGGCTCGTATCAAGCCGAGGGCAGCGTCATCAAGGCGACCGACATCACGGTCCGGTTCGGCGGGCTGACGGCGGTAAAGGAGGCGTCGCTTGAAGTCCGCGCTGGCCAGATCGTTGGATTGATCGGGCCGAACGGTGCCGGCAAGACGACGCTCTTCAACGCGATATCCGGCCTCAACTATCCCGCCAGCGGAACGATCGAGTTGTTCGGTGAGGACGTCACTTCGCTACCGGTCCACCAGCGGGCGTCGCGCGGGCTCGGGCGCACCTTCCAGGTGATCCAGCTCTTTCCTGAGCTCACCGTGTTCGAGAACCTTCTGGTGGCCACCCACCTGCACAATCCCTCGAGCGTGCTCGGAAACATATTGGTGACGGCCAAGTCCATCCGCGGGGAACTGGCTGCCGAGGAGACCTGTCGTCGAGTCGTACGCTTCCTTGGCCTCGAGGACATCGCTGACCGGCCCGTGGGCGGCCTGCCCTTCGGCACGCTCCGAATGATTGAGATCGGACGTGCGCTTGTCACGGGTGCCCCCGCGCTCATGCTCGACGAACCCGCGTCCGGACTGGACAACAACGAGACGGACAAGCTGTCGGAGCTGCTGTTGTTCGTGCGGCGTGAACTGAACCTGTCAATCCTGCTGATCGAACACGACGTCCGTATGGTGACGGGCCTGTCCGACTACATGTACGTGCTGAACAGGGGCGAGATCCTGGCTGAGGGTAAGCCTGCCGCCATTCAGCGGGACCCTGCCGTCGTTGCGGCCTACCTCGGTGAGCCGGTGGGCGAGGGGGTGAGCTAGATGGCCCTCCTCGAGGCCGAGAACCTCGCCGTGTTCTATGGGCCGGTCCAGGCCCTTCGAGGCATCACCTTGCACGTGAACGCCGGAGAGATGGTGGCCTTGATCGGCGCCAACGGGGCGGGCAAGACGACCACTCTTCGTACGCTGTCCGGCATGTTGTCGCCCCGACAGGGGTCGATCACGTTCGACGGCGAGCGGTTGGACGGGCGACCGCCGTTCGCCGTGGTCGAGCACGGTTTGGCTCACGTGCCGGAGGGGCGCGAGTTGTTCGGTGCCATGTCGGTCGAGGAAAACTTACGACTGGGCTTCTACTCAAAGCGTCAGGCCAAGGATTTCGACCGACGAGCCGAGCAGGTCATGGACTACTTCCCGATTCTTCGCGAGCGTGCCGCTCAGGCGTCAGCCACGTTGTCCGGTGGCGAGCAGCAGATGCTTGTCGTCGCCAGGGCTCTGATGTCCGAGCCCAAGATGCTGCTTGTGGACGAGTTGTCGCTCGGCTTGGCCCCGAAGATCGTCGCACAGTTGTTCGAGATCCTCCGAGCCGTCAACGAACAGGGCACCGCCGTGGTCCTCGTGGAGCAGTTCGTGCATATGGCCTTGGCCAACACCGACCGGGCCTACGTGCTCCAGAAGGGCGAAGTCGTGGCCGAGGGCGTCAGCAGGCAACTGCTCGAGGACGAGTCCCTGATCGCGTCGTACCTTGGTGAAGCCGACCTCGCCAAGAACTGACCTTCGGCCCGGCCGGGGTCTACGGGCCCGAGGTGCTCTCGTCGTGCTCCTGCTCGTGCTTGCCGCCACCGTCGGACTGACGGCGCTGATCTCGGGCCACCACCCGGGCGGTGACGCCGGAGCCCGACGAGCATTGTTGAACTACCAAGAACGCCTCGTCCCCCTCGTGCAGGAGTGGGGCAAGATAGAGGTCCAGGGGATGCGGCCTGCCATCGCTGATCTCCGCTCGGGTCCCGATCCCACCTCGGACGACAGCGTCCCTCCTGAGGCCATCGGTGGAGAGGCGCGGGCATGGCAAGCCGGTCTGAAGAGCCTGAGAGTGAAGATTGCTCGACTGCCTGCGCCCAGTGCGCTGGCCAGGACAAAGGCACTGCTCGACCGGGCCATCGCTCGCTACATCGAAGCCGCCGTTGAGTTCGAGAAGGCGGCCATTGGTCCAGTGGAATCGCGCTCGACCGGCATCGACAAGGGCATCGATGCCGCCTCCGACGGCGCCCGTATCTACAACGACGCGAGCGTGCTGTTGCAACGAGCGCGGCATTCGGTGGGGCTATCCGACACGGACGCTTTCCCGAATCATCCGGCTGGGGAGAGCAGCGTCAGCCCATAGGCCCGCTGGCGATGGCCGAACGTTCAGACCAGGTCGGCGGCCGCATCCATGGCGAAGGGTCGCGAGACGTCGGAGGTTCGGCTGGCCAGTTCGGCCCGTACGACCGGGGCCACCTCGGTCCCGAAGAGCTCAATCGACCGCAATACCGACCGGTGCGGCATGCCGCCAACCGAGATGAGCATGGTGAAGCGTTGGTTGCCGAAGATCTCGTGTTGAAACAGGATCTTCTCGATCACTTCGTCCGGACTGCCGGCAATGACAGGCCCTTCGAGCTCGCGCATGGCCCGAAAGCGCTTGCGATCCACTCGCGGGAAGCCACGTTCGATGGCCAAGGCGTCCATTGCGCTGGCGTAGTACGGGAAGAATTCGCTGGCCACGGCTTGGGAGGTTTCGGACACATAACCGTGATTGCTGAGACTCACTGCCAGCGTGGCCGGGTCATGCCCAGCCAGTGTGCCCGCCTCTCGATAGGCGTTGACCACCGACAGCGATCGCTCGTATGTACCTGCGAGGAAGGCGAGAGCCATGGGCACGCCCAGGCGGCCGGCGCGTTCCGCTGAGTTGGGATTGGCGAACACACCCACCCACACAGGAAGCGAGGCTTGGACGGGACGGGGGTACACGCCCTGCCCAACCAGGGGCGCCCTATGCCTTCCAGCCCATGTGACGACCTCTTGGTCGCGCAGCCGCAACAGCAGTTCGAGCTTTTCGGCGAACAGATCGTCGTAGTCGTCGACGTCGCAGCCGAACAGCGGGAACGACTCCGTGGAGGCGCCACGGCCGACCATGATCTCGGCCCGCCCGTCGGAGATGAGGTCCACTG
Organism: Acidimicrobiaceae bacterium; assembly: GCA_030837965.1. GTDB lineage: Bacteria > Actinomycetota > Acidimicrobiia > Acidimicrobiales > JAUTXP01 > JAUTXP01. Next base: position 137,882 of record JAUTXP010000014.1, on the reverse strand, counting down.
TCGCGAAATCCTGGAACAGGCGGACGGGATCGGCAGAGCCGAGTACAGATACGGAACTTGTGAGCCGGATCCGCTTGGTTCGCGAGGCCGCCGCGGCCAGGACGACCGCCGGTGCTGCAACCGAGAAGTCCGGCCGATGGTTCTCACCAACCCCGTAGACGTCAAGACCGACTTGGTCGGCCAGCTCGATCTCCTCGATGAGGTCGCGAACGTGCGCGCCCATGCTCTGTACTCGCCCGGTCACCGGGTCCGGGGTTACCCGAGCCAGCGTGTAGACGCCGATTTCCATGGCTACGTCACCTCCTCGACTGCCGAGGCCGCGGCCGAGTGGACCCGTCTGGCCATGCGAGATTGCAATCCGACTAGGCCCGTCATGAAAGCGACCCTGCAGGAACGTCGACTTCGAACTGAGGCGGAAGGTTGTCCAGGGACGACGGGAGGTCGATGCCCAACAAGCCGAGCGCTCGGCGCAGCACGACACCGACCGCAGCCCGCATGCCCTCGCTGGCGTCCGCCTTCCTTGTTGCGGCAACCAGCCCATCGAGATAGCGGATGAGATGACCCGGCTCCAGCTCGTCGACGGCGCGGTCGATCACGTTGGGCAGCTTGTTGATGGTCAAGAGCAGCGTCCGTTCGGCCACGCCGTTGGCGCCCGGCCCGGAGGCGGGCTCGGTGGCCCATCTCGTCGCCCGCACCACGGCCGCGAAGCGCGGCAGCCCGTCCTGCCAGAGCAGCCCCTTTGAATACACGACGTCTTTCGAGCGCTTGACGGTGAGGAACAAATACTTGAGCAGCCCGACGGCAAGGGCTTCGCACGTCTGTGCCGCCTCGTCTGGCACACCGCCGACGTCGGACCACGCACTGAGCAGTCGGTCGCGCACGCCGTCGAGGAGTGCGTCTGCGGCCACGCCCGAGCCCTGCCTCGACCTCATTCGCCCTTCGGGAAGGACAACCAGCCCGTAGTGGACACCCTCCATGCGGTCGGCCCAGTCGTGGCCCAGCGAGACCAGCGTCTGTCGCATTGCTCGGAGGCCCGCCTCCCACTCCTTGCCTACGACGACTCGGATTCGATCGACTGGCCGGCTTGGGAATCTGGCGATGTTCACGGCCATCCATTGGCGGTAGACCGTGGGGGTGCCATCACGACGGACCAAGGTGATGTGCCCCAGGCCATGCGACTCGAGGTCGATATAGACGGAGGAGTCCTCGCGCTGTATGCATCGCCCTGTGGCGACGGCATCGCTGATCAGTCGGCGCCCCTCTTCCAGGTAGTCCTTGTCGTAGTAGATGGCGTCCATACGCGTGCCGATCCGCGCGTACGTCTCCCGGATGCCTTTGTCTGCCCATTGGGTGAAACGATGGTTCTCCGCCCACAGGCTCTGGTCCCCGTCCTCGAGGGCCTTCATCATGGCCGTCGCCTCGGCCTCGAGCGTGGGGGTGACTCGCTGGTGAAAAAGCACGTAATGGCGTCCCACGAAATGGTCGCCCTTCTCGCCCAGCATCTCGGGCGTCGTTCCATCGCCCCACTTCTTCCAGGCGAGAAGCGCCTGGGCGATGTGGACACCCCAGTCACAGTGGGGAGCCTGCCGCTCGACGGTGTGCCCCTTGTCGGCCAGCAGGTTGGCCACGGCCATCCCGACGAAGTTGTTCCGCAGATGGCCCAAATGCAGTGGCTTGTTCACGTTTGGCCCAGAGAACCCGACGATGTAGTACAAGGGCTGATCGACCGGGCTTCCGCCAAAGCGCGTCGGGTTTGACAAGACGGCGTCGATAACGCCACGCGCCAGCGCGTCGGTGGTGGGCGCCAGATACACATTTGGCGGGACCACGGTCACTGCATTGATCTCGGCAAGACCGCTGATGGCATCCGCCACGGCCGTACAGGCCGTGGCTACCGACTCGCCATTTTGCATTGCGGCCCGCGCGTCGACGCGGAAATCGGCCGGCACCCCTCGGGGATGAGGCTCGACGCGAAGGGTGCTGAAGTCCATCCCCTCTGGGGCCGGCGCGCCGCGCAAGACTTCCTCCAGCCGCGCCGCGGCGGGATTGACAACGATCTCGCGGGTCACAGTCACTGCCGGACCGCCTGCGTGAGTCGTCTACTCGCCTCCGCGGCAGTGATAGTCGTCCGCTTACGGACGGGTGGCCGGACGGTGGCCACAATGCTCGCGTCGTCGTTCGGTCCCATGTGCCTTCCCCCAGGAACAGGGCCAGCGACGAATGCCGCCACCCCGGCGCCTTGCCTCACCGTTTGAGGAAGGCCGAACTCTGAGCCGGCAAACGCTGACGCGAGACGGCCTCCTCGATCCTGCAATCGTGCCACTACGCACTGGTACGTGACGAAGGACTCAGAAACGCCCTTCGGTGAGTACGCCCGGTGGGATTCGAACCCACATCTATCGGATTACAAGTCCAATGCTCTTGAGGCCTGGTTGGGTAAGCTCGCTGTATTGCTCGAAAATGCTCTTGGTGGGAGCAGAAAACGCGGGCTAGTAAGAGGATCCCCCGCAAAAGAGCGCCACTCGATTGCTTCCCGCGCTGACCCGTTTACCTCTTGAGCTACGGGCGCATGGGCTCGGCCTGGCATGGTTTTTGTTACCAACCGTGACAGGCTGAACGAATTACAAAGTGCCTCCTTGGTCTACACACTTCAACAGTCAGTACGCTGCGCGGGGGAATGTGTGTCAGGCTTTTTCGAAATTCTCGTCCCGCCCGAGGGCGAGCCTGGGGTCAGTCGGCGCGGCTGACGCCGCGTAGGCCGGCCCAGGCCAGCTCGGCGATGCGGCGGGCGAGGAGGTCGGGGGCCGAGGGCATACCGTCGGCCAGCCAGAGGCGGCTGGTGCCTTCGGCCAGGCCGACCAGGCCGTGGGCCAGCAGGCGGCGGTGCTCGGGCTCGATGTCGGCCACGATGAACACGGCGACGGCCTCGGCGATGGACTCTTCGACCCGGCTGACGGCGCGCTCGAAGTCTTCGTCGCGCTGCGTCCCCGTGCCGAACAGGAGCTGAAAGGCGTCGGCCTCGTCGGCCACGAAGCGGAAGTAGGCGCCGAACCCGGCCTCGACCTGCTGTCGGGGCCCGTGGGCGGCCGCGACGGCCTTGGCGATGGCGTCCATCATGCGCCCGCCCACGTCGTCCAACAGTTCGAGGTAGAGGTCCCGCTTGGACGCGAAATGCTGGTACAGGACCGGCTTGGTGACGCCCGCGGCCTCGGCCACGTCGTCCATCGACGTCTGGTGGAAGCCTCGGTCGGCGAACGAGCGGAGGGCGACGTCGAGCAGTTGACGCCTGCGGCGGGCGGCGGGGAGGCGGGCCTGCATGGTTACCGAAGGGTAACAAACCGCCCAGCACGCGGCGGGCGGCAAGCGCCGACCACGGCAGCGGACGAGCGGTCCGAAATGTCCGAGCGCGCAGGAACCGACGCCCGAGTGGGGAAATCACGTTGCGTGAGATCGCCCCGACAGCTTCCAGCGCCGGACAGCCGACGCCCGCCGGAACCCCTCCGGCCGTTGCCCGCCACCCGGGCAGGCATCACCCTGCTGTCGGCCAAGGCCCGCCGCCGCCGGTACCGCCGGACGGAGAGCGGCCCCTCATACGGCAACTAGCGAGTAGACGCCAAGACCTGTGCCGAACGACGGCCGCGCCTCAGACCGAGTACTCGATGACTGAGCGGGCCACCTCGCCGGTCTTCATGGCGTCGAACGCCTCGTTGACCTGCTCGACCGTGATCGTGCGCGAGATCAGCTCGTCCAGCTTGAGCTGCCCCGACTTGTAGAGCTCGATCAGCTTGGGCACGTCCTTTTGCACGTTGGACGACCCGTACCAGCATCCCTTGATCGTCTTCTCGGCCAGCACCACGCCGAAGAAGGCGGGCACGTTGACCATGGCGTCCATCTTGGGCACGCCGACCAGGATGGCCTGACCGCCCCGCCGCACCATGGTGATGGTCTGGTCGATCGTCTGCTGCAAGCCGATGACCTCGAAGGCCACGTCGGCGCCCCGCTGGCCGGTCATCTCCATGACCTGGCTGACCGGGTCCGACTGCGAGGCATTGACGGTGGCAGTGGCCCCAAACTCCTTGGCCATTTGCAGCTTGGTCTCATTCATGTCCACGGCGATGATCTCGCCCGCGCCCTTGATGCGAGCGCCTTGGATGACGTTGAGGCCGACACCGCCACAACCGACCACGGCGACCACATCGCCCTTCTTGATGTTGGCCGTGTTCATGGCCGCACCGGTGCCGGTCAGCACGCCGCACCCGATCAGGGCGGCAACCCTCATGTCGATGTCGCCGGGGATCTTGACCGCCCCGATGGCCGGGATGATCGTCACCTCCGAGAACGTCCCGCTGGCCGCCATCTGGAACAGCGGCGCGCCCTGCGAGGTCATGCGCGTGGTCCCGTCCAACAGGCCGCCGGTGGCCAGTGCGGCGTTGGCCTGCTCGCACAGGTAGCCCTGCTCCCGCTGGCAGAAGAAGCACTCGCCGCACTGGGGCACCCAGGAGATGATGACCTTGTCGCCCGGCTTGATCGACGTGACGCCTTCGCCGACCTCTTCGACGATCCCCGCCCCCTCATGCCCCAGCACGATCGGCGTCGCCGCCATCATCGTGCCGTTCTGCATGGACAGGTCCGAATGGCACACGCCGGAAGCGGCCATGCGCACCTTCAATTCACCCGCTCTGGGCGCCTCGACCTCGATGTCATCACGGATCTCGAGCGGCTGGTCGATGCCGGTCATCACGGCGGCCTTGGCCATGGCGGGTCCTCCCCTTTGCTGCTTCAGCGAACGCCGAAAATCTAGTGCCCCTGCTCCCTGTCCTCCCTCTCGGCCGCCCGCACGGCATAGGCGAAGACGATCGACGGGGCCAGGGTCAACGTGCACCCGGCCATGGCCAGCGTCACCACCGAGGTCAACAAGGGCGTGAAGCGGCCGACGGCGCCGATGACAAAGACGATGACGGCGACGGCCAGAAAGCCGTAGCCCGCCCGCATCCCCCACGCCACCAACGCGGCCACGCGGGCCCGTCGGCGCAGGACGGGGTCGTCGGTCACGGGGCCCATCCTTGTTCCTCGAAGAGCGCGGCCAGCCGATCGGGGAGGGCAGCCAACGAGAAGTGGCGCTTGGCGACGGCGAGGTTGTGGTCGACCACCGCCTGCCGCCGACGCTGCGCAGCGGACGCCGACGATGACGATGAAGACGGCGACTCAAGCCACTCGCGCACGACGGCGGGCGACAGGGCGGGCAGCCACTGAAAGCCGAACGCTCGCAGCTCCTCCAGCACGGGATACGACGCCACCGCTGCGGGCCGGCGGTGGACGGCCGACTCCACCACGGGGTTGCCGAAGCCCTCGAATGTCGAAGGGAAGGCGATCAGGTCGGCCGCGGCGTAGGCCAAGGCCACGTCCTCGACGGGGCGATGCAGCACGGGCACGCGGGCGCGGGCGAACAACGCGGAGAGTGTGGGCCCGTACCCCTCCTCGGCCGAGCCGGTCAGCCAATACAGCGCGCCCAGCTCCTCGGCCAGTCGCAACCCGTCGGGAACGCCTTTTCTGGCAATGGCCCGTGTCGGTTGCAACACGATCGTCCGCCCGCCTGCCAGCTCCTCCAATCCCAATACGGCCCGGGCTTCGTGGCGACCCACGGGGACGACATCGGTGTCGAATGCGTTGTAGACCGTTGTGCACGCAATGCCCCGCTCGCGCAACTCCTCCTCGCTCATCCGGTTGATGGTCACGTGGACCCATGCCGGGTTATCCGGCGGCGCGGGCCGGCCTCGGAACCGCTCACGCTGCCAGGGCAGGTCGTGGTGGCGGAGCAGGGCCGGTCGGCCCCGCAACACCTGGGCCACCGCAGCCCACGCCGCGGGCACCAGCGGCAGCGAGCACAGGTTCTCCACGATCACCACGTCGGCGTCGGCCAGCGCGTCGGCCACGTCCTTAACCAACCCCGCCTCGACCAACCCCGCCTCATCGACCAAACCCCCCGCAGCCCCCTCACCCTCACCGATGGCCAGGCCGGGCACGCACACGTCCACTGGTCCTTCGCCCGCCACCGTCTTCACCCTCCACCCCAGCGTTCTGACCGCTTCAATCCATTTGGCTGCTTCGCGGGAAACACCGTCGTGCAGGCCCAGTCGAAACGAGATGAAGGTAAGTGTGCGGGCCACTCGGGAAAGGTATGTCTGGTTGGCCTTGATTCGACCACTTTGCGTACGATCTACGGGGGTCGACCGTCACTCACAAACAGGGATTGCCGCGCTGGGTGGCGAACAACGTTCCGCAGGCGACGCGGGGTGGACATGAGCCAGGTCGGTGCCGTACGTCGACGCGGACTGCGTCGGGTCGTAGCGGAAAACATGAGCGGGTTGAGTGAGTCGGAAGGCATGGGCCTGCCGATGAGCTTGTCGACCCTGACGCAGGATCTGGCCCACGCGGACTCGGGGCTGGGTTTCATCTACGACCTCCTCGACCGGCTCATCGACGACGCGGGCTGGCACGACGCAGCCGTGGTCATCGACGACGTGACCCTGGGCCGCCAGGTCTTCCGGGCCGGACGCAGGCCCGCATCCGACTGGCCGCTGCGGCCGCTGGTGGAGATGCCCGCAGGCCTGCACACCATCCCCGACCACGGCGACGACGAGCTGGAGACGGTGGTGACCCACCTGTCCGCCGTGGCCCTTCAGTTGGAGCTGTTGCGCCACGACGCCAGCCACGACGCGCTGACCGGGCTGATGAACCGGCGGTCCTTCGACGACCTGTTGAGCCAGGCCTCGTCGCGCAGCCTGCGCTACGGGTGGCCCTTCGGCTTGGCCCTGTTGGACCTCGACAATTTCAAGATCATCAACGACAAGCACGGCCACGACGGCGGCGACCGCGTGCTGCGGGCCATCGGCTCCGCGCTGCGGCACTCGCTGCGATCGGGCGACATCGCGGCGCGCATCGGCGGCGACGAGTTCGCCATCATCCTGGCCAACAGCCAGCTCGAGACGATCGACGCCATCGTGGCCCGTCTGCGCGGCGCACTGGGCGGCATCCTCCAGTCCAGCGAGACCGGGTTCTCCGTCGGCGTGGCCCTGGCCCCCGACGAGGCCACCGACGTCAATGAGCTCTACCGACTGGCCGACGAGCGCCTCTACCAGGCCAAGCGGGCGCGGTGAATTCGCTGCGCGCCACGCCGCTCGATCGGCTGGAACTCGCCTTGCGCCGGCTGCCCGGTGTGGCTGGCGTCGGTTTCACCGAGGAGGACGACGCCCTCGTCGTCCACGTCGAGGCCGAAGTCACGTCTGGCATCGCCGCCTTGCGCCGCCAGGTCGTGCAGCACGCGCGCGCCTCGGTGGCCCGGGCCGTGGTGGTCGACATCCACGAGGTGCAGTCGATGGCCTCGGCCGATCGCGGGCGGGTCCAGCTCGTGTCGGTCCGGGTGGAGCGCTTCTCGCAGGAGATGGAGGTCCACCTGGCCCACCAAGGGGTGCAGACGGTGGGTCGGGCCTCGGCCGGATCGCCCTCCGACGCAGTGGACGCCACCTTGCGGGCCTTGAGCGACCTGGGCGCCGTCCTCCCTTTTCGGGTCGAGGCTGCGGCCGCACCGGTGGGGAGCGAGACGGAGCACGCCGTCATCGTGATCCTCGAGCCCGAGGACGCGGGCGGCACCCGCTATGGCGTGGCCCGCGGGTCGAGCGTGGAGGAGGCGGCCGCACGCGCCACCCTGCATGCGCTCAACCGTTATCTCAGCCGCGGTCCCGCGCTCTCCTCGGCCAGTTGAGCGTGGCGCCCTTCGGGTGGGCGCCGCACCAGTGAAGAGGCGGTCACCACCAGGCCCACGGCCAGCACCAGATCGCCGAAGGACAGCACCTCGTCCAGCGGGTCGACGGGCACGCGGTCGTCCAAGAAGGTGAGCGAGTCGGAGCCCGTCTCCGCGTGGTGCTTCCCCGACAGGGCGGCGTCGCCCTGGTGCACGGGCATCCCTGCGTTGACGCCCACGACCAACGCGTTCAGGCCCAGTCCCACGGCCAGCAGTCCCATGCCGGGCACCCGCAGGTTGAGCAGCGCGAAGGCCAACAAGCAGAGGTAGGACGCGCCCAGCGCGCCGGCGTTCGGGAGGAGCGGCAGGACCAGGCCCGCGGCCAGGAACGGCCAGCCTCGGAAGCCGCGCCGGCCCAGGTTGGCCAGGCGTCCGCCTGCGAGCAGGCCCGCCACCACGCCCGCGACGAGGGCGACGGTCGTGAAGCGCATCTCTCCTGAGGCTACCGTCCGGCCCTATGTCCGAAGAGGTTCTCTGGGAGGTGGCCGACGGGATCGGCCGCATCACCATCAACCGCCCGGAGCGCCGCAACGCCATGTCGTGGGACGTATTGCGCGAGATGCGGCGACTGCTGGCCGTGGCCAAGGACGACCCCGACGTGCGCGTGATCGTGACCACCGGCGCGGGCGACAAGGCGTACTGCGCGGGCGCCGACCTCACCGGGATGGCCGAGGGCGCAGGGTTTGTCGACCTGCACGAGGGCAGGGGGGAGTTGGCCCGGCTCTTCAACGACATGTGGATGTTGGGCAAGCCGACGATTGCGCGCATCCGCGGCTACGCGTTAGCGGGCGGGTTCGGGCTGGCGTTGGCCCATGACTTCGTGGTGGCCGCCGACGATGCCCAATTCGGCACGCCCGAGATCGACGTGGGCCTGTGGCCGTACATGATCACGGTGCCGCTGGTGCGGTCGATGCCGCCCAAGAAGGTGTTGGAGCTGATGCTCACCGGCAGGCGGGTCAAAGCCGACGAGGCCGAGCGCATCGGGTTCGTGAATCGGGTCGTCCCGGTCGACGAGTTGGACGCGGCCGTGGCCGATCTGGCCGGCGCGCTGGCGTCCAAGTCGCCCGCCATCGTCAAGCTCGGTCGCGACTCGTTCTACGCGGTGTGGGACCAAGGGGCGGCCGAGGCCCTCAAGCTCCTGCACCCGATGCTCACCCTCACCACCATGACCGAGGACTCGAAGGAAGGCATCACCGCGTTCGTCGAGAAGCGAGCGCCTCAATGGAAAGGCCGCTAGTGGCTGACGACCCGTCCCTGCACGACTGGAAGCCGCTCGTCGAGGACCTGCGTGGCCGACGCGAGCGGGCCTACGCCATGGGCGGCCCCGAGCGCGTCGAGCGGCAGCGGTCGTTGGGCAAATGGCCGGTGCGCGAGCGCATCGACGCGCTGGTCGACGCGGGCACGTTCATCGAGTACGGGTTGCTGGCCGACTCCATGGACCCGCAGTTGCAAGCCGACAAGGGGTACCTGGCCGCGGACGGCATGGTGGCGGGCATCGGGTTGATCGACGGCCGGCGCGTCGCGGTCATGGCGTACGACTTCACCGTCATGGCCGGGTCGATGGGCGGGGTGGGGGAGCACAAGACGGCGCGCATGCGCGAGCTGGCCGAGCGTCAGCGCATCCCCATGGTGTGGCTGCTCGACTCCGCGGGCGCCCGCATCCAACAGTCGACCGGCTCCACGTTCGCGGCCGCGGGGGCGCTGTTCCGCGAGCAGGTCACGCTGTCGGGCGTGGTGCCGCAGGTCGCGGCCATGCTCGGGCACTGCGCCGCGGGCACGGCCTACATCCCTGCGTTGGCCGACTTCATCCCCATGGTGAAAGGCAACTCGTCCATGGCCTTGGGCGGTCGGCATCTGGTCAAGGCGGCCACGGGCGAGGACGTGAGCGAGGAGGAGATGGGCGGGTCTGGCGTCCACACCAAGGTCAGCGGCGTGGCCGACCTGGAGGTGGAGGACGACGCGTCGTGCCTTCAGACCATCCGTCGCTACTTGTCGTTCTTTCCTTCGCACAACCAGGAGTCGCCGCCCGTGCGCCAGTGCAGCGACCCGGTCGACCGTCGATGCGAGGAGCTGTACGACATCGTCCCCACCGCGCCCCGCCGGGCCTACGACATGTACCGCGTCATCGAGGCGGTGGTGGACGACGGCGAGGTCTTCCCGATGAAGCCCGAGTGGGCCAAGAACGTGATCACCGCGTTCGCTCGCGTGGGCGGACAGCCGGTGGGGATCGTGGCCTCGCAGCCCAAGGTGCTGGGCGGGACGCTGGACGTGAACTCGGCCGACAAGGCGGCCCGGTTCGTGTGGCTGTGCGACGCCTTTGGCATCCCGCTCGTGTTCCTGCAAGACGTCCCCGGGTTCATCGTGGGGTCGGCTGTCGAGAAGCAGGGCATCATCCGGCACGGGGCCAAGATGCTGTTCGCCGTGTCCGAGGCGACCGTGCCCAAGGTGACCATCGTGCTGCGCAAGGCCTACGGCGCCGGGTACTTCGTGATGAACGGGACGGCGTACGAGGCCGACTACATCGCGGCCTGGCCGACGGCCGAGATCGCGGTGATGGGGCCGGACGGGATGGTCAACATCATCATGCGCAAGCAGTTGGACGCCATCCCCGAGGGCAAGGAGCGCGACGAGACCCGCCTGGCCATGGCCGACCAGTTGCGCAAGAACATCGACCCGTACATCGCGGCCGGGCACGCGCAGGTGGACGACATCATCGACCCGGCCGAGACCCGCCTGGCCATCTGGCGCGGCCTCCAGGCGTCGCGCACCAAGCAGGTGCAGCGCCCCTGGCGCAAGCACGGCGTCCTGCCCGTCTGACCGACGCCCTGGTCGCCCTACCCGCGAACTTTTCCACAGCAGCAGGTGCTGTGGAAAAGTTGGGTTGCTATGTGTCGTCTGTAGACGCATGGTCAGCACCCGGCTCCCATGGGCCGGGTCATGCCCCGGCCCCGCAAGCCCTACCTGGTCGAGCTGGCCGACCGCGTCAGGCGCAGGCGGTTGGCCCTTCCGCCGCCGCCGGGGCGCACGATCGTCTCGCAGGAGGTGCTGGCCGAGCGGGCGGGCATCCACCGGACCTATGTGGGCTTCATCGAGCAGGGCCGCCACGACCCGACCATCGGCACCGTGCTCAAACTGGCCAAGGCCCTCGGCGTGGACCCGAGCGAGCTGGTCACGGGCTTGGAGCCGCCACCCTGATGGCGGTGGTGGGGGTGCTGGCGGTGGTGGCTTGGGCGAGCCGCGCCCCAGGGATTCGGCCAGGTGCTACCTGAGTTAGCAGACGCCCCTGGGCCAGCCAGTAGAACAAGGGGATGCCCGCACGACGCGCCCTCATCACCGGCATCACCGGCCAGGACGGCTCCTACCTCGCCGAGCTGCTGCTCGACCAGGGCTACGAGGTGGTCGGCATGATCCGGCGCAGCAGCACGCTGAACTTCGAGCGCATCGCCCACATCCAGGACCGGTTGATCCTCGATCCGCGGGCCCAGGGGGACTTGCTGGACGAGGCGTCCATCATCCATGTGCTTCGGGAGTACCGGCCCAGCGAGGTCTACAACCTGGCCGCCCAGTCGTTCGTGCAGACGTCGTTCGCCCAGCCCGTGCTCACCGGCGAGACGACTGCCCTCGGGGTCACGCGGGTCCTCGACGCCATCCGCATCGTCGACCCCGAGATCCGCTTCTACCAGGCCTCGTCGAGCGAGATGTTCGGCAAGGTGGTCGAGGTCCCGCAACGAGAGAGCACGCCGTTCTACCCCCGAAGTCCCTACGGAGTGGCCAAGCTCTACGGCCACTGGATCACCGTGAACTACCGGGAGTCCTACGGCCTGCACGCGTCGAGCGGGATCCTGTTCAACCACGAGTCGCCCCGCCGCGGGTTGGAGTTCGTGACCCGCAAGATCACCCATGCGGTGGCCCGCATCAAGCACGGCCTTCAGGACAAGCTCGCCCTCGGGAACCTCGACGCCCAACGGGACTGGGGCTTCGCGGGGGACTACGTCCGGGCCATGTGGCTCATGCTCCAGCAGGACGAGCCCAGCGACTTCGTGGTGTCGACCAACGAGACCCATGCCGTGCGGGAGTTCTGCGACATCGCCTTCTCCCGGGCCGGGCTGAAGTGGGAGGACCACGTCGAGATCGACGAGCGCTTCTTCCGACCGGCCGAGGTCGACCTGTTGGTCGGCGACTCGGCCAAGGCGCGTGACGTGCTGGGCTGGACGCCCGAGGTCGACTTCGCCTCGTTGGTGGAGATGATGGTGGACGCCGACATCGACGCCTTGGCCCACCAGACCCGATAGCCGGTCTGGGTTGGCCGGCTGCACGGCCAAGGGCTAGACGGCCAAGGGCTAGACGGCGCTGCGTCTGGGGCGTTGTATGAGCCAGACGATACCCGCGGCGCTGAGTACGGCCAGCACCCACCCGCCCGGGCGGCGCCCGCCGGTGAGGACGTAGCCCACGGCGCCGCCGACGAGCGACCCGCCGATGCCCACGAGGATGGTCATGCCGATGCTCATGGGGTTGGGGCCGGGGATGGCCAGCCTGCCCAGAGCGCCGATCACAAGGCCGCCGATCACCAAGGAGATGAGGAACACGTGGCCTATCCTGCCCTGGTGACCGAGGTTCGCGCTGAAATCACGGCCAACGTGTGGCAAGTGCACGTGGAGCCGGGCCAGAGCGTGGCCGAGGGGGACACCCTCGCCATCCTGGAGTCGATGAAGATGGAGATCCCGGTCGAGGCGCCTGTGGCGGGCACGGTGACCGACGTCCGGGTCAAACCCGACGACCAGATCCAGGAGGGCGACCTCATCGCCGTGATCGAGTGATCGCCGCGACCTCGGCGGTCGCCGTGACTGTCGTGATCGGGTGATCGGGTGATCGGGTGATCGGGTGATCGGTCGGGACTCGCAGGCCGACGGGCGCGTCGGGGTGTTGACCATCGAGCGGCCCGAGCGGCGCAACGCGGTGGACACGCAGTCGTGCGTCGAGCTGGAGGACGGGCTCAGGTCGTTCGTGGCCGAGGGGGTGCGTGTCGTTGTCCTGACTGGGGCGGGCGGCCACTTCTGTGCCGGCGCGGACTTGCAGGGCGTGGAGGACTCGGACTTTCGGGGCGCGTTGCGATCGTTGCTGGACGCGCTCGTCTCGGTGCCGGTCCCGGTGCTGGCCGCGGTGTCCGGCGCCGCCCTGGGCGCGGGCACGCAGTTGGCCGTGGCCTGCGACTTGCGGGTGGCCGCGGCCGATGCCCGCTTCGGCATCCCCGCGGCCAAGCTGGGCCTGATGGTCGACCATTGGACCGTGCAGCGTCTGGCCCGGCTCGCTGGCTTCGGGCCTGCGCAGGGGATGCTGTTGGCCGCCGAGGAGGTGTCGGGCGAGCAGGCCCTGTCGCTCGGCCTGGTGCATCGGCTCGGCGGGCTGGACGACGCCCTGGCGTGGGCCGATTCGATGGCGTCAAAGCTGGCCCCGCTGACCATGGCCGGCCACAAGCTGGCGCTGACCCGGTTGGAGGCGGCGGCCGACGATCCGTCGGTTGATGAGGCCGTGCGCCGGGCGTGGGGGAGCGAGGACCTGGCCGAGGGGATGGCCGCATTCCGGGAGCGCAGGACGCCCCGGTTCCAGGGCCGATAGGCGGGCGTGGTGGCGTTGCTGTTGGCGCTGTCGACCGGGCCGTTGGGGTGGCTCGGCGCCTTCGGTGCGGGGATGCTGTCGTTCCTGTCGCCTTGCGTGCTGCCGCTCGTACCGGGCTACATCTCGCTGATGTCGGGGGTGAGTGCCGGGCAGTTGTCTGTGCAGACCAAGGCCGACACCCGGCAGATCCTGCGCTCGACCGTGCTGTTCGTGCTCGGGTTCACCGTGGTGTTCGTGTCGTTGGGCGCGGCCGCGAGCACGGTGGGTCGCACGTTGCAGGACCATCAGCGCGGCCTCGAGCAGCTCAGCGGCGCGGTGATCGTGGTGATGGGGCTGTTCCTGGCCGGGTTCATCTCGCCCCGGGTCATGCAGACGGAGCGACGGTTCCACATCTCGCCGTCCCGACTGGGCGACTGGGGCGCGCCCGTGATGGGGATGGCCTTCGCCTTCGGGTGGACGCCGTGCATCGGCCCCGTGCTCGGGCCCATCCTGATCTACGCCGCGACTGGGGCGCAGCTCACGCAGGGCATCTTGTTGCTGTTCTTCTACTCGCTCGGGCTGGGCGTGCCGTTCGTGGTGACCGGGCTGGCGTTCGGGCGGCTGACGACCGCGTTCGCTTGGGTGAAGCGGCACTACCGGATCATCAACCTGGTGTCGGGCGTGCTGCTGGTGGCGTTCGGTTTGCTGCTGTTCGCCGGGGAGGTGAACCGCATGTCGGCCACGATCCTGCGGTGGATGGAGCGCGTCGGCCTGGACCGCCTGGCCAAGATCTAAAACGCCCGCCCTGCCTGGGGCCCGACCCGACCCCGGCGCCGGCCCCGGCCCGCACGCCCGCCGGCGGTGGTTGTTCTCGCATTTGGGCGTGGTTCTGGCGGAAGAGTCGACGCAAGTACGCCCAAATGCGAGAAGGCGGCGTGGGGGCGGCGGCGGGGCGGGCGGGGGCTTTAGAAGTTGGCGGGCAGGAGGCGGCTGAAGTTCTCGAAGAACACGAACAGCACGAGCAAGAACACCGGGGCGCCCAACAGGTACGCAGGCCAGCGCCGCCAGCGCCGAGACAGGACCCACACGCCGAATGCCACCAGCGCGGCGGCCAGTCCCCACAACAGCGCCGGTCCCTTGGGGGCACGCTGGCCGGACAGGCCGCCTTCGAACTGCGAGCCGGGCTCGGACTCAGTGCCCGACCCAGTCGTGGTGGTGGTCGTGCTCCCTACCACCGGGTTGTCTCCGCCCTCGGGGCCGGGACCAGGGACGACGGCCGACGGCGGCGGCGCGGGCGCGGCCGGGCCGATCAAGTCGGACACCACGACCATGCGCTGGCGGGCCGAGAACCGCGGGTTGCAGGTGGTCAGGGTGAGCCGGTTGTCGGGCGTGGAGTCGAGCACGAACACGTCTGACGGCTTCACCACCTGCGTCTCGCGCACGTGGTACTCGAACGCCCCCTGGGGAGTGGTGACGTAGATCTTGTCGCCCTTGGACAGCTCGTCCAGCCGGTAGAAGGGCGCCCCGTACGTGGTCCGGTGCCCGGCGATGGCCGCGTTGCCGGGCTGGCCCGGCATGGGCGTGGCCGAGTAGTGCCCGGGCCCCTTCTTGAGGTCGGACAGGGCCACCCCTTCGACCACGGCCTTGTCCACCCCGATCTTGGGGATGCGGATGATGGCCACGGCCGAGCCGGTGGGGGCCGGGCCGGGCGCGTCGGGGAAGGTGGTGGTGGTCGTCGGCTCCGGGCCGGGCACACCAGTGGTACTGGGCCCGCCCCGAGCCAGGCCGGGATGGGCCCGGCGGAAGTCGTCGACCAGGCCCCGCTGGCTGCGGGCCTCGGCGATGCCGGTGCCCCAAAGCTGGTACACGACGAACAGCAGGATCAGCGTGCCCGCCGCGATCAACGTGCGCCCGAGGCCCCCCACCCACCGACGCCAGTCCATCCGGCCACGGTAGCGGCGCCCTCGCATGGAACCGTCGCGCCGCCCCCTCGTACCATTGGCACCGTTCCCCATGGCTCCCGCCGTCCGCTTCCGTGCCGCTGTGGCGCTCCTTGGCCGCTTCCCCGCCCTCGCCGGCGTCGACCTCGACGTCGATCCCGGTGAGGTCGTCCTCGTGCAGGGGGCAAACGGGGCGGGCAAGACCAGCCTCCTGCGGGCCTGCGCGGGCCTCCTGCCTGTGGCCCAAGGCGAGGCCCACGTCCTCGGCCACGACCTGCGGACGGGCCGTGGCCGTCGAGACGTACGCCGCCACATCGGGCTGCTCGGTCACGCGGGCTTCTTGTACGACGACCTCACCGTCGAGGACAACGTCCGCTTCGCGGTGAAGGCCGCGGGCCTGCCCGACCCGCATGCCGCCACGGGCAGGGCCTTGGAGCGACTGGGCCTGCACACGCGCCTGCGCACTGTCGCCGTCGGCCGCCTCTCCACCGGCCAGCGCCGACGCACCGCGCTCGCCGTGGTCTTGGCCAAAGCGCCCGAGCTGTGGCTGCTCGACGAGCCGCACGCCGGGCTCGATGCCGAGAGCAGGGACACGGTCGACGCCATCGTCAAGGACGCGGCCGCCGCGGGCGCGGCCGTGGTGCTGGCCTCGCACGAGATCGACCGGGCCACGGCGTTGGCCCACCGCACCCTCGTCATGGCGGGCGGCCATGTCCACGAGCAGGACCGAGTGCATGTGGCGTGACGCCGCCCTCATGGCGGGCAAGGACCTGCGCATCGAGGCCCGGTCACGCGTGGCCACGAACCAGATCGCGCCCTTCGGCGTTCTCGTCCTGGTGCTGTTCGCCTTCGCCCTCGACCCCGACCGGGGCGTGCTGCAACGAGCGGCGCCGGGCCTGTTCTGGGTGGCCGTGCTCTTCGCCTCGCTGCTGGCCGTGCAACGCAGCTTCGCGGTCGAGTCGGCCGACAGCGCGCGTGACGGGCTGCGCCTCTCCGGCCTCGACCCGGCAGGCATCTTCTTGGGCAAGGCGGGCGCAGTGGCCTTGCAACTACTGGCCTTGGAGCTGTTGCTCGGTGTCTTCGTGGTGCTGCTCTACGACGCCGACGTGCACCGGGCCGTGATCGTGATGGCCACCGCCGCCGCGGCCACGGTGGGCCTGGCCGCCGCAGGCGTGGTCTACGGCATGCTGGCCGCCGGCCTCCGAGTGCGGGAAACCCTCTTGCCCCTCCTACTGTTGCCGGTGGTGGCGCCGGTCCTGCTGGCCGCCACCAGAGCGACGGAAGCGGCGCTCGACATCACCCCGGTGTCCGACGCCTGGCCTTGGGTGCGCCTGTTGAGCGTCTTCGCCGTGATCTACACGACGTTCGGGGTCTTGGCCTTCGAGACCCTCTTGGAGGAGGCATGAGCACCCTGACGCGACTGGTGGGAGGAGCGGCGCTGATCACGCTGGCCACCACCGTCGTGCTCGGCCTGGGCCTGCCGCCCACGCAGGAGCAGGGCGACTACGTCCGCCTCATCGCCATCCACCCGCCACTGGCGTGGGCTTCGTACCTCTCGTTCGGCGTGACCGCGCTGGCCAGCGCCGCCTACCTCCTGCCTCGCACCCGCGCCCGGCGCTGGGACCACATCGCGGGTGCCTCGGCCGAGGTGGGTGTGGTCTTCACCGCCCTCACCCTGATCACCGGTTCCATCTGGGGCAGGCCCACGTGGGGCGTGTGGTGGGTCTGGGACGCGCGCCTCACGCTGACCGCGCTGATGCTGTTCCTCTTCCTCGGCTACCTCGCCCTGCGAAGGGTGGGCGGCGACCCTGACACCAACGCCAAGCGCAGCGCCATCGCCGCCCTCCTGGCCGTCACCGTCGTGCCCATCGACCACTTCGCCGTGCAGTGGTGGCGCACGTTGCATCAGCGCCAGTCACTCACCCTCACGCCCAAGGAGAACCTGGACGGCAACTACATCGCGGTAATGCTGCTCGGCTTCGTCGCCATCACGTTGACGTACGCGTGGCTGACCATGCACCGCTTCCGCGTGGAGCGGGCCATGGACGAGGCGGGCGACCGCTCGCTGGATGCGGCCATCGCCGAGCGCAGGGCCGAAGCCGGGGCGGCGACAACGACGACGGCGGTGGGCCGGTAATGGGATACGTCGGTGCGGGCTACGCCATCACCGTGGGGACGCTCGCGCTCTACGCCCTCTACGTCGTGCGCCGAGGACGGCGGGTATGAACCGCAGGCTGTGGATCGCGTCGGCCGTCATCCTGGGCGCGCTCGGGTTCCTGGTGTTCCAAGGGCTCGGCAACGCGACCGTGTTCTTCAAGACGGCCGACGAGGCCGTGCGCGACAAGGCCGACCTGGGCACGCGGCGGTTCCGCGTCGAGGGCACCGTGGCGTCCGACCTCGTGGAGCGGGGCGACAAGGTCGACTTCACCATCGAGAATAAGGGCACGCGCATCGACGTCGTGCACCAAGGGAACCAGCCCTCCACCTTCAAGCCCGGCATCCCTGTCGTGCTGGAAGGACGGTGGGAGGGCTCGCACTACGCCAGCGACCGCATCATGGTGAGGCACACCGAGTCGTACCGAGTGAAGAACCCGGACCGGGTCAAGGATTATCCGACCGACTCCACGACCAGCGGCGACGCAAGTAACCAGTAGATGAACGCGCTTCTCGGCCAAAGCGCCGTCCTCCTCGGATTCCTCGCCGCCCTCACCGGGGCAGGGACCATGGCCTTCGGATTGGCCAAGGGCAGGGCCGCCATCCTGCGGGGCGGGCGCATCTATGTCTGGCTGCTCCTGGGCGCGGCATTGGTGGCGGTGCTGGCCATGCAGCGGGCCTTGATCACCCACGACTTCTCCCTGAAGTACGTGGCCGACAACAACAGCACGACCACGCCGCTGCTGTTCTGCATCACCGGCATGTGGTCGGCCTTGGAAGGCTCGATCCTGCTGTGGTCGCTGGTACTGGCGGGCTACACCGCGTCAGTGGCCCACCGGTTCAAGAACCGGCAGGCCGACCCGATGGTGGGCTGGGCCCTGCTGGTGATGTTCGTGGTGGCCGCCTTCTTCTTCGGGCTCATGCTGGGCCCGGCCAACCCGTTCAAGCAGCTCTCCGGCGTGCTGCCCACCGACGGCCCCGGCCCGAACCCGCTGCTGCAGAACCATCCACTGGTCGCGTTCCACCCGCCCATGCTCTACCTGGGCTACGTCGGCTTCACCGTGCCCTTCGCGTTCGCGGTGGCCGCGCTGGTGACGGGCCGGGTCGGGGAGGGCTGGCTGGTCGAGACCCGGCGCTGGACGCTGTTCGCGTGGGGCTTCCTCACCGTCGGCATCGTTCTCGGCGCCTGGTGGTCGTACGAGGTTCTCGGCTGGGGCGGGTACTGGGCGTGGGACCCGGTTGAGAACGCGTCGTTCCTCCCGTGGCTGACCGGTACCGCATTCATCCATTCGGTGATGGTGCAGGAGCGCCGCGGGATGCTGCGGGTCTGGAACCTGTCGCTGCTGCTGGCCACGTTCAGCCTCACCATCCTGGGCACGTTCCTCACCCGCTCGGGCGTGCTCGACTCGGTGCACGCGTTCACGGAGTCGCCCATCGGGCCCGCCATCCTCACCTTTTTCGCGGTGATCGTGGCCGTCGGCGTCGGCCTCATCGGCTGGCGAGGCGACCGCCTGCGATCGCCGGGCACCATGGACTCGCCGGTGTCGCGAGAAGGGGCCTTCCTCGCCAACAACATGCTGTTCGCAGCCTTCGCCTTCGTGGTCCTGCTGGGAACGGTGTTCCCGCTCATCGCCGAGGCCCTGAACGGCGACCGGCTGTCGGTGGGCCGTCCGTACTTCGACCGCATGACCAGGCCCATCGGCTTCACGCTGCTGTTCCTCATGGCGGTCGCGCCCGCGCTCCCATGGCGGAAGGCGGGCAGCGAGCTGTTGCGCCATCGGCTGCAATGGCCGTTGACGGTGGCCGCGTCCACCGTCGTGTTGTGCGTCGCCTTCGGCCTTCGAGGCGCGGCGCCGCTGCTGGCCTTCGGCCTCGGCGCGTTCGCGGCCGCGGGCGCGGGCAGGCAACTGCTCTTGTCGACGCGCCGGCAAGGGCTGCACGGCTTGTTCGGGCGGGCCAACGGCGGGATGGTCGTGCACGTCGGCGTGGTCGTCATCGCCGTTGCCTTCGCGGCCAGCTCGTCTTACGGACATCGCCACCAGTTCCGCCTGGCCGAAGGCGAGTCGGCCCGACTGGCCGGCCATACCGTCACCTATCTCGGGGCCAAGCAGGTCGACCATCCGAACAAGAAGTCGATCGTGGCCGACGTGCGCGTGGACGGCGGACGCGTGTTCCGCCCAGCTCTCAACAAGTTCCCGTTCGCCAACGACGCCATCGGGACGCCGTCGGTGCGCACAACCGGAGTCGACGACGTGTACCTCACGCTGGTGACGCCGCCGCGCGAGCCGGGCGGCACGGTGGTGATCGGCGTCATCGTGCAGCCGTTGATCATGTGGCTCTGGGTGGGCGGCGGGATCATGGCCGTGGGCACGCTGATGGCGGCCCTTCCCGGGCGCAGGCGCCGTCCTACCGCGCCCGCCTCTGAGCCTGTGCCCGTGGCCGAAGAGGAACCCGAGCTCGCTCCGGCATGACCGCGGCAGTGCACGAGCAGTCCGGGCCAGTCGACGACCGGCCCCGTCGACGCACCGCGCTGTACGCGGCGGTGGCTGTGGGGCTGACCATTGCCTTGTTCGTCGGCGTGCTGGCCACCCGCAAGCCCGCGGCCGACAGAGTGGCGCCGTCTCGGCTCATCGGCCGTCCGGCGCCCGACGTGTCTGGGCCGGGACTGGACGGGTCCCGATTCGCCTTGTCCGCCCAACAGGGCAAGTACGTGTTGGTGAACTTCTTCGCCACGTGGTGCATCCCGTGTGTGCAGGAGCATCCGCAGTTGCGATTGTTCTTCGAGCGCCATCAGGCCGCGGGCGACGCGGCCGTGGTCTCGGTGGTCTACAGGGACGAGCCCGCCGACGTGCGCCGGTTCTTCGACGAGCGGGGCGGGGGCTGGCCGGTGGTGGAGGACGAGGCGGCCAAGGTCGACTGGGGCGTGCGAGGTGTGCCCGAGTCGTTCCTCGTCTCGCCCGACGGCATCGTGCTGACACGCGTCGTGGGCGGCGTGAGCGACGTGGGACTGGAGCGGCTGTTGGCCCAAGCCGACCGGGCGTTGCGAGGAGGCAGGCCGTGAAGCGCTGGCTCCCCGTGCTGGTGCTGGCTGTCGTGATGGCGGGCGCGGTGGTGGCGGGCTCGCTGCGCGGCGGTCACACGCCGACGGTCAACGAGCGCGTCCTGCACATCGCCAAGGAGGTGCGCTGCCCGACGTGCGAGAGCCTGTCGGCTGACGAGTCGGACGCGCCCGCGTCCGAGGCCATCCGGGCCCAGATCAAGTCGCAGGTCGAGGCGGGCTACTCGGACGCGCAGGTGCGGGCCTATCTGGTCGACCGCTACGGGCAGGACATCTTGTTGCGGCCCCAGTCGTCCGGCGTCAGCGCCCTGGTCTGGGCCTTGCCTGTCGCGGGCGGCGTGCTGGGCCTGGCCGGACTGGTGGTCGTGTTCCGCGGTTGGCGGCGTCGGCGCGTCGGCGGTCCGGCGGTGAGCGAGGAGGACCGGTCGTTGGTCGCGGCCGCGCTTGGCGGACAGCAAGGCGAAGGCGCCGACGAGGACGAGGAGCTGGCCTTCCTGTTGACATCGTTGGCCGACTTGGACCGCGAGCGGGCCGCGGGCGATATCGAGGACGCCGACTACTCGGCCTTGCGGGACGACTACACCGCTCGCGCCGCGGCCCGGCTGCGCGGCGACCGAGTCGTGTCCCCGACGCGAACGCGTCGGCCGCTTCGGCCCGTCGTCGTGGGCGCGGGCGTGCTGGCCCTGGCGGGCGTGGCGGGCATGGCCGTGGCCCGCACCGCCGGGGAGCGGGTGCCGGGGCAGACGGTGGCGGGCGGGATCACGGAAACGTCCGGCGAGCGCCTTGCTCGGGCTGCCGCGCTGGCAGGCCAGGGCAAGCTGCTCGATGCCATCAAGCTCTACGACCAGGTCATCAAGGACGACCCGCAGAACGCGCAGGCGCTGGCCTACCGGGGCTGGCTGGTGCGGCTGGCCGGACGGTCCGGGTCCGATCCGGCCTTGATCGACAAGGGCCTCTCCTATGTGGAGCGCGCCATCGCGGCCGACCCGAAATACCCGGACGCCCACTTCTTCCGAGGCGAGATCCTGCTGCGGGACAAGCACGACGCGGCTGGAGCCATCCCGGAGTTCGAGGCCTTCCTCTCCGGCGGGGGCGAGCCGGACATGGCGTCGTTGGTGCAACAGGAGCTGGACGCGGCCAAGCAGGCGGTCGGCACGGGCGCGGGCGGCGGTCCGCCAGGCGGGTAGCTTCGGGGCGTGACGGGCACCGTGCGCATCGGCGGCGGACAGGGCTTCTACGGCGACGGGATCGAGCCGGTTGCCGACGTGCTCGATGCGGGCGTCGACTACCTCGTGTGCGAGGCGTTGGCCGAACTCACCTTGGCCATCTTGCAGAAGGACCGTCAGCGGGACGAGTCGCTCGGCTACACGCGTGACCTGCCGCTGTACTTGCGAGTGGCCCTGCCCCACATCCTCGACGGGCGCACGAAGTTCATCACCAACGCAGGCGGGATCAATCCCATCGCCGCGGGACGGGCCGCGGTGGCCGCAGCCAAGGCGGCAGGGGCGAATGGCTTGAAGGTCGCCACTGTGGTGGGCGACGACGTCCGGCCCTTGGCCGAACAGGGCGTGATCGACCTGCCCGACGACACGCTGTTCGCCAACGCCTACCTGGGGGCGCGGCCCATCGTCGATGCGCTGCAACAGGGGGCCGACGTGGTGATCACCGGCCGGGTGGCCGACGCGTCGTTGTTCGTGGCCCCGCTGGTGCACGAGTTCGGGTGGTCGTGGGAGGACTGGGACCGTTTGGCCGCGGGCGTGGCCATCGGCCACTTGCTGGAGTGCAGCGGCCAGGTCGCGGGCGGCAACTACTCGGGCGCGTGGTGGGAGAACCCGGACCCGATGCGGGTGGGCTTTCCCTTGGCCGAGTGCGAGGCCGACGGCTCGGCCGTCATCACCAAGCCCGACAAGACCGGCGGCATGGTCACGTTCGACACCGTGCGCGAGCAGTTGCTCTACGAGGTGCACGACCCGGCGCACTATCTCAACCCCGACGCAACGGCCGACTTCACCTCGCTCGCGGTCGAGGACCAAGGCCGCGATCGGGTGCGCGTCAGCGGGGCGCGGGGCGGGCCGCCGCCCGCCTCGTACAAGGCATTGCGCTGTACGCCTGCCGGATGGTCCGGTGAGGTGCGCATGGCCTACTCATGGCCGGACGCGGAGGCCAAGGCCAGGGCCGCGCTGCACTTCATCAGGACCAAGGCCGAGCAGCGCGGCGTGGTCGTCGATGAGTGGTGCGAGGAGTTCTTCGGCGCGGGCGCCTACTGGGGCGAGCGGTCCGACTGTGAGCCGCCGGAGGTCGTGGGCAGGCTGGCGTGGCGCTGCGCCGACGCGGAGACGGCTAGCGCAGTGGCGCGGTCGGTGGGCGTGCTCGGCCTGTCCGGCCCGCCCACCATCAGCGGCACCGGCAGGGACCGGGGCGGCAAGCCCACGCAACTGCTGGCCGTCGACCCGTTCCCCGTCGACAAGGCGTTGGTCGACGCCCAGGTCCGCGTCGACGTGCAGGAGGTCTGAGGTCATGGCCCGCATCCCGTTGCGCGACCTGTGCGGGGCCCGGTCCGGCGACAAGGGCGACATCAGCGACCTGTCGTTGTTCGCCGACGACGAGGCCGCCTTCGAGGTGATCAAGGCCGAGGTCACGGCCGAACGGGTCAAGGCCCTCTTTGGATCACTGGTGCAAGGCGAGGTCGTGCGCTACGAGGCAGCCAATGTGTGGGCCTTGAAGTTCGTGATGCAGGCCGCGCTGGGCGGGGGCGCGCCCCGCAGCCTGCGCAGCGACAACCTGGGCAAGACCTTCGGCGCCGCCTTGTTGCGCTTGGAGATCGAGGTGCCGGACGAAGTGGCGGCCGCGTCGGTCCGCAGGGGCAGGCGGGCGCCGCTCGACGCATGGAGGACGTGATGGCCCATTCATTGCAAGTGGTGTTCGACTGCGCCGACCCCGAGCCGCTAGCCCGGTTCTGGGCCGAGGCCTTGGGCTACAAGCTCGAGTGGGAGTGGGACGACGACACGGTCAAGTGGATGCGCGAGAACGGCCTGCCCGACGCCGAGTTCGGCGCTCGCAGCGCGGCGTCGGACCCCGATGGCGTGCGGCCCCGGATGTTCTTCCAGCGGGTGCCCGAAGGCAAGGTGGGCAAGAACCGACTGCACGTCGATGTGAAGTCCGGCGAGGCCGGGCTGGATGCCGAGGTGCAGCGGCTGGTCGAGTTGGGGGCCACCGTGCAGGTCCGTTACGAGGGCGACTTCGGGCCCTTCCACGAGGTCCACTTCGTGATGCAGGACCCGGAGGGCAACGAGTTCTGTGTGAGCTGATCGCCGTTGCGCCATCGCCCTTGTCGTCCCGGCGGGCCGGGGACCGGCGGCCGGGCGATCAGGTGACTCAGGTGACGAGGCGGAGGAGGGCGGCCACCGCCGCGCCCGCGACCACACACACGGCCAGCGGGGCCCGGCGGGAGGCCAGCCCGACGGCCCCGGCCACACCTGCCATCTTGGCGTCGACGTGGGGCAGGCCGTTGCGCCCGATGACCTCGCTCATCACCAGTCCGGCCAGGAGGGCGGGCGCCAGCCCGGCCAGTCGGCGGGCCAGGGGCTCGGGCACGCGGTGGAGCATGGGGCCCGCGCCCTTGAAGACCACGGTGACGGCGGTCAGCCCGACGAGGGCGAGCATCGACTCGCTCATGCCGGCCCGCCCAACGCCGCATCGCCCGCATTGCCGGCATCGCCCGCATTGCCGGCGCCTCCTGGGGAGTCGCCGTCCCCTGCGAGGATGAGCCCGACCACGCCCGCCGCCGCCAGTTCCAGTCCGCCAGGCGCCAGCGGGGCGACGACGGCCACGGCCAGTGCACCGCCCAGCGCACACCGCCGGGCCCCCGGCCGGTCGAGCAGCGGCCACAGCAAGGCCACGAACATGGCCGGGAAGGCGGCGTCCAGCCCCAGCCGCATCGGGTCGCCCACCACCGGCCCGATGAGCACACCGATCGCCGATCCCACCACCCACGCCAGCCACTCCATCGAGCCGGCCGCGAGCATGGCGTCCGGGTCGGGACTGTCTGGCCCGCCCACGGCCACGCCCAGGGCATAGCTCTCGTCCACTACCAGTTGGCCGAGCAAGGCCCGTCGAATCCTGCCGCCGGGAAGCACTCGACCGGCCGCCGTGCCGGTCGCCAGATACCGAGTGTTCAACAGCCCGCCCGACACGATGGCGCCGATTGCCCCGCCCGCCCCGCCCAGGGCCGACACCGCTGCGAACTGGGACGATCCGGCGAACACGGTCATCGACATCACGACCAGCTGCCACCCTGGGATGCCCGCGGCCACGCCCAGCACGCCGTACGAGATGCCGAACACGCCGACCGCCGTGACGACGGGCAGGGCGGCGAGCACGACGGGTCGGGGGGCGCGAAGCACCGTGAAAGGATAGGGATGTGGCTGGCTTCTTCGACCGAAATCGCAAGTCGCTCGAAGAACGGGGCATCGACCCGGCCCGACTGCCGCCCGGCCAGTACTTCACCGAGCGCTTCCCGGTCCTGCATGCAGGCAGCGTCCCTGTCTATGAGGACCTGGCCGACTGGGACTTCAAGGTCTTCGGCCTGGTCGAGCGCGAGCGCACCTTGTCGTGGGACGAGTTGCGGGCCTTGCCTGCGGCTGAGGCCACGGTCGACATCCACTGCGTCACCAAGTGGTCCAAGTTCGACACGGTCTGGCGAGGCGTGGCCTTCGACGCCATGCTCGACCTCGTGTCGGTCGACCCGTCGGCCACCCACGTCATGTGGCACTCGGAGTACGGGTTCACGGCCAACGTGCCCCTTGACGACGTACGGGGCGTGGACGAGCAGGGCCAACCCCGGTGCCTGCTGGCCTACGAGTTCGACGGGCGGCCATTGGAGCCGGAGCACGGCTATCCACTGCGGGCCTTCGTGCCCCGGCTCTACTTCTGGAAGTCGGCCAAGTGGCTTCGGGGCGTGGAGTTCATGGCCGCCGACGCCCCCGGCTTCTGGGAGCGCAACGGCTACCACATGTACGGCGACCCGTTCCTCGAACAGCGCTACTGGGGCGACTGACTCACCCGCCGCCGGTCCTCCAGACGCGTGGGGTTGACTGCCGCTCAGCGCAGGGCGCGCAGCCGCTCGACGACACGAGGCAGGGCGTCGATCGCAGCGTCGACGTCCGCCTCGGTGGTCGACCATCCCACGCTGAAGCGAAGCGAGTGGTCCGCGTCGACGCCCATGGCCTCGAGCACGGGCGACGGCTCCAGCGACTCGGACGAGCACGCCGACCCCGAGTGAGCCGCGATCCCCGCCTGGTCCAGTCCCAGCAGCACGGGCTCGGCTTCCACCCCGTCGACCGCGAAGCAGGCGATGTGCGGCAGTCGAAGCGCCCGGTCGGCGGGCGTGAACGCGTGCACGCCGAGCATCTGCTCCAACCGTGTGAGCAACCGCTCCGACTGTTGGAGTGACCGCTCGCACTCTTGGAGCAGGCACTCTGAGAGTGCTCGGGCGGCGGCGCCGAAGCCCACGATGCCGGGCACGTTCTCCAGCCCGGCCCGGCGGGCCCGCTCCTGCTCGCCGCCGACCAGCATCGGGTCCAGCCGCAGGCCGCGGCGCACCAGCAGCGCGCCCACGCCTTTGGGCCCGCCCAGCTTGTGGGCGCTGACCGACATGAGGTCTGCCCCCAACCCGTCGAAGTCGATGGGCACGCGGCCGGCGGCCTGGGCCGCGTCGATGTGCACGAGCACCTCGTGGGCCCGGCACCACTCCACGACCTGCGCAACCGGTTGCAACGTGCCCACCTCGTGGTTGCCCCACTGGCAGTGGACCAGGGCCACGTCGGCCGGGTCGAGGTTGGACAACGCGGCCGGGTCGATTCGTCCAGTGCGGTCCACCGGGACGACGGTGCTGCGGTGCCGAGCCGAGGCGTCGCGCACGGCCGAGTGCTCCACCTCCGCATACGCCATCAAGCCTTCGGGCCGACGACGGGCTGCGCCCCAGACCGCGGCGTTGGCCGCCTCGGTCGCCCCACTGGTGAAGACGACCTCGCGGGGCCGGGCGCCCAACAAGACGGCCACCTGCTCGCGGGCGTCCTCGATGGCGGCCCTGGCCATCCGCCCCTCGGTGTGCACCCGGCCCGGGTCGCCCGCCCCGTCGCCGGTGAGCCAGGGCAGCATGGCCTCGACGACTGCGGGGCGCGCGGGCGAGGTGGACGCGTGGTCGAGGTAGTGGCGGGGCAATCAGGCGCCCGCCGCTAGGAGAGGCTGGTGACGCAGGCCTCGTCGCCCTGGGCGCGCGACGCCGTGGTGGCCGGGGTGGTGTCGCCGTAGAGGCCTGCCAGCATGCCCCGCACGATGCCCCGGTCGACCGCGCACATCACCGGGTGCTGGGTGGCGGCGTCGCCGAACGGACAGTGCTCGGACACGATGGCCAGCGACCCGCCCCTGGGCTCGGTGTGGGCCGCGAAGCCGTGGGCGGTGAGAGCGTCGGCCACCGCGTGCAGCGCGGTGCGGAAGCTGCGGTGCCCGTCGGCCGGGGACATGGAGGCGGCGAGAGTCCGGCCGTAATCCTCGCCGACCTGCTCGGCCATGGCTTCGGCCTGGTCGTCTGGGATGAGGGCGAGGGCCCGGCCCAGGAGGGTGATGAGCAGCTCGTCCCTGCGGCCCGGAAACTCGAGCCCGGTGGACAAGGCCTTGTCGGGCACTTGATACATCTTCGACGGACGGCCTGCCCGGCCCGGCTCGTCCGGGCCCCGCTCCGCGCCGCGCTCGACGTGCACGTCGAGGTAGCCGCCCGCGGCCAGCTTGTCGAGGTGGTGGCGGGCCACGTTGGGGTGCAGGTCGAAGCGCTGGGCCACCTGGGCCGCGGTCACGCCAAGCGGCGTCTCCCTGGCGAAGAGGTAGATGTCGCGCCGGGTGGGGTCACCGAATGCGTTGGTGACGGCGGCCACTGCGGCGGCGAACTCCCGGTCGTCCAACGGACGCTCGGTGAGGGGTAATGAACCCACGGTCGATATTCTACCTATCGCCGTAGTGGAAATTAGGAGGCGCTCCCCCAATGCCGGTCACCGAAGCCGAGGTCCTCGAAGCCCTCCGCCCTGTGCAGGACCCCGAGCTTCACCGCAGCATCGTCGAGTTGGACATGGTCAAGTCCGTCGACGTGGCGGGCGGACAGGTTCGGGTGGTGGTGGCGCTGACGGTGGCGGGCTGTCCGCTGCGGGCCGAGATCACCAGCCGGGTCACCGCCGCAGTGGGCGGGCTGGCCGGCGTCGATGCCGTCGACGTCGACCTGACGGTCATGACCGATGCCGAGCGCGAGGCCCTCCGCAACAAGCTGTCTGGCGGCGCCGCCGGGGCGGGAAGCGGCCACGAGGGCCACGCCCACGGGGGCGGTCACGGCGGTCAGGGCCAGCGGCTCGGCCACGAGGAGGGTCGCACCAACCCGTTCATGGCTGACGGCTCGCGCACGCGTGTGATCGGCATGACGTCGGGCAAGGGCGGCGTGGGCAAGTCGTCGGTCACGGTCAACACCGCGTTGGCCCTGGCCAAGATGGGTCGGGAGGTCGGGATCCTCGACGCCGACGTGTACGGCTTCTCCATCCCGAAGATGATGGGGATTGATCAAGAGCCCGTCGTCATCGACGGCCTGCTGGTCCCGCCCGTGGCCTACGGCGTGAAGGTCATCTCCATCGGGTTCTTCGTGGAGGAGAACCAACCGGTGATGTGGCGCGGCCCCATGCTGCACAAGGCGCTGGAGCAGTTCCTGACCGACGTGTACTGGGGCGACCTCGACTACCTCGTGATCGACATGCCGCCCGGCACCGGCGACGTGGCCTTGTCCATGGCCCAGTACCTGCCCAAGTCCGAGGTCTTCGTGGTGACCACCCCGCAAGCCGCGGCCCAGCGCGTCGCCCAGCGCACGGCCTACATGGCCAAGAAGATCAACCTCCCGCTGCGAGGCGTGATCGAGAACATGTCCTGGTTCACGGGCGACGACGGCCACCGGTATGAGCTGTTCGGCGCAGGCGGCGGGTCGGTCCTGTCCGAGGAGTTGGGCGTGCCCCTGCTGGCCCAGGTGCCGCTCGTGCCCGCCCTGCGTGAGGGCGGCGACGTGGGGCTGCCGGTGACGGCGTCGGACCCGGACGGCGAGGCCGCGCAGGCGTTCGCGGCGCTGGCCAAGGAGATCGACAACATGGGCCCGGCCCGGGTGTTCCGGCCCGAGTTGCGCATCAACTAGGCGCCCGACGTACCGAGGGGCCACCGGCTCCGTACTGTTGGCCGTGATGGATGACACCGGCCCGGCCACGCCGGCCGAGGCTGAAGTGGTGGACCCGGGTGCGCCGGTGGGGCGGCGGATCGTGCTGGGGATGCTCGGGCTCGGCGTCGGCGGTGTGCTCGTCGGTGCTCGACTGTCCGACGCGCTGAGCAGGCTGTTGGCCCCCATCACCGCGGCTGACCGCACGGGGCTTTCCGACCTGTTGCCCGCGGGCGGCGGCTTTCGCATCTACACGGTGACGGGCTCGCTGCCATCGGCCGACGAGGCCTCATATCGGCTGACCGTCGGCGGCCTGGTCGATCGGCCCGCCTCGTTGTCCGTGGCCGACTTGCGGGCCATGCCCGCCACGTCGCTCACCAAGGACTTTCAGTGTGTGACGGGTTGGCGCGTGCACCAGGTGCCGTGGGTCGGTGTTCGCCTGGCCGACGTGCTGGACCGGGCAGGCGTGCAGGCCGGCGGGGCGCGGGGGACCCGGGCCACGGCGGTTCGGTTCACGTCGTTCGACGGCTCGTACACGGAGAGCCTGACCATGGAGCAGGCCCGCAGGCCCGATGTGATGGTGGCGTACAGCATGCAGGGCGGGCCCATATCGAGGGCCCACGGCGGGCCCGTGCGCCTATACGTGGCGCCCATGTACGGCTACAAGTCGTGCAAATGGCTGTCGGGGATCGAGGTCACCGACCGGGTGCAAGAGGGGTATTGGGAGCGGCGGGGCTACGACGTGGACGCGTGGATCGGCACGTCGAACGGGCGCGATGACGAGCCTGTCTGAGCCCTTCATCGGCCAGGTGCCGGTGCGAGTGCGCCGGTTCGACGTGGCCACCCGAGTGGTGCACTGGGCCAACGCCACGCTGTTCCTGGTGCTGCTGTCGAGCGGGCTGGTGTTGTCCTTCGGGCCGCTGTCGGTGTTGGTCGGGCGGCGCGAGACGGTGAAGGACGTGCACGTGTGGGCCGGGCTGTTGCTGCCGCTGCCGGTCGTGGTGGGCGCGGCGGGGCGGTGGGGCCGCGGCCTGCGGTCGGACTTCGGACGACTGAACCGCTGGCTGGCCGACGACCGACGGTGGTTCCGGACGCTGGGCCGGGACCGGTCGGTGCGGCTGGGCAAATTCCATCCGGGCCAGAAGCTGAACGCGGCGTTCACCGCGGGCGCCATCCCCGTGATGCTGCTGACCGGGTCGATCATGCGCTGGCCCCGCTCGTTCGACCTGTCGTGGCGCACGGGCGCCACCTTTGTGCACGACTGGGTGGCGACGGTGCTGGTCTTCGCCATCGTGGGCCACATCGTCAAGGCCGTCTCCGACCCGGTGGCCTTGCGGGGGATGGTCGGCGGGGACGTCGACGGGGCCTGGGCCGCCCATCACCACCCTCGCTGGCACGACGACATGCCCTCCGACTGACCGGCCCGGCCAGTCTTGTCGCGCTCAATGCCATATATGGCACTCAGCGCGACAAGTCGGGTTGCGGCTGGCGGGCTGGCGGGCGGGGGCTAGGAGAGCGGGTTGGGGGCGAAGGGGAGTCGGGCCGGGTCCCAACCCAAATGGGCCACGGCTTGGGCCAGGGCGAACCGGTCGGTCATGCCCGCCACGTAGGTGACCGCCTCCCGCAAGGCTTCCGCGCTCCCGGCCGCCCACCCGCCCGACGCAGGACCCGTGGGGCCCGCCCCGTCCAGG
Organism: Acidimicrobiaceae bacterium; assembly: GCA_030837965.1. Classification (GTDB taxonomy): domain Bacteria; phylum Actinomycetota; class Acidimicrobiia; order Acidimicrobiales; family JAUTXP01; genus JAUTXP01. Next base: position 107,407 of record JAUTXP010000014.1, on the reverse strand, counting down.
GGGAGCGTGTTGGGCCGGTCGGCGTAGAAGTCGACCAGGGCCTGCAACACCCGCACGACGGCGTCGCCCTGGGTGACCGAGGCGGGCCGCATGTAGATGCGCTCGTAGTTGAAGCGTCGGAACTCGGCCAGGGCCTCGGCCATCGGTGGGGCCATGCCCACACGCCCCGTGTCCGCCACCGCTTGCACGACGGCGTCGATGAAGGCGCCCAACTGCCTGCTGTGGACGTGGCCGCAACGCTCGCGCACCACGTCGGGCAGCATCGAGCCGGTTACGATGCCGGCCCGCACCGCGTCCTCGAAGTCGTGGCAGACGTAGGCGATGCGGTCGGCCCACGACACGACCTCGCCCTCGGGGGTCGAAGGCGCGGGCCGCGACCACGAATGGTTGCGCACGCCGTCGAGCGTCTCCGCGCACAGGTTGAGCGGGGCCAGCACCACGTCGGCGCCCCAGACGGCGTGGTCGTAACCGCCCTCCACGAACGGGGCGAAGGCGTCCTCGGACGCGTGCCCGCCGGGTCCGTGCCCGCAGTCGTGCCCCAGCGCGATGGCCTCGGTCAAGGCCACGTTCAGCCGCAGGGCCCGGGCCAGCGACCCCGCCACCTGGGCCACCTCCAACGCATGGGTCAGCCGCGTGCGTTGATGGTCCTCGGGGAAGATGAACACCTGCGTCTTGCCCGCCAGCCGCCGAAAGGCGGCCGAGTGCAGGATGCGGTCCCTGTCCCGCTCGAAGCAGGTGCGGTACCGGTCCGGCTCCTCCACCCGCAGCCGCGCCCCGGCGCCGCGAGCCCGGGTGGCGCCCGCGGCCAACACCGCGTCCTCCGCCTCCTCCCGAGCCTCCCGGTCGAAGGGCGCCACCGCCCCGACCTTGGCCTCGCTCCCGGCGTGGGCCTGCACCAACGAGCCCGTCTGGTGCCCGCTCATGGTGTGGGCCCAGGCCGCGGCCCGGTCGCTCGGTTCCATGACCCCGACCATACCGACGGGGCGCGACGCGGACCGGCCATGGGCAACGGGCCGAGAAGCACGGGCACGGGCCAATAAGAATGCGGGCAATGGCCCTCGCCACCATCGCCACCATCGCCACCCACGCCACCATCGCCCGCCACACCAGCTTGGCCACGATCTCCTACCACCCGCTGGTCCACGTCAAGCTGGGGCCGCTGTCCATCTCGCCCCACGGCGTGGGCATCGCCGTCGGCTTTCTGTTGGGCGCCCGGCTCATGCTGCCTGCGGCCAAGCGCAAGGGCATCACCGAGGACGACGTCTACTCGCTGCTGACCAGGGCGGCCATCGGCGCCATCCTCGGCGCCCGGCTGGCCTACGTCGTCAACCACCTGGGCGACTACAGCAGCCCGATGGAGGCGCTCCAGGTCTGGAAGGGCGGCATCTCGCTGCTCGGCGGGTTCTTCGGCGCCATCCTCCTGGCCCTCCCCGAGATGCGAAAGCGCCGGCTCTCGTTCTGGAAGGTGATGGACGCGGCCGCGCCCGGCATGGCCTTGGGCGTGTTCGTGGGCCGCATCGGCGATCTGATCGTGGGCGACCACCTGGGCAAGCCGACCACGTTCTTCCTCGGCTACAAGTGCCCCCCGGCCGACATCGAGACGGCGCAGCGCTGCGTGCCCGGCACCATCGTCCACCAGACCGCGCTGTACGACTTGATTCTCGTCACCGTCCTCTTGGCCGGCCTGTTGTTCCTCCGCCGCCGCAGGCCTGACCACTACGACGGCTTTCTCATCTCGGTCTTCGGCGCGTGGTACGGGGTGCAGCGCATCATCGAGGACTTCCTCAGAGAGGACACCCGCCACTTCGGCCTGACCGGCAGCCAGATCACGGCCATCCTCACCGTGCTGTTGTGCATGTGGCATCTGTCGTTTGTGCGCCGCACGCCCAAATGGGGAAGGTGGGACGAGTTGCCTACGATGGCCGAGCCCGGGGCGCAACACGACGAGCCCGACGAAAACCAAGACGACGACCAAGCCGTCGACGATTGGGCCGTAGGCGACCCCGCAGCGGTCGAGGAGGCCGCGTCGGCCGAGCGAGAGGAGTAGCGAGTGGAGGTCCGCATCGGTGTCACCTATGCGCCGAAGGAGATCGAGCTCGAGTTCCCCGAGGACGCCGATCGCGACGCGCTGGTCAAGCAGGTCGAGCAGGCCATCGCCAGCGACGCCATCCTCTGGCTTACGGACCGTCGGGGCAGGCGGGTCGGCATCCCTTCGGCCAAGGTGGCCTACGTGGAGATCAGCGGACGCGACGATGAGCGCCGGGTCGGCTTCAGCAGCGGTTAAGGGGTGAAGGACCTCCTCGACCGCAAGCTGGTCTTCGTCACCGGCAAGGGGGGCGTGGGCAAGTCGACGGTGGCCGCGGGCCTGGCCCTGCTGGCTGCGGAGCGGGGCAAGCGCACGCTCGTCTGCGAGGTCGACGCCAAGGGCAACCTCAGCGCCTTCTTCGAGACCGGCCCCACCAAGTTCCAGCCCGGTGAGGTCGAGCGCAACCTCTACGCCATGTCCATGGACACGGAGGAGTCGCTGAAGGAGTACCTGAGCATCAACCTTCGCCTCCCGGTGATGGCCCGCATCGGACCGCTGGCCCGCATCTTCGAGTTCGTGGCCACCGCCGCGCCCGGGGTGAAGGAGATCCTCACCGTGGGCAAGCTCACCTATGAGGTCCGCGAGGAGAACTACGACCTCGTCGTGGTCGACGCCTCGCCCACCGGCCACATCGTCGGGCAGCTCGCCGCGCCCGAGGCCATCAACGAACTGGTGAAGGTCGGCCTGGTCCGCAGCCAGACGGGCTGGATGCTCGACATCTTGTCGGACCCCGAGCGCACCGGCCTGGTGATCGTGGCCACGCCGGAGGAGATGCCGGTGAGCGAGACCATCGACCTGTCCCACCGGGTCGAGCAGGAGACCAGCGTGAAGCTGGCCGCCATCGTCGTGAACCGGGTGCTGCCCGAGCTGTTCGGCCGAGGCGAGGAGGAGGTCTTCGATCGACTGGCCGAGCCCGACGCGGTCGCCGCGCTGTCGGGTGCCGTCGGTGGCTCGGTGGCCCCGATCGTGGAGGCGGCTCGACTGGCCGTGACCCTGCGCCGCACCCGCGCCGGCCATCTGGAACGGCTGCGCCACGAGATCGACCGCAGCATCCCGCTGCTCTACGTCCCCTACCTCTTCACCCGCTCCCACGGCCTTCGCACCACCCGCCAGGTGGCCGAAGCACTGGCCGCCGAGCTGGGCTACTGACGGCCCGTCGCCAGACTCCTCATGCCCGCCCGCCCCGCATCCATCGAGCAGTTGCTGGCCTCCAAAGAGGTCGTGATCTCGTGCGGGTCCGGGGGCGTGGGCAAGACGACCACGGCCGCGTCGCTGGCCGCCATGGCCGCGGTGCGCCACGGTGGCAAGGTGCTCGTCCTCACTGTCGACCCGGCCAAGCGCCTGGCCAACGCGCTGGGCCTGGAGGGCTTCGGCAACACCGAGAAGCAGGTCCCGTCCGAGGCCTTCGCGGCGGCGGGCGTCAAGCCGCGGGGCCAGTTGTTCGCGGCCATGCTCGACACCAAGGAGTCGTGGGACGCGCTGGTGGCCAGACACGCGCCCGACCGGCGGACGGCCCAGGCCATCCTCGACAACAAGCTGTACGACAACATCAGCAGCCGCTTCGTGCAGAGCCACGAGTACATCGCCATGGAGCGGCTGTACGAGCTGCACTGCGAAGGCGAGTACGACTTGATCGTGGTGGACACGCCGCCCACCCGCAATGCCCTCGACTTCCTCGAAGCCCCGCAGCGCATGGCCGAGTTCTTCTCCAGCCGGTTCCTGCGCCTGCTCACCGCGCCCTACCGCAGCCGCATCGTGAGCTTCGCGTCCAAGCCCTTCTACACGGTGGCCGACCGCATCCTCGGCACCGAGTTCCTCGAAGACGTGGCCGAGTTCTTCGGCCTGTTCCAGACCATGGCCCCTGGCTTCGTGGAGCGGGCCGATGCCGTCACTCGGCTGCTGCACGACAAGCGCACCACCTTCCTCGTGGTGTCCACGTTGGAGGCCGCCCCACTGCACGAAGCCGAGTTCTTCATCGACGTCTTGCAGGACAAGAAGTTCCACTTGGGCGCGGTCGTGCTCAACAAGGTGCTGCCCTCGTACCTGCTCGACGAGGGCGCGGCCGCGGCAGCCGCGGTGATGGAGAAGCAGGCGGGCGAGTTGGCGGCCAAGCTCGGGCCTGACATCGGAGACGCGGCCTTAGTGCGCAGGGTGCTGGTCGAAATCGCGGAGAGCTTCCTTCGCTTCCAGGTGGTGGCCCAGCGCGAGGCTGAGCAGCGCTCGGAGTTGGCCGTGGCCCCAGACGTGGTCGCCACCGTCCCCTACTTCGAGGTCGACATCTTCGACCTCGCCGGACTGCTCCGACTCGGAGAGAGGATCTGGTCATGATCGAGATCGACCCCGCCATCGACGCCTACGCGGAGGCGCACACGTCGCCCCCGACGCCGGTGTTGGCCGCGCTGGCCGAGGAGACCACCCGCGACTTTCCAGCCCACGGGATGATGGTGGGCACCCTGGAAGGCCGTTTCTTGGAGATGCTCGTCTTCGCGCTGCGGCCCACGCTGGTGCTGGAGATCGGCACCTTCACGGGCTACTCGTCCATCTCCATGGCCGCGGCCCTGCCGCCGGACGGGCGCATCATCACGTGCGATGTGGACGAGACGTCGAACGCAGTCGCCCGGCGCCACGCCGCCGACGCGGGCGTCGCCGACCGCATCGAGTTCCGGCTCGGTCCCGCCCTCGACACCATTGCCGCGCTCGACGGGCCGTTCGACTTCGTGTTCATCGACGCCGACAAGCCCAACTACCGCAACTACTACGAGGCCGTCCTGCCCAAGCTGTCGACGGGCGGGCTCATCGCCGCGGACAACACGCTGTGGAGCGGGCGCGTCGTCAGCGATGACGACGACGAGAACACCAGGGCCATCAAGGCGTTCAACGACCACGTGGCCGCCGACGACCGGGTGGTGTGCGTGCAGCTCACCGTGCGCGACGGCGTCACCCTCGTCCGCAAGAAGTGACTTGTCGCGCTGATTCCGAGATGAGAGCGTGGATGGCAGGGCACGCCTGTCCCCAGCCGGATTGGCCCTGACAGACGACTTATGACAACGGTCATTCCGTGGTAGTAGAGCTTCTGTATGCCGCGGGGAAAGCCGTCGCCGAAGCTGGCCATCACCGTCGATGCCGACGTCCACGAGCAAGTCGTCGCCGCTGCCGCCGACGAAGGGGTCAGCGTGTCGGCCTGGCTCACCGAAGCGGCCCGGCGAGCGCTGCTCGTACGAGACGGGCTGCTCGCCGTGGCCGAGTGGGAGAAGGACCACGGCGCGTTTACCGCGGATGAGCTTGACGACGCACGGGCGCGCATCGCCGACGAGGTCGCGCGTCCGCCCATCCTCGCTCCGCGTGAGCGTCGTCTACGACGCCGGCGTGCTCGTCGCCGCGGACCGCAATGACCGGGAAGTTTGGGCCGATCACCGGGTACGGCTCGAAGTCGGGTTGGTTCCGGTGACGACTGCACCGGTCGTTGCCCAAGTGAGCCGCTCCCCGCGACAGGCACAGTTACGACGATTCCTCAGGGGCTGCTCCGTCGTGCCGTTCTTGGCAGACGATGCCCACGCGGTGGGAACCCTTCTCGCCGGATCGGGCATGTCGGATGTCGTCGACGCTCACGTCGTGCTTAGCGCGGCCACGGTCTTCGCGGCGGTGCTCACTTCAGACCCTGACGATCTGCGTCGTCTGTCGGACCAACTGCCGACGCCTCTTGCGATACGGCGCGTTTGACTGACGCCTCAGCCGGTCCAGAGACGGTGTCGAACGGGATCGGCGCGGTGAATGGGGCAGCCCAGCACGCGTCGGGGTCGTCAACGACAAGAGGATCGCGATTTCGGGTACCCGGCGATCGCGCTCCCATGCCGGACTGAGCGTCGACAAGACTGGCTGACGTGCTCGACTATCACCTGCACCTGTGGCCCCACGGGCAGCAGGCCGCGGCGCCCACCATCGACGAGCTGACCGCTTACTGCGAGCGGGCCGCGGCCGTGGGCGTACACGAGATCGCGCTGACCGAGCACTTGTTCAGGTTCCGACAGGCCGACGCCGTGCTGCGCGGCTTCTGGGACGACGACGCGACGGTCGGTCCCGAGGTGCGGTCGGGCATGGCCGCCTACTGGGACGAGCACGCCCACGCCGACCTGGACGAGTACGTCGACGTGGTGCTGCGGGCCAAGCGCTCGGGTCTGCCCGTCGTCGTCGGCCTCGAGGTCGACTACTACCCGGACCGTATGGACAAGGTCGCCGCGCTCCTCGACGGCTATCCGTTCGACGTGCTGTTGGGGTCTGTCCATTGGATCGGCGCGTGGGGGTTCGACTACTTCGAGGACGAGGTGGTGGCCGCGGAATGGGACCGGCGCACGACCGAGGACGTGTGGGCCGCGTACACGCGGGCCTTGGAGGAGTTGGCCGACTCCGGCGTGTGCGACGTGCTGGCCCACCCCGACCTGTGCAAGCTCACCGGCCGCGTCCCCGCCGTGCCCGACGAGTTCTACGACCGCATGGCCGAGGCCGCGGCGGCGAGCGGCATGGCCGTCGAGGTGTCGTCCGCGGGCTGGCGCAAGCCCATCGGCGAGGCCTACCCGGCCCCGCCGCTGCTGGCCCGCTTCCGCCAACGGGGCGTGCCCGTGACCACTGCGTCCGATGCCCACGGCCTGTCGCACGTGGCCGACCGGGCCGACGACCTGCGAGCGCTGTTGAGCAGTGCGGGCTACGAGAAGCTGGCCTCGTTCCGGGGCAGGCACCGTCGCCTGGTTGCCATCTGATGGTTGCGATCTGATGGCGCAGCAGGGCGAGCTGTTCTCCATCCCCGACGAGGGCCACGCCCACCTGCGCCGGCTCATGGCGTCGTGGGGCATGTTGGCCGACCTGTGCTTCGCCGACCTGCTGTTGTTCGTGCCCGCCCCCGGCCCCGACAACGCCCGGTTCCAGGTCTACGGCCAGATGCGCCCGACCACGAGCCAGACGCTGCACCACGAGGACCTGGTGGGCGTGATGATGGACGAGGTCGAGCGGCCGTTGGTCGCCAGGGCCTGGCGCCAGTCGCAATTGGTGGAGGGCGAGATCTCGCTGCCGTCGCGTGGCGAGCGGGCCAAGATCCAGTGCATCCCTGTGCGGTGGCGGGGCGAGCTGCTGGCCGTGCTGACCCGCGAGTCGGCCTTGGCCGTGGGCCGCCGGCCGGGCGAGTTGGAGCGGGTGTACGTCCAGATCTTCGACCGCTTCGCCCGCATGATCCTCAACGGCGAGTTCCCCTTCGAGGCCGACGAGGGACCAGCCGAGGAGGCGCCCCGAGTGGGCGACGGCGTGCTCGTCCTCGACTCGCACGGCCGCATCGAATACGCGTCGCCCAACGCCATCAACGCCTTGCACCGCATGGGGATCTACTCGAACACCGAGGGCATGCGGCTGGACGAGTTGGGCGTGGACGAGACGGCCGTGCAGCGGGCGTTCTTCGAGGCCATCCCGATCACGGAGGAGATCGAGCGGCCCGAGTCGACCGTGCTGCTGCGATGCATCCCCATGCTCGAGCACAGCGAGGTCACCGGCGCATTGGTCCTCATGCGCGACGTCACCGACGTGCGCCGCAGGGACCGGCTGCTCCTGTCCAAGGACGAGACCATCCGCGAGGTCCATCACCGAGTCAAGAACAACCTCCAGACCATCTCGTCGTTGCTGCGGCTTCAGGCTCGTCGGCTGCCACCGGGCGAGGGCAAGACGGCGTTGGAGGAGGCGGAGCGGCGCATCCGGTCCATTGCCTTGGTCCACGAGATCCTGTCGCGCGAGCCGGGCCAGCAGGTGCCGTTCGGCGAGATCGTGGAGCAGGTCGTGCGCATGGCCAAGGACGCGGTGGTGAGCGACCGGCCGGTTCGCATCAACGTGAGCGGCGATGCCGGGGAATTGCCCGCGGAGACGGCCACGCCGTTGGCCGTGGCTCTGACCGAGCTGCTGCAGAACGCGGTGGAGCACGCCTTCGACCCCGACCCCGACTCGGTCTCCGGCGCCGACTCAGTCTCTGGCTCAGACGCCCACTCGGGCGCCGAGCCGGCCGTCGACCAGACGGTGGAGGTCTCGCTCGTCAACGAGGGCGTGGAACTGGTGGTCAAGGTGTGCGACAACGGGCGAGGCCTGCCGGACGGCTTCACCATCGACGACTCGACCAGCCTGGGCCTGTCCATCGTGCGAAACCTGGTGACCGGCCAGTTGGACGGGACCATCGAGATGTGGACCGACGGCGGGACGACGGCACTGGTGCGCATCCCGCTCGCCCCCCAGCCCTGACCACACCGCCCCCATACGCGCATCTGGAGGACATAGAGGGCCAGCGGATAGGTCACGCCGTACCCGCCCTCCGGCGTCCGCCTCCGGGCGATGGCCGCTGCACTCCCCGCTCTTGGCGGCTTCGCCGCCGGGCCGCTCGGGCCACGGGCTCGCCAATCGGCTCGCCCTCTATGTCCTCCGGTTCGCGGAAGCGGCCCCGGCGCGCTGGGCCCGCTTTTGCTCGATGAAGTCCACCAGCACGTAGTCGCCCAGCGTCTCCGGCGTGGTGAAGAAGGCCCGGCCCCGGTTCATCCGGGTCAGCTTCTCCACGAAGTCGCGCAGGTACGACGTGGCGTCGAGCATGAACGTGTTGATGCGAATCCCCTCACGCGTGCAGCGGGCCACCTCGGACAACGTGGCGTCGACCGTCTCCTGCACGGGCGGGTAGTTGAAGAACACGTTCCCGTCGGCCATCACGTGAGCCGTGGGCTCGCCGTCGGTGATCATGATGATCTGCTTGGTCCCGCTCTGGCGGGCCAGCATCCGGCGGGACAGCACGAACGCGTGCTGCATGTTGGTGCCGTAGACGAAGTCCCACGAGACCTCGGGCAACTGCTCGGGCTTCAGCTCGCGGGCCACCTCGCTGAACCCGACGATGCCGAGGAAGTCCCGCGGGAACTGCGTGGTGATGAGCGAGTGGAGGGCCATGGCCACCTTCTTGGCGGCCAAGAAGTTGTCGCGCATGGGCATGGACAGCGACAGGTCAAGCATCAGCACGGTCGACGTCCGCACCAGCGTCTCGGTCCGCTCCACCTCGAAGTCGTCCGGCGACAACTGCACTGGCACACCGCCGCCGGTGCGCACCAGCGCATTGCGCACCGTCCGCTCGATCGAGAGGTTGAACGGGTCGCCGAACTCGTAGGCCTTGGTCTCGTACGACCGCTCGTGCCCGACGCCGGCCCTGTCCTGTTGGTGGCGGCCCAAGCGGTCCCTGGCCAGCTTGGTGAACAGGTCCGACAGTGCGTTGGCGCCGACGCGCCGCATGCCTTTGGGCGTCAGCTCCAATCGGCCCTCGCGCTGCTCGATCAGGCCCGACTCCTCCAGCATCTTGGTCAGCTCGGCCAGCCGCTCCAACGACCTCGCCGCGTCGTCGCCCAGTAACTGCCTGGCCCGGTCAAGGTCCACGTCGGCCAGCGCGCCTGGCGACGTGGCCGAGCGCAGGAGGTTCTCCAACTGGTCGATGTCGCCCAACTGGTCCATGAGGGACGCGGCCTCGGCGAACCCGAGCGGGTCCTGGCCGGAGAAGTCGTACACCCGCTCCCAGCCCGCGCCGGGGAACGCGGACCGCAGGTTGGCCCCCAGCCGATCCATCTGCCAGCGCAGGTCCATGTCCTCCAACAACTGCTGGGCCAGGCCCTGAAGCTGGGCCCGCTGCTCCGGCGTCATCGAGTTGAGCATCGACTGCATGGCCGCCATCTGGCGGGCCAGGCCCTCCAGCAGCTCGTCCAGCGTCTGCGGGTTCTCGGGGAAGAAGTCGCCGTACTCCTGCATGAACTGGTCGAAGGCACCCGTGGTGTCCTGCCCGGCCTCTCGCATCTCCAGCATCGAGTTGAGCGCGTTGAACATGTCCTTCATGCGCTGCATCTGCTCGGGCGACACGCCCGACATGGCCCCGGCCATCTGGTTGAAGTAGCTCTGCATGAGCTGCTCGCGGAGCTGGTCCATCAACGAGTCGAACTTCTCACGGGCCTCGCTCGAGGTGAACTCGTACTCCTGGAGGCCGCGGACCATCCCGGCCAGGTCCGGAGGAAGCATGTCCAGTTGCAGCCTGCGCTCGGACGCCACCTCGTCGGTGATCTCCTGGCGCCGCTCGTCGTCCGACTGCCGGGCCTCGTCGACCAGCGAGTCGATGCCCTCGCGCTCCATGTCCACGACCTCGCGGATCTGCTCGGCGATGTCGTCGTAGACCCCGCCCAGGTCGTAGCGCTCCAACTCGTCACGCCGCCGCCGCTTCAGCTTCTCCAACAGCTCGCGGATGCCGGCGATGCGTTCGTTGTTCCGATCGGAGAAGCCCTGTTGCAGCATGCGCTTCAACGCCGCGTTGAGGTCGCCGTGGTAGAGCAGGTCGTCCGTCATCTGCGACAGCACGTCGTCGGCATCGAGCTCGAAGCCGACCTGGGTGCCGTCCCAGCGCGAGTACTTGTAGCGCACGGGCATCAGGTCATCGGCCGCGGTAGGTGGCCCGGCCGCCCGCCTCCTCCTTGTTGAGCCGCTTCGACAGGTGCAGCCCCTCGAGCACGAACTCCGTGGCGCTGGCCACGGCTGCGGGCGTCTCGCTGCCCGCCAACTCCATCACCGGGCCTCGCAACGCGGGCATGGAGGCAAGGGCCTCGACGTAGCGGGTGGACGAAACGTCGTCGCCGGTGTGCAGCACGGTGCCCTCGTCGAAGGCCCCGACCACATCGCGGAAGCGCTCCATCGGGCAGCGCTCCTTGAACACGGTGAGGACGGCGGACTTCAACAGCCGCTCGATGATCTGCTCGTCGCGCCCGTCCTCCAGCGTCTCGATCTCGACCTTGCCCGCGGTCGACGCGGCCAGCGCATCCAGGTCGCTCACGCGCGGCACCACGTCCTTCTCGCCCAGCCGCAAGGCCCGACGGGCCGCGTTGGCGATCAGCGTCTCGTGGTTGGCGATCGACAGCCGCACGGAGACGCCGGAGCGCTGGTTGACGTGGGCGCTGGCCCGGGCCAGATGGGTGAGCGTGCCCACGATCTCGGACATGAACTCGGGCACCTGCACCCGCAGCCCCAACGCCTCCAACGGCGTCGACTCCTGGCGCACCACGTCCAGCTCGGTGGCCACGTCGAGCGGGTAGTGCGTTCGGATCTGGGCGCCGAAGCGGTCCTTCAACGGCGTGATGATGCGGCCCCTGTTGGTGTAGTCCTCCGGGTTGGCCGACGCCACCAGCATCACGTCCAGGGGCAGGCGGATCTTGTAGCCACGCACCTGCACGTCCCGCTCTTCCAACACATTCAGCAGGCCGACCTGGATGCGCTCGGCCAGGTCGGGCAGCTCGTTGATGGCGAACACGCCGCGGTTGGTGCGCGGCACCAGGCCGTAGTGCAAGGTCAGCTCGTCCGACAGGTACCGGCCCTCGGCCACCTTGATGGGGTCGACCTCGCCGATGAGGTCGGCGATCGACGTGTCCGGCGTGGCCAGCTTCTCGCCGAACCGGGCCGACCGATGGATCCACTCGATCGGCGTGTCCTCGCCCTTCTCGGCCACCAGGTCGCGGGCGTGCTTGGACACCGGCGTGTACGGGTCGTCGTTGATCTCGCTGCCGGCCACGATCGGGAGCCACTCGTCCAGCAGGCCGGTGAGCGAGCGGATCATGCGGGTCTTGGCCTGTCCCCGCTCGCCCAGGAAGATGATGTCGTGGCCCGCCAACAGCGCGTTCTCCAACTGGGGCAGGACGGTGTCCTGGTAACCCAGCACGCCGTCGACCAGGGGCTTGCCCTCGGCGATGCGGGCCGCGGCGTTGCGCCTGACCTCCTCCTTGACGGGCACGGACTCCCATCCTGAGTCGCGTAGCTGCCCCAAGGTCGCCGGTCGAGAGCTCATGGGGCCAATCTACGCTCGCCCCGGATGAAAGGCTTCCTCGCCACGACCATCGCCGCGCTGCTCGTGTTCGGGCTGGTTGCAGTGGCGTTGGACCACCGGCCGAGGACCGTCCGCAAGGTCCCCACCGACGAGACCAGGCTGCGGCTGGGGCAGACCGAGGTCAGGGGAACGGCCACCGCGCTCCGGGCCGAGCCCGCCAACACCGCGCCGGTTCCGCTGCCCCTCACCCTCAACGTGCCCCAGCGGGGCGCGGGCGGCGCCACCATCGCCAACGCGCTGGTGGGGAACAAGCGCTCCACCATCGTGTGGGACGGCGGCACGCCGCTCGTCCTGCGGGCCGCGGGGGCGGGGGCGGGGGCACTGGACGTGTCCGGGTCCAAGGTGGAGGTCGACGGGGCGGGCATCCGCTGGAGCCTCGACGGGCCGACCCACGCCTTCGCGCCTGGCCGCTACTCGGTGCTTTCGCCCGTGGCCGTGGGTGTGTCCGGCCTGGCCACGTCTCGCCCCAGCGTCGACTTCACGGCCGACGAGACCACGGTCATGTCCACCCACGGGGGCGCCTTCTTGGCCCTGCCCGGCGGTCCGCTGACCATCGAGGGTCCCGGCGTCGTGCACATCGAGGGAAGGGTCGGCGTGCGCACTCCGACTGACGAACGCGCCTCCCATGTCGACGGCGTGCAGCTCTCCGGCGGCTACCGGGTGACGGTCAGGCCCGCGGCCGGGGGACTGGGCGTGCTGGGGCTGTTCGAACCTGAAGCCGGGTAGCGTGACCGGGTGCGCAGAACAACCAAAGCGGCCGTCGTGGCCGCCGCCGTCGGCCTCGTCGGCGCCCTCACCTCGCCCCTCTTCGCGGCCAACCCGTCCTCAGGAACGGTGGCCGTCCCCGCCAACCCGGGAGGCACGGCCTCGGCCTCGTGGACGGGCACCATCCCGGTGGCCCCGCCCAACGTGACGGGGCAGTGCTCGGACGACACCTTCGCCGATGCCTTCGCGGTCACGTTCACCTTGCCTAGCGGCTTCTACGACACGCGGTCGGCGAACTTCAAGTTCTCCATCACGTGGACGCCCACCAACGCGCAGGCCGACGCCGCTTACAACGACGAGGTCATCACCGTGCTGGCCCCGGACGGCACCGTGGTGGCCCGCAACGACGGCGCGGAGACGACCGAGACGGCAGTGGCCGCCAACTTGAAGGCGGGCACCTACAAGGTCCTCGCGTGCGGATCGATCAACACCAGCGACCAGCCCTACAAGGGCTCGCTCACCGTCACCACCACGTCCGCGGCCAGCGCGGCCAAGCCGCCTCGCAACCCCAACTCGGCCAACGACAACCTCTTGCAGTTCACCGCGGCCACGGTCGTCGACCCGCTCGTCTTCGGCGGCGAGCCGGGCCTCAACTTCGACGCCACCACCGACGGCTCGCGCGCCTTTGTGGACTGGCCCGTGTCGAGCCGCACCAACATCGGCGTGCTCTTCAGATCCGACGACGGCGGGCTGACGTTCCGCAAGCGCTACGCGGACGCGGGCGACCCGTCCAACGCGGGCCTGGTCTGCGCGGGCCGACAGGTCCCCATGTGCACGACGGGCGGGGGCGGCGATACGGACGTGAACGTCAACGAGGGGAACGGCAACGTCTACTTCGCGTCACAGGAGTCGCTCGGCGCGCAAGCGGTGGCTTCCTCGTTCGACCACGGCGTGTCCTTCGACACCAACCACACCGACCCCGTCGTGAGCGCCCCGTGCGCGCCGGTCGACCGCCAGTGGCTGGCGTCGTACAAGGGCACCAACGACGTGTTCCTCGCCTTCCATGTGCCGGTGGTGGCCGAGTGCATCAGCCACAGCACCACCGGCGGGACGACGGGCACGTGGCAGCCGCCCGCCATCGGCTTCCAGAACGTGACCCAGAGCGGAGCGCTGGTGATCGACAACACCGGCGGGCCTCACAACCACACGCTCTACGTCAGCTACATCGCCCATGTGCTCAACGGCTTGGACGACCTGGGCACCTTCCACGTGGCCGTGTCCACCGACGACGGCGCCAACTGGACCGATCACCGCATCCCCAACACGGCCAGCGTGCGCAGCATGAACAAGCTCCAGATCGACAGTGCGGGCAACCTCTACATCACGTGGGCGGAGAGCAACACCGAGCACACGTGGTTGTCGACGAGCCTGGCCGCGGACCCGGCCAACGCCGCCGCACCGGCCTCCAAGTGGTCGACTCCGGTCATCGTCGACGGCGACCCGTTGACCGTGACCATCTTCCCTGATGTGGTCGCGGGCTCGCCGGGCAAGATCGCCGTGTCCTATTACGGAACCGCGGCCGACGCGATCGACCCCGACCACGTCCTCACCGGCCAAGGCGGCTGGTATCCGTTCGTCTCCACCTCGTACAACGCGCTGTGCCAATGGGACGCCACGCCGTGCAAGAGCCCGTCGTTCCACCAGAGCGTGATCGCCCATCAGGCCAACCACGACGACAACATCTGCACCTCGGGGACGGCGTGCGTGGCCCAGCCCTCGCCCGCCAAGCCGGGCAACCGCAACCTGCTCGACTACTTCGACGTCTCGCTGGACAGGCAGGGCCACCTCGGCTTCGTCTGGAGCGACACCCGCAACGCCACCGGCCTCCCGTTCGTGAAGGTGGCCAGGCAGGCCACCGGCCCGAGCCTGTTCGACGGCAAGCCTGGCGTCCTGTTGGGCAAGCGGGTCAACGGCGTGGGCGACCCTGCGGGCGACGCCCTCTACCCCATCGCCGGGAAGAAGCTCCTCACCGCGTCCAACCAGCAAGGGCTCGACCTGCTCGGCACCACCATCGAGATCAAGGATGCCAAGACGGCGACGGTGCGTATGCGCGTGGCGGACTCGTCGAAGGTGGGCGCCATCCCCACGGGCATGGACGACCTCTCCCAGTTGCAGCAGGCCAAGTACATCACCCGCTGGGACTTCGGCGGCAACGCCTGGTACGTGGGGGCCAACGTCCCCGCGGGCTCGACCACGCCCACGTTCTTCTCGGGCAAGGTCTCGAACGACGAGGGCATGCTGTCGCCCGCTTCCGGCGGGGTCATGGGCAACACGTACCAGCCGCTTACCGCGGCCACGGGCAAGGTGGAGGACGGGGCCATCGTCATCGACGTGCCGTTGGAGGCCATCGGCTCGCCCACCGTGAACTCACCGCTGTACTCCGTCGGCAGCTACGCGCTTATCGGCCCCCAGGACCAGATGGTGACCCTCAACACCGCGCCCATCACGGTCGACGCCACGCCCACCTTCGACGTGGCCCTGGCCGGCCCCGGCGCCCAGGACATCTTGAAGGGCGGCAACGGCCCGGGCGGGACGCCGGGCGCGGCGGGCGGCAGCGGCACCCTGCCTGCCACCGGCGACCTGGGCGACTGGGCCTTGATCGGCTTGGGCCTGGGGATGCTGGGGCTGGGCCTGACCGCCGGCCGACGCCGGCTGGCGGGCGCGCGGCGCGAGGGGTGAACCGCCTGCCGGTGGACGTGGGCCTGAGCGGCGGGCCACACGGGGCGTGGCGGGCGGCAGAGGCAGACGAGGCCTTGCGCCGGGCCTACCCGGAACCTGACTTCGACGACTCGTCCTGGGCCGAGATCGAGGTCCCATCCCACTGGCGCTCGACCTCGGCCTTCGCCGAAAGCGACGGGCCCCTCCTGTATCGACGGAGGTTCGGGTGGCCCACGGCTCCGACCGGGCAGCGGTCGTGGCTGGTATTCGACGGCGTCTTCTACCAGAGCGACGTCTGGCTCGACGGCTCGTATGTGGGCGACACCGAGGGCTACTTCTTCCCGCACGCCTTCGAGGTGACCCAGGCCTTGTCGTCCCCGTCCGGCCGGTCCGACGGGGAGCACGTGCTGGCCGTGGAGGTGGCGTGCAGCAGACCGGGTGACCCGAGGGCCAAGCGCAACATCACGGGCACGTTCCAGCACTCCGACTTCCTGGATCCCGGATGGAACCCGGGCGGCATCTGGCGCGACGTGCGCGTCGAGCAGTCGGGCCCGGTGCGCATCGCCAGGCTGCGGGCCTTGTGCCCGGAGGCGTCCGAGGAGCGCGCCGTCGTGTCCCTGCGGGCCGTCCTCGACGCGGCCGAGGCAGCGGTCGTGAGGCTGCGGACGACGGTCGGCTCGGTCGAGCACGAGCTGGAACAGCCCGTGGCCGCGGGCGAGAACCGGGTGTCGTGGAACGTGTTCGTCGAGGGGCCGGACCTGTGGTGGCCGTGGTCGTTGGGGCCGCAGACGATGACCGACGTGGACGTGTCCGTGTCGATCGTCAACGGGACGGGCCAGCCCGAGACGGCGAGCGACTCGCGGTCGTTGCGGACTGGTCTTCGCCACGTCGCCATGAAGGACTTCGTGTTCACCGTCAACGGCGAGCGCCTGTTCTTGAAGGGCTCGGTCCAAGGGCCGACGCGCATGGATCTGGCCTGCGCCCATGCCGCTGACTTCGAGCGAGACGTGCTGTTGGCCCGCGACGCAGGCCTCGACCTGTTGCGGCTGGGCGCCCACATCAGCAGGCCCGAGCTGTACGAGGCGGCCGACCGCCACGGCATGCTGCTGTGGCAGGACTTCCCGTTGCAGTGGGGGTACGCGCGGGGCATCCGCAAGCAGGCCGCCCGCCAGGCCAGAGAGGCCGTCGACCTGCTCGGCCACCATCCGTCCATCGCCGTGTGGTGCGGCCACAACGAGCCCATGGCCATGGACCCGGCCGCGGCGCCGGAGGCGGCCCGGTCGTTCAAGCGGGTCGTGCTGCAACAGGTGCCGACGTGGAACAAGACGGTGCTGGACTCGTCGGTGAAGCGGGCCTTCGAGCGGGCCGACGGGTCGCGTCCGGTGGTGGCCCATTCCGGCGTGCTGCCCGGGCTGGTGAGCGGCGGCACCGACTCGCACCTGTTCTTCGGCTGGCACCGCGGGTCGTGGCGGGACGTGGCCGGCTACCTGGCGGCGTGGCCCCGCATGGCCCGCTTCGTGTCCGAGTTCGGCGCCCGATCCGTGCCCACGGGGTGGACTGAGGCGGACTGGCGGGAGTGGACCGAGGGCGCGGGCGGGGATACCGTCGCCGGCGAGATCGAGCGCCATGTCCCGCGCTCTGGGTTCTCGTCGTTCGAGGACTGGCGGGACGCCACCCAGGAGTACCAGGCGGTGGTCGTGCGGCGGACAGTCGAGACGCTGCGTCGGCTCAAGTACCGGCCCACCGGCGGCTTCTCCCACTTGATGTTCGCCGACGGCGCGCCCGGGGCCACGTGGTCCGTGCTGGGCGTCGACCGCTCGCCCAAGGCCGGGTACGACGCGCTGGCCGCGGCCTGTGCACCGGTGATCGTGGTGGCCGACGCCGTGCCCGCCCAGGTCGCGGGAGGCGACGCGCTGGCGCTGGACGTGCATGTCGTGTCGGACCTGCGCACGCCCATCGTCGACGGCCGCGTGCGGGCCGTGTTGTCGTGGCCCGGCGGGTCGCACGAATGGTCGTGGGCGGGTGACGTGGACGCGGACTCGGTGGCGCGCATCGGCACGGTCTCGTTCGTGGTGCCCGACGGCGTCACGTTGCTCGTCCTCGACCTCGAGCTGTCGGCCGCCGACGGCGTCAAGGCGACCAACCGCTTCACCACCGACCAGGCGCCAGCCTGATCTTTTCCACAGCAGCAGGTGCTGTGGAAAAGTCGGAGGGGGTGCAGTGGTGGGGAGGCAGGGGCGCTGTGCAAAGCTTCGCCGCGATGACTGCATCGATCACCGCGGCGGCCGGGGGCCGGACCAGCGTGGGCAAGAAGGTGGCCGTGGCCGCCACCGGGCTCATCGGCGTCGGCTTCGTGTTCGCCCACATGGTGGGGAACCTCAAGGTGTTCCTCGGCCGCGAGCCCATCAACCACTACGGCGAGTTCCTGCGGGACATGGGCGAGCCCATCTTCCCCCGCTCGTTCGTCCTGTGGACCCTGCGGCTGGTGCTGATCTCCGCGGTGGTGATCCACATCACCCTGACCTACCAGTTGATGCAGCAAAGCAGGCGGGCCCGGCCCATCGGCTACGAGTACACCGAGCCGGTGCGCAAGAACCCGGCGGCGCGCACCATGCGCTGGGGCGGCACCGCCTTGCTCCTGTTCATCGTGTTCCACCTGGCCGACTTCACGTGGGGGGTGCACCCGGACTTCCAGCGCGGCGAGGTGTACCACAACCTCATCACCGGCTTCACCCGCGTGCCGGTCACGGTGATCTACCTGGCCGCCATGTTCGCCTTGGCCATGCACCTGTACCACGGCACCTGGAGCGTGACCCAGACGCTCGGCGTGAACCAGGCCCGCTGGGACCGCACCATCCGCCGCGGGGCCACCGCTCTGGCCGTCGTCATCGCGGGCGGGTACAGCATCGTGCCCCTTGCCGTCCTCTTCAGATTGGTGAAGTAGATGCCGCTCTTCGGCTCGTCCGACACGGACACAAGGCCCGACTCGAAGCTCGACTCGAAGCTTCCCACCGGGCCCATCGAGCAGCGCTGGGACACCCGTCGCTTCGACCTCAAGCTGGTCAACCCGACCAACAAGCGCAAGTACAAGGTCATCATCGTCGGGTCCGGCCTGGCGGGCGGCGCGGCCGCGGCCAGCCTGGGCGAGCTGGGCTACAACGTCGAGTGCTTCGCCTTTCAGGACTCGCCCCGTCGGGCCCACTCGATCGCGGCCCAGGGCGGGATCAACGCGGCCAAGAACTACCGCAACGACGGCGACTCCATCTTCCGCCTGTTCTACGACACGGTGAAGGGCGGCGACTTCCGCGCCCGCGAGTCCAACGTGTACCGGCTGGCCCAGGTCAGCGTCGAGATCATCGACCAGTGCGTGGCCCAAGGCGTGCCCTTCGCCCGTGAGTACGGCGGCCTGCTCGACACCCGCTCGTTCGGCGGGGCCCAGGTCTCGCGCACGTTCTACGCCCGGGGCCAGACCGGCCAGCAGCTTCTGCTCGGCGCCTATCAGGCCTTGGAGCGTCAGATCCGGGCCGGGACCGTGAAGATGTTCAGCCGCACCGAGATGCTCGACGTGATCATGGTCGACGGACGGGCCCGTGGCATCGTCGTGCGCGACCTGATCACCGGCGAGGTGCGCAGCCACATGGCCGACGTGGTCGTGCTGGGCACGGGCGGCTACGGCAACGTCTTCTACCTGTCGACCAACGCCATGGGGTCGAACGCCACCGCCATCTGGCGGGCCCACAAGCGGGGCGCCCTGTTCGCCAACCCGTGCTACACGCAGATCCACCCCACGTGCATCCCGGTCACCGGCAGCCATCAGTCCAAGCTCACGCTGATGTCCGAGTCGCTGCGCAACGACGGCCGCGTGTGGGTGCCCAAGAAGGCGGGCGACAACCGCCCGCCCGACCAGATTCCCGAGGCCGACCGCGACTACTTCCTCGAGCGGAAGTACCCGAGCTTCGGCAACCTGGTGCCGCGCGACGTGGCGTCGCGCAACGCCAAAGAGGTCTGCGACCAAGAGCGCGGGGTCGGCCCCGGCGGGCGGGGCGTGTACCTCGACTTCGCCGACGCCATCGCCCGCCTCGGCGCCGACGTCATCCGGTCGCGCTACGGCAACTTGTTCGACATGTACGAGCGCATCACCGACGAGGACCCGTACAAGGTCCCCATGCGCATCTACCCGGCCGTGCACTACACGATGGGCGGGCTGTGGGTGGACTACAACCTCATGTCCACCATCCCCGGACTGTTCGTCATCGGCGAGGCCAACTTCTCCGACCACGGCGCCAACCGGCTTGGCGCCAGCGCCCTGATGCAGGGGCTGGCCGACGGCTACTTCGTCCTGCCCTACACCATCGGCGACTTCCTGGCCTCGGCCGGTCCCGACCCCATGACGCCCGACGTGCCCGAGGCCAAGCAAACCGAGGCCGAGGTCCACGACCGGGTCAAGCGGCTGCTGTCGATCAGGGGCGACCGCACGGTCGACGGCGTGCACCGAGAGCTGGGGCACACCATGTGGGACTACTGCGGGATGGCCCGCAACGACGCCGGTCTGCGCAAGGCCCTCGACCGCATCCCCGAGCTGCGCAAGGAGTTCTGGTCCAGCGTCAACGTGCCGGGCGAGAACGAGTCGCTCAACCAGTCCTTGGAGCGGGCGGGCCGGGTGGCCGACTTCTTGGAGCTGGCCGAGCTCATGTGCATCGACGCGCTCCACCGCACCGAGTCCTGCGGCGGGCACTTCCGCGAGGAGAGCCAGACGCCCGAGGGCGAGGCCCAGCGCGACGACGAGAACTTCAGCTACGTCGGCGCGTGGGAGTACTCAGGCGACTTGAGCGCGCCCACGCTCCACAAAGAGCACCTCGAATTCGAATACGTCCACCCCACGCAGCGGAGCTACAAGTGAACCTCACCCTCAAGGTGTGGCGGCAGAAGAGCGCCAACGACAAGGGCGCCATGGTCGCCTACGAGGCGCGTGACATCAGCCCGGACATGTCGTTCCTGGAGATGCTCGACGTGGTGAACGAGGAGCTGACCCTGAAGGGCGAGGACCCCATCGCCTTCGACAGCGACTGCCGCGAGGGGATCTGCGGCATGTGCGGCTGCGTCATCAACGGCCAGGCCCATGGGCCAGACCACGGCGCCACCGTCTGCCAACTGCACATGCGCAAGTTCAAAGACGGCGACACCATCACCATCGAGCCGTGGCGGGCCCGGGCCTTCCCGGTCGTGCGCGACCTGGTGGTCAACCGGTCGGCATTGGACCAGATCGTCCAGGCGGGCGGCTTCGTCAGCGTTTCGACGGGCTCGGCACCGGAGGCCAACTCGGCACCGGTGGGGCAGGCAGTGGCCGAGACGGCGCTGGACGCGGCGGCCTGCATCGGCTGCGGGGCCTGTGTGGCCGCGTGCCCCAACGCCTCGGCCATGCTCTTCATGTCGGCCAAGGTGATGCACCTGGGCGTGCTGCCGCAGGGCCAGCCCGAGCGCTACGACCGGGTGTCGGAGATGGTGGAGACCCACGACCGGCTCGGGTTCGGAAGCTGCACCAACATCGGCGAGTGCTCGGCCGTGTGCCCGGCCGAGATCCCCATGGACGTCATCTCCTTCCTGAACCGCGACCTCATCCGGTCCCGCGCGGGCCGCGGGATGAAACGGGCCTGACCCGCCCTGCAGGCACCGCCGCCGCCCGCCGCCGCCCCCGTCCTCGACCTTCTCCGTCTGGAGGACATAGGTGTCGGATTCGCGGGGGTATGTCCTCCAGAGTTGTCTGGAGGACGCCATCGGGCACAGGAAAACGGGGGTCCGAGGTCTAACTAGTCCCACGTCGGCTCTTCAGTCATGGTCAGAGCCGCCGATAACTCACGGGGGAGGGGAAGCGGACGTGGTCCGCGGGCGATCCCGGACCACACATGTCTGCACTCATCCACCGCACCCGCCGCCTCGCCAACACGCTCGCTGCCGATCTTCGGCATGCGGCTGAACTGCTCGACGGCGACGCCGAGCGCCTGCGCGACGAGGTCGTCCGCCGGGGCATCCCGAAGCGGGTCGACGGGTTCTGGGCCGCGTTGCCGCTGTTCGTCGATCGGTGTGCCGGCCTGGTCGCCGGCGTGCTGGTCGGCCTGGTTCAGCGCCTCGACCTCGTCGCCGCCCGCGTCGAGGGCTTTCGTCCCGACCTGCTCCGTCCGGCCCGGGCCGCCCGGCTGGCCCGCACGACCACGGCCCTCACCGCCATGCTCGGCATCGTCTCCATGGCCGCCTTCGCCACCTTGGGCGGAGCCCATGACCGGGTGCCCATCGACCGGCTGGCCTCGACGCAAGCCCCCGCCCGGCTCCAAGCCCTGGCCCAGGAGGACCCCGCCGCGGCCGCGGCCCCGGGCACGCCCACCGAGGGCGTGGTCCCTGCCACCGGCGGCCAAGGCCCGGCCGTTCCCGCCCCGACCGCGGCGCCCGCCCCCGCGCCCCGAACCATCCCCACCAACCGGGGCGCCCTGCCTGTGGGCAAGGGCATGTGGATCTGGCAGCCAGAGCGCACCGAGGGCGGCAACGCCGAGGCCATCGTGGCCCGGGCCAAGCTCACCGGGCTCACGCATGTGTATGTGCGCACCGGCACGCTGAAGGGCGGCTTCGTGGCCGCCGACTTCTTGAACCACCTGCTCCCCGCGGCCCACGCCGCCGGCATCCGGGTCTACGGGTGGGACTTCCCCTACCTCAACGACATCGACAGCGATGTGAACCGGGCCGTGGCCGCCATCACCTACCTCACGCCCGACGGCCATCGCATCGACGGCTTCGCGTCGGACATCGAGCTGCGGAGCATGGGCGTCAACATCAACAACATCACCGGCTTCGTGTACGGCGAGAAGCTGCGCGATGCGGTGGGCCCTGCCTTCCCGCTGATCGCAACCGTGCCCCGGCCCTCCGCCGCGCTGGTGACCTACCCCTTCGCCGAGATCGCCGCCCACTTCGACGCCATCGCCCCGATGGTCTATTGGATGGGCAACGACCCGGCCGCCACCGTGGCCGACACCATCGCCAAGCTGGCCCCGTTGGACCGGCCCATCATCCCGGTCGGACAGGCCTACGACGGCGCTTCGGAGGGCGGGCCCGCGGGCGTGCCGTCCCGTGACCAGATCATCGCCTTCATGCAGTCGGCCGAGAAGGCGGGGGCGGCAAGCGTTTCGTGGTGGTCGTGGCAGCACGCAGACCAACAGGCGTGGGACGCAGTGCGGGACTCGGCCGAGTTCATGCTCCCGGCCGATCCGGCCAAGCCGCTGTCCGCCCCGCAGATCCGGGCTTACCAGACCCTGCTGACCAGCCTGGGCTTCCCGGCGCCCGTCACCGCGGCGTGGGACGCGCCGACGGCCGCGGCGGTGGCCGACTACCAGCGGGCCGCCCGCCTGCCCATCACCGGCGTCATCGACGCGGCCACGCGCGACACCCTGCTCACGCCCTTCGCGCCCCCGCTCCACCCCCGCCAGCAGTAACACCGCCGGGCGCGGCCAGACCGCGGTCAGATCAGACCGCGGTCTTACGCATTTGGGCGCACATGTGTCGCAAAACCCGACCGAACTGCACCCAAATGCGAAAGGCCACGGACGACAGCGGGGAAGGCGTTAGGGGTCAGGCGGTCAGGTCTCAGGGCGCAAGGTCGGCCGGCCAGGCGACCCAGCGGCGCCAGTGGTCGGCTCCCGTGCCTGCGTCGGCGTCGGTGCTGAAGCGGCCCGACCCGTCGAAGGCGATGCGCTCCGACCCCACCAGCACCTCGCCGTGCACCACGTCCGGGGCCTCCCACTCCACGTCCAGCCCCAGGGCCATGCGGTCGCCCCAGTCCGCGTGCAGCGCGTCGTCGGCCGAATCGAAGGCCAGACCGAAAGCCTCCAGCCCGAACGACCAGTGCTCCCCCGCCGTCTCGCAGTTGTGATCGGCCCACAGCCCCTCGGCCCTGATCTCCCACGAGTCGGCCCTTCGCGGCGGCACCACGTCCAACTCCTTCACCAGGACGTACGGCCGTCCGCGGCCCACCAACCCGGCCCAGTACTCGGCCCGTCGCCCGTCGATCCAGAGCCCTGCGAACCCAGCCACGTCGTCCGACCAGAAGTCGAGGGCAACCGCCCGGCCACTCACGTGAGGAGCGAGGCGACGAGGGCGAACTGGGCCAGGTGGTAGGTCACGATGATCACCACCTTGGCCGAAGGGAAGGGGTTGACGAAACGGTTCCACGCGATCGAGGCGTCGGAGACGTAGAAGAGGGTCGCGCCCACCAGGGCGAGCCAGTCCCCCGTGGCCGCGGCGAAGGCGACCATCACCGAGATGACGGCCATGTAGGCCACCACCGGCCCTCGAAGGGACGACGGGCCGACCGCCCGCAGCACCGGCCGCCCGAAGACGGCGAAGGCCACGGCCACCACCTCGACCCCGCCCAGGAAGCGAGCGGTCGACAGTCCGCCCGGCTCCAACCGGAGTCCGCCGATGTATGCCAGATGGGCCAACAGGAACGATCCCAACCCGAACACGAACCGGTCGCGGGGCAGCATCAAGAACACGTCGCCTGCCAATGACAGCGCCAAGGCGGCCACGAACCAGGCCCGTTGCCCGGTCGATTCCGGGTGCAAGGCCAGGGCTGCGGCCAGCAGCGCGACCATCACCGCGGGCTTGCAGAAATACTCCAATGACCGCTGCCGGCGGTGCACCGCCACCCAGTCGGCCACCGCGAATACCCCCGAAATGGCGGGTATCAATAATCGAGTCATGCAGTTATCGTTCCGCAAAACGCCGCATGACTGTCGCCTTTCGTCGCCGCAGGACTCTCTGACCCCCGCCCCCTGCCCCATCGAAAGGACCTGTCTTGCGACGTTTTCTGCGCGCCGTGCTCGGCGCCGCCCTCCTGCTCGGGGTGGCCCCCAGCCTCACGGCGCCTGCCCGGGCCCATGAGGGCAACTACCCCATCGTCCTCATCCCCGGCTGGCACGGCTCGGCCGCCACCTTCACCGAGATGATCCCCAAGCTTCAGGCCCAGGGCTTCACCGTCCTCGACTTCGACTCGGCCACGCCCGGCGTCCAGGCCATGAGCTATGCGCCCACCGCCGCGGGCCAGCACATCAGCTATGTGGCCGGGAAGATCGTGCAGCAGAAGATCAAAGCCGCGCTCACGGCCAACGGCTACGACGCCAACACCCAAAAGGTCGACATCGTGGCCCACTCGATGGGTGGCCTGGTCGCCCGCTTCCTGTTGGAGAAGCCGGGGGCAGACGTCGACAACTGGTCCAGCACCACGGGCTGGTACGGCGACGGCGTGGCCGACGTGGACACCAACTGGAAAGCCCGCGTCGACGACCTCGTGATGTTGGGTACGCCCAACCACGGCACGTGGGAGGGCTGGGTTCCGGGCACCATCGGCGGATTCGGCAACTGGAACACCACGGGCGGCGACATGGCGCCCAACTCGAAGTTCCTCCAGTTGATGGGCACCACCCAGCCTGCGGGCGAGTTCTACACGACGGTCGGCGGCGACCCGACCTATCTCCAGTTCTTCAAATACGACTACAACGGCGACGGCATCCAGCACGGGTTCGACGGGGTCGTGCCCGCCGAGTCGCCGTTCATGACTGGCTCAGTGCAGTCGCTGGTCAACAACCACCACGGCGAATTGGTGACGGCCGACGCCCCCATCGACCTCACCATTCAAGCCCTCGACTTCACGTCGACCCAGACGGGCACGGGGCAGGCCAACCTGGCGGGCACCGCGACCATCAGGATCGAGTACGCCAACATCGTCCAGGACCATGACTTCGGCACGTCCGACGACTTCCGCTTCGACGTCTACGTCGACCCGGACGGCAACAACGACGGCTATCAGTTCCTCAACACCATCGCCTATACGCGTGACGCGCCCTTCACGCAGAACTGGGGCAACACCGGTCCCCTCTCGGCCGCCATCAACCTGCCCGGCACCAGCCCGCGCATGGACGTGAAGCTGGATGTGTGGGAGTCGGACCCGTTTGGTGCCCGGGAGGCGGTGTCCACCGTCTTCTTCACCAACGTCATGCTGTCCGACGACCTCGACGGCCAGGACTACTACACGTCCACCGCGCCCGACGCCAAGGGCGGCACCAACACCTTCCGCGTCTCGCTCAACGGCGCCACGTCGGAGGTCGGCCAGACCCGGTTGGTGACCTTCGGGCTGGACAAGGCCTGGCTCGACGACACGCTCGAGCCCTGCTGCAACACCGAGGCCCAGTTCACCATCCATGCGGGCAGGGACGGCTACGCGGGCACCATCTTCCGCGGCTCGCCCGACGACAGCTCGCACTACTCCCGCGCCGCGCATAGCTGGGTCGATATCGGCGTGGACGCCAAGAACAACGGCGTCGTCGAGTCCGAGACGGTGTGGAAGGGCCGCATGCTGAAGGGCACCACGTGGCGGTTCGACGCCGAGTACTTCGACGACGACGGGGGCTGGTCGTCCCGGGACTCCGGTGGCCAGTACTACGCCACGGGCGCAGTGGACACGCTGCCGGTCGGGCGCCAGAACTGGTCCGGCACCTCGCTGGCCGCCTGGGACGTCTACTTCTACATCGTGACGGCCTAGACCACTTAGAACCCTCGCTCGCCGAACGGCTAAACCATCGGCCGTGGCCCGATACCTCAGTCCCGAGTGGTTCGACGAGGTCAATCGGGCTACGGCCGATGACGAACGCATCCGCACGGACACGGCCGGGGTCGTGCTCACCATCCAACAGGTGGTGACCGACGGGCCCGAGGGCGAGATCCGTTACGCCGTGCGGGTTCGGCGCGGCGAGGTGCAGGTCGTTGTGGGCGACGATCCTGAGGCCGACGTCACCATCACCGAGGACTGGGGCACGGCTGTGGCCGTGGCCAGCGGCGAGCTGCCCGCCCCGGCCGCGTTCATGACCGGGCGCATCCGGGTGGGGGGCAACGTGGGAGTCCTGCTCGACGCCCAAGGGTCCCTGCAAGGGCTCGACGCCGTGTTCGCCGGGCTGCGGGACAGGACCACGTTTTGATCTCCGGGCCCACCGGTCGGCCCGACGCGCCGGGCTGGTACCCGGACGCGTCCACGGGCCGCATGCGCAAGTGGGACGGCGAGCGCTGGACGGGCGAGAGCAGGGACATGCCGCCGTGGGCGGGCACGGCCACTCGCAAGGGCAGACCGGCCCGCCATTGGATCGTGTTCGGCGGGATCGCGGGACTGCTGTTCCTCGCCGTGAGCGTGAAGGCCCTCACGTCGGGCGTGAAGCTGCCGCCTCGTACCGTGCACGACCAGTCCTTCATCAGCGCGGCCAACGCCCGCTGCCGCGACATCCTCAAGCCCCTCAAGGAGGACCGGCCGCGACCCGGCACCCCGGAGTCCAAGGACCCCGGCTCCAACGAGAAGGTGGCCGGTCAGGTCGACGACGTGGCCGACCGCCTCGAAGCCTTGGCCGACGACCTGCGTGGCATCCCCGTGCACAGCGAGGACCAGGCCGCGGTGCAGGGGTGGCTGGCCGACTGGGACCGCTACAACGACCTGGGCCATCAATACGCCGACCTGGTGCGGGGCGGCACGCAGCGGCAGCAGAAGGTGGCGGCCGAAGGGGTCACGACGGGCAGGCGGGCCGACCTGTTCGCCCGGGCCAACGGCTTGGACGACTGCGCCTTCTCCTGACCGCCTTTTCCGCGGCGTAGCGTCCAGCCCATGGAGGTCTTGTCCGCCCGCGTGCTGCTGCGACCCACGGACCCGGAACGCTCCCACCGCTTCTACGGCCAGGTCCTCGGGCTGCCCGTCTACCGCGAGTACGGCTCGCCCCCCGACCACGGCGGCATCGTGTACTTCACGGGCGGCGGCTTCCTCGAGGTGGCGGGCCGGTCCTCCACGCCGCCCGGCCCCAACCTGGCCCTGTGGTTCCAAGTACGGGACGTGATCGCCGTGCACGACGAGCTGACGGCCGCGGGCGTGCCCGTCGTGCAACCGCCGGAGCTGATGCCATGGGGGTTGCGCGAGATGTGGATCGCCGACCCCGACGGCGTGCGCATCGCCGTCATCGAGGTGCCCGAGGACCATCCGTTGCGGCGCCGGCCTTGAAGCCGTGACCACTGCGCCCACCGCCTTCACCGACCTGCTGGCCACGCCCGGGGTGGAGGAGATCGTCGAGTTGCGCTCGGCCTTCGGGTTCATGGCCTTTCACGGCGGATCGCTGGAGCGCATGACCGACGTGATCGCGGCCGACGCCGCGGCCCGGGCCGGGGCCTCGCTCTACGCCGTGTTGCAACCGGCCGACCTGCGTTGGCACATCCCCTCCCACCACGTCGACGGCTCTGAAGGGCTGGCCGCCTTCCTCGGCCATGTCGACGTGGCCATCGCCCTCCACGGATTCGGGCGCGAGGGCTATTGGCACCGGGTGCTGGTGGGCGGGTCGAACCGGGCCTTGGCCGAGCACGTGGCCTCGCATCTGCGGGCCGGGCTCGACCACCTCGACATCGTGTCGGACCTCGCCCTCATCCCCCGCACCCTGCAAGGCATGCACAAGGACAACCCGGTGAACCGCACCGCGGCGGGCGGCGTCCAGATCGAGCTGCCGCCCCGAGCCCGGGGCCTGACGCCGCACCGGTACCCGATCGAGCCGCTCGTCGAGGCCTTGGCCGCGGCGGCCGAGTCGTGGCCCGCCTATTCGGGGTCGCCCTCGACGGCGCGGTCGACCTCGCCCTCACCCTCGATCTCAAAGGTGCCGCCCGCCCGCCAGTAGAAGTTGTCCCGCCGTTCCAGAAAGCCGTCGTCCACCATGTAGCGGCGCAGGGCGGCATAGTCCCTGTGCAGTTTGCCCAGCATGAAGTTCACGTCCCGCTCCGGGTAACTGCGACCTGGCTCGAACTGTTGGGCCAGGAAGTCGAGCACGACAAGTCGTTTGGCCCGGGCCACGGGGATATGGCTGAGGCGGCCGTCGTCGGTGAGGAAGTTGCGCAGCACGTCGGCCTGCTCGGGCGTGGCGCCCAAGGCAGTGGGATCGACCTCAGGACGGGCCGACGCCGCCGCCCTGGCCGCGGCCTGGAAGGGCTCGGTGGCCGCGTGGAGGCCCAGGCCGGGCTGGTCGACCACGAGCCCGGCGCCCGCCAACCGCTCCAACGCCTTGACCGCGGCCTTGGCCGACAAGCCGGTCGCCTCGGCCACGGCGGCGGGCGTGCGAGCTCCCAGGACCACGGCTGCGAAGGCCCGCAGCCGGGCCTCGTCGGCCAGCATGCCGAGCAGGGTGGCGTCGTCGGCTGGCCGTCGCATAGGGCCAAAAGGGTAGGCTGAGCCCACTTCCCACCGAGCACGAGGGGGCCGCACTGTGACGCTTGCCGAGGTGATCGACGAACACTTCCTCGTCCGGTATCGACAGTTGCTCGATGCCGAGGACAAGGCGTTCGACGAGTTGGAGCACGCCTACGAAGACGGCGACCGGGCGCACTTCGACCAAGACCTGGCCGAGTGGAAGCAGGCGATCAACCGAAAGCTCAGCTACCTCCAGAAGTGCGGGGTGCAGGTCTCCGTCTCCGTCTGACGCGCTTTTCCACAGCACCTGTTGCTGTGGAAAGTTTCGGGTGGGGCGGTCGGGTGGGGCGGTCAGATGAGGCCGAGCTGCTTGACCTCGTCCCGCTCGGCCAACAGTTCCTCGGTGGTGATGCGGATCTTGTCAGCCGCGAAGTCGTCGTGCTCGAAGCCGGTGGCCACGGTCCAGCCGCCGCTGCCGTCGGCCACCACCGGGTAGCCGAACTGCAAGCCTTCGGGCACGCCGTAGTCGCCGGTCGAGGCCACGGCCACCGACACGCAGTCCCCCGCCGCCGTCTTGGTGCGCACGCCGACCACGCTGTCGATGGCCGCGTTGGCGGCGGACGCGGCCGAGGACGCGCCCCGCGCCTCGATGATGGCCGCGCCCCGCTTCTGCACGGTGGAGATGAAGTCGCCCTGCAGCCACTCGTCGTCGCCGATGACCTCGGGCGCGGGGCGGCCGCCGATGCGGGCGTTGCGGAAGTCGGGGTACTGGGTGGCCGAGTGGTTGCCCCAGATGGCCACGTTGGTGACGTCGGCCACGGGGACGCCCGCCCGCTTGGCCAACTGCGACTTGGCCCGGTTCTGGTCCAGCCCGGTCATGGCGAACCAGCGGTCGGCAGGCACATCGGGCGCGTTCGATCGGGCGATCAGGCAGTTGGTGTTGCACGGGTTGCCGACGACCAGGATGCGCACGTCGTCAGCCGCGTTGTCGTTGATGGCCTGGCCCTGCGGCTTGAAGATGCCGCCATTCACGTTCAGCAGGTCGCCGCGCTCCATGCCCGCCTTGCGAGGGATGGACCCCACGAGCAAGGCCCACGACGTGCCGTCGAACGCCGTCTTCAAATCCGACGTGGGCACCACGTCGGCCAACAGCGGGAAGGCGCAGTCGTCCAGCTCCATCACCACGCCTTCGAGCGACTTCATGGCCGGCTCGATCTCGAGCAGCCGCAACACCACGGGCTGGTCGGGGCCGAGCAGGTGGCCGGAGGCGATGCGGAACAGCAGGGCGTAGCCGATCTGGCCGGCCGCGCCGGTGACGGTGACGTGCACTGGGGTCGTTGCGGGCATGCCCCGGAGGCTAGACAGTGCGTCTATGAAGGGTGAAGCCCGCACGACCGTCAACGCCCCCGCCGACCGACTCTGGTCCATGGTCTCCGACGTGACCCGCATGGGCGAGTGGAGCCCGGAGACGCACCGCTGCGAATGGGTCGACGGGGCCACAGGTCCCGCCGTGGGCGCCAAGTTCAAAGGGGCCAACCGGCTCGGCGTGGCTCGATGGTCGACCACCCCCAAGGTGACCGAGTGCGAGCCCGGCCGGGTGTTCGCCTTCGACACCGGCTCCACGTTGTGGCGCTACCAGTTCAACGACCGCGCCGATGGAACGTCGACTGAGGTGGTGGAGTCGTTCGAGACCCACGGACCCGCGCTGTTGGAACTGGCCTACGCGGTGGTCTTCAGGGGGCGCCAGTTGCAGAAGGGCCTGGAGCGCACGCTGCGCTCGCTCAAGACCGCGGCCGAGTCGACCACCTGACGCGGCTTGCATAGCTGCGTCGTCGACGGCGCCCGTCGAGCCGCGGGCGCAGGGCCGGGACGGACTAGAGGCGGTCGACGATGGCGGAGGCGAACTCCGAGCACTTGACCTCGGTGGCCCCCTCCATCAGCCGGGCGAAGTCGTAGGTCACGACCTTGTCGGCGATGGTGGCCTCCAACGCCCGCACGATGTCGGCCGCGGCCCCGTCCCAGCCCAGGTGCTCGAACATCATCACGCCGCTCAACAGCACCGAGCCCGGGTTGACCTTGTCCTGCCCCGCGTACTTGGGCGCAGTGCCGTGGGTGGCCTCGAAGATGCCGTGCCCGCTCACGTAGTTGATGTTGCCGCCCGGCGCGATGCCGATGCCGCCGACCTGGGCGGCCAGCGCGTCAGACAGGTAGTCGCCGTTGAGGTTGGTGGTGGCGATGACGTCGAACTCGTCGGGCCGGGTGAGGACCTGCTGCAAGGTGATGTCGGCGATGGCGTCCTTCACCAGCACCTTGCTGCCCGGCTTGCCCCCGCAGTCGTCCCAGCCCACGGCCACGTCGGCGAACTCGTCGCGCACCACGTCGTAGCCCCAGTTGCGGAAGGCGCCCTCGGTGAACTTCTGGATGTTGCCCTTGTGCACCAGGGTCACGCTCTTGCGGTCCTTGTCCACCGCGTACTTCACCGCGGCCCGGACCAAACGCTTCGAGCCGGTCTCCGAGATGGGCTTGATGCCCACGCCCGAGTCGGGGCGGATCTCCCACTTGAAGGCGTCCCGCAACAGCTCGATGAGCTTCTTGGCCTCGGGCGTGCCCTCCTCCACCTCGAGCCCGGCGTAGATGTCCTCGGTGTTCTCCCTGAAGATCACCATGTCGACCTTCTCGGGGTGCTTGACCGGGCTGGGCACGCCGGTGAACCAGCGCACCGGGCGCAGGCACACGTACAGGTCGAGGATCTGCCTGAGGGCCACGTTGAGCGAGCGGATGCCGCCGCCCACCGGCGTGGTGAGCGGGCCCTTGATCCCGATGAGGTATTCCCGGAAGGTGGTGACGGTGTCCTCGGGCAGCCAGTCGCCCGTCTCGTTGAAGGCCTTCTCGCCCGCCAGCACTTCCTTCCACGCGATGCGCTTGCCGTGCTTGGCCGCGGCCGCGTCCAAGACCTTCTGGGCTGCGGGCCAGATGTCCACACCGGTGCCGTCGCCCTCGATGAACGGGATGATGGGCTCGTCGGGGACGGTGAGGGCGCCGGTCGGCCCCATGGTGATCTTCTCGGGCATGGCGTGCGAGGTTAGTCCCGCCGGTCAGAACCGCCTTCAGGCGGACAGGCCGAGGCTGGCGTAGATCTCGCGGGTCGCGGTCGACCGGTTCAAGGTGTAGAAGTGCAGGCCGGGCGCCCCCTCGGCCAGGAGCTTCTCGCACAGCTCGGTGGCCACCTCGACACCCGCCCGCCATGTGTCAGCGGGGTCGGACCCTGCGGCCTCGATGCGGGCCACCACCTCGCCCGGCACCTCGCACCCGGACATCTCGGCCATGCGCCCCACCGAGCGCAGGTTGGTGATGGGCATGATCCCGGGGATGACGGGCTTGTCCACTCCCCGCGCCTCCAAGTCGTCCAACAGGCCCAGGTAGTCCTCCACCCGGAAGAAGAACTGGGTGATGGCGAAGTCGGCCAGCCGCAGCTTCTCGGCCAGCCGATCCCTGTCCTCGGCCCTCGACGCCGATCGGGGATGGCCCTCGGGATGAGCGGCCACGCCGATGGAGTAGCCGCCCACGGCCCGGGCCAACTCGACCAGGTCGATGGCGTGCCGCAGCTCGCCATCGGCCGAGTCGGGGTCGGTGGGCGGGTCGCCCCCCAAGGCCAACACGTTCTCCAGCCCCGCCTTGCGGAAGTCGACCAGGATCTCGGCCAGCTCCAAGCGGGTGTGGGCCACGCAGATGAGGTGGGCCATCGGCGTGAGGGACGTGGTCTGGGCCAGCCCGGCCACCAACGACGTGGTGCGCTCCCGCGACGAGCGCCCGCCCCGATAGGTGACGGAGACGAAGGACGGATCGAGCGGCTCTAGATCCCGCAGCGTCTGCACGAGCACGCGCTGCTCCTCGTCCGTCTTGGGCGGGAAGAACTCGAATGAGAACGTCCGGCCCGCCCGCAACAGGTCCCCGATCTTGGCCATCTGGCTAGCCTCGCAGCCTGCGCTCCGCCGCCTCCACTGCATTCCTGAACAGCATGGCGATGGTGGTCGGGCCGACGCCGCCCACGCGAGGCGTGATCCACCCGGCCACGTCCTCGCAGCGCTCGTCCACGTCGGGCAGCAGCGTGCGGCCTTCGTAACGCACCCCGCCGCCGATGACCACGCAGCCAGGCGTGATGTGCTCGGGCTGGAGGATGCCGGGCACGCCCGCGGCCGCGATCACGATGTCGGCCCGCTTGGTGTACTCGGGCCAGTCGGGCACGCCGGTGTGCACCAGCGTCACCGCCGCGTTGGCCGTGGGCCGTTTCTGGCTGAGCAGGATCGACAACGGCCTGCCCAACGTGAAGCCCCGACCCAGCACGCACACGCCGCGTCCGGACACCGGGATGTCGTAGTAGTCGAGCAACGCCTCGATGCCCGCGGGAGTGCACGGGACAGGGCCGGGCATGCCCAAGGCCAGCCTGCCCATGTTCATGGGGTGGGCGCCGTCCACGTCTTTGTCGGGGTCGACCTCGAACAGCGCGGCCTCGTAGTCGAGGTGGCCGGGGATCGGGTGCTGGAACAAGATGCCGTCGATGCGGTCGTCGTCGTTGAAGCTGCGGATGGCCGCCACCACGTCGGCCTGGGTGGCATCGGCGGGCAGCTCGGCATGGGCCGCGGTGAAGCCCAGCTCCGCGGCCTTGGCCTGCTTCATGCCGACGTACCGGGCGCTGGCCCCGTCGTCGCCCACGAGGATGGTGGCCAGGCCGGGGGTCTTGCCCGCGGCCTTGAGCTTTTCGATGCGAGGCAGCAGCCCGGCCAAGACGGCGTCGGCCACGGGCTGGCCCGGAAGCAGGACCGCGCTCAATGGAGGAAGTGCCTTTCCCCGGTGAAGACCATGGCCAGGCCGAGCTCGTCGGCCGCGGCGATGGTCTCGTCGTCGCGCAGCGACCCTCCGGGCTGGACGACCACGGCCACGCCCGCGGCCGCGGCCGCGTCGACCCCGTCCCTGAACGGATAGAAGGCATCCGACGCGCAGGCCCCGCCCTTGGCCCGGCCCGCGGCCTTGGCCGCCGCGATCTCCCCCGACTCGACCCGGTTCTGCTGGCCCGCCCCAATGCCCACGGCCTGTCCGCCCGCCACCAACACGATGGCGTTGGACTTCACGTGGCCCACGATGCGCCATGCCAATTCGGCGTCGCGCCACTGCTCGTCGGTGGGCTGCACCTTGGTGACGACCCGCCAGTCGTCCCTGCCCGCCTCGAAGCGGTGCGGCTCTTGGACGAGGAAGCCGCCGCTGATCTGGCGCAGGTCGAGTCCATTCGGTCCGGGCGCCTCAGCTTCGAGGACGCGCATGTTCTTCTTGGCCAGCAGCACGTCCAGCGCGCCCTCGCCGTAGCCGGGCGCCACCACGACCTCGGTGAAGACCGGCGCCAAGGCCTCGGCGAACTCGCGGGTAACGGGCTGGTTCGACGCCACGATGCCGCCGAAGGCCGAGCGCGGGTCGCAGTCGTGGGCCAGCTTGTAGGCGGTGGTCAAGTCCTCGGCCACGGCCACGCCGCACGGGTTGGCGTGCTTGATGATGGCGACTGTGGGCTGCCCGGTCGCCCCGCCCACGTCATGCACCAGCCGCCACGCGGCCTCAGTGTCGTAGAGGTTGAGGTAGGACAGCTCCTTGCCGCCGTGCTGGGTGTAGGTGTCCCACCAACTGGGCGGGCACGTGTTGCGATAGCGGGCGCCCCGCTGGTGCGGGTTCTCGCCGTAGCGCAGCTCCTCGGCCTTCTCCAGCGCGATGTGGATGGTGGGGGGCAGGGCCTCGGGGGTGGGCGACGTCTCGTCGAACCACGTGGTGATCACTGCGTCGTAGGCGGCCGTGTGGGCGAAGGCGGCCCGGGCCAGTCGCCGTCGGGTCTGGTCCCCCAGGCTGCTCTCCCTGCGCAGCTCGTCGAGGACGGGGCCGTAGGCGGCCGGGTCCACGACGACAGCCACGTGGTCGAAGTTCTTGGCCGCGGCCCGCACCATGGTGGGCCCGCCGATGTCGATCATCTCGACCGAGGGCTCGGACCGGAACGGATAGAGGTTGCACACGACGATGTCGATGGGCGCGATGCCCCGCTCCTCGATGGCGGCCAGGTGCTCGGGCTTGGAGCGGTCGGCCAGGATGCCGCCGTGGATGTTGGGGTGCAGCGTCTTCACCCGCCCGTCGAGCATCTCGGCCGCGCCCGTCACCGACTCGACCGACGTGTGGTCGATGCCCGCGTCGGCCAGGGCGCGCGACGTGCCGCCGCTGGACACCAGCTCGAAGCCCAGCGAGGCCAGGCCGCGGGCGAAGGCCTCGAGCCCGGTCTTGTCGTACACGGACAGCAGCGCCCTCTTGGCGGTCATAGGCCGACGAACTCCTTGATGGTCTGTGGGTAGAGGCGGCGCTCCACGGCCTTGATGCGCTCGTGGAGGGATTCGACGGTGTCGTCCGGGCGGACGGCCACGGGCTCTTGGGCGAGGATGGGTCCGGCGTCCACCTCGGGCGTGGCGATGTGGACGGTGCAGCCGGTGACCTTCACGCCCATGGCCAGAGCCTCTTCGACCGCGTGCGCGCCGCGGAAGGCGGGCAGCAGGGCCGGGTGGGTGTTGAGGACTCGGCCTGGGAAGGCGTCGAAGACCGGCTTTTCCAGCACGGTCATGAAGCCGGCCATGACCACGGTGTCGACGTCGTCGTGCTGCAAGGCGTCGACGATGCGATGGGTGAACTCGACCCGGTCCAAGTCCTTCAGCGGGCCCCGGTGGACGGTGCGGGCGCGGACGCCTGCGGCGGCGGCGATGTCGAGGGCCGCGCAAGTGCGGTCGACTACCACCACCCGGACCGGGATGCCGGCTTCGAGGATGGCGTGCAGGACCGTGCCACTACCCGACGCCAACACCCCGATGCCCACGCCGCAACTTTTCCACATCAGGGGGTGCTGTGGAAAAGGTGGGTCACAGGGCGGGGTCGATGCAGTTGGACGCGCCGCCGCCGTTGCCCGCCGGGCTGGTGCGCGGGTACGGCTCGGTGAACCCCGAGCCAGGGTCCTTCGTCGTGAGGAAGCGGACGATGCCCCGGGCCACGGCCTCGCCCTCCACCTGCTGCACGTCGGGGCGGGCCAGCAGGTCGGCCTCGGCCCCGTCGGTGATGAAGGCCAGCTCGCCCAAGGCACCGACCACGCCGTGGGTGCGGCGCAGGATGCCGTAGTAGTCGTCGCCGCTGGTGTTCTTGCGGTACTTGGCGCCCGCGTCGGTGTCGGCCACCCAAGGCACCTGATACTGCGACAGGGCCTTCACCACCTCTTCGTAGATGAGGCCGGCCAGTCGCTTCGACTCGGGCGTGGCCACTTGGTAGTAGGTCTCGGTGCCGGGCCGGGGAAAGGGCCCGTCGGGCTCGGCGTTGTGGTGGATCGACACGAAGGCGCTCGGGTGGACGGCCAAGGCGACCCGGGCGCGGGACTCCAAGGTCATGCGGTAGTCGGCCGTTCGGGTGAGCACCACGGTCACGCCCGAGCGCTCCAAGGCCGCCTTCACCCGCTGGGTCACGGCCAGGTTGAGGGCCTTCTCGGTCAGGCCGTTGGGCCCCATGGCGCCCGGCTCGGCCCCGCCGTGGCCAGGATCGAGGACCACTTGGACGGGGCCCATGGGCGTGCCCGAGGCCAGGGCGGTGTTGCCGCACGGCGTGGTCACCCGCCACTGGCCGTTGGCCGCCTGGGCCTGGATGGGCAGGACGACGCCCGCCTTCGACACCAGGACCCGGGCCTGGTTGGCGGGCACCGGCGGCGGGGGCGGCAGGGTGGTCACCAGGTTGGTGACGGCCGGACTGGCCACCGCCGTGGTGGTGGTCTCGGCCACCGATGCGGGCGGGGCCAGGGTGGTGGACGGCTGGAGGACGGCCTGCACCGGCCCGGGCCGGTCGTCTTTGTTGTTGACCAGCGCGGCGGCCAGGACCGACAACACGAAGAGGATGGCCACCGGCACGCGCACCCGTCCCACGGTACCGCCGCCGCGCCACCCCACCGCCCCGCCCCGTGAGCCAGGCCGCGGTGGCGGTCAACCTCTGGGTCCGCGGCGCCGATAGATTCGTGTGTTACGAATATTGCGAGTGTACGAATCGAGCGCTAGGGTAGGCAGTTCGTGGCGAGACCGGTCGCAAATGGAGCGAGGATGCCGAAACACGACGAAATTGCGCGGCGGATCGACGAAGCGAGGCGAAGCGCAGACGCGTTGGAGATCCTCGAAGAGGCCCTCAAGCAAGTGCAGGGCGCACTCGTGAAGATCGAGATCGAAGGCACGGTCATCGAGGTGCCCCGCAGTGCCGTTGTCAACATGCTTCGCGATCTCCAGGACCTGAGTTGGGGACGGGTACCCACGCGAGCCCCGGCCGAGACCGAGATCGGGACGCAAGAGGCGGCGGTGCTGCTCAACGTATCCAGGCCCTATGTCGTGAAGCTGCTCGACGCTGGGGACATCCCGTTTCGCAAGGTGGGAAATCGGCGGCGCCTCCTCCTCGCCGACGTCATTGAATACAAGAGCCGGGATGACGAGAAGAGGCGACAGCGGCTCGCCGACCTCGACGCGAACGAGGACGGGTCCGAGGAAAATTAGATGTAGTCCCTGATGCGCTTTGCCGCGCGAGGCGCGTCCCGGCCAAGCCTGTCGTTCACGTAACGGGCCGCCCCTGCGCGATGGCGATCACAGATCGCCACCACCATCGTGGGGTTGGTATCGAGGCATCGGCAGAGAAACTGGTCCGCCGTCTCGACCTCGACGCCCCAACGTGCGAGCTCAGGGGCCGGAAAGTCCTTGATGTTATTTGTAGCGATGAGCCAAGCCCCTCCTTGAATCGCCGTAGCGAGGATCCGCTTGTCGCCCTGATCGGTCATGCCGCGAATGTGCGGCACCCAGCGCTGGAAGTTCCGCACCTCATTGTCCCGGACCGTCTGCTCCATCCGCTTCAACTGAGCGGCGAATTCGGCGAGGGCGTCGAAGCGAAGCCGTGACGTGATGGCACCGCCCGCTTCGAAGAGCTGGCTCGAACTGAACTTGGCCTGGACGAGGCCCTCAGCAGCCACGTGCAGGAGTATGTAACTCAACGACCGCGCGAACAGAAGGTTCGCGTCGTAGACGACCACGCCAAGGGTGCCCGGGGCTGGCAGCCCGCGAACCGGCACGATCGGCATCGAGGGCGGCTTCGGCATAATCCATCTTTACTCACCACACGAGTGCCACCATCACCGACGCCCCCCGCGCGTCTTGTCG
Source organism: Acidimicrobiaceae bacterium (assembly GCA_030837965.1). Taxonomy (GTDB): domain Bacteria; phylum Actinomycetota; class Acidimicrobiia; order Acidimicrobiales; family JAUTXP01; genus JAUTXP01. Next base: position 69,509 of record JAUTXP010000014.1, on the reverse strand, counting down.
CGCTCATTGCCGTATATGGCAATCAGCGCGACAAGACGGGTTACGGGGCGGCGAGCCAGGCCGCGGTGGCGGCGGCGAAGCGGGCGGCGGCCGCGGGCTGGTCGGCCAGGAACAGATAGGGCTCGGTCAGCTCCAACTCGATAACCAGCGGGCGGCCGTCGGGTCCGGGCACGGTGTCGACCCGGGCGTAAAGCACCGGCTCGGCGAACTCCGACGCGGCCAGCACCCGCAGGGCGAACTCGCCCAGGGCCGGGTCCACCGGCACAGGCGAGACCCGGTCCACCGACGACATGGACGGAACGTCGGCGGGCGACGCGCCCGCGTCGAGGATCCCCATCTTGCGGATGGCGTGGCTGACCTGGCCGCCGAACACGTAGGTCCCCGTCTCACCCTCCGACTCCACCGACGACACGAACGCCTGCACCATGGCCACCCCGCCGTCCGCCTCGATGGCCGCGGCGTGTGCCGCGCCCGACGCCGCCGAGGTGTGGCGGGCCGAGTTGCGCGCCCCCGCTGACACCGCGGGCTTGACCACGAACTCGCCCTCCGGGAAGGGGCCTTGCGAGCCCCACGTGGTGGGCACGATGGGGATGCCCGCGGCCTCCAAGTCGCGCAGATAGGACTTGTCCGTGTTCCATCGCAGGACCTCGAAGGGGTTGGCCAGCCGGGTCACGGCGGCCACCGACGCGGCCCAGTCGAGGAACTCGTCGCGGGCCTCGATGTAGTCCCACGTGCCCCGCACCACGACGCCCTCGTACGCGCCCCAGTCGACCCCGTCGCCCCACGGCACGACCTCGGCCGACAAGCCGACCGCGGCCAACGCGGCGACGAGCGGCGGCCCGTCTTCGAACAGATGACCGTCGACCCGGCTGGCGACCAGCGCTACAACGACTTGACGACCTCCGCCATCAGGTCGCCCGCCTCGGTCGGGTTGAGCCCGACCTGCACGCCCGCGGCCCGCAGCGCGTCCATCTTGGCCTGGGCCGTGCCCTTGGAGCCGGAGATGATGGCGCCCGCGTGGCCCATCTTCTTGCCCGGCGGCGCCGTCACGCCCGCCACGTACGCCACCACCGGCTTGCTCATCTCCTTGGCGATGAACTCGGCCGCCTCCTCCTCCGCGGACCCGCCGATCTCGCCGAACATGATCACGGCCTTGGTGTCAGGGTCGGCCTCGAAGGCTTGGAGGCAGTCGATGAACGACGTGCCCGGAACAGGGTCGCCGCCGATGCCCACGCACGTCGTCACGCCGATGCCCTTCTGCTTCAACTCGTACAGGGCCTGATAGGTGAGGGTGCCCGACCGACTCACGATGCCCACCGGCCCGCCCGGCTCGGCGATCTCGCCGGGGGTGATGCCGATGTTGCACTTGCCGGGGCTGATGATCCCAGGGCAGTTGGGGCCGAGCAGCCGAGTGCCGGGATAGTCCCGCAACAACACGTTGAAGACCCGGGCCTCGTCCTGGGCCGGGATGCCCTCGGTGATGCAGACCACGAACGGAATGCCCGCGGCCGCGGCCTGGAGGATGGCGTCGGGCGCGGCCTTCGGCGGCACGGCCACGAACGAGGCGTTGGCCCCGGTCTGGCGCACGGCGTCCTCGCACGAGTCGAACACGGGCACGCCCTCCACGTCCTGGCCGCCCTTGCCCGGCGTGACCCCGCCCACGACCTGGGTGCCGTAGGCCTTGTTGCGCAAGCCGTGGAACTTGCCCTGCGAACCGGTCAGGCCCTGGACGATGACCTTGGTCGACTGGTCGACGAAGACGCTCATTGTGCGGCCCCTCCGGAGGCCAAGGCGACAGCCTCGCGGGCGGCCTCCAACATGGTCGGCTTGGACCGCAGTCGATCGGACAGATGAGGGGCCAGGATGGCCCGGCCCTCCTCGGCGTTGGTGCCGTCCAACCGGATCACGATGGGCGCCCTGAGGGCGACTTGGTCCAAGGCCTGCACGATGCCGTTGGCCACCTCCTCGCCGCGCGTGATGCCGCCGAAGATGTTGATGAAGATGGCCTTCACCTTGTCGTCGGAGTTGATGACCTCCAACGCGTTGGCCATCACCTGGGCCGACGCGCCGCCGCCGATATCGAGGAAGTTGGCGGGCTGGCCGCCCACCTGGTTGACGACGTCGCACGTGCTCATGGCCAGGCCCGCCCCGTTGGCGATGATGCCGACGGTGCCGTCCAGGCCCACGTACTGCAAGCCCTTCTCGTGGGCCAGCTCCTCACGCGGGTCGCGCACGGTGAGGCCCGCGAACTCCTCCCACTCGCCATGGCGGAACGCGGCGTTGTCGTCCAGGGTGACCTTGGCGTCGAGGGCGTGGACCTTGCCTTGGGGGGTGAGGATCAGCGGGTTGATCTCGGCCAGGTCGCAGTCGCCGTCCACAAAGCAGCGATATAGCTTTTGGAGGATGTCGACCGCGCCCTCGGTGGCCCGCGGGTCGAGCTGGGCCCGCTGCACCCACTCGCGGGCCGCGTTCTCCGACAGGCCCTCGGCCGGGTCGATGTGCAGCTTGGCGATGGCCTCAGGACTGGTCTCCGCGACCTGCTCGATCTCCACCCCGCCCTGGGCCGAAAGCATGCCCAGGTGCTTCTTGGCCGAGCGGTCCAACGTGAAGCTGGCGTAATACTCCTGCTCGATGTCGGACGCCCGCTCGATCCACAGCCTGCGCACCACATGGCCGCGGATGTCCATGCCCAAGATGTTGGAGGCGTGGGTGCGGACCGACTCGGTGTCGTCGGCCAGCTTGATGCCGCCCGCCTTGCCCCGCCCACCCACCTGGACCTGGGCCTTGACCACCACCGGATAGCCCACCCGGTCGGCCACGGCCACGGCCGTGTCCACGTCGTCGGCCACGTCACCCGGGCTGACCGGGATGCCGAAGCGGGCGAAGTACTGCTTGCCCTGGTACTCGAAGAGGTCCACTCGTTCTCCTAGCTGGCTTCGCGTTCGTCGAGGGCTCGTTCGAGCCATTGGGAAATCTCGGGGAGGGGCGTGCCGGGCGTGAAGCAGGCGGCCACCCCCGCCTCTTTGAGCTTGGGTATGTCGGCGTCGGGGATGATCCCGCCGCACATCACCAGCACGTCGTCGGCGTCGCGGTCGTGCAGGAGCTGCACCACCTTCGGCACCAGGGTCATATGGGCGCCGGACAGGAGCGACAGGCCCACGGCGTCGGCGTCTTCTTGGATGACCGCCTCCACGACCTGCTCGGGGGTCTGGTGCAGGCCGGTGTAGATGACCTCGAAGCCAGCATCCCGCAGGGCTCGGGCGATGACCTTGGCGCCACGGTCATGGCCGTCGAGACCGGGCTTGGCGACGACCACGCGATAGGGACGGTTCACGGGGTCGAGATACTACGGTTCCGGCTCGCCATGGCCCTAGCCGACCTCCTCCACCCACTGGACGAGGAATGGGACGCGGGCCTCCGCGGCGCCGACCCCCTCGGCTTCCCCGGCTACGACCCGCCGGACGACGCCGAGTCGGTCGTGACCGGGCGCACGGCGTTGGGCTACGCCCTCATCCAGGGCCGCTTCGACGTGATGGGCGGGTCCATGGGCGCGGCCCACGGGGAGCGGGTGGTGCGGGCCTATCGACGGGCCGTGGACCTGGGCCTGCCGGTGGTGGTGGTGACCACGTCGGGCGGGGCCCGCATGCAGGAGGGCATGGTCTCGCTCATCCAGATGGCCAGAACGGCGGCCGCGGCCAGGGCCCATGCCGAAGCGGGCCTGTTGTCGGTGGCACTGCACCGGTCGCCCACCACGGGCGGCGTGCTGGCCTCGTACTCGTCACTGGCCGACATTCGGGGCGCGGTGGCGGGGGCAACTATCGGCTTCGCCGGGCCGCGGGTCGTGGAGCTGACCACGGGCCGGCCCCTGCCGCCGGGGTCGCACACGGCCGAGGCCGCGTATGCCGCGGGACTGGTGGACGAGGTAGTGGAGGCCGACCCGGCCCGACAGGCCCAGTGGGTCGAGGCCGTCCTCGGCCTGCGCGACCGCCCCGCGCCCGCTTCTTGGCAGGCTCAGTTCGATTCGCAGGCGTGGGCGGATGACAAGAACGGGGAAGCGGGGGGGGGGGGCGGGGCCGCGGAAGGCGGGGCCGCGGGCGCGGGCGCGTGGGCCAACGTGTTGCGCAGCCGGGCCGAGGACCGGCCGAGCGGGTGCGCGTGGGCCGCGGCCCTGACCCGGTCGTGGGTGCCCCTGCACGGGGCCGACCCGGCCTTCGTGGCGGGCCTGGCGTCGCTGCGCGCCAGCGGGAGGCGGGTGGTCGTCGTGGCCATGGAGCGGGGGGCGCCGCTGCCCGCGGGCTACCGGCTGGCGCAGCGGGCCTTCGCTCTGGCCGACCGACTCGGCCTGCCCGTGCTGACCCTCGTCGACACGCCGGGGGCCGACGCCGCGCCCCGCTCAGAGTCGCGGGGCATCGCCCAGGAGATCGCCCGCACCTTCTCGGCCATGGCCGGTCTGTCGACGCCCAGCGTGTCGGTCGTGGTCGGCGAGGGCGGCAGCGGTGGGGCGCTGGCCGTGGCCGTGGCCGACCGCCTCTACCTGCTCGACGGCTCGGTGCTGTCCGTCATGCGGCCCGAGGGGGCGGCCGCCATCCTGGACAGGGACACCGCGGCGGCGCCGGCCAGGGCCCGCGACCTGCGGCTTCAGCCCGCGGACATGGTGGACCTGGGCATCGCTGACGGCGTGCTGCCCGACGGCGATGTCGACGCCGTGTCCGGCGCGGTGGAGCGGGCGCTGGACGAGGCCGTGCCCGGCGACCGGCTGCGTCGCTTCGACGCGGCCACGCAACGGTGGCTGCGGTGACAGCGGGGATGGGGCGCCGGCCCCGGTCGACCCTCAAGACGGCGGTCGTCGCCAGCGCCCTGCTGGCCTTGACCGCAGCACTGCTGGTGGCCTTCGTCCTGCGTCTGTCGTCCTCCCCTGACGCCAAGGTGCACCTGGGCGACACGACGTTCGAGGTGGGTCAGGTCCGCCGATTGGCCCCGCTCATCGACAGGGACGGCCCCCTCCTGTTCGCCGACGCGCTGAAGAGGCGGGGCCGAAACCTGTTCGTCCAGCACGTCGGCGACGACGCCACCACCGGTTGGCTGGCCTTCGAGGCCCAAAGTCCCGGGGCCGATCCCACATGCCACGTCATCTGGCACCAGGACCGCGGCGTGTTCGAAGACGAATGCAGCCATGCGATGTACGGACCGGAGGGCCCGGGCCTTACCCACTATCCCACTGAGATCAAGCGGCAGAAGAAGGCTGGTCTGGTGCTGTTCGTCGATCTCAGATCGCCTATCCCCGACTAGCCAATTGCCCCATGTGCGGCAGACCCCCGCGCTTTTCCACAGCAGCAGGTGCTGTGGAAAAGTTCGGGGGTTAGCTGATTTCGAGGGTGTCGACGTCGTCGCGCTGGCCGATGGGCGTCAGCAGCTCCTCCAAGCCGAACCCGCCGGACCCCACCAGGTCGGCCTGCACCACCTTCTCGCCGTCACGGTCGCGCACGATGAGCGATCGCACGCTCATGCCCTCGATGCCGTTGAGGGCGGAGACCACAGGCCCGGCGTCGCGGCCCGCCTTCACCCGGATGACCACCGTCTCGTTGGCCATGGCCAGCCTGCGGAACACGGGCCAGCGCTGGGGGCGGCGCAGCACGGTGAGGCTGAGCACGACGACCGCGGTGGTGGCCACGGCCAATCCGAACTCCCCCAAGGCGCAGGCCAGGCCGATGGCGGCCGTGACCCACAGGCTGGCCGCGGTGGTGAGGCCCCTGACCTTGGCCCCCTCCTTGAGGATGGCGCCGCCGCCCAAAAAGCCGATGCCAGTGACCATGGTGGACGCCACGCGGGTGGGGTCGACCTGGTAGTTGGTCACCGTCCTCGACGCGTTGAATTCCCTGAACCCGTAGCCCGACAGCACGCCGAACAGCGACGCGCCCAGGGCCAAGGCGATGTGGGTGCGCAGGCCCGCGGGATGGTCTGAGAGCTCGCGCTCCATGCCGATGACCCCGCCCAACAGCGCGGCCACGAGGATGCGCAGGATCAGCTCGCCCTCCGACGGGAAGTGCATGCCGCTTTGTCTACCCCGGAAGGGCACGCCCGGCGGACATCGTGATCGGGGGCGGCGGTGGGTCAGGCCTTCTTGAGCGGGGCCCATGCGAGGAGCAGCCGCTTCTCGCCCACGCCGGGGAACCGCACCACGGCCTCGGCCTTGTCGCCCGAGCCGATGATCTCCAGCACCACGCCCTCGCCCCACTTGCCGTGGACCACGTCCTCCCCGGCCCTGAGCCCCAGCTCCTCGGCGCCCGTGGTCCGGGCCGGTGTGGCCGGCCCGTGCAGGCTGCCGCGGATGGCCGCCTCCACGATCCCGGCCCTGCCTCCCGCCTTGGGCGCGCCGCCCTGGTTGCGGCCCCCCTCCACCAGCCGGGTCAGGTGCTCGGGGATCTCCTTCAAGAACCGGCTTGGCGGGTTGTACTGGGTCGACCCCCACAGCGTTCGGCACCAGGCGTGGGTGAGGTACAGCCGCTCGCGGGCGCGGGTGATGCCCACGTAACAGAGGCGGCGCTCCTCCTCCAGCTCGTCGGGCTCGCCCAGCGAGCGCAGGTGGGGGAACACGCCGTCCTCCATGCCGACCAGGAACACGACAGGGAACTCCAGGCCCTTGGCCGTGTGCAGGGTCATGAGCACGACCTTGGAGTCGTCGGCGTCCGGCACCTCGTCCGAGTCGGCCACCAGCGACACCGCCTCCAAGAAGGCGTCGAGCGTGTCGTACTCGCGGGCATGGCCCACCAGCTCGTTGATGTTCTCCAGCCTGCCCGCGGCCTCGATGGTGCGCTCGGCCTCCAACTCGGCCGCGTAGCCGGTGCGGGAGATGACCGCCTCGAGCAGATCGGCAGGCTTGTCGATCTGGCGCAGCTCGTCGAGCAGGGAGAGCAGCTCCTTGATCCCGCCCAGGGCCCGGCCGGTGACGCCTGCCCGCTCGGGGTCGAGGATGGCCTGCCCGAAGGACATGCCGTGGGACGCGGCCCACGCGTCGAGCCTGCCGATGCTGGTGTCGCCCACGCCCCGCTTGGGCACGTTGACGACCCGCTTCAGCGACACCTCGTCGATGGGGTTGACGACGGCCCGCACGTAGGCCAGCACGTCCTTGACCTCACGCCGGTCGTAGAACTTGGTCCCGCCCACCACCTTGTAGGGGATGTTGCGGCGGACCAGCTCCTCTTCCACCGACCGGCTCTGGGCGTTGGTGCGATAGAAGACGGCGATGTCGCCCCACGTGGTGCCGTGGCCGTGCTGGCGCTCCATCTCGTGGCAGACGAAGGCGGCCTCGTCATGCTCGTCCTCGGCGTGGTAGCGGGTGATGAGCTCGCCGCCGACCTGCTCGGTCCACAGCGCCTTGGGCTTGCGCATGGCGTTGTTGGCGATGACGGCGTTGGCCGCGTCGAGGATGGTCTGGGTGGAGCGGTAGTTCTGCTCCAACACGATGGTGGTGGCGTCCGGGAAGGCGTTCTCGAACTCGAGGATGTTGCGGATGTCGGCGCCGCGGAAGCGGTAGACGCTCTGGTCCGAGTCGCCCACCACACACACGTTGCCGTGCTCGCGGCCCAACAGGATCACCAGCTCGTTCTGGGCCGTGTTGGTGTCCTGGTACTCGTCGACCAGCAGGTGCTTGAAGCGGTTCCTGTAGTGCTCGAGCACGTCCGGGCACATTTGGAGCAGGTTGACCGTCAGCATCAGCAGGTCGTCGAAGTCCATGGCGCTGGCCGCATGCAGCCGCTTCTGGTACTCGGCGTAGACGTCGCCGATGCGCCGCTCGAAGATGGTCTTGGCCCGGGCCTTGTAGGTGTCAAAGTCGACCAGCTCGTTCTTGGCCTGGCTGATGGCCCCGTGCACCTGCCGGGGGGGCATGCGTTTCTGGTCGATGTTGAGGTCCCGCAGGACGTAGCCGGTGAGGCGCAGGGCGTCGGCCTGGTCGTAGATGGTGAAGGACTTCTTGTAGCCCAGGCGCTCAGCGTCGCGCCGCAGGATGCGAACGCATGCGGAGTGGAAGGTGGACACCCACATTCGCTGGGCCACCGGGCCCACGAGGGCGGCGACCCGCTGCTTCATCTCGTCGGCCGACTTGTTGGTGAAGGTGATGGCCAGGATCTCGAACGGGCTGACGCCGCCTCTGATGAGGTAGGCGATGCGCCGGGTGAGGACCCGGGTCTTGCCCGAGCCCGCGCCGGCCACGATTAACAGGGGGCCAGTGTCGTGGGCCACCGCCTCTTGCTGGACCGGGTTGAGGTCGTCCAGCAGCTCGTCCACCGAGCCGGCCGGCGGGCTCGGCGAGGCCGCGGACGAGGTGGAGGGCAACACGGTCATGGCCGTGTCCACCATACCGGCGGCCTATGACATGAACGGTCGACCCGACGGGCCCGCGCGGAGCCCCCGGGCCTTCCCGTCTGGAGGACATAGACCCACCTATCGGGTGGCTATGTCCTCCAGTCCGGCAAAGGGGGGCGGGGGGGCGGGGTCACTCCCACTCGATGGTGCCGGGGGGCTTCGACGTGATGTCGAATGCCACCCGGTTCACCCCGGGCACCTCGTTGATGATCCGGCTCGACAGGCGCTCCAGCACCTCGTAGGGCAGGCGGGCCCAGTCCGCGGTCATGGCGTCGTCGGACGTGACAGCCCGGATGACGATGGGGTACGCGTACGTCCGCTCATCGCCCATGACGCCGACCGTGCGCACCGCGGGCAGCACCGCGAACGACTGCCACAACGACCGGTACAGCCCGGCCCGCTTGATCTCCTCGGTGACGATGGCGTCGGCCGCCCGCAGAATCTCGACCCGCTCCCGGGTGATGGTGCCGACGATGCGCACGCCCAGCCCGGGGCCGGGGAAGGGTTGGCGCCACACGATCTCCTCGGGCAGGCCCAACTCCTCGCCGACCGCCCGCACCTCGTCCTTGAACAGGTTGCGCAACGGCTCGACCAACGAGAACTGCATATCGTCGGGCAGGCCGCCCACGTTGTGGTGCGACTTGATCTTGGCCGCGTCCTTGGTGCCGGACTCGATGATGTCGGGATACAGCGTGCCCTGCACCAGGAAGCGGGCGTCCTCGAAGTCGGCGGCCACCTCCTCGAACACCCGGATGAACGTCTCGCCGATGATCTTGCGCTTGCGCTCCGGGTCCTGGATGTCGTTGAGCGCTTCGAGGAAGCGGTCGGCCGCCTTCACGTGCACCAAGTCGATCTGGAACTGGTTGCGAAACGTCTGCTCCACCTGCTCGGCCTCGCCCGCCCGCATGAGGCCGGTGTCCACGAACACGCACGTCAACTGGGGGCCGATGGCCTTGTGCACCAAGGCCGCGGCCACGGCCGAGTCGACCCCACCTGACAGCCCGCAGATCACCTTCTCGGACCCGACCTGCTCGCGCACCGCGGCGACCGACTGCTCGATGATGGACGACATGGTCCACGTGGGCCGACAGCCGGCCACGTCGTACAAGAAGTGCTTGAGCACCTCTTGGCCGCGGGCCGTGTGTATGACCTCGGGGTGGAACTGCACGCCGTAGATGCGACGGTCCGGGTCCTCCAACGCCGCCACCGGGGCCTCGGGCGTGCGGGCCGTGACGTGGAAGCCTGCGGGGGCGGCCACGATCGAGACGAAGTGGCTCATCCACACGTCCTGCTCCGTGGGCAGGTCGGTGAACAGGAGTGACGAGCCCACGACCGACAACGGCGTGCGCCCGTACTCGCCCCGTCCGGTGTGGGCCACCTCGCCGCCCAGTTGCTGGGCCACCAGTTGGGCGCCGTAACAGATACCGAGGACGGGGACGCCCGCCTGGTAGACGCCCGTGTCCAGCGACGGCGCGCCCTCCTCCAGGACCGACTTGGGCCCGCCGCTCAGGATGATGGCCTTGGGTCTGCGGGCCAGCATCTCGGCCGCGGACATGGTGTGGGGCACGATCTCGGAATACACGTGCGCCTCGCGCACTCGGCGGGCGATGAGCTGGGCGTACTGCGCGCCGAAGTCGACGACGAGGATGGTATCGAACGGGTCCTCAGAAGGCATGGCCCAAACTACCGCAGCACGGTCCGGCTGGACGTGGCCTGAGTAAGCAGTTCGGGCGTTAGTGGCCCATCCCGACGTGTTGGGACCGCTGGAGGGCCTTGCCCTCGGTCTGGAGGGCGGGGGCGATCATGACCTCCGCCTTCTGGAACTCCTTGACCGACTCGTAGCCGCACGTGGCCATCGACGTCTTGAGGGCGCCGAACAGGTTGAGCCTGCCGTCGTTCTCGTGGGCCGGGCCGACGAGGATCTCCTTGAGCGAGCCCCTGATCTCCGTCTTGACCCGGGCGCCGCGAGGCAGCGTGGCGTGGAAGGTGGCCATGCCCCAGTGGTAGCCCCGGCCCGGCGCCTCGTGGGCACTGGTGAGCGGGGAACCGATCATCACCGCATCGGCCCCGCAGGCGATGGCCTTGGCGATGTCGCCGCCTCTGCTCATGCCGCCGTCGGCGATGACCTGGCAGTAGACGCCGGTCTCGTCGAGGTGGCGCATCCGGGCGCCCGCGGCGTCGGCGATGGCCGTGGCCTGGGGGACGCCCACGCCGAGCACGCCCCGAGTGGTGCAGGCGTTCCCGGGTCCGACACCGACCAGCACGCCCACCGCGCCGGTGCGCATGAGGTGGAGGGCGGCCTGGTAGGAGGCACAGCCGCCCACGATCACCGGGATGTCGAACTCGCGGATGAACTTCTTGAGGTTGAGGGGCTCGACCGTCTTGGACACGTGCTCGGCCGACACCACCGTGCCCTGGATGATGAACAGGTCGAGTTCGGCGTCGACGATGGCCTTTTGGAACTGCTCCACCCGCTGGGGGGTGAGCGACGCGCACGACGTCACGCCTGCCTCTTTGATCTCCCGGATGCGCTGCGTGACCAACTCGGGCTGAATGGGCTCCGAGTAGATCTGCTGCATGCGGGCCGTAGCCTTGTCGTTGTCGAGTTGGGCGATCTCCTCGAACAGCGGCTCGGGGTCCTCGTAGCGGGTCCACAGGCCCTCGAGGTTCAAGCAGGCCAGGCCGCCGAGACGGCCGACCTCGATGGCCGTGGCCGGGCTGACCACGCCGTCCATGGCCGCCGCGATCAGGGGCAGCTCGAACTTGAAGGCGTCGATCTCCCAGGAGATGTCGACGTCTTCGGGGTCCCTGGTGCGCCTGCTGGGGACGATGGCGATGTCGTCGAACCCATACGCCTGCCGCCCCGACTTGCCGATGCCGATCTCGACCTCAGCCACCCTGACAACCCCTCTCCGACGCCCGAACCGGAAAAGGTCAGGATACTGCCGACGGCTGCCTTACCCGAAGATGCCCGGCGGGGCGGGGCTACCGTCGGTCCATGCGGGGGCTGGGCACGATCGTCAACGTGGCGACGGTGCTCATCGGCACGGCCATCGGGCTGGTGGCCGGTCGCCGGGTGCCCGAGCGGCTGCGGGCCACCGTGCTCGACGCCCTCGGCCTGATCACCATCGCCCTGGGCCTGAGCGACGCCCTGCGCACCCGCAACTTCGTGTTCCCCGTGGTGGCTTTGGTGGTCGGCGCCGCGGTGGGCGAGGCCACCGGGATCGAGGAGCGGCTGGCGTCGGTGGGCGAGCGGTTGCGGCGCCGGGCCACCGATGAGGACGAGCCCGGCCGCGAGCGCGGCGGCGGGCACGGCTCGTTCGTCGAGGGCTTCGTGTCGGCCAGCCTGGTGTTCTGCGTCGGGCCGCTCACCGTCCTCGGCTCCATCAGCGACGGGCTGGGTCACGGTGCTCAGGAGCTGATCGTGAAGGCGGCCATGGACGGGCTGGTGGCCGTCGTCTTCGCGTCGACCCTTGGGATCGGGGTGGGCTTTTCGGCCCTTACCGTGCTCGTGGTGCAAGGCGGGCTGACCGCGGGCGCGGGCGCGGCCGACCGGGTGCTGACCGAGCGCATGGTGGCCGAGATGACCGCCGCGGGCGGGATCATGCTCATGGGGATCGGTGTGCGCCTGCTGGACGTGAAGCCCGTTCGGGTGGCCTCGATGCTGCCTGCTTTGGTGATCGCCCCGCTGCTGGTCAGCCTGTTCGCCCGCTGAGGACGTTGCGCGCGATCAGTTCGAGGAGTTGGTGGAGGATGCGGGCGGTGGCGCCCCACACCACGTCGTCGGGCAGGTCGAAGAAGTGGACCGGGCGGTCGTCGCCCCAGGGCGTGTCCCACCGCTCCTCGCGGTAGACGGCCTCATCCAACAACTCGACCAAGGCCACGTCGAAAGCGTGCTCGACCTCGTGCGGGTTAGGGCGCAGCACGGGCCGGCTGGGCAGGACGCCTACGAACGGGGTGATGCCCGAACGGCTGGACAACGTGGCCAACGGTTCGAGTTGGCCCAGGATCTCGACGTCGCCGGGGTCGAGGCCGATCTCCTCGCCTGCCTCCCGCAAGGCCGCGGCCAACGGCGACTCCTCGGGGTCGAGCCTGCCCCCCGGGAAGGAGACCTCGCCTGTGTGGGAGCGCAGCTTGTCGCTGCGGCGGGTGAGGATGACACGGGCCTGTCCGTCCTCTTCGAACACGGGCACGAGGACGGCCGCGGGCCTGCCTTCGAACGGGAGTTGGCCGGCGGGCACGGCCGGAGGCCACGGCTTGGCCGGACCCATGGTGGCCATGGCGGCGCGCACATCGTCCACGCCGATGCGGGACTTCGACCCGGCGGCCAGCGGGGCCCACGGCGGCGGTCCGCCGGGGCGGTAGGCGGGCGGTCGAGGGATGCGCTGACGCCCGGGCATGGCCCAACGGTAATGGTGGCAAAGGCGTTCGGCCGTGCCCCCAAGCCCGCTCGCCCTGAGGCCCGCCGCCGTCGCGTCGCGCATTGCCGTTCTGGGCACCTTTTCTTGTCGTATGGCGAAGAAAAGGTGCCCAGAAGCGGGGAAGGGGGTTCTTACTGGGTGACGGGCTTGTGCACGGGGGGGAAGTTGCTGTTCCCGTTGCACACGTGCGGGCCGTTGCGGTCGACGGTGACCGACATGTCGATGAACCACGGGCCCTGCACCAGGCCGGCAGCCTGCGGGGTGGCGTCGTACCACGGCTGCCAGACGGCCACCGTGGCCGACGGGTTGTTGGCGTCGGGGTTCACGTTGGCCACGTAATAGGGATCGCCGCTGCGCACGCCGTACCACGTCCCGCTACCGGTGCCGGTGCCCGCCCAGGGCTGGAACCCGCTGACCGCCCTGCTGCTGTCGAACCCCGGAACGGCCGAGCAGTCGGTCACCCACCCGTCTCGACCCGGGTCGTAGTGGGCGGCCATGGCCGGAGCGACGACTGCGCCCGCGCCCGCCAGCGCGGCGCCCAACACCAGCACCCGAGTCACCCGTCCACGTCGCACGACATCCCCCTTGCGGTCCCCAGCGAATGCTGCCGCCAGGTTAGTTCGAGGTCTTGTCTTTCATCACCTTTTGCGGTGTTATAGGCGCATGCCGGACGACGCTGCCCGGCCGCGCTTGCAGGGGGGCCGATTGGTCCTGCTCCACGGGATGGGGCAGGACCACTCGCAGTTCGACGGGGTGGCGCCGCTGCTGGCCGACCGGGACGTCGAGGTGGTCACGCCTGACCTCATGGGCCTGTCGCTGGCCGCCATGGTCGACGAGGTGCGCCCGCACGTGACCGACGGCGCCGTGGTCGGCGGCGTGTCCATGGGTGCGGCCGTGTCCCTGGCCTACGCCGTACAGCCCGACGCCCGCTGCTCCGCGCTCGTGCAGATCGGCCCCGCTTTCGACGGCTCGTCCCGTGCCCCCGAGGGCGCGCGTGGCTACCTCGACTGGCTGGCCGACACGCTCGAGGCGGGCGGGTTCGACGCCTTGCGGGCCGCGGGCGAGCCCATGGCCGACTTCTGGGCGGCCCGCTTCCCACCCGAGCATCTGCTCGCCCTGTGGCGCGACCTGTCCGTGGGCATGCCCGTCCCCGACCCGGCCGACGTGCGCGTCCCCGCGCTGGTCATCGCCTGGCCCGACGACGGCCTGCACCCGATGGAGGTGGCCCGCTCGCTGGCGGCCAGGCTGCCGGATGCGGAACTGGTCGAAGTGCCGTTCCCGGCCGACCTCCAACTCCCCGCCGCCCCCATCGCCACCGCCCTCCTCGATCTTTTCCACAGCAGCAGGTGAAGTGGAAAAGTCGAAGGGGGGTCAGCGGGGGTGGAGCCAGACGGCGCTGTCCGGCGGCAGGACCCGCGTCGATCTGAGCCCGAGCGGCGTCGACGCGCTCCACAAGATCACGTCGCCCGCGGGCAACGGCACCGGTGCGTCGCCCACGTTGACCAGCACGTCCACCTCGCCCCGGCGGTAGGCGAAGGGCGCGGCCGACGAGTCGAGCCACTCCAACGGACCGCTCAACGTCGGGCGCAAGACCAAGGCCCGGCGGTACAGCGACAGGATTGACGCGCCGTCATCCTGCTGGGCCTCCACACTGCGCTCGCCCCAGTCGGCGGGCATGGGCAGCCAGGGCGACACGCCGTCCGGGCAGAAGCCGAACGCGGGCGGCCGAGACACGGCCCACGGCAGCGGCACCCGACTCGGGTCCCGGCCCGTCACCGTCCCGCCGCTGCGAAACCAGATCGGGTCCTGTCTGGCCTCCTCGGGAACCTCCGCGTCCTCCAGCCCCAGTTCCTCGCCTTGGTACAGCACGGCCGTGCCCGGCAGTCCCAGCAGCAGCAACGCCGCGGCCCGGGCCCGTTCGACCACGCCCCCGAACCGGGTGGCGTGGCGGGGCAGGTCGTGGTTGGACAAGGCCCACGCCGAGTTCTGGGCCGACCACTCGATGGCCCGGCGCAGATTGTCCGCCTCCCACCGCTGGCCCAGCAGCATGAAGGAGAACGCCAGGTGCAGCTCGTCCTCGCGCACATAGGCGGCCACCCTGGCCGGGTCCCACAGGAACACCTCGCCCAACAGCACCCGGTCCTCGCCGTACGACTCGACCAGCCGCCGCCACCGCCGATACACGTCGTGGACCTCGGGCTGGTCGAAGGAGTGGCGCTGCTCCATGCCCCACAGCTCCTTCACGCCCTCCCCCGTCCACTCGGGGTTGTCCCGCAGCCGGGCGTCCTTGAACAGCCCGTGGGCCACGTCGATGCGGAACCCGTCCACGCCCCGGTCGAGCCAGAAGCGCAAGGTGGCCTCGGCGTCGGCCGCAACCTCGGGATTGCGCCAGTTGAGGTCGGGCTGCTCGGGCGCGAACAGGTGCAGCCAGAACTGGCCGGACCGCTCGTCCAACGTCCACGCGGGCCCGCCGAACACCGATCGCCAGTTGTTGGGGGGCCCGCCGTCGGGCGCCGGGTCCCGCCAGATGTAGCGGTCCCGCTCCGGCGCGCCCACAGGCGCGGCCAGCGCGGCCTGAAACCACGGATGCCGGTCCGACGTGTGGTTGGGGATCACGTCGATCAGCACGCGCAGCCCCAAGCGGTGGGCCTCGTCCACCAACCCGTCGAAGTCGGCCAGCGTGCCGAACAGCGGGTCCGCGTCACGCGGGTCGGAAACGTCGTAGCCGTGGTCGACCATCGGCGACCGGTAGAACGGCGTGATCCAGACCGCATCGACGCCGAGCCACTTCAAGTAGGCAAGCCGCGAGCGCAGCCCGATGAGGTCGCCCACGCCGTCGCCATTGCCGTCGGCGAAGGAACGGATGTAGCACTGGTAGACGGTCGCCCCGTCCCACCACGTCATGCGACCCACAACCGACCGATCAGTCGCGCACCCAAGCAGGGAACTGCTCGGGGCCGCACTCGACCGTGATCCAGCCCGGCCCCTCCACGGCCGTCAACCCGAGCAGCGGCGACCACCGGCCGGGCGGGACCCAGAACGTGCGCGTGCCGCCGGGCGCCAGCAGGGGCGCGACCAGTACGTCGTCGCCCAACAAGAACTGCAACGAGTCGACCCGCGCCTCGGGATGGGTCAGCGCGGGCGGGCGCATCATGGGCACGCCTTCGGACGACGCCTGCGCCGCGGCCTTGGCCAAATAGGGGCGCAGGACGTCGTTGCGCAGTCGGCACGCGGCCACCGCGGCCGAGCCCCATGGGTCGGGATAGGCCCACGGCTCGCGACGGCCGGTCCCGTGGAATCGCAGCACGGGCGACAGCGCGCCCCACTGGGCCCAGCGCCCGAACAGCTCGGGCTCCACGTCGGCGGGCACGTCCCGGTTGTCCATGACCTTGAACGCCTCTTCCACCCACGCCTGGCTGCCGCCCGTCCAGAACCCGCCCACGTCGTGGCTCACGAAGGCGAAGCCGGACAGCGACAGCGACAGGCACGCCCGCAGCGCGGTCACCAGTCCGGGCCACGTCGACGGCGTGTCCCCCACCCAGTGGCACGGATAGCGCTGCGCGCCCGTCGTGCCCGACCGGCAGAACAAGGCCACCTCGTCTCCGCCCATGGCGTCGTGCGTGGCCCGTTGGTACAGCAGCGAATACTCGTTGCGCGCTGCTCGACTCGGCCTGCCGTCGAACAGGGTCGCCCCCTCCGGCAGTTCCTCGGCGAAGTCGGGCTTGAAGGCGTGGATGCCCTCCGACGCCACCGTCTCTCGCACCCGCTCGTGCCACCACTCCACCGCGGCCGGGTTGGTGAAGTCGATGATGAGGCGGTCGTCCTTGTCGGCCGTGACCGCGCCCGGCACCAACAGCCCGAGCGACTCCAACTCCGCGGCCCGCTCCGACCCCTTCACCACGTACGGGTTGTGCCACAGCGAAACGCGCACGCCTCGCTCGCCCAACCGCTGCACCCACCCCTCGGGGAAGCGGGTCCGGTCGACCGTCCAGTTGCAGGCCAGGTCCTCGATGACGTTGCCTGCCACCCACGCATCGACGTGCACCACGTCGACCGGGCAGTCGGCCGCCTCGTACCCGTCGAGCACCTCGGCGATCTCGGCCTCGGAGAGATACGAGCATCGACTGGTCCACAGGCCCAACGCCCATTCGGGGAAGCGGCCGGGCAGGCCGCTCAGCGCGTGGTACTGGCGCAGCAGGTCGAGCGGCTCGCCTCGCAAGACGAACAGGTCGAGCACGTCGTCCTCGGTCCCGACGAAGGCGGTCTCCGAATGGGTGGCGCCCACGTCGGCCACCACCGGCCCGCCCGAGGGGCACAGCACGCCCCACCCGTTCGACCAGAGGAAGGGCACGTTGAGATAGGACAGGTCGTAGCCCGACGCGCCGTGCGTCTCCACGTTGACCAGCGTCCGCCTCCGGCCCCGCAGGTCCGGGCCCTGGAAGCTCTCGCCCCCGCCGTAGACCGCGGCCTCGGGGGCCAGCGGGAGCGACACCATCCAGCCTCCGTCCGCCCGGCGGCCGCTGCCCGACCTGGGCGCCAGCGCGGCCGCGGCCCAGCCTTCGAGCGGGCCCGTCCACGGCCGGTCCGACAGGCCGTCCACCAACACGGGCGAGGCCGCGGGCGGGCCGCCCACCGTGATGCGGCACACGCCGTCGACCGGCTCGGTCAGCCAGACGGGGACAGACGCACCCGACGCCAGTTCGACCACGTTCGAGCCCGCTGAGACGATCTCGTCAACAGGACCGTCGGCCCGCACCGACGGCCAGGACGCGACCTCGGTGAGCGGGCGCCTCATGCCGCCATCATCGCAAGCGGTACTCGGGCACCTTGGCGCCGGAGTACACCAGCTCCTCGTAGCGCTCCTCCGCGGCCCGGCCCCGTCTGCGCAGCTCGCGGTTGCGCTTGTCGAACTCGACCCGATGCGTCTCCGGGTAGTGGCTGAAGATGATGATGCGCCGCGGCTCGCGAGTGTGGTTCTGGCTCGACGCGTGCACCAGCGCGGAGTGGAAGACGAACACCGAGCCGGGCGGGGCCAGCAGGGGCACGCAGTCGGCCTCGTCCACGGCCCCGTCGGCCAGTACCGGCGGCCAGCCCTCGCGATGGGGCCACTGCCGCTTGTGCGAACCGGGCACCACGATGATGGGCCCGTTGTCGATGGTGGTCTCGTCGATCGAGATGGCCGACGACACTGTCTCGATCGGATAGCCGTCCAGCCAGAAGTAGGCGATGTCGGTGTGGAAGGGGAAGGACTCGTCCGGGTCGTCGCCGGTCACCACGTCCGGGCTCCCCGGGAGCACCTGCTTGTAGTTGAGCTTCTCCTCCATGAGCACGGGCTCGCAGCCGAGCAGGTCGCGCAGCGGGTGCAGCAGGCGCTCGTCCCGCGAGTAGCGGGCGAACACGGGCGACACGTCGTTGACGGGCTGGAGCTTGCGCAGCACCACGTCGTCGCCCCTGCGCTGCACGTCGAGGCGGGGGGTTGGGGCGCCCAAGGCCAACGAGATGGCCACCTGCCACTGGGCGAGTCGGGTGGCCTCGTTGGCCATCGAGTTCACCTCCCTGCGATTGAACAGGGCGGGCAGGACGAGATAGCCGTCCTTGTCGTATCGCGCCCGTTGCTCGGCAGTCAGGCCGGCCATTCGATCCCCTCCCGCACGTCGATGGCGACTTCCCCAGATGCCACCCTCGTCCGCAGCGCAGCCAGCGGGTCGGGGGCGGACAAGACCTCGTCGAACGCAGCGACCGGGCCGCGAAGCGAAGCGGCCATCACCGCGTCCGCAGGCCAATCGGACGTGATGCGCACGATGCGACCGCCTCGGACCTGGGCGGCCAACGACCACTCGCCCGCCATCGCCGCGACCCACTGGCCGTCGGGCACGCTGGCCAGCAGCCGCTGGACCGGCGCCCAACCGGACTCGCCCTCGGCCGGGCCCGACCCCACGGCGTTCGTCGTGGCGGGCGGCGGCACGATGGTCACCGCCCAGTGGCCGACGTAGGCCTGCCTGCACTGCACCAACAGGTCGCCCTGGTCGTCGGTCTGGCGGGCCAACTCGACCAACTGGCCCGACAGGTCGTCCAAGCCGCGCCTGTCCAGCAGCACCACCTCGTCCACCCCGTGCGCTTGCCGCAGAGAAGCGAGGTCGCCGACCGACTCGATGCCGTCGTGGACGACGGTGACGCTGCTGGGCCCGGACCTGTCCCGCTTGGACAAGACCGCGTTGAGATGGGCGAAGGCCTCGGGGTCCACGTCCACGATGGCCACGCCGGGATCGATCACCGGGTCGCCTCCCACACCTGCACCTCGAAGGGCGCCAGCGTCACCGTGGCTGTGCCCGCCGAGTCGACCCCGACCACCTCGTCGCGCCACAGGCCTTCGAGCTTGGCCGCCCGGCCGGGCTCGAACCGCAGCGTGACGGTCACGTCCTCGTCGCACGAGTTGGCCGCCACCACCACCAGGCGATCGTCGTTGCGCCACACGGTCAGGTCGACGCGCTCGTCGTCGCGGCCCACCACCGGCGAGGGCAGCAAACGGGCCGCGTCCAGCGGCGAGGCCAGGCCGGTCAGGCCGTCGACGGGCGCCGGTCCGACGGCCACCTTCACCCCTCGGCCGGCGGCGACTCGCAGCCCGTCCAGCATGCCGTCGTCATGGCTCCGGTCGAGGACGGGCATCAGCACGACCTCGTATCGGGACAGGTCGGGAAGGGCGGCCGACGAGGCGTGGTCGCAGTCGAGTCCGGCCGCGTCGACCACGTCGCCCAAGCCCTTCTCCCATGTCCGCAACGTGTCCGTGTCGGGCGAAGGCACCTCGGTCACGCGCGGGTCGAGGGGCATGACCTGGTTGAAGCAGGGGACGATCCCGCCCAGTGTCTGGCGGGCGGCCACCCGCCTGCCCTCGTCTCTGTTCTCGACCAGCAGCACGGGCGCCACTCGCTCCAGTTCCTCGAGCCGCAACCGGTCCAGCACGTCGTGCAGCCGGGGGTAGAACGACGCCTTGGGCTCACGCCGTTCCCCCTTGCGGGACAAGGGGCTTCCGTACCAGCGGTCCCGCTCCACGAGCATGTAGACGTTGGCCGCCCTGGCCCCGCCGAGCATGGCCCGCAAGGACACGACCTCTTCGTCGTAGGGGATGCTGGCCGTGGGAAGGAGCCACGGCAGGGTGAGCCAGCCCGCGCCCAACTCGGCGAGGAACGGCAGGCGCGACGAGCCGCACAGATGGCGGACCAGGTCGCGCACGAAGCGGCCGCCGTGGCGGGTCGTGTAGATGTCGGCCATGGCCAGGTCCACCGCCCCGCTGGCCTCGAGCGCGCCCAAGTCCTGCGGGCTGGTGAGCCGCGGGTAGTCGTTGTGCACGATGGGCACGCGGTCCATGCCCTTGGCCCTCGCCCAGTCGGCCAGCGTGGCCAAGGTGGCCCGCAGGTGGTGCTCCTTCCACCGGACCCAGTCGAGCTTGCGGGACTCGAGAACGCCCTCGTCGGCCCCGTCGCGCGGCGGCTCCGCGGTGGGGTCGCCCACGAACTGTCGGAAGCCCTCGACCGCGTCGGGGTGGTAGTCGAGCGCGTAGGTGTGGGCCTGGAAGTGGTAGCCCAACTCGTTGTCCACCTGGCAGGCCACGACCGGCCCGTCCGGGTGCTGCCACCGGGCCAGCCGGGGCACGACCTCGTCGTACCACCGCTCGACTTCGCGCAAGACTGTGCGGGACGCGTAGGACGGCGGGAAGCAGTGGCCGGTCGCGGTCACCAACAAGTAGGGCAGGCCGTTGGGCCGCAACGCCTGACAGGCCGGGTCGTCCAGGATGCGCCGAGGCCAGCCCGACGTCTCCAACTCCCCGCCTGCGTCCGGCCCGATGCGGACCATGGCCTTCATGCCCCGCTCGTGGACGAGGGCCAGAAACCACTCCACGTCACGGGCCCCGGTGAAGTCGAACCGGCCCGGCCCCGTCTCGTGCACGAACCACGGCACGTAGAGCGACACGGCCTGGAAGCCGAGGCCGGCCACCGCGTCGAGCACGGTGGGCCAGTCGGCGGGGTCGAGGCGCCACGGGTGGACCTCGCCGGACAGGAAGCGGTGCTCGGTCCCGTCCCACACGAACCCGGTCCGTCCCACCTCCACCGTCTTGGGCACCGTTACCTCGCCATTCCGAGGTCACGGCCCCGAGGAGCGGACGGCGCCGGGGCGAGGGGCGTGTCGTGGCCCAAGGCGAAGCAGACGTGATCGGCCAGCCGGGCCGTCCAGTAGTCCCAATCGTGGCCGCCCGCGTGCTCGGCATACCCGTGCTCCACGCCCAACTCGTCCAGCCGGGTGTGCATGAGCCGGTTGTCGTCCAACAGCACGTCCTCGGTGCCGCAGTCCAACGCGATGCGCAGGCCCTCTCGCCGGGTCGGGTCGGCGATCAGGCCGCGCACGTCATGGGCCGCCTGGCCCTCCTCGTCGCCCCACATGCGCGTGGCCGCCTCGGGCACGAAGTCGAACAGTCGACTCGGGCTGAAGAACCCGCTGGTGCTGCTGGCGCTGTCGAACACGCCGGGGTGGCGCAGGGCCAACAGCAGCGAGCCATACCCGCCCATTGACAGGCCTGCGATATGGCGGCTGGCCCCCTGCACCGGGAGCATCCACGACGCCCATTGCAAAAGCTCGTCGATCACATGGGTCTCGGCCCTGGTGGTCCCGTCGGCCCAGTCGCAGTAGCCCGAGCCCTGCTCGGCCCCGGTGTCGGTCGCCATCAGCACCACCACCGGAAGGGCCAAGCGGTCCAAGGTCTCGCGTGCGCTGCCCTTGTGCCACCACACGAACCCGCCCGCGTCGTACACGCCGTGCAGCAGCAGGAGCAGGGGGAAGGGCCCTTCGCCCATGCCCTCGGGCACCCAGGCCCAGTGCTCGAAGCGCCGACGGTTGGCCTCGCTCCACACCGTCTCGCCCACCAGCCGGCCCGGCGCGGGCACGCGGCCAGGACCGCTCACGACCGGAACCATTCGAGCTTGCGCCGGGTGCCCTCGACATCGCCGTCGGCCACGGCCCGCACCACCACTTCGGGCACGTGCACGCGGGCGGGCGCGGTCAGGGCCGACAGCACCACCGCGGCCACGTCCTCCGGCTGCAAGAAGGCGGAGGCCACGTCCACCCCCGGACCGTGCGCGGTGGCGTCGGACCAGAACCCGGTGGCCACGCCCGCGGGGTACACGCCGTGGACGCGCACGCCCGCGGCCCTGGCCTCGTCAACCAGTGCCTCGGTGAAGCCCCGCACCGCGAACTTGGTGGCGCAGTAGACCGACTCCCCCGCGCCGCCCCGCAGCCCCGCAGTCGAGACCACGTTGACGATCTGCCCTCCGATACCGCCCGGCGCGGACATGGCCCGCAGCGCGTCCCTGCACAGCAGCATCACGGCCCGGGCGTTGACCGCCCACATGAGGTCCACGTCCTCGTCACGCACATCCACGATGGCGTTGTGGCGGGCCAGCCCTGCGTTGTTGACCAGCACGTCGATGCGGCCGTGCTCCTTCACCACCGACGGCACCAACTCGGACACCGCCGCGGCCGACGACAGATCGCACTCGGCCACGTCCACCCCCACCACGCACGCGCCCTCGCGGCCCAGGGCCGACACCAGGGCGCGCCCGATCCCGCCCGCCGATCCGGTCACCAGGGCGACCTGTCCGTCGAGGGCAAGAGCCATCAGCTACCGCCGAATGGTGCGGCCGTCGGCCGACTCGATGAGCCGGTCGATCTGTGGTTTGGAGAACCCGCCCAACTCACGGGCGATGGGGGCCACCGGGTTCTTGCGAGGGGCGTAGAAGTTGCCCTTGCTCAACGACTCCGACGCCGAGTCGAACACCTTCTCGGTGGCGCCCTTCTGGCGCATGACCTCGCCCAACAGGGCCTGTCCCATGTCGAGCAGCGTGTCCACGTCGGCGCCACCGTCGGCCAGCCAGGCCATCCCGTTGTGCAGATGAAGGGACTCGTCGGCCGAGATCCAGTCCATGACGTAGGCGCTCTCGGGGCTGCCCGCCCGCTCCAACGCCGCGGCCCGCTCGTGCAGGGTCTCGACCACGTTGCCCTCGACCACGGCGTTGAACACCAGCGTGCGTTCGCGGGCGGGCAAAAAGGCGACCGCGTCATAGAAGGTCCACGTGGGGAAGGCGTGGGCATCGGGCCCGCTGTCCAACTCGGTGAGCCGTCGCAGCAGCAGCCCGATGTGGCGGACCTCGTCGGCGCACTGGGTGGCGAAGTCGCGGTAGAAGGCCCAGGGCCGGTCCGGCACCTCGTGCAAGAGGGCGCCGATGATGCACAGCGACGCGATCTCCGGCATGAGGCCGTGATGCACGACGAGCACCTCGACCTCACGCGGGCCGAACTCCTCGAAGGTCGGGCAGTACGACAACGGCTCGCCGTCCGCCGCGATGCGGTACTCGCGGCCCAACTCGATGCGATCCACGTTGGCCCGCGGCAGCGGCCAAAAGCCTGTGCCCAAGTCGGCCTGCTCGTCGTCGCGGTCGTCGGGGACGGCGTCGCTGCGCACGACCAAGCCGCCCGCGGCCTCCAACGCGTCCGCCACCTGATCGACGTATGCAGGGTCGGGCGAACGGCCCGCCAGGAACCACTCGGCCCACACCGTCCGCTCGCGATGGTCGGGGAGCAGCTCGCGCTCCACCAGCCGGATGGTCAGCTCGTCGGCCAGCGGATCGCACTCGGCGGCCAGCCGCTCGTAAGCGTCGATGAGGGCGGGCACCACGACGCGATAGACCGCGGCGATCAGCTCGTCCGTGCCCGGCGCGTCGTCCACCAGCTCGACCAGGTGCCGCCACTCGGCCGACGGCACGTGGATCATGCGGTCGGTGGTGCGCAGCCGGGTCAGGCGCAGACGCAGGGCGTCGGCATGCTCGGCCCGCCAACCGACGTCTCGGGCCAGGGCCAGCCGCTCGTCGTTCTCGACCACCCGTCCGGTCCACGCCCCCAGGACGCGCAGGAAGTCGGCCTCGGCGCGAAAGCATCGCTCGAGCTGATTGGCGACCTGGCGGGGCGAAAGTCCTCCCGGCACCCGTTCTCCTCTTCGTCCCTGTCCGAGCCGATAATGATGCGGCGCCGGACGCGGGCTCTTCTGCCTCGACGTTTGTTAGGACTCCGGCTTAACATACGGACATGGACAGGGGGAGTCAAGGCCGGCGCCGAATGTTCATAGTCGTAGAAACACGACCAAGCGGGCGGGCCGAGGCGCGCTCCGGAGCGGCAACGACACGTGGCAGCACACTCGTCTGACGGCACAGGCCTGCGCGCCCGACTCGGCGCGCTCGCCCGCCGCCCCGACGCGCTGGCCGCCGCCCTCATCGGCGTGGTCTTCGTGGCTGCCGCGCTGTTCCCGCGAGGCCTGCCGTTCGGCATCGGACTGAGCGCTGGCGTGTTCGCCAGCCGGGCCGCCCTGGCCGTTACCGGCGTGGTCCTCGTCTACCGCAGCAGCCGTGTCATCAACATCGCCCAGATCCAACTGGGCGCCTTCGGCAGCCTGTTGTTCTTCGAACTGGTCAAGCGCCACACCCTGCTCATCGCCACCAACGTGGTGTGCAACTGCCTGAACCGGCGGGTGTCGCCGTGGATGGTGCAGGCCGAGTACTGGACCGCGGCGCTGACCGCCATCTTCATCTCCGCCGTGTTCGGCCTGCTCACCTACCTGTTCGTCATTCGCCGCTTCAGGGACGCCCCTCCGTTGGTCGGCACCGTGGCCACCATCGCCGTGGCCCAGGTGATGACGTGGGCCGCCAGCCGGGTGCCGGGGTGGTTCAAGGACAAGGAGCCGGGCGGCGTCATCCCCGCACCGGTGCACATCCGCTTCACCATCTCCCCCGCCGTGTTCAACACGGCCGACGTGGCCGCGGTGGTGGCCGCCGTCGTCGCCTTGGTCGGCATCGTGTGGTTCCTGCGCAGGACGCGGACCGGCGTGGCCGTTCGGGCCGCGGCCGAGAACCCGGACCGGGCCGCGTCGCTCGGCGTCAACGTCACCATGGTGGGCGCCACCGTGTGGACCATGGCCGGGCTGCTGTCCGGTCTGGCCGGCGTGTTGGCGGTGATGGCCAACGGCGGCGGCGCGGGCGGCGCGGCGGCGGGGACCTTGGTGCGCGTCCTGGCCGCGGCGGTCATCGCCGGAATGGTCAACCTGCCTCTCGCCCTGTTGGCCGTGCTCGGACTGGCCGTGCTCGACCAAAGCTTCCTGTGGTCGTTCGGCAACGCCACCATCCTCGACCTGGTCGTGTTCGGCCTCCTGCTCGCCTTCCTGCTGCTGCGCCCCGTGCCCCGCGCCGGGCGCGTCGACCCGACCGGCGGGTCATGGATCGCGGCCCGAGAGGTGCGGCCCGTTCCCGCGGAATTGCGAGGCCAGAAGGACGTGGCCCGACTGCGCAGGCGCGTCACCATTGGCCTCGGCCTCATCGTGGTCGGCTTCCCGTTCATCATGTCGCCCAGCCAGACCGCCAGCGGAACGGTGATGCTGCTCTACGGGATCGTCGGTCTTTCGCTGCTGCTGCTCACCGGTTGGGCGGGCCTCATCTCGCTGGGCCAGTTCGCCTTCGCCGCCATCGGCGGGTGGGGCGTGGCCTTGTTCGGGGCCAAGCTCGGCTTGCCGTTCCTCATCGCCCTGCCGCTGGCGGGCCTGCTCGGCGCGCTGGCCTCGGTCGTGGTGGGCCTGCCCGCGCTGCGCATCCGCGGCCTGTACCTGGCCGTCACCACGCTGGCCTTCGCCGTGGCCGTCACCAACGTGCTGCTCGGTGAGCGCTACGGCGGCAGGCTCGTGCCCTCCACCATCGAGCGGCCTTCCATCTTCGGGCTCGACGCGTCCAACGAGACCGTCTTCTACTACTTGGCCTTGGCCTTGCTGGGCCTGGTGACGGTGGCCGTGGTGGGCATGCGCCGAAGCCGCACGGCCCGGGCTTTGATCGCGTGCAGGGACAACGACCGCGCCGCCCAGTCGTTCGGCATCAACCTGGTTCGGGCCCGGCTGGAGACGTTCGCAGTGGCGGGCCTCATCGCGGCCATGGCGGGTGGGCTGTTCGCCTACCAGCAGGGCGGCATCGCCCCCGGCAACTTCTCGCCCGAGGTCAGCCTCACCATGTTCCTCATGGTCGTGATCGGCGGGCTGGGTTCGATCGCAGGGCCGTTGCTCGGAGCCTTCATGGTGGGCGGGCTCACCATCTTCGTGCCCGCCTTCGTGGGCGTGTTCAGCGCCGCGCTGGTGCTCGTCATCCTGGCCTTCGTCCCCGGCGGGCTGACCCAGGCCGTGTTCGCAGGGAGGGACGCGCTGCTGCGGCGCATCGCGGTGCGCAACCGCATCCGCGTGCCCAGCCTGTTGGCCGACGGGCGCGTGTTCGCGGGCGAGGAGAAGGCGGCCATCCATCCCAAGGTCAGGGCCGACGGGAGCCCCATCGAGCTTCCCGCGCGCTACCGCCTGCCCCGCCGCCCGCTCACTGTCCCTCGCGTCGCCGCGCATGCCCGAGGCAGGCAATGACCGACGTCCTGCGCCCGCCCGTCCCCTCCGAACGCGAACGGGCGCTCGGCATGGAGGCGGTCGACGCCATCGACGCGCCGAGGCCCGAACAGGGCGCGTCCCGGCCACCCCGGCCGTCGTTGAAGGAGCGCCTCGTTCGCTTCGTGCACGACGCCAACCCCCGCATCGCCGAGAGCGGCCAGTCCTCGTGGCCCTTCTGGGTCATGGTCCTCAGCGGCATGACCCAAGGCATTTTCGCCGGGACGTTCAACGCCAGCTTCCTGGTGATCCGGCGCGACCTGGGCATCAGCGACTCGGCGTTGGTCGGCGTGGGTGGTCTGTTCGCGTTCTTCGGCGCCGCCATCGGGCCCTTCGCCGGCTACTTCGCCGACCGCTTGTCGCGCGTCGCCATCAGCGCGGTGACGGCGCTGATCTGGGCCGTGATGGCCTTGGTCTTCGGCATCTGGCCGGGGATCATCGGCTTGGTGATCATGAAGATCACCCACGACACGCTGGGCGGCTTCGGCCCCATCTCGGTGGCCACCACTGCGCCGCTGCTGGCCGACTACTACCCCCCAGAGATCAGAGGCCGGGTGATCGGCGCCAAGGCCGCGTTCGCGGCCACCGCCCTCATCCCCGGCGCCATCGCGGGCGGCGCCCTCGCCACCGTGTTCGGCTGGCGGGTGGCCATCCTCGTCACCGGTGTGGTCGCGCTGGCAGGCGCGGTCCCGTGGTTCACGCTGAGGGAGCCGCCCCGCGGCCGATGGGATCGCCTGCGCCTCGGTGTCAGCGAGGACGTGGCGTCGCGCGAGCAGCAGCATCCGAGCTTCGGCGAGTCGTTGCGCGGGGCCATGTCCGTGCGCACGCTGCGGCGGGTGGCCTACGCCCAGGTGTTCCTCAGCGCGGGCGGGCCTGTGCTGCTCCCGCTGTTGCTCGTCATCATCAGCCGCACCGCGGGTATCTCGCCCCTGTCGGTCGCCCTGATGCAGGGCGCGCAGCAGTTGATGGTGGGCATGGGACTGTCCTTCGGCGGCACCCTCGTCGACCGGCTTCTAGGTGAGAAGCCTGGCCGGGTCATGACGTTCCTCGGCCTCATCAACGTCTTCAACGTGGCCGCCATCCTCGTGCTGGCGTTCGTCGGCAACCGGTGGATCGCGTTGGTGCTGGCCTTGGCCCAGCCCGCCTTCTCGGCCACTCCGATCGCGGCGCGAGACACGTTGATGTCGCTCGTCGTCCCCGCCCGACTGCGCTCGTTCGGCATGCAGCTTCCCCCGCTGTTCGGCCTCATCGGCCTGTTGAGCCTGCCGTTGGCCGTGGCCGTCACCGGGGGCGCCAACGCCATCCACAACTCCTTGCTCTTCGCCCTGCCCCTGCTGTCCATCGGCACCCTCATCCTGCTGACCGCGTCGGTGGACGTGGGCAAGGACATCGCCGACGCGCGGCACGCGGCGCTGGCCGAGGAGGAGATGGCCAGGTCGCACGACTCCGGCCGGGCCAAGCTGTTGATCTGTCGCAAGGTGGACGTGCACTACGACGGCGTGCAGGTTCTGTTCGGCGTGGACTTCGAGGTGGAGGAGGGTGAGCTGGTCGCCCTGCTCGGCACCAACGGGGCGGGCAAGTCCACGCTGCTGCGGGCCATCAGCGGCTTGGCCCCGACCACCGGCGGCGCCATCTACATGGACGAGCGCGACATCACCTACACGCCGCCCCATGAGTTGGCCCGCTTCGGCATCGTGCAGATGCCGGGCGGCAAGGGCGTGTTCCCCGCCCTGTCCGTGGCCGAGAACCTGGCGGCCGCGGGCTGGATCGACGCCGACGACCTGGATGGGCGCGTCGAGCGCGTCCTCACGCTGTTCCCCGCATTGCGCGAGCGCATGGACCTGGCCGCGGGCGCCCTATCCGGCGGCGAGCAGCAGATGGTCGCCTTGGGCCAAGCGCTCATCATGCGGCCCAAGGTGCTGTTGATCGACGAGCTGTCGCTCGGGCTGGCACCCGCCATCGTGGAGCAGTTGTTGCGGGCGGTGGAGGAGATCCACGCGTCGGGGACGGCCATCATCCTGGTCGAGCAGTCGGTCAACATCGCCTTGAGCGTGGCCGAGCGGGCCGTGTTCATGGAGAAGGGCGAGGTCCGGTTCTCCGGCCCGACGGCCGACCTGTTGGCCCGGCCCGACATCCTGCGCTCCGTCTATCTGAAGGGCACGTCCGGGGGCCAGGCCGTGCCCGCCCGGCTGCGCTCGTACATCGACACCGCGCCCGACCGTGTGCCCGCCATGCAGGCCGAGGACGTGCACGTCTCGTACGGCGGCGTGAAGGCGTTGGCGGGCGCCACCATCCAGGTCGCGGCGGGCGAGATCGTGGGCGTGATCGGCCCCAACGGCGCAGGCAAGACCACCTTGTTCGACGCCGTGTCCGGCTTCGTCCCGGTCGACACTGGACGCATCCTCATTGGCGGCAAGGACGTCACCGCCATGGCGCCGGACCAGCGGGCCCGCCTGGGCCTGGGCCGGTCGTTCCAGGACGCCCGCCTGTTCCCGTCGCTCACCGTCTTGGAGACGATCACCGTGGCCATGGAGCGCCACACGGCCGCCTCCCGCTCGGCCGCGTTGTCGGCCCTGTGGCTGCCCCAGGTGCGAAGGGCCGAGCGCAAGCTGCGGTCCCGCGCCGAGGGCCTCATCGAACTGCTGGGCCTGGGCGACTACCGCGAGAAGTTCGTGTCCGAGCTGTCCACCGGGTCGCGTCGCATCGTCGACCTGGCGTGTGAGATGGCCGCCGATCCAGATGTGCTGTTGCTGGACGAGCCGTCGTCCGGCATCGCCCAGGCCGAGGCCGAAGAGCTGGGGCCCGTGCTCGACCGCGTCCGCAGGGAGACTGGTTGCGGGCTGCTGGTGATCGAGCACGACATGCGGCTCCTGACTGGTATCGCCGACCGCATGGTCGGCATGGTGAGGGGCCAGACGATCATCGAGGGCTCGGTCACCGACGTCACCGAGGACCCCCGGATGGTGGAGGCCTACCTGGGGACGTCCCAGCGGGTCCTGGCCCGGTCGGGCACGCCCGCCGTTACCGGGCCTGCCGAGAACGCCGGGCGTGTCGAGAAGATCGAGTCCGTCGAGAAGATCGAGTCCGTCGAGAAGAGGAGCACCACCTGATGGCACCGCGTGTGCGCCGCGCCGCCAGCCCCACCCGACCAGCCAGGGCCCGCTCGGAGCAGGGCGCAGCCTTGTCGACCCGCGCCTTCCAAGAGCGCTTCGACGGGCTGACGGCCAACGTGGAGAAGGTGATCAAGGGCAAGAACGACGTGGTCCGCCTCGCGCTCGTCGCCCTCTTCTCGGAGGGTCACGTGCTGTTCGAGGACGTGCCCGGCGTGGGCAAGTCCATGCTGGCCCGCTCCATCGGCAAGAGCATCGAGGCCAGCGAGAGCCGCATCCAGTGCACGGCCGACATGCTGCCCAGCGACATCACGGGCACGTCCGTGCTCGACCAGAAGACGTACGAGTTCAGCTTTCGCCCCGGCCCCGTGTTCGCCAACATCCTGCTGGCCGACGAGATCAACCGGGCCACGCCCAAGACGCAGTCGGCCCTGCTCGAAGCCATGGCCGAGCACACCGTGACGGTGGACGGCGTCACCCATCCACTCCCTCGGCCCTTCCTCGTCCTGGCCACCCAGAACCCGGTGGAGCTGGCCGGCACCTTCCCCCTGCCCGAGGCCCAGCTCGACCGCTTCTTGTTCCGACTGGCCATGGGCTATCCCGAGAAGGAGGCGGAGAAGGACGTGCTGCGGGCCTCGGCCCGGGCCCATCCCATCGACTCGCTCACGCCGGTCATGGACACCGAAGAGGCCTTGGCCATGATCGACTGGGCCGCGGGCGTGACCGTCAACGAGCCCGTTCTCGAATACATCGTGGAACTCTGCTCGGCGACGCGGGCCGAGCCCGCCTTCACGTTGGGCGCCGGGCCGCGGGCCTCGCTGGCGTTGATGTGGGCCACGCGTGTGCTGGCCGCGTCCGAAGGCCGCGAGGACGTGTACCCGGACGACGTGAAGACGCTGCTGCCCGCGGTCATGGGCCACCGGGTGATGCTCAGTCCTGACGCGTCGCTGCGCGGCGACACGGTCGAGACGGTGTTGGAGCGGGTGCAGTCGCGCGTGCGTCCGCCCACCCCCGCGACCGTGGCCGCGTCCACCAACGGCAAGGGCCACTAACCCGGGCATGCGGCGGCTGCGGAGCGCGACCGGGTTGACCACGACGGGCGTCGTCGTGCTCCTCGCCGCGTTCGGCTGCTGGTTCCTCGCCCGATGGGTGGGCGGGCGCACGTTGTTCGTGCTCGTGTACGGCGTGGGCGCCGTGGTGGGAGTGGCCCGCTTCCTGGGCAGGCGCAGGCCCGACCTGGTGGCCGAGCGCAGCGAGGTGCCGACCCGCTTGCGCCAAGGCCAGCGCATGGAGGTGGAGGTCTCGGTCTCGGCCAAGCGGCGGGTGGGCGTGTTCCTCATGGAGGAGCAGTTGCACCCGCACTTGGGCACCACGCGCACCGTTCCCGTGACCGGTTTGCAGCCCGGCACCGTCCTGCCCCACCGGTACGCGGTCACGCCCCGGCTGCGGGGGGTGTACGAGATCGGGCCGCTGGTCGCGGTGTGGACCGACCCGTTCGGCCTGACCCGAAGGACCAGCGAACTGCTGCCGCCCACCACGGTGATCGTGCATCCGGCCACCGAGGCCGTGCACGACCGTCCGCTCACCCGGCAGTGGGAGGACCCGCCGACCCGGCCGCCGGAGTCGAAGCCGTGGCCCAGCGGCTTCGAGTTCTACGGCATGCGCGACTACGTGCGGGGCGACGAGTTGAAGCGGGTGGTGTGGAAGGCGGTGGCCCGCACCGGCCGGCTGCTCATCCGCGAGTCGGAGCAGGGCATCACCGACCGGGTCCACATCCTCATCGACACGGACACGTCGTCCCACTCCCCCGGCGACCCCAGCGACACGTTCGAGGCCGCCATCAAGACGGCCGCCTCGCTGGCCGTCCACCACTTGAAGACGGGTTTCTCGGTCTCGCTGTTCGGCAACGGCGGCAGGCTGGGCGCGGTCTATCGCAACGAGCCCGGCCGCATCCCGATGCTGGACGAACTGGCCCGGGTCGAGCGGGGCAAGCAGCGGTTGACCGAGGGCGTGGTCACGCTGGCGGGGGCGGCGGCCAACGCCCACACCGTCGTCATCACGCCCCATCTCGACGGCGAGACCGCGGCCCGGCTGAAGCTGCTCATCGACCGGGGCACCCACGTGGTGCTGGTAATCCTCACGTGGGAGGACTCCGACCCGCGCACCCAGGCGTTCGCCTCGACCCTGGGCTGCCAGGTCGTGCAACTGCGGCCGCTGGCGTCGCTCGAAGCCGTGTTCCGGGCCGAAGTGGGGGCGGGCCGCCGATGACCACCCCCATCTCACCGCCCTCCCCGAACTTTTCCACAGCACCTGCTGCTGTGGAAAAGTTGGACTTGGGGGGCGCGGGCGGGGTGGCGCGGCCGGGGCGGGTGGCGCTGGCCGCCTTGTTGGCGTCCATGGCCGCGGCCTGGGTGGCGGGCGGCGTGTTCCAAGGCTGGATGGCCCGGCCGGTCGCTCTGGCCGGCGCGGCCGCAGGGGTGGGCGGGGTGTGGCTGGCCGTGCGCCGCAACCGGCCCGTCCTGCAATACGGCGTGGTGCCCGGCGCCTTCGTCCTCGGCTATCTGGCCGCACTGATCCTGCCCAACGACACGGGCGTGACCGGCACCGTTCCCGAACTGGTGCGCAGGGCCATTCAGAACGGCGGGCTGTCCGAGCCGCCGGTCCCGTTCGACCCGGGCTGGCGCTTCATCATCGTCGCCCTTTTGACCCTGATCGGCGCCGCGTCCGCATCGCTCGCCCTCGGGTTGCAGCGGCCCAAGCTGACCCTGCTCATCCCCCTGCCCCTCGTGATCGCGGCCGCCCTCAGCCAGCCCACCGGGGGCGAGGTCCTGGCCGGCGTCGTCGCCCTCGTGCTGCTGGTGGCCGGGCTGATGATGACGTTCAGCGCCGAGTTGGCCGACGAGGCCGACACCGGGCCGCGGTTCGAGGCCCGCCAGCTCCTGCGGGGCGCGGCCGGGGTGGGCGCCGCGCTGGTCGTGGTCGGGGCGTTGAGTCAGGCCAGCCTCCTGTTCCCGGAGCCCAAGACGGACCGGTCGGCCAAGCCCCAGAAGCCGCAGATCCAACCCTTGAACAAGGTGAGGGACCGGCCCCTGTTCGAGGTCCAGGCCGACTCGGGCGTCGACGCGTCGGGCCCGTGGCGGCTGGGCGTGCTGGACGAGTACGACAAGGGCGGATGGCTGCTGCCGCCTCTCGACCTCAAACGCTTCCAAGACCGCATCCCGCCCGCGCCATTGGGAAGGCCCACGATCAAGGCACTGGTGACGGTGCAGGACATCGGCGGCTTCAACCTGCCCGTCCCCGCCAGCCCTGTGTCCATCGGCAGCGCGGGCGGGCACGTGGGCTACGACCCGCGGACCCAGGTGTTGCGCGTGCGCAAGGGCTCGCCCGGCATCGGCTATCGCTACACCATCGAGGCGGCCCGTCCGCCCACCGGTGACGAGTTGGCCGCCGCGGTGGGGGCGGTGCCGGTGGACGTGGCCCGTTTCGCCCAGGCGCCCGAGCCGCCGCTGCTGGTGTCCGACCTGCTGGCGGGCGCGCCCACCAACCAGTGGGAGCGGCTCCAGTTCATGCGCTCGAAGCTGTACGCGTCCGTGGTGGCGTCGGGCGCGGGCGTCCCCGTCGACATCAACGGGGCCAAGGTGGCCGAACTGCTTCGAGGCGGGACAGGCACGCCCTACGAGATCGTGGCCGCCGAAGCCCTGCTGGCCCGCTGGGCCGGACTCCCGGCCCGCATCGGGTACGGCTTCAAGGGCGGCACCAAGCTGCCCACCGGGGCCGTCGAGTTCAGGCCCAAGGACGGGGCCAACTGGCTCGAGGTCTGGTTCCCCAACCTGGGCTGGACGCCGGTGGTCGGCGTGCCCCCGAAGGCCCAGGCCTCGCTCAACAACGAGTCCAAGAAGATCGACGACCAGGTCCGGCCCAGTGAGGACTTGTCGCTCCAGATCTATCTCCCGGTCCAGAACCCGAACCCATTGCTCTTCTTCCAAGTGGTCCGCTACTGGGTGTTCGCGGCCCTGCCCTTCGTGGTGGCCGCGGCCGCGCTGCTGTGGGCCATGCCGTGGCTGTTGAAGCTGTGGCGTCGTCGTCGTCGGCTGGCCTGGGCCACGTCCCGCGGGTCGGGGGCGCGCGTGGCCGTGGCCTACGCCGAGTTCAGGGACATGGCGTTGGACCTCAACATCGGCGACCCCACGGCCACCCCGTTGGAGTTCCTGGAGGCGGTGGACGACGACGACGAGCACGCGGAGTTGGCGTGGCTGGTGACCCGCGGCCTGTACGGCGACTTGTCCCGCGACCTGCGCGACGCCGACGCCGACGCGGCCGAGGTCATGAGCGCGTCGCTCCGACGCCGCCTGGCCCGAGCTCAGTCGGGTGTGGCCCAAGTGACGGGCGCGGTGGCCAAGGCGTCGTTGCGGCGGCCGTACGACCCGGCCCTGCCCAACACCTGGGTCAAGGCCAGGTCGGACCGTCGAGCCGAGCGCCAAGAGCGGCGAGGCGGCACGGGCAGGGCCAGGCTGTTGCGCCGCCTGGTCCCGGCCCTGGGCACCGTGCTGGCGTTGGTCACCGGATCGTGCGGGGGCGCGGCAGTGGCCAAGCAGGCCGGGCCGCTTCCCGCCAACGTCCTGCCCGCCGACGTGCTGGCGCTGCGAGCCGCGCAGGAGACGGGCGCGGCCAAGGCCTTCGGCAAGGCGGGCTCGTCGTCCATGGTGGCCAAGGGGTCTTTCTGGACCCTGCGCTCGCCGTCCACATCGCAAGTGCAGGCCGCGCTCCAGGTGTCGGTGCTCAAGCCCAGGTTCGACACCACGGACATCGTCGTGCGCCGAGGAATCCGCCAGTTCATCGAGACAGGCCAGTACCGCTGGTTCAAGATGGAGGGGCAATGGATCGGCGTGCAGGAGTTGTCCGAGCTTCGGCTCTATCTGTGGTTCCCGCCGCGGGGCGACGTGTTCGAGATCCTGCAAGTGCGGCCCGAGTACCCGGCGCCGAAGCAGTTGCTGGCCGAGGTGCTGCGATTCCAGAAGGGCGCGCTGTGAGGCGGGGTCGGGTCGGCGGCGTGCGGCTGTTGGCCGCGCTTTCGTTGGTGGCGGCGGGGACCAGCGCCTGCGGCGGGCCCAAGCCGTCCCTGTCCTTCGGCGGCAAGTCGGTGCCTGTGAACGTGTCGTTCGGCAAGCCCTCGCCCGACGATCCCCGCGCCCCGGACGTGCCCTTCGTGCTGGCGCCCGTGCTGGGTGGCGTCGGCGTTGTCCCCGTCGCCGAGCCCGTGAGGAAGCGCAACGGGGCCGCCGCGGTGTTCGAGGACCCGCTGCCCGTGCCTCAGCCCGTGGTCGCCTGCCCCGTCGACGACCAGGTCACCCCGCCCAAGCTCGAGGCCACCCGCACGCTCGGCGGCGCCCCGCCTGCGGGCGACTACACGTACCGCATCGACGGTGTGGTGGAGGGCAAGTCGGTGGTGGGCTCGTTCTCCCGCAGCGTGCAGAACTCCTCGGCCACGCCGGACGGGCAGGTCACGTTCAAGCTCGTGTCCGACGTGCTCGGCGTCAAGACGACGGCCACCTATCAGTCATCGCCCACCAACGGCCGTGTTCCCGGCTCGGTGGGGCTCAAGGCCGTATCGGCCACGGGCCGGGGCATCGACGCCCAGCCCTCGTTCAACGCGCCCAAACCAGTGACGCTGTTGAGCCTCGACGCCACCGTCGGGGCCACGTGGACGGACACGACGGTCGACCCGTTGAGCGCTACGACCTTCACCGTCAACGGCAAGGTCCTGGCCAAGTCCAAGGTGTGGGCCTGCACCGGGCACATCGACGCGTGGCAGGTCGTCATCAGTCAAGACGTGGACACCCCGTTGCAGCAGGTGCACTCCGAGATCACGGACTGGATCGCGACCCAGTACGGCGGCCTCATCGTGCAGGAGTCAGTGGTGTGGCACGGCAAGGCGGGCGCGGACGACGTCGCCGGCCAGTACACGGCCACCATCAACCAGGTGCCGGGCGGATGAGCCGGCCGCGGCTGTGGGTGTCGGTGTGGGCGGCGACCATCGTGATGCTGGGTGCCGGCGCGTGCGGCGGCGACGCCCGCTACCTGCCGAAGGGCGACTTCGCTGGCAGCACGTCGGCCGACCAGCCCTATCGAATCAGCATCGGCGACAAGCTGAAGGTCAACAACAAAAAGGCCGAGTTCGACGGCCGGGGCAAGCTGCGGCTCATGCAGGTCAAGGGCCGACCGGTCATCAGTTGCATCACCCAGGCCCAGCGCGAGGAGCTGCGCTGTGTCGTGCCCAAGGCCGACGGCTCGGGCACCGAGACCATCGAGTTGATGCGGGAGTGATGGAGTGGCTGTGACCGTCGAGACCACCCCGCCGCCCAAGAAGGGGGCCAAGGCACCGGGCTTCGTGTTCACCGGTCTGGCCGCGGCGCTGGCCGTGCTGCTCATCGCCGCGTTGAGCCCCAGCCAGCCGCCGCCCCCGCCCATCGCCGAGTACGCGCCCGAGGCCGTGCAGGCCATCAAGGACGCGCCCCCGCAGCAGTCGGCCGAGAACGGCCTGGCCGCGGGAGGCGATGCGGGCAACAGCACGGCCCGTCCACCCGATGCCGAGATCGACCCGGCCACCGGCCAGCCCAAGCCGCCGACCACGACGTCGACCATCAAGCTGCCCCCCAACAGCGAGCGGGTCCGGTCGTGCCTGGGCGATCCGCCCCGCCAGACCGAGGACCCCCAGTCGCCGCCGTGCGTGCCGTACTTCGAGGGCGACAACGGCGGCGTCACGTCAATGGGCGTGGACGCCAACGCCATCCGGCTGGCCTTCCCCGGCCACACCGACGACTCGGTGTTCTTGAAGCTGCTCGCCTACTTCAACAAGCGCTTCGAGCTGTACGGCCGACAGGCCATCGACTCCAAGGCTGGCGGGTGCTTCGGCGGGTCGCCCTCGGTGGCCCAGAACGCGGCCCGGTCGGTGGCCAAGGCCCAGGTCTTCGCGTCCACGTCCTTCTGCGACATCATGGGCAGCGAGGCCTACTACTACGACGAGCTGGCCAACCGCGGCGTGATCAGCGTGAACGGCAGGCCCTACACGGCCAACGAGGACAACCTGGCCAAGCACCATCCGTATGAGTGGACGATGATGCCCACCTTCGACAAGGGGGCCCGCCACTTGGCCGAGTTGGCCTGCGCCCTCAAGGACGGCAACGCGGCCCACGCCGGCCCCGAGTTCATCAACACGCCCCGCTCCTACGGCCTGTTGGAGAACAGCTACACCGACGCTCCCACCCCGGACTACGGGCCGGCCAAGGCCGCGCTGGAAGCGTGCGGCATCCACGCCGTCGAGCACACCGTGCAGGTGGAGCGGGACAGCACGGCCGGGCAGGGGGCCACGCCCGCCACCGCGCAGCAGATGCAGTCGGCCGTGTTCGACTGGCGG
The DNA here is from genome assembly GCA_030837965.1 of Acidimicrobiaceae bacterium. Taxonomy (GTDB): domain Bacteria; phylum Actinomycetota; class Acidimicrobiia; order Acidimicrobiales; family JAUTXP01; genus JAUTXP01. Next base: position 32,699 of record JAUTXP010000014.1, on the reverse strand, counting down.
TCGAAGGGTGTCACCACGATCATCGTGCTGACCCATTCGAACACGACCAAGCAGCTCTACTCGCTGCTCGACAGCCAGGGCTACCAGCCCGAGATCATGCTGTCCGGGTACCTCTACAACGACGAGGACCTGTTTATCAGCGCCCAGCCCCAGACCCAGACGGCCCACACGTTCGGCATCTCCACCCGCAACAAGCAGCAGGCCCAGGTGGAGGACGAGTTCTGGTGGCAGGCCGTCAACGAGATCCAGCCCGGCTTCGTGTGGCCGTATGCGCCGGGCACGTACTTCGGGGCTCGCTGGGACTACATGGCCATGCTGGTGCTCTTCTCCGGGCTGCAGTTGGCGGGCCCGCACCTCAACCCGGAGTCGTTCGCGGCCGGGATGATGCGGGCCAAGTGGCCCAACCCGCCGCACAAGAACATGCCGGGCAAGGTGACGGTGAGCCCGGGCACGCACTCGTTCATGGAGGACGCGGCCATCATCTGGTGGAGCCCGAGCTTCACCAGCGAGGACTACGGCCAGCAGGGCGGGTTCTGCTACATCGACGGGGGCAAGCGCCGCAGGCTGGGCCAGTACGGCAAGGGCGACCCGGGCCTGTTCACCACCCCCTGCGGCCGCTAACCCCCTCTCCGCGTCCCCCGCCATCTTTTCCACAGCAACAGGTGCTGTGGAAAAGCGCGGGGGTGGGGGTGTCAGGTCGTCAGGTGCGGCGGTCGGCGCCGAAGATGAGGCGGACGAACGTCTCCGACTTCTGCATGGCCACCAACACCGCGCCCCGCACCTTGGCGTCCTGGCCCAACATCCAGGGCCGGATCGACAGGCGGGACACGGCCTGGGGCAAGGCGTCCTCGGCCACGGCCTGACGCAGCGGGTCCAGCACCAGGTCCCCCGCCTCGGCCAGGGCGCCGCCGATGACGAGGACGTCCGGGTTCAACAGGTTCACCAGCCACGACGCGGCCGTGCCCAGCCTGTGGCCCGCGTCGGTCAGCACCTGTCGGGCCGCAGCGTCGCCCGCGTCGGCCGCGGCCACCACCGTCTCCAGCGTCAACTTGTCGCCGCCCACGCCCGCAGCCCTGGCCGCGGCCACCACCGCAGGCACGGATACGACCGTCTCCAGGCAGCCGACCTTGCCGCACGAGCAGCGGGTGTCGACGCCTTGCACGCGGAAGTGGCCCACCTCGCCCGCAATGCCCGCCGAGCCTGGGTACAGCCGCTCGTCGATGATGATGCCCGCGCCCACACCGGTGCCCGCATACAGGAGCACGGCGTCCTTCGATCCCTTGGCCGCGCCTTCGAGCGTCTCGGCCACCGCGCAGGCCTGGGCCGTGTTGTGCACGTGGACGGCGACGCCGCCGCCCATGGCCTCGGCCAGCAGGTCGGCCACGGGCACGTCCCGCCAGCCCAGGTTGGGGGCGAGCAGGCAGACGCCGGCCTCGGGGTCGACCAGGCCGGGCACGCACACGCCGATGCCGGCCAGCCGGCGCCGGGGCGCCTTGGCCGTGGTCAGCGACTGCCCGACGATCTCGGCCACTCGGGCGAGGGCCTCGGCCGCCGACCCGCCGGGCGTGCGCATCTCGCGCTGGATCAGGGCCTCGCCCCTGGCGTCGGCCACCACGACATGGGTGACGTGCACGCCAACATGGACGCCTACGGAGAACTCAAACCTGGTGTTGAACTCGAGGAGGATGGGCGGGCGCCCGCCCTCGTGGGTGGTGGCGCCCACGCCGATCTCGCGCACCAGGCCGCCCGCCAACAGCTCGTCCACGATGGCGCTCACCGTGGGCTTGGCCAGGTGGGTCTCCTTGGCGATGGCGGCCCGCGAGATGGGGCTGGCGTGCTTGACCACGTCGAGCACCAGGGAGCGGTTCAGCTCGCGCATGACGGCCTGGTCTGCGCCGCCGCTGGCCTTGCGTCCGCCCGCTGTCACTCCCCCTGCCACCGGGGCATTTTCGCACGCCCGCCCCGGCTCCCCGACACGCGCCCACCCTCGCCGTTCTTGGCACCGTCAGTTCGGGTGCCAGGTAGGCGGACCATGCCAAGAACGGGAAAGAAGGGCCGGTCGGCCCGGCCGCTTCGGGTCAGGTGCCGCCGAGGTCGAGCTGGGCTTGGACCGTGGACTCCAACAGCTCGCGCAACCCGCCGCGCTTGAGCGCGGCGATGGTCTGACCGGGAGTGACATCGCCCCGCTCCCACTCCATCCACGAGGCGAGGAGCTTGGCGGGGTCGGTGGGCGGGCGCTCCTCGGGACCCGAAGGCCCCTGGGGAGCGCCCGCCGCGTTCGTGCTCACGACAGCTACATCATCCCCATGCCGCCCATGCCGCCCATCCCACCGCCGGGGCCGCCGGCGCCCGCGGGCGCCGCCTTCTCCGGCGTGTCGGCCACGATGGCCTCGGTGGTGAGCAGCAGGCCGGCGATCGAGGCCGCGTTCTGGAGCGCCGAGCGGGTGACCTTGGCCGGGTCGATGACGCCCGCCTTCAGCAGGTCCTCGAACTGGCCGGTGGCCGCGTTGAGCCCGATGGCGCCGGTCTCACGCTCGACGGCCTGGACCATGATCGAGCCTTCCAGCCCGGCGTTGATGGCGATCCACTTCAACGGCTCCTCCAACGCCCGGCGGACGATGGCGGCACCAGTGGCCTCGTCGCCCGACAGGGACGACACCACGTCGTCCACCGCGGAGCGGCTGCGGATGAGGGCGGTGCCGCCACCGGCGACTACACCCTCCTCGATGGCGGCCCGGGTGGCGGACAAGGCGTCCTCGATCCGGTGCTTCTTCTCCTTGAGCTCGACCTCAGTGGCCGCGCCAACCCGCACGACGGCCACGCCGCCGGCCAGCTTGGCCAAGCGCTCCTGGAGCTTCTCGCGGTCCCAGTCCGAGTCCGACTCGTCGATCTCCCGCTTGATCTGGGCGATGCGGGCCTTGACCTCGGTGTCGCTGCCCGCGCCCTCGATGAGGGTGGTGTCGTCCTTGGTGACGATGACCTTGCGGGCCCGGCCGAGCAGGTCGATGGTGGCGTTCTCCAGCTTGAGGCCGACCTCCTCGGCGATGACCTGCCCGCCGGTGAGGATGGCCATGTCCTGGAGCATGGCCTTGCGCCGGTCGCCGAACCCAGGGGCCTTGACGGCCACCGAGTTGAACGTGCCCCGGATCTTGTTGACGACCAGGGTGGCGAGGGCCTCGCCCTCCACGTCCTCGGCGATGATCAGCAACGGCTTGCCGCCCTGCATGACCTTCTCCAGCACGGGGATGAGGTCGTGCACGGCCGCCACCTTGGAGTTGGCGATGAGGATGTAGGGGTCCTCGAGCACCGCCTCCTGGCGCTCCGGGTCCGACACGAAGTAGGGCGAGAGATAGCCCTTGTCGAACTGCATGCCCTCGGTGAACTCGAGCTCGAGCCCGAAGGTGTTCGACTCCTCCACCGTGACCACGCCGTCCTTGCCCACCTTGTCGATGGCGTCGGCAATGACCTCGCCGATGGACGGGTCCGCGGCCGAGATGGACGCGACCTGAGCGATCTCGCTCTTGTCGTCCACCTCCTTGGCCTGGGCCTTGATGGACTCGACCGCGGCCTTGACGGCCAGGTCGATGCCCCGCTTGAGCGACATGGGGTTGGCCCCCGCGGCCACGTTGCGCAGGCCCTCGCGGACCAGCGCCTGGGCCAGCACGGTGGCGGTGGTGGTGCCGTCACCGGCCACGTCGTTGGTCTTGGTCGCCACCTCCTTGACGAGCTGGGCGCCCATGTTCTCGAAGTGGTCCTCGAGCTCGATCTCCCGGGCGATGGTCACGCCGTCGTTGGTGATCGTGGGGGCGCCGAAGCTCTTGGCGATGACGACGTTGCGGCCCTTCGGGCCCAGCGTCACCTTCACCGCGTCGGCCAGCTTGTTGACGCCGGCCTCCAGGCCGCGGCGGGCCTGCTCGTCGAACTTGAGCTGCTTGGCCATTACTTGTTGACCTTGGCCAAGACGTCCCGGCTGGTGAGGATGAGAAGGTCCTCACCGTCGATGGTGATCTCCGTCCCGCCGTACTTCGAGTAGACGACCGTGTCGCCCGTGGCGATGTCCAAGGGGACGATCTCCCCGGTCTGGTCGGCCCGACGGCCAGGGCCCACAGCGAGGACTTCGCCCTGCTGGGGCTTCTCCTTGGCCGTGTCCGGGATCACCAGGCCAGAAGCGGTGGTCTCCTCGGCCTCAAGCGGGCGGACGACGATGCGATCCTCCAGCGGCTGCAAATTCATGGGTCTACGCCCTCCGTTAGCACTCGTACCTGTCGAGTGCTAACGATAGGCGGACCGACCTGCCCTTCGCAACCGGCCCTTTGTCCGGCCGATCAGCGAGGGTGGCGGTCGGGCGCGGTCAGGCGAGGGGGAGGGCCAGGCCGGGGTGGGCGGGGGCGTCGAGGGGGGTCGGCCCGTCCGACTGCAATCGCCACCACCCGGCGGCCGCCACCATGGCCGCGTTGTCGGTGCACATGGACCGGCTGGGCAAGAAGGCCTGCATGCCATCGGCGATGCACACGTCCAGCACCCGCTCGCGCAGGACCGAGTTGGCCGCCACCCCGCCCCCCAGGACCAGGCCCTTGGCCCCGAACTCGCGTGCCGCCCGCCTGGCCTTGGTCACGACCACGTCGACCACCGCCTCTTGGAAGGAAGCGGCCACGTCGGCCGTGGACACGTCCGGGTGCTTGCGCACATAGGTGATGACCGACGTCTTCAGCCCGCTGAACGAGAAGTCCCACCCCTCGTCCTTCAGCGAACGGGGGAAGGCGATGGCGGACGGGTCGCCCTGCATGGCCAGCCGGTCGATGGCGGGGCCGCCCGGATACCCCAGGCCCAAGAAGCGGGCGACCTTGTCGAAGGCCTCGCCCGCGGCGTCGTCGATGGTGGAGCCCAGCAGCCGGTACCGGCCGTGCCCCTCCATCATGACGAGCATGGTGTGAGCCCCCGACGCCAGCACCACCAGCGCGGGCATGGCCAACTGCGGTTCCTCCAAGAAGGCCGCGTAGAGGTGGGCCTCCAAGTGGTTCACACCCACGAAGGGCACGCCCCATACGAGGGCCGTGGCTTTGGCCGCGCTGACCCCGACGAGCAGCGAGCCGATCAGCCCAGGCCCGATGGTTGCCGCCACCGCGCCGATGCCCTCGCTGTCCACGCCCGCCTCCACCATGGCCTCGGCGATCACGGGCGTCAGCAGCTCGACGTGGGCCCGGCTGGCGATCTCGGGCACCACGCCGCCGAATCGGGCATGGAGGTCGACTTGGCTGCTGACCACGGACGACAACACGTCGGTCCCCTCGTCCACCACGGCCGCGGCCGTCTCGTCGCAGGACGTCTCGATGCCGAGGATGCGGAAGGTCACGGGGCCACCTGTTCGATGATGGTCGCGCCGGGCACGGCCGCCTCCAAGGCGGTCAGCCGGTTGGCGTAGTCGGACGTGTCGATGTCGTCGGCCCACATCACAAGGGCATCCTCGTTGGTCTCGATGTAGTAGTTCTTGCGCACCCCGGCGGGGTGGAAGCCGAACTTGCGGTACAGGCTCTGGGCCGGGGTGTTGGTGACCCTGACCTCCAAGGTGAGGTGGCGGGCGCCGCGCTCCAAGGCCTGATGGGCCATGTTGGCCAGCAGCCGGGTGCCGATGCCGTGGCGGTGCCAGGCCGGGTCCACGGCGATCGTGGTCACGTGCGCGTCCGGCCCGGTGAGCATCAGCCCGCTGTAGCCCACCACCACGCCTTCGGCCCGGGCCACCGTGTAGACCCGGGTCGACCTGAGCGCCAGTTCGGACAGGAACAGGCTGAGCGACCATGGGCGGGGATAGACGAGCCCCTCGATGCGCAGCACCGAGCGCAGATGCCGCCTGCGCATGGGCACGAGGTAGACGGTGAGGCCTTGGCGCGCCGCGTCCACAGGCGGGCGGGACTGGTCGGGGTCGGACTCGGGGTCGGGGACGCGCGCTGCCATTGAGACCGGCCTCAGGCCCGCTCGCGGATGTCCCAGTTGATCTCGGCGTCGGACTTGCGCAGATACATGGGCTTCAAGTCCCACGGCTGGACGAACTCCTCGCGCAATGCCTTGGGCTGGGCCAGCTCGACCAAGGCCGCAGCCGACGGATAGGCGAAACCGAACTCGCCGATCTCGACCCTGCTCACGTCGCTGAACAGGTCCCGGTAGCGCAGGGCGCCGTCGCCCACCACCAAGGACTCCTCGCTGCGGGCCTGGATGTCGGAGGCCAAGTCCTGCGGCGAGGTCAGCCGATAGGGCTCGACGCGCTGCACGCCGCCGGGCACCTGTCGGTACATGGCGGTGAAGACCTCGCCTCTGCGGGCGTCGATCACGGGCACGATGAGCCGGTCCGAATGCCGCAGTGGGAAGGCGAGCAGGTCCAGGCTGGACAGGCCGATCATGGGGACCCGCAGGGCCTGGGCCACGGCCTTGGCCGCGGCGATGCCGACCCGCAGCCCGGTGAACAGGCCGGGCCCGATGTCCACCGCCACGACGCTGATCTCGCGCAGCTCGACGCGCGCCTGCTTGGCCAAGAACTCGATGGCGGGCGTGAGCGTCTCCGCGTGCCTGCGGTCGCGGGCCGAGTGGAAGGAGGCGAGGACGCCCTCCACGCCGCCCAGCGCGCAGCCGACCTGTTGGGTGGCGGTGTCGATGCCCAGGATGATCACTGAGCCCACCGCCCCAACGCGGCGGCGATGGCGGACTGTCGGGGCGACCACGTGGGCCCCACCACCCGCAGCCGCAAGACGCGCTCGTTGTCGTCGGCGTCGGTACTGGGCCGGCCCGGATCGTGGGGCTGGTCGTCGGAGAACTCGAGCCGCACCTCGAGGAAGTCGGCGGGCAGGCTCGGGGCGGCCATGTCGCCCCACTCGATCAGGGCCACGCCCCCGTCGTCCAACGATTCGGCCAGGCCCAGGTCGATGACCTCTTGCAGGTGGTCGAGCCGGTACACGTCGCAGTGCACCAGGGTCAGCCGTCCTTGGTAGGTGCGCACCAGGGTGAACGTGGGGCTGACGACCGGCTCCTGCACGCCGAGGCCGGCCCCGAACCCTTGGGCGAAGGCGGTCTTGCCGCTGCCCAGGTCGCCCGCCAGCAAGATGAGGTCGCCCGGCTTGGCCAGACCGGCCAGGGCCGCGGCCAACTCCCGCGTGTCGTCCACCGACTTGGTCTGGGCCGTGATCACGCCAACTGCTCCTTGGCCCGCACGAAGTCGGCCCGCATACCCGCCAGCACCGCGCCCCCGCCGCCCCGCAGCGCGGCCGAAGGGTGGTAGGTCGGCACGATCACCCGGTCCCGATAGGGATAGACCTTGCCTCGCAGTTTGGTGATGCCCTCGGTCGTGTCGAGCAGGAGCTTGGACGCGAAGTTGCCCAAGGTGACGATCACCTTCGGGCCGATCACGTCGATCTGCTGTTCGAGGAACGGACGGCACGACGCGATCTCGTCGGGCATCGGATCGCGGTTGCCGGGCGGGCGGCACTTCACCACGTTGGCGATGTACACCTCGTCCCGGCCGATACCTATCTCCTCGGCCATCAGGCGGTCGAGCAGTTGCCCGGAGCGGCCCACGAAGGGCTCGCCCTTCAGATCCTCCTGCTGCCCAGGACCCTCGCCCACGAACATGATGTCGGCGTTGGGGTCGCCCACTCCGAACACCACGTTGGTGCGTCCGCGCGAGAGGGGGCAGCGGGCGCAGGCCAGGGCGTCGCGCTCCAACTCGGCGAGGGTGGGCACGGCCGCATGGTACCGCCGCTCGGGCGGGCGCTTAGAGGCCGGACGGACGGGAGGCGAGCGCCCGCCAGAGGGCGCGGTAATTCGGGTACTCGAGGTCGGGCACGATCCAGCCCGCGGCGACCAGTTCCTCGTGCAGCTTGGGCAGGCTGCGGAAGGGGATGCCGATATCCACGTGATGGGCCAAGTGCCAGCCCGTGTTGAACGGCACCATCCAAAAGCGCGCCAAGAGGCTTTGACGGACATGGTGCGTGGTGAGCCTGCGGTCGTCCGAGCGGGTCATGCCCCCGTGCTCGGCGATGGCCCGCAGCCGGTTGATGACCTTCCAGGCCGACATCCACGGGGCCAGCCACAGCAGCGGATACAGCCACCAACGGCCGAAGGCGGCCCACAGCGCGGCCCACACCACGACCTGCATGGCGAGAATGGACGACGCCACCTTGCGCGAGGGGCCCGGCTTGCGCAGGGCCAGCACCAGGCCGCGCAGGTTCTTGTAGCCGGAGACGAAGAAGGCGTCGCGAGTGAGCTTGCGACGGAACGAGTCAGGCGGCACCGGATAGGGCGCGTACAGCATGAAGTCCGGCTCCTCGGGCCCCATCTCGTCCTTGTGGTGGGCCATGTGGGCCCGGCGATAGGCGTCGAAGGCGGTGAACGACGGATAGCTCAGGAGCCATCGACCGATGACGTCGTTCCAACGCTTGCGGGTGAACAGGAGGCGGTGGGCGGCTTCGTGGCCGAGGATGCCGTAGAGGGCGAAGGCCCGGCCCATCAGGACGTAGGCGACGACGTAGGCCAGCGGGTGGCCGATGCGCACGGCCAAAGCGATGACGCCGAAGGACTGGGCCAGAACGCCGAGCACGCTCATTGCGTTGCGGGCGTTGGGGATGCGCCGAAGCTGCTCGCGGATGGGAGGGACCGGACGGGCCGTGGCCGTGAGGCGCTCGGTGGGCAGCACGTCGGGCAACAGCTCTCTGGGCGGGAGCATCGTGGTGGCCACGTCGTCATATTACAGTTTCTGCACACGTGACTCAACCTCGTAAGGCCGCGCAACTCAGTGCTCGCTCCGTCGTCCTCAGCACCCTGTTGGGAACGCGGCCGCCCGTGCTGCCCGCGCGCGTGCTGGTCCGGGCGGGCGAGCTGTTCGGCATCAGCGAGGGGACGCTGCGGGTCGCCCTTTCCCGCATGGTGGCTGCGGGCGAGTTGGAGACGGCCGACGGCTCGTATCGATTGGCGGGCAGGCTGCTCGACCGTCAGGCCAGGCAGGAGGCCAGCCGGGCCGCCACGACGCGGGCCTGGCGGGGCCAAGCCTGGCGCTTCGCCTTCGTGGCGGGCGAGCGGCGATCGGCCGAGCAGCGGGGCGAGTTGCGCGCCGCCATGCGGGCGTTGCGACTGGCCGAGCTGCGCGAGGGCGTGTGGCTGCGGCCCGACAACCTGCGGGTGGACGACGGCGCCGAGGCCGCCGCGGTGGTGGCCGAGCAGTGCGTTCAGGCGGTCGGGAAGTTGACCGGCCTGGGCGAGGGCGATGTTGTCGGCGGGGTCCGCGACGCCGACATGGCGTCGCGCTTGTGGGACGTAGCGGGCTGGGCCCGCCGGGCGGGCGGGCTGCGTCGATCGCTGGCGCGGTCGTTGCCTGGCGTGAAGGCCGGTCGGGTGGAGGAGTTGGCCGCCGGGTTCGTGCTGTCGGCCGACGTGCTGCGCCACTTCCAAGCCGACCCGCTGCTGCCCGACGAACTGCTGCCCGAGGACTGGCCGGGCGCAGCGCTGCGGGCCGAGTACGCGGCCTGGGATCGGGCGTATCGGGCCCTTTTGCGGGGCTGGTGGAAGCATCCGGACAGCCCTTGACCAAGAAGCGGTTAAGGCGCTTTTCATTCGGGTGGCAAAGGCCGAGGATCGGAGCATGACCAAGAAGCGGATTGCAGCAATCATGACGGCAGGGGCCTTGGTGCTCGGCGGCGGCGTCGGCGTGGCCAGCGCCCAGAGCGGCAGCAGGCACAATCCGACCAAGCCCGCGGTGGCATCCACCGACGACACCAACCATCCCGAGGACGCGACTACCCATCGCCAGTTGGAGAACGAGGTCGAGGGCGCGGAGACGCCGGGCGAGGTGCATGGCGGCGGCGACACGACGGCCGGTGCGCCAGCGCCCAGCGACGACGGGGCCGCCCACGACGCCAACGACGATCACGGCAACGACAGCGCCAACCATGGCGCGGCGGTGTCCACCACGGCCCGCTCGGCCACTCCCGGTCCTGGCCATGGTGCCGCCGTATCGGCCGTCGCTCGTGACAACAACGGCAGCGACGACGGGCCCAACCACGACGCCAACGACGACGCGGGCGAGGTGCGCGGCAGCGACGACGGGCTCAACCACGACGCCAACGACGACGACGCCACCGAGACCGACTCGGGCCGCAACCGGGGCCCGGGCGGCGGCGACTCCAGCGGCAGCGGCAGCGGCCACGGCAGCGGCCACAGCGGCCGCGACGACTAACCCACCCCGCCCCCCGGCTCTGGAGGACATAGCCCCCCGATTCGGGGGGCTATGTCCTCCAGTCGCGTAAAAGGGGGGGCGGGCGGTCAGGCGAGGGCGGCGCGGATGGCGGCCTCGGTGGCCTGGGCGGCCAGCACGCGGACGTGGTCCATGGGCGCGTCGACGGCGCCCACCGCGCAGGCCACGACGGCGTCGCCGTCGACCGACAGGTGGGCCGGGTCGAGGGCGCGGGCCAGGCCGTCGTGGGCCGACTGGGCGACCAACAGACAGCCCACCTTGTCCAACGTGGCATCGGTGGCCACCACGCCGATGGTGGTCTGCTCGGCGAACTGTGGTCCGTGCATCGGCAGCCTCAGCAGCCTCGGTCCGCCCCCGCTCTCGCCCCCGCTCTCGCCGCTCGGATCATCGGGCAGGTCGCCCACCGCGTTGACCGCGAACAACGCGCTCACGACCACGTCGCCAGAGCGAGCCGTCGCCGTGCCCAGCCCTCCGGGCCGAACGTCGGCCGCCGCGCCCGTCCACTTGCGCACCGTCGCCCCCGCACCCGCGCCCACCCGGCCCACATCGAACGGCCCGGCCCCGGCCGCGTCGCACGCCGAACGTCCCGAAGCCGCGTCCGGCCGGGCCGACCCGTCCCCGACCAACAGGTCGAACAGCACCATGCCCACCACGATGGGGACAGGGCCCGCGCCCGTGGGGAACCCGATGCCCCGCTCCTCGCACCACGCCATCACCCCGTCGCACGCGGCCAGGCCGAACGCCGACCCCCCCGACAGCACCACCGCGTCCACCCGCCCGACCAGTCGCTCGGGCGCCAGCAAGGCGAACTCGCGCGTGCCCGGAGCGCCGCCGCGGACCTCGCCGGATGCGACCGTGCCCGCGGGCAGCAGTACCACCGTGCAGCCGGTGGCCGCGGCCGCAGGCGCGGTCCAATGGCCGACCCGCACGCCGGGCACGTCGGTGATCACAGCACGCCTTGACGCACCTCGGCCGGGACCGACCCGGCAGCGGCCGCGTCCTCACCCACGTACACCCGCGGCACCCGCGGACCGATCCCGCACAGCACCTCGTAGTTGATGGTGCCCAAGGCCGCGGCCCACTCGTCGGCCGTGATGGCCTCGGTGCCCTGCCTGCCGATGAGCACGACGTCGTCGCCCACGGCCACGTCTGCGCCAGGCCCGCAATCCACCAGCAGTTGGTCCATGGTCACCGCGCCTGCGATGGGACGCCGCCCACCGCCCACCAGCACGGGCACGCCCACGTCGAACAGCCTGCGGGGCACGCCGTCGGCGTAGCCGAGGGGCACGGTGGCGATGACGGTTCGCTCGGGCGCCGCGTAACGAAGGCCGTACGACATGCGCTCGCCTGCGTCCAACTCCTTCACGTGACTCACGCGGGCCCGCAAGGTCAACGCGGGCCGCAGGTCGACCACGCCGGCCAGCGCCGGGCTCGGGTCGTAGCCGTACAGGGCGATCCCGCAGCGCACCATGTCGTATCGGGCCGCGGGATGGGCCACGGCCCCGGCCGAGTTGGCCGCGTGCACGTGGTCGGGGACGATGCCGGCGCGAGCCAGTCGGTCCCGGGCCTGTTCGAAGCGCTCCAACTGCATGGCCGTATACGGGTTGGCAGGCTCGTCGGCCACGGCCAGGTGCGTCCACAGCCCCGCGAGCCGCAGGCCCGGCGCGCCGTGGATGGACTCGGCCACGGCCACGGCGTGGTCGAGGGCCGCGCCCACCCGGTGCATGCCGGTGTCGACCTTCAACTCCACGTCGATGGGCCGCCGATGGCCGACGGCCGCGGCCGCGGCGTCAACCCCGGCCGCGGTGTAGAGCGTCGGCGTGAGGTGATGGGCAACGGCGTCGGCCATGGCCTCGGGCGGCGGTTCGGACAACAAGAGGATGGGCCCCTCGACACCTGCCTCGCGCAAGGCCACGCCCTCGTCCACCAAGGCGACGGCCAGCCGGGTGGCGCCTCCCGCCAGCGCGGCCCCGGCCACCGCCTCCGCGCCCAGGCCATAGCCGTTGGCCTTGACCACCGCGCACAGCTCGGCCGGATGGGCGGCCTGGGCCAGCACCTGGGCGTTGTGGCGCACGGCGTCCAGGTCGACCTCGGCCCACGCGGGCCGGGCCACCGCCTCACGCATCGACGGCCTCGCTCAACCACGCCGCCACCAACTGGGGCAGGTCGCCCGCCACCAACCCCTCGTCGTAGCCCAGCCCGGCAGCCGCTCCGTGCACGTGGGCGGCAAAGGCGGCGGCTGCGAGAGGCGGCAGGCCGCGGGCCAAGAAGGCCCCGATGACGCCCGACAACACGTCGCCCGTCCCGGCCGTGGCCAACGAAGGACGCCCGGCGGCGGCGAACAGCACCCGTCCGTCCGGCGAGGCCACGATGGTGGTGGAGCCCTTCAGCAGCACGGTCGCCCCCGTGGCCTCGGCCAAGGCCCGCACCGCGCCGAGCCGCTCCACTCCCGATCCCGGCTTCTCCCCCGACAAGCGCTCGAACTCGCCCTCGTGTGGTGTGAGCACGCACCCATCGGCGGCCGGTGCCCGGCCCAGCACGTTGAGCCCGTCGGCGTCGACCACGACGGGCACGGGCGACTCGGCCACCAGACGCCGGACCGCCTTCTCGGCCTCGTCCGACCGGCCCAGTCCCGGCCCGACCACCAAGGCCCGGCACCGCTCGACCTCAGCCAAGACGGCATCGGACCAACCGGTGGCGGGCAGCGACACGCCTACCGCCTCCAGGCCCGCCGGCAGGGCAGCCGCATCGGCGCCGGGCACGCCGAGGCGCACATAGCCCGAGCCCGCCCGCATGGCCCCGCGCGCCACCAGCACCGGCGCGCCCATCATCCCGGGCGAACCTGCGGCCACGAACACGGCCGTCTGCCACTTGTGGCCGTCGCGGTCGCGGCCGGGCAGTCCCGTGGCCACGTCTTCGTCCTCCACCAGCCAGGCCCGGGCCCCGCTTACGTCCAGCCCGATGTCGGCCACCTCGACCACGCCGCAGTCGGACAACAGGTGCACAGGTTTGAGCGCCGCGAAGGTGACGGTCGCGTCGGCTTCGACCACGCCGCCGGTCGGCACGTCGACGCACAGCACGGGCGCGCCGCCCGCATCCGGCGCCGAATACGAGCCCCGAAAGCCGGTGCCGAAGGCGGCGTCGATCACCAAGTCGCATCGAGGCAGCACCGGCAAGGACCCGGCCTCCACAACCTGCACCCGCACTCCTCGCCGCTCCAGCCTTCGGGCCGCGGCCCGACCGTCGGCCCCGTTGTTGCCCTTGCCCGCCACCACCACGACCCGCTTGCCGTAGCCGGACCCGAGCATGCTCAGCGCGGTGCGGGCCACGGCCGCCCCGGCCCGCTCGATGAGCACCTCGACCGGCTCGGGCGCGGCCCGGTCGACCGCTTGCATCTCCTCGACCGTGAGGACAGGGATCACGAACGCCAGCGGTCGGCCAGCACGTACACCGGCTCGACCAGCAGGTCCACGAACGGCAGGTCGCCCAGACGCGAGTCGTCGAAGCGGGGCTCGGTCTCGGTGACGGCGTCGACCAGCGCGGCATAGCGGTTGCGATAACCGGTCAGCACCTGGCGGGCCACGTCGGCGGGCAGCACGTCGGCGAAGCGCACGTGCAACAGCGTCATCCCGGTGACCTCGTTGTCCTTGGTCTCCGGCACGAGGATCACCGTGCGCCCGTCGGCCCGACCCCGTGCCGCGGTCACCTCGCGCTCGAACGCGGCCCGGTGCTTGGTGCCTCGCAGGGCACGGATCTGCTCGGTGCGCGACGGGATCTCCAATGCCACCCCGCCTTTGTCCAGCACGGCGATGGTGTCGCCGTCGATCCGATAGCGCGTGTAGCCGGTGACCTCCTCGACCGCGGGCCCGAGGTTGCCGAGCGTGCGCAACGCCTTGTAGCTCAAGCGATCGCGGGGCGCGCCCGCGCTGACGACCTCGGCCACGAGCGGCGCCCTGAACAGCACGTCCTCGGAACGGGATATGCCGACGGTGACCGTCTTGGCCTGGTGCTTGATGGCGTCGATGGGCCGGGTGAGTTCCTCGATGGCCGACGTGAGCGCGCCGGTCAGGTCCTCGATGAGCACGGCGGGCGTGCCCACTTTGCCGTACTCGACCTGGTACGCCTCGAGCGGCACGATGCCCGCGACATAACGCAGCAGCGAGCCGACCCGCTCGGCCGTGCTCGCCTCCAAATGGCCGTTCAAGTCGCCTGCGCGCAGGGCGGCGAAGAAGCGCCCGGCCGCGGGCTGGATCAAGTCCCGCAGGCGAGCGAGGTACTCATCGGGATCGTCCTCCAGGCCGACCAAGGACTCGATGGCGGCCCGGGCCTGGCGGAACAACAGGGCCTGCGCGTCGATGGCCAGCGCGGCCTCGTAGCCGAAGAGGTGGCCCGCCATGGCCGACAGCACAAAGGCCAGATCCGGGTGGGTGGTGGGCACGTCGATGACGGCCAAGGCCGCGCCGAAGCGGTCCTCGCCGTCCGACGCCACCACCACCGGCGCAGCCTTGTGGGCCTTGTAGATGGCGACTTCCTTGGCCACGTCGTCGGCATTGGCGCCGGACAGTCCCGCCGCGCACACGAAGATCAGCGGCTCGGACGACAAGTCGATGTGCTTTTTGTCCTCGGTGGCGTCGCAGGCGATCGACTTGTAACAGAGCTCGGAGAGCTTGATCCTGATCTCGGCCGCGGCAATGCGGTTGGGCCCGTTGCCCACCACGGCCCAGTACCGCCGGGGCGGGGCGAACCGGGCCGCGGCCGCGATCGACTCGCGCCGGGCCAGCACCTCGTCCATGGCCGCGGGCAGTTCGCGCAAGGCCAGCAACAAGTCGTGCTCGCGCGCCGTGTCCCGACAGCCCGCCTCGTTGGCGATGGCCAATGCCAGCAGCGAGCCAGCCGCGATCTGGGCATAGAAGGCCTTGGTCGACGCCACGCTCATCTCCACGTCCCGGCCGTCGGACGTGTAGAGCACACCTTCGCTCTTCTCCACCAAGTCGCTGTTGCGCCGGTTGACGATGGCGACCACGGCCGCGCCCCGGGCCCGCACCAGGTCGACCGTGCGGTTGGTGTCGGTCGTCGTGCCGGACTGGCTGATGGCCACGACGAGCACGTCGCTCATGTCGTCGTCCAACTCGAAGCCGGACAGCTCGGTGGCGGGCAGGGCCCGCACCCGGATGGTGGAGTCGGCCAAAGCCAGGGTCAGGGCGTGGGCGATGCTCTGGCCCGCCACTGCGGCCGTGCCCTGGCCGATGACGTGGACCCGTCCGATGGCGCCGGACGCCAGCCGGGACCGCAGCGAAGGCGGCAGCGTCTCGTCGCCCAGGGCGACGTGCAGGCGGCCGTCCTGCTCCACCGTCTTGCCCCGCAGCGTCTTGCGGAACGACTGGGCCGACTCTGTGATCTCCTTCAGCAGGTAGTGCGGGAAGCCGGCCCGGTCGATGTCGCGCGTGGTGATCTCGGCCGTGGCCACGTCGGCATCCGTCACCGGCAAAGACGTCCCGTCGTAGGACAGGCGCTCCATGCCCTCGAGCGAGCCTGCTGCGGCCCGGTCGAGGACCACGACCTGACCGTGGCTGCCCGACTCGGTGACCGACTCGCCGTCCAGCCGCACGTAGCGGCTCGTCTCCTCCACCACGCCATAGGGCTCGCTGGCCACGATGTAGGCGTCCTCGGCCAGCCCGACGTACAGCCCTTGGCCGCTGCCCCGCTGGGCCAGAAGCAGGTGATCCGATGCGTCGGCCGCGCAGGCGGCGATGGCGACGGAGCCCTCGAACCCCTCGACCGTGCGGCGGAAGGCCTCGTCCACGTCGAGGCCCTCGGCCAGCCGGTGGGATACGAGCGTGGGGATGACCTTGGCGTCGGTGGTCACTTCGATCGGGATGCGCAGCCGCTCCCGCTCGATGAGATCGGCGTAGTTGTCCACGTCGCCGTTGAGAGCGCCCACCACATAAGGGCTGGGGCCCGACGACTCCAGCTCTTCGCTGTTGAGGGGGTGGGCGTTGGCCTCGCTGATGATGCCGACGCTGGCCCAGCGCGTATGGCCCAGTACGACGGCCTCCGCTCGGGGGCTGCTCGCCAGAGCGGCCCGCAACTGCTCGTCCTCGCTGATCGCGGTGCGAAGGGCCTTGGTGTTGTCGCCCAACTCGCCGATCTCCGCGGCCGCCTTGTAGACGAAGCTCAATGCGCCGTTGGGCAGCACTCGCATGGCCCCGTTGGTGAACAGCGGGCCGCCCCGGTTCTGGCCATCGACGGACGCGCCCGTGACCAGGACGTGCAGCCCGGCGCTGTCCCGGCCCCGGACCTCCAACCGGTCGAGGGCGGACAAGGCCACTTGGATCGACGTGTACGCAGCGAGCGCGGCGGGCTTGTCATGGGCGTCACCCGCCAGCGCCGACGCATCGGCCGCGGTCCGAATGCGGTCCCTGCCGATCGACCACACCGCGTCCTTGACTGCGATCAAGGCCGCGTTGACCGCCTCGCTGGCCGACAGCTCGCCCTCGTCGAGGCGCCGCTCGATGCCGTCGACTCGGGCCTCGATATCGCGGACCGCAGCCTCGATGCCGTGCCGCAGGCCTTCGTCCAACAGGGCCTGCACGCCGGGCACGCCGCTCAGCGCAAGGTTCACGTCCTGCAACTGCGAGGCGGCGCCCGCGAAGTCGCCGGCGTCGAGCGACCCGCCCGCCGCGGCCATGGCGGCCAAGACGTCAGCGGGGTCGGGCGCAGGCCGCTCCGAGGGGCGACGCAGGACGGCGATGATCCCGCACATAGACGGCCAAGGCTAGGCCCTGGCTTCGAACTCCCCCCACTCGCCCACCACCGCGGCCAACTCGTCGGCCGCGGCCTGGGCCGTGGCCTCGTCGCCCGCCTCGACCATCACCCGCACGACCGGCTCGGTGCCGCTGGGTCGCAGCAGCACGCGGCCCGACCGTCCCAGCCGCCGCTCGACCGCGGCCACCGCGTCCCAAACAGCCTGGGCGTCATCGAGCCCGTCGCGCCGGGCGACCCGCACATTGCGCAGCACCTGTGGCAGCCGGGCCATGACCGCGGCCAGATCGGCCAGCGGGCGGCCCCGGCGGCGCACCGCGTCCAAGACCTGCACGCCGGTGAGCAGTCCGTCGCCGGTGGTGGCCAGGTCCCGCAGGATGACGTGGCCGGACTGCTCGCCACCCAGCGACCAGCCGTTTGCCTCCAACGCCTCGAGCACCGACCGGTCGCCGACCTGGGTCTCGTGCACCCGCACGCCCGCGTCGGCCATGGCCAGGCGCAGACCCAGGTTGCTCATGACGGTGACGACGAGGGTGTCGTCGTGGAGCCGGCCCTGATCGCGTAGGTCGAGGGCGAGGACGGCCATGAGCTGGTCGCCGTCCACCAGCGCGCCGGTGTGGTCCACGGCCAGCACCCGGTCGGCGTCACCGTCGAAGGCCAGACCCGCGTCCGCCCCCCGCTCGACCACCGCGGCTTGCAGATCGCCCGGGTGGGTGGACCCGCAGCCCGCGTTGATGTTCTGGCCGTCGGGCTGGTCGTGCAGGACGTGGACGTCGGCGCCCAGGGTGCGCAGGACTCGCGGGGCCACGTCGAAGGCGGCGCCGTTGGCACAGTCGATGACGACGGTGAGGCCGTGGAGGGTGCGGCCCTCGATCGAGTCGAGGACATGGCGCTCGTAGCCCGCAGTCGGCCCGGGCGCGGTGGAAAGGCGGCCGCCCGAGCGAGTGGGCGTAGCCGCGGTGCGGGCCATGGCCGCCTCCAACTCGGCCTCGACCTCGTCGGACAGCTTGCGCCCGCCCGCCAGGAAGAACTTCACGCCGTTGTCCTGGTACGGGTTGTGGGAGGCCGAGATCATGGCCGCGGGCAGGCGCTCGACGGCCGAGTTGTGGGCCACGGCGGGCGTGGGCAGCACGCCCAGGTCGATCACGTCCGCCCCCGCCGCGGCCAGCCCGTCAGCCAGTGCCGCTTGCAGGTCCGGCCCCGACGCCCGCGTGTCCCGGCCGATCAGAAAGGCGGGCCCGCCCAGTACCTGGGCGGCGGCGGTGCCCAGGGCGCGCACCAAGTCGGTGGTCAGTTCCACGTACGCCACCCCGCGCACCCCGTCGGTGCCGAACTTCAGCGTCACCGCGCCCCCGCTCTCGAACTTTTCCACAGCAGCAGGTGCTGTGGAAAAGTTGAAGGGGGGGCGGGCAAGAGGGGCGGGAGGGCTGGCTGGACTCAGCGCTTGGCTTAGCGCTTGGAGTACTGCGGCGCCTTGCGGGCCTTCTTGAGGCCGTACTTCTTCGACTCCTTCTCCCTGGCGTCACGGGTGAGGAAGCCGGCCCGCTTCAGCGTGATGCGCTGCTCGGGGTCGAGCACGGCCAGGGCCCGGGCGATGCCCAGGCGCAAGGCGCCCGCCTGGCCCGCCACACCGCCGCCGTGGATGGTGGCGTCGACGTCGAAGTCCTCGGCCTGCGACGTGAGCCGCAGCGGCTCGGTGACCACCATCCGGTGGGTGGCCGAGGGGAAGTAGTCGTCCAGCGGCCTGCCGTTGACCTTGATGGCGCCGGTGCCCGGACGGAAGCGGACTCGGGCGACGGCCTGCTTGCGGCGGCCGGTGGTCTGGCTGAGCGGCTTGGGCATGCGAGCGGTTCTCCTGCTTTCAGCGCCGACGGGCGGCTAGACGGTGGCCCGGCGGGCGTGGGCCACCTCGAGGGGCTGAGGCCCCTGGGCGGCGTGCGGATGGGTGGGACCGGCGTAGACCTTGAGCTTTTTGATCATGGCCCGGCCCAGCGTGCCCTTGGGCAGCATGCCCTTGACCGCCTTGCGCACGGCCTCCTCGGGCTTGGTGGCCAGCAGGTCGGTGTAGATCGTGGTGCGCAGGCCGCCCGGGTAGCCGGAGTGGTGGTACGCCAGCTTCTTGGACGCCTTGTCCGACGTCAGCACGATCTTGGACGCGTTGACGATGATGACGTGGTCGCCCGTGTCCAGATGGGGGGCGAAGATGGGCTTGTGCTTGCCCCGCAGGACCCTGGCCACCTCGCTGGCCAGACGGCCGAGGACAAGCCCTTCGGCGTCGACCACGTGCCAGGCGCGCTGGATGTCACTCGGTTTTGGAGAGTACGTACGCACGCGTGAGTCCTTGCTGTTCGAGGCGCGCTGACCGGGGGACAAGGATAGGTGGGCCGCCTGCATCCGGCAAACGGCCCGCCCGTACACGCGGGGCGCGCCAGTAGCCTCGCCCCCCGGATGATCAGCCTTCAAGACATTGAACAGGCGCGCCAACGTGTCCAGCCGGTGGTGCGGCCCACCCCACTCGTCGCCTCGGACTCGCTGTCCAGGCTGGCCGGGCGCACGGTGCTCCTCAAGCCCGAGTACCGCCAGCGCACCGGGTCGTTCAAGATCCGAGGCGCCTACAACCGCATCTCGCGCCTGCTGCCAGGCGGCCATGTGGTCGCCGCATCGGCCGGCAACCATGCCCAAGGCGTGGCCCTGGCCGCGGCCCTCACCGGCCAGCGCTCCACCATCTTCATGCCCGTCAACGCGCCGCTCCCGAAGATGGAGGCCACCCGCGGCTACGGGGCGACGGTGCGGCTCGAAGGCAACGTGGTCGACGATTCGCTGGCCGCGGCCCAGGCCTTTGCCGAGGAGTGCGGCGCCGTCTTCGTGCCCCCTTTCGACGACCCGCTGATCGTGGCCGGGCAGGGGACGGTGGGCTTGGAGATCGCCGAGGAGGCCCCCGACGCCGAGGTGGTGGTCGTTCCCATCGGCGGCGGCGGACTGGTGGCGGGCGTGGCCGCGGCCTTGGCCCATACCCGAAGGGGCTGCCGAGTTGTCGGCGTGGAGGCGGCTGGGGCCACGGCCATGCTGGCCGCCCTGGAGGCCAGACGGGCCGTGCCCGTCGGCGCGGTGAGCACCATGGCCGACGGCATCGCGGTGAAGTGCGTGTCCGAGCTGACCCTGGCCCATGTGCAGGCCTTCGTCGATCAGGTCGTGACTGTCGACGAGGAGCAGATCAGCCAAGCCGTGCTTCTGTTGCTGGAACGGGCCAAGGCCGTGGTCGAGCCCGCAGGTGCGGTGGCCCTGGCCGCGCTGCTGTGCGGCAAGGTGCCGGGGAACGGGCCCGCGGTGGCCCTCCTCTCGGGTGGCAACGTCGACCCCCTCTTGCTGACCAAGCTGATCGACCACGGCCTGTCCGCCGCGGGCCGCTTCCTGCGACTGCGCATCGTGTTGCGGGACTCGCCTGGCGCGCTGGCGTCAGTGACGGCCGCGGTGGCCGAGCTGGGCCTGAACGTGCTCGACGTGGAGCACCACCGATCGGGCGTGGCCTTGGGCGTGGACGAGGTCGAGGTCCTCATCACGTTGGAGACGCGCGACCCCGAGCACCGCCAAGAGGTCGTGACCTCCGTGCGGGCGTTGGGGTATCGGGTCGAGCTACTGCAGTGAGCGGGCGGCCGGCGGCGCCGCGGCCTCGGGCACGGCCTCGGGCGCGGGCATGGGCAGGGAAGAGCCCAGGCCGGGCGCCATGCGCTCGCCCCTCGCCGTCCACGACCGCCACCACTGGAGCAGTTCGTCGGCGGGCAGAGGCGGGCTGAGCCAGTAGCCCTGGGCCAGGTCGCAGCCCAGGTCGCGCAACGCGTCCCAAGCCTCAACCGTCTCCACGCCTTCAGCCACGACTTGCAGCCCCAGGTTGCGGGCCAGCTCGATGGTCGAGCGCACGATCACGGTGTCGTTTTCGTCGGCGGGCAGGTGCTTGATGAAGGACTGGTCGATCTTGAGGCCGTCCACCGGCAGGCGCTTGAGGTAGGCCAGCGACGAGTAGCCGGTGCCGAAGTCGTCCACCACGAGCTTGATGCCCATGTCCGACAGACGGCCCATGATGTGCATGGCCCGCAGCGGGTCGGCGATCAGCATGCTCTCGGTGATCTCGATCTCCAGCAGCCGGGGCGGCACGCCGTGGCGGGTCAGCAACTGATCGATCTCGTCGGGCAGCAGCAGGTCGTGGAAGTTCTGGGTGGAGATGTTGACGGCCACTGACAGGTCGAGTTGGAGCCGCGACCACTCCTTGATCTGGCGCAGGGCCTGATCGAGCACGTTGATGGTGAGCGGGCGCATGACGCCGGTGCGCTCGGCCAGCGGGATGAACTCCGAGGGCGGCACCATCCCGTACCACGGGTGGTTCCAGCGGACCAGGGCCTCCACGCTGACGATGGCCCCGTCGGACAGCCTGGCCTTGGGCTGGTAATGCAGGAGCAGTTGGTTGTCGTCCACCGCGCCCCGCAGTTCGCCCGACAGCGCCAGGCGGCGGCGGCTGGCCCTGTCCCTCCCCTGCATGTACGTCTCGACGCCGGTCTTGAGGCGCTTGGCCTCGTACATGGCGTTGTCGGCCCGCTGGAGGATGGTGTCGGGGTCGAGCCCGTGCTCGGGAAAGCCCGCGATGCCGACGCTGGCCTGGACGCTGAGGCTGATGCCCTCCAAGTGGAAGGGCGCCTGCAGTGCGGCGAGCAGGCGGTGGGCCGTCTCCTGGGCCAGGGCCAGCCCGCCCAGGTCGGGCAGGAAGACGGCGAACTCGTCGCCCCCCAGCCGGGCCACGGTGTCGACTTGGCGCAGGTTGTGCTCGAGCCGCTTGGCCACCTGTTGGAGCAGGACGTCGCCGGTATGGTGGCCGAGCGTGTCGTTGACCTCTTTGAACCCGTCGAGGTCGATGAGCAGGACGGCCAGGATGCCGCCGTTGCGCCGGCAGCGCGCCGTGGCCTGCTCGATGCGGTCCCTGAACAGCGTGCGGTTGGGCAGGCCGGTGAGCGAGTCGTGGAGGGCGTCGCGCTCACGGCCGAGCGAGCTGCTGGCGCTCTTGTAGACGGAGTAGAGGGGCAGGCCGAGCAGCGGGACCACGATCAGGTTGCTGTGGGCCGCGACCACGGCCATGGGCGACAGGGCCATCAACACGCCCGCAGTGCTGGCCTGGAAGCTGAAGTCGCGCGACATGTAGGCGAAGGGCGACAAGCCGTTGCGCAGGGCGGTGAGGATGGCGTTCACGCCGTGCACGGTGACGAAGAGGATGCCCGCGCCGGCCAGGATGGGGCCGATGGTGCCTGCGTCGACCTGCACGTCGCCCAGGGCTCGGGGCGCGCCTGAGCCGGCGGAGACCACGAACGCAGTCATGGCCAGAGCGAGGGCGTAGTGGGCCACGTCGAAGGTGGTCCACCAGATGCCGCGGCGGCGGACCAGGCCGCCGAGCACGGCCACCACGACCATGGCGCCGATGGCCGCCCGAGCACCGCTCGTGAGCAAAATGGCGTAGCCGAAGGCGGCCGAGGTCTTCATCTCCTCGGTGCCCGCTGGGAGCGGCACCTCCACCGGCCACAGTTCACAGGGCACGAGGAAGACGGCAAAGGCCCACAAGACGGGCGAGCTGAGGGCGGCCGGGATCTCGGCCGGGTGCACCGACTGGGCAATTCGGGCAAGCAGAGCCAGGCCCGGGAGGGTCACTCCCAGGTAGAACCAAACCAGTGGGTCAATGCGCGGCCGCCGCACACAGTGGTGTCGGCGGGCGGGGGGCTCGACCTGAGCGGCCTACGCCGCGGCCATGGCCGGGACCGCGCCGGCGGTATCGGCTGCGTCGGCCTCGGCCGCCCCGGCTGAGACGCCTTCGGCTGAGACGATACGGGCGTGCTCGTCCAGGCAGGCCAGCAGGGCCAAGGAGCCGACGGCCTGCTCGGCAGGCGTGGGCTCGGCCGTGGTGACCCAGCGTTGGAGGGCCTTGCCCCCGCCCAGCAGGACCCGGCTGAGCCAGGACTGCGGCCGGGTCGAGGCCACGGTGACGACCTCGGCGCACACGCCGATCAGGGCCAGCAGCATGGGCACCTGCCACCAGCCGCCCACGTGCCCACGGGTGGCGTAGCCCGCGGCCAGCATGAGGAAGACCAGGTTGGTGCCGCAGCGGTTGTGGACGCGGGCGCAGCGCAAGACGGCGGCCGTGTCGTGCAGGTCGACGCCCGCCTCGTGGGCGGACACGGCCTTGTGCTCGGCCCCGTGGAAGCGCCACAGAGACTGGGGCGTGGCCACGCGCAGCACGGCGAGGGTCGCGGCCCAGGGCAGCACGGTCATGGCCAGGCCGGTGGCCCCGCCCGTCGGCAGGTCGCCGAAGGCGCGGCCGAACACGTAGGCCGCGGCCTCCAGGCCCACCAGCACGACCAGCATGCGCCGGTTCAGCCTGCGGCTGTCGGTCCTCGAACGGCCAGACCTCATCGTGCCGGTGCCATCTCTGCCTTGGTCTGCGCCTCGACCTCGGCCCAACATGCCGCGCACCACGGCCAGTCGCAGGGCGCCGAACAGGGATGCGACCACCCGCAGGACCGGGATGCGGCCCATGGGCGTGGGGGCCAGGGCGCCCACCTCCACGGTCCCGTCCACCCGGGCGATGGCCCAGGCCCGGGGCGTGCGCATCAGCACGCCGTCGGCCAAGGCCTGGCCGCCCACCTTGATCGGAGTGTCACCCATCACGTCCCGCCCCTCGTGCGTCCCCAAGAAATCATCGGCTGGCCGCCCTCCGGCCTGAGCCTCCGTCCCCGCCCCCGCCCGTCTTGTCGCGCTCATTGCCGAATACGGCACTCAGCGCGACAAGTCGTACGCAACTGACCACAGCGTGAGGCCCTGCGGCGGCGCGGGGGACGAGGCCAGGGAGCGGTCCTGCGACCGCAGGGTCCAGGCCATGTCGCCCGCCCGCTTGCGGCCTTTGCCCACGGCCACCATGGTCCCCACGATGGAGCGGACCATCTGGTGGCAGAAGGCCGACGCCTCGATCTCGAAGCGCAGCACGCCCTCGCCCAGGTCCGTCCAGCGGGCGTCGTGCACCCTTCGGACCATGGAGGGCGGGTCGCCGATGGTCGACGAGGGCGGCTTCTTGCAGAACGACGTGAAGTCGTGCTCGCCGATCAGCGGATCGCACGCCAACTGCATGGCCCGCAAGTCGAGCGGCTCTTCGATGTGCCAGGCCAGGTGGGCCAGGAAGGGGTCGGGCACGGGTCGGTTCACGACCGTGTAGCGGTAGGCCCTGGCCGTGGCCCAGCGCCGGGCGTCGAACCCGTCGGGCCCGGCATCGACCGAGCGCACCACGATCGACGGGCCGAGCAGCTTGTTCAGGGACCGCTGCAAGCCGGCCAGGTCGCAGCCCTCGGGGACGTCGAACGACACGACCTGGCCCCACGCGTGCACGCCCGCATCGGTGCGGCCTGCGCACGTGAGGTCGATGGGGACGCCCAGCACCTTCTCGGTGGCTGCGATCAGCGTGCCCGCCACCGTGGTCACGCCGCTCTTTTGGGCCGCAAACCCGTGGAAGCCGGTGCCGATGTAGGCGACCGTCATCCGGACGCGAACCACCGGCCCACTGAGGGCCGGTGGCGAATGCTCCGCAGGCTCGAAGAGCGTCACACGAATTCGATGCGGGCCATGGGGGCGTTGTCCCCGTGGCGCGGCCCGAGCTTGAGGATGCGGGTGTAGCCGCCCGGGCGGTCCGTGTACCGGGGCCCGATCTCCTCGAACAGCTTGTGGGCCATGTCCTTGTCCCTGATGAAGGACACGACCTGGCGGTGGCGGTGGACCCCGCCCTTCTTGGCCTTGGTCACGACCTTCTCCACCACCGGGCGCAGGGCCTTGGCCTTGGCCTCGGTGGTCACCAGGCCCTCGGCCGCGATGAGCGAGGCGACCAGGTTGCCGAGCATGGCCTTGTGGTGGGCGGCGTCGCCGCCGAAGCGGGGACCCTTCTTGGGAGCGCCGGGGACAGCCATCGCCCTACTCCCCCTTGGTCCGCAGCGACAGGCCGCGCTCGTCGAGCTTGAGGATGACCTCGTCGAGCGACTTCTGGCCGAAGTTGGTGATGGCCAGCAGGTCGTCCACCGTCTTTTCCACCAGCTCGCCGATGGAGTTGACCTGGGCCCGCTTCAAGCAGTTGCGGGGCCGCTCGGACAGGTCCAGATCCTCGATGGGCAGGTCCAGGTCGGGCGAGCCCGTGGTGGTCGAGCCCACATCGCCCAGCTCCAGGCCTTGCGGGTTGTCGCTCATGTCGGCGACCAGGCCGACCAGCGAGCGCAAGGTGTCGCCCGCCGAGGCCAGGGCCTCGCGGGGCGAGATGGAGCCGTCGGTCTCGATGTCGAGCACCAGGCGGTCGTAGTTGGTCGACTGCTCGACGCGCGTGGGCTCCACCGTGAAGGCCACCCTGCGGACGGGCGAGAAGATGGAGTCGACCGGGATGACGCCGATCGTCGCCGACTTCTTGTTGCGGTCGGCCGAGACGTAGCCCCGGCCCCGCTCGACGGTGATGTCCACGGCCAGTCGGCCCGACCCGTTGAGCGAGGCCATGTGGAGTTCCTTGTTCAGGATCTCGACCTCGGCCGGCGTCTGGATGTCGCCTGCGGTCACGGTGGCCGGGCCCCGGGCGTCGAGGCGCAGGCTCACCGACTCGTCGCCCTCCACCGTCAGGACCAGGTCCTTGAGGTTGAGGATGATGTCGGTGACGTCCTCCTTCACGCCCTTGAGCGTGTCGAACTCGTGAAGGGCCTCGTCGAAGCGGACCTGGGTCACGGCCGCGCCCGGGATGGACGACAGGAGCGTGCGCCGCAGCGAGTTGCCGAGCGTGTGGCCGAAGCCGGGCTCGAGCGGCCCGATAGCGAAGCGCTGGCGGTTGTTCTCCTCCTCGCCGACGGCCTCGACGGTGGGGCGCTGGATGATGAGCATGGGGGGCGTTCCTCTTTACTTGGAGTAGAGCTCGACGATGAGCTGCTCGCGTACCGGGACGTCGATGTGCTCGCGGAGGGGCACGTCGCGAACGCTGACGGCTGCGCCCTCCTCGGACGTCTCCAGCCACGGCGGGATCTGGCGGTCGAGGGTGTCGATGTTGTGGCGGATGACGATGAGGCCGCGGGCCTTGTCCCGCAGGGCGATGGTGTCGCCCTTGCGCACGCGGTAGCTGGGAATGGTGACCCGCCGGCCATTCACGTTGACATGCCCATGGCGCACGAACTGGCGGGCCTGGGCCCGGCTGGAGGCCCAGCCTGCCCGGTACACCAGGTTGTCGAGCCGGAGCTCGAGCATGCGCAGGAGGTTCTCGCCGGTGATGCCCTGCTGGCGGTTGGCCTCTTCGTACAGGTTGGCGAACTGCTTTTCCAGCACGCCGTAGATGCGGCGGGCCTTCTGCTTCTCACGAAGCTGGGCCAAGTACTCCGACCCCTGGCGCATGCGGTCGCGGCCGTGGTCGCCGGGCGGGTAGGGGCGGCGCTCGATCGGGCACTTCATCGAGTCGCACTTGGGGCCCTTGAGGAACAGCTTCATCTTCTCCCGGCGGCACAGCCGGCAGACGGGTCCGGTATATCGAGCCACTATCGCCTCCGAAGCAGAGCCTCGGAGGCGAGCTCTGCGGTGTTCCGAGGCGCCGGCAAAGCCGGCGCACCCTCCACGCTGAAAACCTTCACCACTGCACTCAAACCCTTCTGCGCTTCTTCGGCCGGCAGCCGTTGTGGGGGATGGGGGTGACGTCTTTGATGCCGGCCACTTCGATGCCGGTGTTCTGGAGCGAGCGGATGGCCGTCTCGCGGCCCGAGCCCGGGCCCTTCACGAGCACGTCGACCTTGCGGACGCCGTGCTCCATGGCCCGGCGGGCGCACTGCTCGGCCGCCAACTGGGCCGCGAACGGGGTCGACTTGCGGGAGCCTTTGAAGCCGACGTTGCCGGCCGAGGCCCACGCCAAGACGTTGCCCTCCATATCGGTGATGGAGACGATGGTGTTGTTGAACGAGCTCTTGATATGCGCCACTCCGAAGGTGACGTTCTTGCGCTCGCGGCGACGGGGCCGACGGCCACCGGGCTTGGGCTTAGCCATTGTTTCGGCTCCGATGCGTCGCCTTGGAGGCGAGTTTGAACGGTGCTCCGGCCGACCGGCAAAGCCGGATGGGCCTGCGCTCTGAAAGGCTTCTCATCTACTTTCTAACCTTCTTCTTGCCCGCGACGGTCTTCTTGGGGCCCTTGCGGGTGCGGGCGTTGGTATGGGTGCGCTGGCCTCGCACGGGCAGGCCGCGGCGGTGGCGGATGCCCTGGTACGACCCGATCTCCATCTTGCGCTTGATGTCCTGCTGGATGTCCCGACGCAGGTCGCCCTCGACCTTGAGGTTGGCGTCGATCCAGTTCCGCAGCCGGGCCACCTCTTCGTCGGTGAGGTCCCTGACCCGCGTGTTCATGTCCATGCCGGTGGCCTCGCAGATCTGCTGCGAAGTGGTCCGGCCAATCCCGAAGATGTACGTGAGGCTGATCTCCAGCCGCTTCTCGCGGGGGATGTCGACGCCTGCGATACGCGCCATCTAGCCCTGCCTTTGCTTGTGCCGCTTGCTGGCCGTGCAGATGACCATCACCGTCCCGTGGCGGCGGATCACCTTGCACTTCTCGCACATCGGCTTGACGCTCGGTCGAACCTTCATCCGTCTTTCCTGACTACTTGTACCGATAGGTGATCCGACCTCGATTGAGGTCGTACGGCGTGATCTCCACCTGGACGCGGTCACCGGGCAGGATGCGGATACGGTGCATGCGCATCTTCCCTGAGCTGTGGGCCAGAACCTGATGGCCGTTTTCCAGCTCGACCTTGAACATGGCGTTGGGGAGGGGCTCGACAACGGTCCCTTCCAACACAATGGCGTCTTCTTTGGGCTTGGGCAGGTGGATCTCCTCGAACTGGTGAAGCGGGGCGGCGAGGCGCGGAAAGGCGCGCAGAGCCAAACGGACATGCTAGCAACTCACGGGACGGTCAGCACCTCCGGCCCGTGGTCGGTGATGGCGATGGTGTGCTCGGCGTGGGCGGACAGGGTTCCGTCGGCCGTTACCACGCTCCAACCGTCCTCCAAGGTGCGGGTCCCCGGCCTGCCCATGTTGACCATGGGCTCCACCGCGAACACCATCCCCGGCCGCAGCTTGGGGCCCCGCCCGGGCGGGCCGTAGTTGGGGACCTGGGGCTCTTCGTGCATGGCCAGGCCGATGGCGTGGCCCACGTACTCCCGCACGACCGAGTAGCCCGCGGCCTCGGCCACCGACTGCACGGCATGGCCGATGTCGGACAGCCGGTTGCCGTCCACCATCTGGGCGATGGCGGCCCGCAGGCTCTCCTCGGTGACCTCGATGAGCTTGACCGCCTCCGGGTCCACGTCGCCGATGGGCATGGTGTAGGCCGCGTCGGCGTGCCAGCCCTCGATGATGGCCCCGCAGTCGATGGAGATGATGTCCCCGTCCGCGAGCCGGTAGGGACCGGGGATGCCGTGCACGATCATGTCGTTGGGCGACGTGCAGATGACGGCCGGGAACCCGTGGTACCCCAAGAAGTTGGAGCGCGCCCCCCGACGGTCGAGCACGTCTCGGGCCACCCGGTCCAGTTCGGCCGTGGTGACGCCGGGCCTCGCCGCGGCCCTCGTCTTGTCGTGCATCTCGGCCACCACCCGGCCTGCCCTGCGCATCTTGGCGATCTCGTCCCGGCTGCGTCGCATCCCTACCTCCCTCGGAGCGCGTCACGCCTGCGGTCGATGGCCCGCACCAGGCGCTGGGTCACGTCGTCGGGCGTGCCCATGCCGTCGATGGAGACGAGCTTGTCCCGCTCGAGGTACCACGTGATCAACGGCTCGGTCTGCTCCTCGTAGAGCACCAGCCGCCGCTTGATGGCGTCCACCGTGTCGTCCTCGCGCTGGACGACCTCGCCGCCGCACACATCGCACGTCCAGTCGTACTTGGGCGGGGTGGCGGTCGAGAAGTTGGTGCCGCACGTGGAGCAGACCCGGCGCCCGGCCAGGCGCTTGAGGACCACGTCCATGGGCACCTCGATGTCGATGGCCAGGTCCACGTCGTTCGGGCCCAGGATGGCGGCCAACTGCTCGGCCTGGTTGCTGGTGCGGGGGAAGCCGTCGAGGATGAAGCCCCGGACCTTGGTGTCGTCCTGCTCCAAGCGCTCCTTCACCACCCCGATCACCACCTCGTCGGGGATGAGCTCGCCCGCGTCCATGTACTCACGGGCCCGCATGCCGAACTCGGTGCCCATGCGCACCGCGGCCCGGAACATGTCGCCCGTGGAGATATGGGGCACGACGTAATGCCGGGCCAGCCGTACACATTGGGTTCCCTTGCCCGCACCCTGCTTGCCGAGGATGACGAGGCGGACGCCGGGGACCACTCAGTTCCCCTGCGCCATTACTTCAGGAAGCCCTCGTAGTTCCGCATCATGAGCTGGCTGTCGATCTGCTTCATCGTCTCGAGGGCCACGCCCACGGCGATGAGAAGGGTCGTCCCTGCGAAGGGGTACTGCGAGATGCCCCACACGGCCAAGGCCAAGGAGGGCAGCAAGGCGACGAAGGCGAGGAACAACGAGCCCGGCAGCGTGATGCGGTTGAGGATGCCCTGAAGATGGCGCTCAGTCGGAGGCCCGGGGCGGATGCCCGGGATGTACCCGCCCTGCTTGCGGATGACGTCCGCCTGCTGATGCGGGTCGAAGGCGATGGCCGTGTAGAAGTAGGCGAACACGATGATCAAGAAGCCGTACATCCCGATGTAGACGAAGCTGGTGGGCGAGACCAGGTTGTCGTTGATGAACTTCTGGACGCCCTCCCACGGGATGACGTTGGAGAGCAGCACCGGGAAGTACAGGACCGAGCTGGCGAAGATGATCGGGATGACGCCCGACTGGTTCACCTTCAGCGGGATGTAGGTGCTCTGGCCCATGGTCATGCGCCTGCCCACCATGCGCTTGGCGAACTGCACGGGGATGCGGCGTTGGCCCTGTTCGATGAACACGATGGCCACCAGCAGGATCACGGTGAGGCCAAGGATGAGGCCGAACTTGACGTTGCCGCCCTCGGCTCTGACCGCGGCGCCGCCCGCGGGCATGCCTGCCACCACGTTGGCGAAGATCAGGATGGACATGCCCTGGCCGATGCCCCGCTGGGTGATGAGCTCGCCCAGCCACATCACGAACACGGTCCCCGCGGTCATGGACAGCACGACCAGCAGCACGCGGCCCAACGTGAAGTTGGGGATCAGGTCGATGTCGCCGCCCACGTTGAAGCCCCGCCCGCCTCGGTGGAACACGAAGGCCAGGCCGGTGGACTGCATGAGGGCGAGGGCGAGGGTCAGGTAGCGGGTGGCCTGGGTGATCTTGCGCTGGCCGGTGGCGCCCTCGTCGCGCCACTGCTCCAGCTTGGGGATCACCACGCCCAGGAGCTGCACGATGATCGACGCCGTGATGTAGGGCATGATCCCGAGCCCGAACACGGCGAATCGGGTGAGGGCGCCGCCCGAGAACAGGTTCAAGAAGCCGAGGACGCCGCCCGCCTTGGCCGACTCCTCCAGCCGCTGCACCGCGTCCCAGTCGATCCCGGGCACGGGCACGTGGGACCCCACCCGGTAGAGGGCGATGATGAACAGGGTGAACAGGATCTTGTTCCGAAGATCCGCCACCTTGAACATGTTCTTCAGGCTGCGAAACACTCGCCGCTCCCGTCGCCTCGCGCTGGCAGTGCGCTGGTCGTGCTGACCTCTACCGGTTGGTGTGCTGGTTCCCCTTGGCGGGCGGGCGCCCGTTGCCGAACGGCGGGGGGAGGACTTCCACGCTACCGCCTGCGGCGGTGATGGCCTGCTCGGCCGACTTGGAGAAGGCGTGGGCCCGCACGGCGACCTTGCGGGTCAGTTCACCGCGCCCCAGGACCTTGACCAGGCCGTGCTTGTGGACCAGGCCCTTGGCCCGAAGCGTGTCCGGGGTGACCTCGTCGCCGTCGAAGGATTCGAGGGTGTCGAGGTTGACGACCACGTACTCGACGCGGAACGGGTTCTTGAAGCCCTTGAGCTTGGGGATG
Source organism: Acidimicrobiaceae bacterium (assembly GCA_030837965.1). Classification (GTDB taxonomy): domain Bacteria; phylum Actinomycetota; class Acidimicrobiia; order Acidimicrobiales; family JAUTXP01; genus JAUTXP01. The sequence continues at coordinate 1,631 of JAUTXP010000014.1, read as the reverse complement.
CGCTGCATCAAGGGGAGCTGGCCGCCCTCGAAGCCGGGCTTGATGTTGTTGCGCGCGCCCTGGCCCTTGGTGCCGCGCCCGGCGGTCTTGCCGCCCTTGCCCGCGATGCCGCGACCGACCCGCTTGCGGGACCGGTTCGAGCCGGGGGCGGGCTTGAGGTCGTGGACCTTCACTTGAGTTCCTCCACCGTGATGAGGTGCGGGACCCGGGCGATCATGCCCCGGATCTCAGGCCGGTCGGGCAGCGTGTTCGACTTGCCGATGCGGCCCAGGCCCAGGGCCCGCAGCGTGCCCCGGTGCTTGGGCTTGGTGCCGATGCCCGACTTCGTCTGCGTCACTTTCAGTTCTGCCATTGCGTTCCCTCTGCCATTGCGTTCTCCTTGTTCTCGTCGCACTTCGTCCCGGTGCTCGGGCAGGAGTGCGACGAGAATGCGACTTAAGCGACCTCGGACTAAGCGACCTCGGTGGGCACGTGGGTGCCGCGGCGGCGGGCGTTGTACGCCTCCAGCAGGCGCTTGGGGGCGACCTCCTCGGGCGTCTTGCCCCGGAGCCTGGCGATCTCGTCCGGGCGCTTCAGGCCCTTCAAGCCCGCAATGGTGGCGTGGGCCACGTTGATCGAGTTGTCCGACCCAAGCGACTTGGCCAGCACGTCGTGGATGCCCGCCATCTCCAGGATGGCCCGGGCCGCGCCGCCTGCGATGACGCCGGTGCCGGGGGCCGCGGGCCGCAGCAGGACTCGGCCTGCACCGGCCTCGCCCAGGATGGCGTGGGTGATGGTGTTGCCCGCCAGGGCGACGTCGAAGAGGTTCTTCTTGGCCTCCTCGATGCCCTTCTGCACGGCCAGCCCGGCCTCTTTGGCCTTGCCGTAGCCCAGGCCGACCTTGCCGTTGCCGTCGCCGATCACCATGAGCGCGGTGAAGGAGAACCGGCGGCCGCCCTTGACGACCTTGGCCACCCGGTTGACCTTGATGGTCCGCTCTTCGTACTGCTGGTCCTGTGCCATCTATGAATGCCTTTCAGCGCGCAGGCCGGTCCGGCTTTGCCGGTCGGCCGGAGCACGACCGAACTCGCCGAGCAAGCTCTGCTTGCGAGTGCGAAACACCTAGAACTCCAGACCGGCTTCGCGAGCGGCGTCGGCCACTGCGGCCACCCGGCCGTGGTAGAGGAACCCGCCCCGGTCGAAGACCACGGTGGTGACGCCGGCCGCCTTGGCCCGCTCGGCGATCAGACGGCCCACCGAGGTGGAGGCCGACTTGTTGCCGGTGCCGCCCGCGCCCTTCAGGTCGGCCTCGTGGGTGGAGGCGGCGGCGAGGGTGCGGCCGTTGAGGTCGTCGATGACCTGGACGGCGATGTGCTTGTTCGACCGGAAGACAGCCAGGCGGGGACGCTCGGGCGTGCCTTGCACCTTCTTGCGCACCCGGTAGTGGCGCCGCGACCGTGCGACTTGCTTCTGCTTGGTGCTGTACGACATGGCTACTTCGCCGCCTTTCCGGCCTTGCGGGCCACGTACTCGCCGGCGTAGCGCACGCCCTTGCCCTTGTAGGGCTCGGGCGGGCGGATCTTGCGGATCCGCGCGGCCATCTCGCCGACGACCTGCTTGTCGATGCCGGTGATCTTGATTTCGGTGGGCTT
>JAUTXP010000043.1 GCA_030837965.1 Acidimicrobiaceae bacterium | reverse complement strand
GCACGCCCGCGGCCCGGATGTCGTGGCCGAACACGGTGCCCAACTGGTCGTCTCGCACCTTGCCCACGAAGGCGGCGGCTGCGCCGAACGACGCCGCCCCGGCAATGGTGTTGGCCGCGGCCCCGCCCGACACCTCGACCGCGGGGCCCATGTCCGCATAGAGCCGCTCGGCCTGCTCGGCATCTATCAAGGCCATGGTCCCCTTGACCAACCCGTGGCGGTCGAGGAAGGCGTCGTCCACTCGGGCCAGGACGTCCACGATGGCGCTGCCGATGGCCACCACGTCGAGATCGGCACTGGTCATGGCTGCGTACGGTAGGGCCGTCGGCCGGGCAGCCCGCGCACGCGACAGCTCCGCCCTTGGGAGGCAGACGACCCGTCCCGGTAGCCTGGGTCCGTGCCCGAGAACGACCCATACCGACTGCCGCGCACCGTTTCACCGGTTCGCTACGACCTCACCCTGTCTCCCGACCTCGACGCGGCCGCCTTCGCAGGCGAGGCCCGAATCCATGTGGAGGTGCACGAGCCAGTCGACGCCATCGTGCTCAACGCGTTGGAGCTGGACATCACGTCCGCCGAGGTGATCGCCGAGGCCGACGGGGCTCAGCACGAAGGCCGGGTCACTCTGGACGAGGCCACCGAGCGGGCGACCATCGCCCTGCCCGCCGCCCTCGACGCAGGGACGTACACCCTGCACCTCACCTTCACCGGCACCCTGAACGACAAGCTGCGGGGCTTCTACCGGAGCACGTTCACCGATGACGACGGCAACGAGCGCGTCATCGCCACGACGCAGTTCGAGTCGACCGATGCCCGCCGAGCCTTCCCTTGCTGGGACGAGCCCGATCGCAAGGCCGTCTTCGGCGTCACCCTCGTCGTCGACAAGGGGCTGACGGCAGTGTCGAACTCGCCGATCGCCGAGGAGGACGACCTGGGCGACGGCCGTCGCCAAGTCCGCTTCGCCGACACGATGAAGATGTCGACGTATCTCGTCGCCTTCGTCGTCGGCCCGTTGGAGTCGACCGACCCGATAGACGTCGACGGCACCCCTTTGCGCGTCGTATGCGTGCCGGGCAAGTCGCATCTCGCAGGCTTCGCACTCGAGGTCGGCGCCCATTCGCTGCGCTACTTCGCCAAGTATTTCGGCATCCCGTATCCGGGCGACAAGCTCGACCTCATCGCCCTCCCCGACTTCGCCATGGGCGCCATGGAGAACGTGGGCGCGGTCACCTTCCGCGAGAACCTGCTGTTGATCGATACCGACCTCGGCACCAGGGGCGAGTTGGAGCGGGTGGCCGACGTCATCGCCCACGAGATCGCCCACATGTGGTTCGGCGATCTGGTGACCATGAAGTGGTGGAACGGCATCTGGTTGAACGAGGCCTTCGCCACCTTCATGGAGCTGTTGTGCGTGGACGACTTCCGGCCTGAGTGGGATCGCTGGGTCACCTTCGGGCTCACCCGCGGCGCGGCCATGGTCATCGACTCGCTGGCATCGACCCGGCCCATCGAGTTCCCCGTCGGCGCCCCCCAAGAGGCCGAGGGCATGTTCGACGTCCTCACCTATCAGAAGGGCGCGGGCGTGCTCCGCATGCTGGAGCAGTATCTGGGCGACGAGGCCTTCCGCTCTGGCATCGCCCGCTACATCGACACTCATCAGTACAGCAACACCGAGACCACCGACTTGTGGGATGCCATCGAGGCGGCCACCGGCGAGCCCGCCCGGGCGACCATGGACACGTGGATCTTCCAAGGCGGGTACCCCGTCGTCTCCGTCGAGCAGGGCACGGACGCCACCGACCTCGTGTTGTCGCAACGGCGGTTCCGGTACGTCGAGCACGACGACGACGCGCTGTGGCGCGTGCCGGTGCTCATTCGGGCCAGCGTGGCCGGGGAGGTCGTTCGCCAGCGCGTGCTGCTGACCGAACGGGAGACCACCGTGCGGCTGCCGGGCAAGCCCGACTGGGTCGTCGTCAACGCCGGCGGTTCCGGCGTCTATCGAGTGCGGTACGCGGCCGAACTGCTGCGGGCCCTCACCACCGATGTGTCCCATCTGGACAAGCTCGAGCGCTTCAATCTGGTGGGCGACACGTGGGCGTCCGTGTTGGCGGGCACCACGTCACCGGCCGAGTACGTCGACCTCCTGCGCCTCTTCAGGGACGAGACGGACCCGGCCGTGTGGGCCGTCATCGTCTCCGGGCTGGGTGCGCTGCGCCGGGCCATGCCTGAGACCGACCGGCCCCGCTTGCAGCGGTTCGTGCGCGAGCTCGTGGGACCGCAGGTGACCCGACTGGGCTGGACGCCGCAGCCGGGCGAGAGTGAGTTGGACGCCGAGCTGCGCGGTCACCTGCTCCTCGCCCTGGGCTGGCTGGGCGCGGACGAGGCCGTCATCGAGCAGGCCCGACAACTGCACGAGCAGTACCTGGCCGACCCTTCGTCGGTCGAGCCGAACGTGGCCGACACCGTGGCGACCCTGGTGGCCCGGACCGGCGGCGAGGGCGACTTCCAAGCCTTCCTCGACCGGTGGCGGCACCCCTCTAATCCGCAGGAGGAGATGCGGTACCTCTATCTGCTGGCCGAGTACCGGCATCCGTCGCTTGCCCGGCGGGCCCTCGACCTGGCCATCAGCGAGATCCGCACCCAGAATGGGCCGTTCGTGATCGGCTACGTGCTGGCCTCGGACGTGAACGCGGGGCTGGCGTGGGACTTCATCGAAGAGCATTGGGACGACATCACGACCCGCTTCACCGAGCCGCTGCTGCCGCGCATGCTCGACACCATCTCCTACATCACTGACCCCGCGCTGGCCCAGCGGGTGAAGGACTTCGTCGCTGCCCATCCGCTGCGGTCGGGTCACAAGAGCGTGGAGCAGGCCATGGAGCGCATGGACGTGAACGTGGCCTTCGCCCAGCGCGCGGGCGCCAGCCTGGCCACCGCCTTCGACGACTGATCGCGAGCGCGTCTTGTCGCGCTAGATGCCGTATACGGCAATCAGCGCGACAAGACGCGAGTCAGTCGGCGGGATCGGGCACCGCGAGCTTGGCGATGCGCTCTTGCACGCGCGCCAGGCGGTCGGCCGCGGCCGCGTGCAGCACGCCCGCCCGCTCGTACAGCTCGGCCGCGGCCTCGATGCCGATGTCGCCTGCGGCCATGCGGGCGGTGAGCGACTCCAACTCGGCCACCAGTTGCTCGTAGGTCAGCCCATCCAGATCGACATCGCCGCCGCTGCCACCACCGCCGCCACGCCCACGCCCGTCGCCACCCAACTGTCCATCGCTCACCTGTCGACCCCCTCCACCCGGGCCGCGATCCGGCCTGCGGCCACCTGCACATCGAGCGTCTCGCCCACACCGACGTCACCCGCCCAGCGCACCACGGCACCGTCGGCTTTGCGCACCACTGCATAGCCCCGCTCCATCACCCGAACCGGGCTCAGCGCCTCGACCTGGCGCCACTCCGCAGCCAGCCGGTCGCGGGCCACGGCCAGCAGCCGATCCGGGTGCAACAGGTCGAGCCTTCCAACCGCTCGCTCCAGCCTGCCCGCCGCGCCAGAAACGCCGGCCCGCAGCGCGCCCTGCCTGTCGACCGCGCCCAAACGAGCGACGGCGCCCTCGACCCGTCGGCGCAAGACGTCGTCCATGGCCGCACGTCGGGCAGCCAGTTCGGCCAGCAGCAGGACCCGGTCGGGTACCACCGCGCCTGCGGCCAACGACGGCGTCCCGCAGCGCAGGTCGGCGACCTCGTCGCACAACGGCCGGTCACCCTCGTGCCCGATGGCGGACACGACCGGCGTCGTGCACGCACACAAGGCCCGACACAACGCCTCGTCGCTCCATGGGAGCAGTTGGGCGCCGTCGCCACCGCCGCGGGCCAAGACGATGACGTCCACATCGGGCGCGGCATCGAGAGCCTGCACGGATCGGACAATGGCGTCGGCCGCGCCCGAGCCGGTGACCAAGGTGGGCAGGAACGTCACCGGATAGCCTGGGAAGCGCACGGCCACCACCGACTCGATGTCGGCCTGCACGGCCGCATCGGTGCCGCAGACCACGCCGATCCGCGACGGCAGCCGAGGGATGGGCCGTCGGGGTCGATCGAGCAGTCCGTCGGCCACGAGTCGGCCACGCACCTCCGCAATGAGGGCGGCGATGGCCCCTTCCCCGACGGGTGCCACCTCGTCGGCCACCAAGTTCAACTGGCCCCGCTCGGGCACCCACTCGGGCTGGCCGGTCACCTGCACCCGCTCGCCTGCCACCACCCGGCACCGGGCCTTGCGGCTGGGCGGGCAACGAACGGTGATCTGCGCGGCCCTGTCCTTCAACGTGAACACAACCGCGCCGTTGCCGCCCCGCCACGGCTTGACCACCTCGCCCTCGACCGCCACCTTGCCCACGGCCACGACGGCCCGCGCCACTTCCGCGGCCAGCCTGGTCAGGCTCAGCCTGCGCGGTTCGGCGAAGAGGGACTCGGCCTGCGGGGCGTGCGGCGACTGCGACACAGTCCGGTCAGCCTACGGCGCGCGACCTCGGCCCCCCGGCCGGGCGCAGCGCGCTCAGGCGGTGAGGCTGGACGACGCGGCCGACGTGGCCAGCACGCCCTCCAAGTCCTGCGGCGGCGCAGGGCGGGCGAACAAAAAGCCCTGGGCCAGGTCGCAGCGCATCGAACGCAGACGGGCGGCCTGCTCCTCCGTCTCCACACCCTCGGCCACGGCCCGCAGCCCGAGCCGCTGCGTGAGTCCGACCACGGCAGACACGATGGCATCGTCCTCGCCCTCGTCTCCCAGACCGGCAACGAAGGACCGATCCACCTTGACCACGTCGACCGGGAACCGGCGCAGATAGGACAGCGACGAGTAGCCGGTCCCGAAGTCGTCGATGCCCAGGTGAACGCCCAAGTCCTTGAGGGATCGCAGCATGGCCAATCCGGAAGTACCCGCCTCGATCAACACCGTCTCCGTCAACTCCAAGCACAGCGCCGACGGATCGACGCCGCTGCTGCGCAAGGCCCCGGCCACGATGTTGGCCAAGCCGCTGCGGGCGACCTGCCGAGCCGACAGGTTGACCGCCATCGACCAGTTGGCCCGAGGAAACCGCCTGCGCCAGTCGGCCAATTGGCGGCACGACTCCTCCAGCACCCACGCGCCGATGGGCACGATGAGCCCGGTCTCCTCGGCCACGTCGAGGAACTGGTCGGGCGGAACAAGACCCCGCTCGGGGTCCTCCCAACGCACCAGCGCCTCGAAGCCCTCGATCGCCCCGGAGCCGAGGTTGACGATGGGCTGGTAGTGCACGCGCAGCTCGCCTTGGTCGAGGGCGCGCCGCAAGCCGCTCTCGGTGCGAAGCCGGCTGATGGCCTGGCCCGCAAGGACGTCATCGAAGATCTCGATGCGCCCACCGCCGCCGTCCTTGGCCCGGTACATGGCCGCGTCCGCGTCGCGCAGGAGCGCGTAGGGCGAGGCGAACCCGGTGGACATGACGATGCCGATGCTCGTGGTGACCACCACCTCGTCGTCGCCCACTTGACACGGGTCGGCCAGGATCTCCTGCATGCGCTGGGCCACGGCCACGGCCTCGCTCTCGCACACGTCCTCGCACACCACCACGAACTCGTCGCCACCCAGCCGAGCCGCGGTGTCGTGGTCGCGCAGGGTGTGGCTGATGCGACGGGCCAACGCCACCAAGAGGGCATCGCCGGTGTCATGGCCCAAGCTGTCGTTGATGACCTTGAACCGGTCGAGGTCGCAGAACAACAGCGCGACCTGACTGTGCCTTCGCCGAGCCCGCGCCAGTGAGCGCTGCAAGCGGTCCAACAGCAACAGACGGTTGGGCAGCCCGGTCAGCGGATCATGCAAGGCCATCTCGGTCAACTTGGCCTCAGCCTCTTTGCGCGACGTCACGTCCTCGACGTGGAACACGGCATACAGCGGCAGGCCGTTGTCATCGAGCACGGGCGACGCACCCACCGAGACCCAGACCGGCTCCCCGTCGGGTCGCACGAAGCGCCGTTCGCTCTGTGTGGCCGCCTCGGCACCGCCGGCCAAGTCCCGCAGCATCGACGTCATGGCCAAGCGGTCCTCAGGATGGGTGAGCGAGACGAGGTCGGTCGACGTCAGAGCACGGGTGTCGCGCCCGGTCATGTCCTCAAAGGCCCGATTCACCTGAAGGAGGGCGCCGACGCGCGCCCGCTCCAAGTCGACGAGGACCATCCCGATGGGTGCGCCGTCGAATGTCTTGCGGAACCGCCGCTCGCTCTCGGCCAAGCGGGACACGGCCGTCGTGCGCTCGGCAATGAGGCGCTGTCGAGCCAGGTTGGTCTTGACCTGCTCGACCGCCACCGCCGCGAACCCGGCCAGCAGGCGCAGCGTGCTCAGGTCCCGGTCGTTGAAACCGCCGGCCGCGGTCCCCACCACCCGCAACAGCCCGGCCACCCGGCCATCGTGTACGAGCGGGACGGACACGAACGAGCCCGAGGTCATGGGTACGGCCAACGGCTCGCCCCGCAGGATGGCGGCAGCCACGTCGTCGCAGACAACCGGCTCCCTGGTCTCGAGGCAACGAGCACCGAGCGACGTCGACGCATGCCGCCTGCCCACCCAGCCCGCGGCGATGCCGCTGGCCGCCCGCACGACCAGTTGGCTGTCGTCGACCATCTCGAGCGTGGCCCCCGACGCGTTGGTCAACTCATTGGCCCGCTCGACGACCAATAACAACGTGCGCGCCACATCGCCGTCGGCCGCGGCAATCTCAAGCTGGGCTCGCACGACGGCAGCGAGGACGGCGCCGTCGGCCGAGTCGACTGCTTCGTCGGCCATACCAAACTGTCGTCAGTCGCGTGGCATGGCCTCAATGGCCCGTCCGAGGCATTCGGTAATGGTCATCCGGGCTAGGCAGCCCCGGGCAAACCGGGACGAGCCTCCCGCTACTGCGCCAATCCCGCGGCCTTTCGCATCTGCTCTGCGTGGTCGTAGGGATGGTCGGCGTACACCTCGAGCCAACGCTCCACCCCATAAGGGCCCGACTCGCTGTGCGTCGCGCGCCGCTGCCACTCGTCGTCCGTGAGGACCAGCAGCAGGTCGGCCGACGACCGCTTGGCCGCATCCATGGCCTCGAGAGACGCATCAATGGGCCGGTCGTAATGGAGTCGGGCCGCGAAGAGGTTCTCGTCGTAGCCCGTGATGGCGGCGTCGTCCTCGGCCAGGACTCGCCGCAGCCGCACGGCCGACGTCAGTTCCGCGTCGGCCAGGTGGTGCACCACCTCGCGGGCCGTCCACTCCCCCGGCGCGGGCCGCACGTCCAGGCCGCCGGCGGCCTCGCACTCGGCTGCGGCTCTACGCACCTCGTCGGCACCCGCCTGGTACCGCTCGATCAACTGGTCGCGCTTGGCTCTGTCCATGCGTGCAGTCTGGTTCGTGTCGGGGGTAGGGGCGAGCCCGTGCGATCAGCCCTTGCGGCGACGGTGCTTGCGCAGGACGACGGTCGAGTCACGGGGGTCGGGCGTGAGGTCGATGTCGAAGTCGGGCTCGGGCATGCCGCCCGCGTCGGCCACCATGACGATCTCGTTCTGGCGGTGGCCGTAAAGGGCTTGCTCGACCCCCATGAGCCCGGCCGCGATGAGGCTTCGGCTGCGTCGGCGCACCGGCGGCTTGGGGACCGGGACGGGGAGAAGGTCCTCGCCCTGCCCGGCGTGCTCGACGTGCTCGGCGGCCTGCGCGTCTTCGACGTGCTCGGGCTCGGCCTGGTCGGCCTCCTCGTCCACCGACCCAGGGTACGCCCGACGGCTTACGCGTCGACGCAGTTGTCGAACATGACCGACCGGCCCGGGCTGGGGGTCACCCGTGCGCGTGGCCTGCTCGTCGCCCACTGGCGGAGGGCGGCGACCAGTTCGTCCGTGTCGGCGGCCGTGTCCATGACCAGCGTGCCTCGGACGCAGACCGACGTGCCGCTGCGCCAGGCGACGTAACGGCCTCCGCCCCAGCCCGTGCCCGCCCGCCGGGCCGGATCGGCGCCCAGTGAGCGGGACAGCATCAGTCGCAGCAGCAGTTCACCGAACACGCCCCGCTGGACGACGCGGCCTTCCGGCACCGGCTTCACCACGACGCGAGGCCGGTCGTGGCCGAGGTAGCGGTCGACGTGGAGTATCTGTTCCGAAGTGATGGGCGGATGGTCGAAGGCGCGGTCGACGGCGTCAGTGCCGTCCTGCTTGACCAGTTCCTCGATGAAGGCCCTCCCGGCCGCGTAGGGGTAGGCGGCCAGGAGCAGGAGGGCGTCGGGGATGCCGGTCGGTGCGGGGCCGTCCGCGGCCGTGGCGCCGGCCTGGTCAGCCGCGCTCAACGTGGCTCGGTAGCGGCTCTCGACCCACATGGCGTCGCCTTCGGCCAAGGCCCGAAAGGACGTGCCCGACTCGTCGGGTCGGATCGACTTGGTCTTGCGCACCAGTTGGTGGTGCTCGCCGTCGAGGGCGTGGGTCAGCTCGTGGACCAGCGTGATGCGCAGCCGGGCCGTGATGGGGCCCGGGCGCACCATGAGGCGATGGGTGCGGGGCTGGTAGACGCCGAGGACCTGGCTGTTGAGCGACTGGGCCGCGGCCTTTTCGTTGTAGCGCTCGTCGACCATGCCCAAGGCCCGCAGCACCGCACTCTGGCTGGCGGCGGCGTCGGCCGCTCCCGCGCCAGTGCCCTCGCTGAGTCCCGTATTGAGGGCGCCGAGATCGTTGGACAGGCGGATGTCCACGTTGTGGTGGAAACGAAGGCCGCGGGCGTGCTCCACGAAATGCTGAAGCTCGGGGATGACGTCGGCCAGTGCGCCGGGGCCGCGCAACGTGATCGGCCGAGGGAGCACCACGACCGCGATCAAGTCGACGAGCAGCAGGACGGCGAGGGCGATGGCGGTGGCGATCGCGGTGCCGGCTGTCCGGGTCGTCGCCTGAGGATCGGGGTTGGAGGGCAGGCCCGTCACCGGTCCTCATCGATGCAAAGGATGACGGTGACGTCGCGCCGCAGACGCACGGCGTCGTCCGTGGTGGCCGGGCACTGGGCCACGGACGGGACTACGCGCAGGACCATGCCGTCGTGGAAGCCCTTGCACGCGACCTTGTGGACGTCAGTCTCTTGGAGGTCCACGCACCGCCCGGCCAGATGGGTGGGACTGTCGCCGGGCTGGCGCAGTACGGAGGCCAAGACGATGCCGAGGACGAGCGTGATCCACACACCGGAGCGGGCGGGCATCAGCCGCCCAGGGTCGGCCGGGGCCGCCGTCGGAGCCCCGCTCGGCGGGGCCAGGCCGGCCAGCTTCCGCCACGCCACCAGGTTCTTGGCGATGGCGTAGAAGTTGACGAAGAAGGCGACCAGCCCCCACCAGCCTGCGGCGAGCGTGTGGTTCATGCGATCGCGGAACTGGGCCATGCCACAGTCCCGGCACAGTGACGCCTTCAAGCTGGTCCAGCGGAACGAAACGACGCGGCCCGTATGGGATCGCAGATCGACCTCGGCCGCGGGATGACGCCCGCACTGCACGCAGCCGTCGCTCATGCGCCAGTTCTACTCGGACCGCGCCGCCCGTCCGCCGGCGGAAGCTCCACAGGTAAATGTTCGGGTTCTTGTGAGCACGACGGCGCCACCAACCGAGATCTCGGTTGCTCCGCCTGTTGAAGAGGTATCCCGTCTCATCGACAAGAGCGTCGACGGCGGACTTTCGCCCTGACTGTTGCGCGCCAGTGGTCTCGTTGGTGCCCTCGACTCGGATGCGGTGATGCTGGCCAAGCCGAGCACGTGCTGCCGGTGTGGTGACGACCCCCGGTCCCCAAATCGCGGACGACTTTGATCAGGGACACGTAGGGTCCGGCCGTTCGTTCTTGGTGAAGGGTGCGAGCATGACGGCTCGGAGCTCGGTGTTCGGTGTCCGGTCCCTGGGACTCAGTTGCGCTCCCCCCGCCTCGACATGACGGCTCGGCGTTCCCACGGCGCCGCCATTCCGGGCAAGCGCCAGCGGATGCACGCCGACGAGGTCGACGTAGACGAGGACCTCGTGCGTCGTCTCATGAGTGCCCAGTTCCCGGACCTCGCTGGCCTGCCGCTCGCGATCGTCGAACCATGGGGGACTGACAACGCCATCTGGCGCCTCGGTCACGACCTCGTGGTCCGCTTGCCTCGCATTCACTGGGCGGCCGAGCAACCGCAGAAGGAGCAAGACTGGCTCCCGCGACTCGCCCCCCACCTGCCCGTCGCCATCCCCGCACCAGTGGCAATCGGCGAACCAGGGTTCGGCTACCCGTACCGCTGGGCCCTCCACCGGTGGCTTCCCGGCCTACCCGCCGCCCTCGAACGGATGAGCGACCCGACCACCTTCGCCATTGACCTCGCCGCCGTCGTCCGAGCGCTGAACGCAGTGCCCATCGACGGCGCGCCCCAGGCACAAAACCGTGCCCGCCCGCTCGCCGAGTACGACGACGCCACCCGACGGGCGATCGACGGGGCCAGCCACCTCGTCGACGCCGCCGCCGCCCTGGCGGCATGGGAGGACGGGCTCGCTGCAACTGCCCACCACGGGCCGCCGGTCTGGGTGCACGGCGACCTCGAAGGCAACTGCATCCTCACCGACGGCCGCCTCTCAGGCCTCGTCGATTGGGGCTCCGCCTCCGCGGGCGACCCGGCCGTCGACGTGCAAGTCGTCTGGTCGCCGCTGTTCACCGAGGACTCGCGCCGAGCCTTCCTCGAGTCGCTGGACGTGGACGACGCCACGCTTGCGAGATCCCGTGGCGCAGCGGTCAACCAGGCCTGCGCTGCCCTGCCGTACTACCTCGACACCTACCCTCTCATCGTCGAACGGTCGCTACACAAGCTCGCCGCACTCGGCATCCGCACGACGGTGGGAGACCACGCATGAGCCCGCCCCTCTCGAATATGGCCGATGTGGAAAAGGTCGAGGTTGTCGGGAACGCGTTTCTGAAGGTCGACGCCAATCAGACCCGCACGCACGTGGAGGTCGAAGCCATGGCGGACCTGCGACTTCGTTCCGCTCGCCGGGTCGCATTCAGGTCGGCGTGCCATCCACGTGCCATTCGGCGCGCTACTCCCTCGCCATTCGAGGGAGTCCCTCACCGGGCGACTTTCGTAGTACGATAACCGCGTGTGGAGATCCACGAGTCCGCCCGTCGCCACGGCGTCGCTGACGAAGACATCGAACACGCCGTCGACAACGCATTGGCGATCGAGGATGCAGGCGAGGACCCTGACCGCTGGCTCGTTCTCGGCCCTGATCGCGCAGGCAACGTCCTCGAGGTGGTCGTTCTCGTCGCCGGCGAACGCCAGCTCGCGATCCACGCCATGCCGATGCGCCCAAAGTATTGGAGGCTCCTGGCATGACTGAGCCCGCCCGCCGAACCAAGACCGGCAAGAAGCTCTCCGACGCCGACCTCAAGCGACTCGCCGACGAAGCCGAGGCGGGCTACGACGTCGACGAGCTCATTGCACGGCGTGGCAAGCGCGGCCGGCCGACGCTGGGGTCCGCACCGGCATCGGTGGAGTCCGTGCGGCTCGACCCAGAACTACGGGACGCCCTTGCGTCTCGCGCAGACGCCGAGGGCACCTCGACCTCCGAGGTTATCCGGCAGGCTCTGCGCGAGTACCTCGAAGCCGGGTGACCACCACCCCTGGAAGAGAGCGGACCGGCCCTGCCGGAGAGCCTGCCGGACCGATACGGCCTGTTCCGGCGACCCCCGGGCGTTCTCTTCCATGGCGCCTTGGTGGCGACAGGCCTCGTCGTGCTCTGGGCGTTCAGCTTTCCGGGCATTCACTTCCTCGCGGTCGTGCCATGCATCTGGGTCGTCGGCATCGCTGCGGTCACCTGGCTGGTTCGCGGTGTGACGTATCTGCGCTCGAGGCGACGCGCTGCTCACAGTGGAACGGCCCTCTTGTTCGCGATTGCCCCTGCGGGCGCGCTCGTGCTGGCGCTTGTGCTACACGCCAACTTCCCGCTGCGAGCCCGATGGCAGTCGAGCAAGTCCGACTTTCAGAATGCGGTCGAGGAGGTCCGCGCCGAACCGGCGAACTGGGCGAGCTGGAAACCGCGCCGCATCGGGACCTACACCATCACGAGCGTCCGCATCGTCGATGAAGGCGTCATCTTCTACGACGAGGTCGGCGCCCTATCCGATGACGCCGGCTTCGCGTACTTGCCACATGGGCCCTCGACGAAGATGGCAAACGCGAGCTTCGAGAACCCACAGTGGCTTGCGCTCGGCGACCATTGGTACGCATGGACCGCGAGCTGGTGAGGCTCATCGCCCTCACCGTCCTGCACGCTGCCGGGCTCACTGTCATTCGGCAGGGGAATGACGACCAGCGCGACATTGATCTCCCGAGCTGTATCGCCTGGGTAATGCAGCACAAACACCCGGTGGTTTCCGGTCGGTCCGCCCCTGCGCTTGAACCGCTCGTGAGAGCGAGTTCGACGTCGAGTTCTTCACCGACATGTCTTGGGCGCAGTCGGATGTGTGGGCCGTCGACATATCGCGTCGTTGGGTCGAGATAGGCCCATCGGGTTGGCTGTTCGTAGCCGAACCCGTTCCTGCTTCCACTCTTAGGCTCGCGCGGCGCGATGTTGCCAGTAGCAATGCACACAGGCGGTTTCACGGTCACCAGCGGTCAACGGGGGAGTCCCCGCTCGCATCCGCAAACCAACGACGACCAGCGCGTACGCGCTGGCCATGGAGTAGAGGTGAAAGGCAGCGAACGGGCGATCTCTCGCTTCGCTGCCCGACGTTCCTCCTGGCCACAGGCTTGCGCCTAGGCACTGCCACCCAACCCTGCCAAGCGGCAGGGTGGTCATCGTCCGAGATTCCTTCCGAGATTTACGTCCGCAACGACCGCGCGGACCGGCGGGTTGCTAGGTCCAAGAATGGTACGTCGGCCAACACACCTGCGGTGGCGTGCGTAACGTGGACGTTACGGGTACCCTAACGCCATGGCAGCGACTCGGACAGGAGCAGAGCACTATTTCGCTGAACGCCTCAAGGATCCCAACTACCGCCAGGCCTACGAGGAGGCACGCGAGCGGATCGAGCAGATCGACTCGGTGATCCGCACGTTCGATGCCCGTCGCGAGGAACTGCATCTCACGAAGGCCGAGCTGGCCCGGCGGGCTGGCGTGAAGCCGGAGGCAATCCGTCGTCTGTTCTCCGCTGAGAAGCCAAACCCGACCCTCACGACCCTCGTGGCGCTCGCAGGAGCTCTGGACCTCGAGATCCTGCCAACGCCACGTCGGGGTGCGTCGACTACTAGAGCACGGTCCGCCGCTTCTGGAACTCGGCGCCGTAGCGCTTGACTCGCCGGTAGTCCTTCGGGTCTGCCGCTGTCCGCGATGGTTTCGAGAGACCGTCGATGCACACAATGCTCGACCCTCCAAGATCCTCGGCGCCGCGCTCCAGGACGCAGAACAGCCGGTGGTTCATCCCGCCACCCTGCACTCGAACCTCGAAGTACCCGGCCATGTCGCCGTGCATCGCCTCCCATTTGCCACCACCCGAGAAGGAAGGTGGCGGCGCTGCGGCCACGGCGTCAAGGACCGCATGGATCTCGGCAGCGACCTTGGCCGGGACGGAGTCCAGGAACTCAATCGCAGGCACGCTGAGCTTCGGGTCATCGATTCTGGCTCGCTGGAAGAAGTGGATCCGCCAATGCTCGGGCGGCTTCCCAGAGGCGGCGGTCATTCGGTCTCAGCCGACCGAGATGCTGAGGATCTTCATGCTGACCAACTCGCGGAAGAGGTCGATGCCCTTGTCGATCAACTTGTCCTTCTCGAATTCGATGTAGCCCACGCTGCTGAAGTTGGAGGGCAGTTCGATGCCCTTCTCCTTGAAGACCACGATCCGTTCGCCGTACAGCACTGATGCTGCCCCGAGTTCGTGCGACACGTTCTCGCTAGGGCGCCAGATCGGCTGGCCGTCCTTGTCGAAATACTCCTTGTCGGCGGTGAATACCAAGATCGCGGCGCCGCACTCCCGCATAGTCTCCGCCACCTTCTGCGGGATGGGGCGGGCCCGGTTCGCCTCGTCGACTGCCTCTTTGTGAGGGATGCCGTACTCGTTGAGGATCTTGACCAGCTGCTCCATTGGCTTCCTGTTGCCTCCGTGGCCAACAAAGATTGCGTTCTTGTGTGAGGGAGCAGGGTTTGTCGGGGGTGGCGGCGGGACAGCATGAGCGGCCGCCTCCGGATCGCTCTCGTGCTTCCGACCGATGGGGTCCACCTTGTCCTGCGTCGGCTCTGCCACGCCATTGGCCGTGAATGACGAGGGGCCATTGAGCGGGCCTCCGATGTCGATGTACTCCTTGTCCTTGATCGCCTTGAGGAGTCCGACGTACCGGGCGTTCTCGATCAACAGGTCGTAGACATCGCTAGTGCGGTCTGCAGGCACGTTAAATGTCGCTAGGACGTTCTGCGCGATGTTCTTTGGAGGCAGCGGGGAGCCGTCGTACCTCGTGTAGAACTGAGCGGCCACCGTCGGCTTGAGCGCAGCAGCGCGGAGGGCGACCTTGTCATCATCGATCTCGGTCGGGGTGACAATCCGCTTACCCAGGGGCGTCAGGGAGATCTCGGGAGCGTTGGGGCCGCCTTCGGTCAAGCCGTAGCCGATCGCTGCGCCGCACTCAACGCGGAAGCTCCCGGATGACGGCTGCATACCCAGAGCGGAGGCGATGTCGAGAGGCCTGGTGGGATGCGACGCGTAGTTCTCCGCGATCGCACGGGGGACCCGGAGAGCCTTCTCCAGACTGACGGCGGGGATATCGGTCTGGCTGATCCGGGAGCGTTTGGTCGCCTGCGTTGGCGTCTCTTCTTCACTCATGCGACCACGATACTCCATGTTCGCGATATTCGTGCGATACGTTCCATACGTCAATGCGCACAGCGCAGGCACCCCCCCGCTCCACGGCGTCCGGTCTAAGACGGCCTGCCGGGCAGGCATCCAACGACCCAGAAAGGGGCCTCGGTGGGGGGTGCTGAGGCGACGTCGGGTCGACAACCCGACCATCAACCCACATGGCCAGGACCGCTGTCCGACTATGCGTAGAAGGAACAGCAGAAGTCGCGCCTGAACCCCAGAGGGGGCTCCGGGAATGTGACTCCGTCGGTGGCTGGGAGGGGCGGGATCGTCGAGGATGGCCGGCGTGGCCGTCGGCGTGCTGGGCCACGTCGACGATTTCTTGTAGCCGTCCTTTCTCGTTCGATCGCCGTTTGGACGTCGTGAGGTACATTCGGTGGTGATCGGGGTCGTGGCCACCCCATGCTCTGGCCATACGAGCGGACGGATCCGACGGCTCCGGGTCGCCCTGGCAAGCGACGAAGGTGCCCATAACCGCTGCCCAGAACGCGCTGCGATCGGCTGAACGCATCGCCTCAAGCGCCGATCGGGGACGGGTCGTCCCAACGTGAGTCAGCGCCAGTCCAAAGGCGCCACTGACCCACCAGGCCCGCTGAATATGTGCCCGCACACTCCACAAGGAGAGCAGGCTGCCCACCATCGGTCGGACCCGACAGTTGCGGCGGGGGTGCTGCTTCAAATTCTGGTTTGACACTTTCGGCTCGCCTTCCCCGCCCGCATCACTGCGGCCAACGAAAGGGAGTTTCCAGAATCTGGGGTGGAGCTTCTCGCGAGGTACTCCAAACACCGGCGGGAACTGGACAAGGTGGCTCACCTCCTAGACGAGCCGGGGCGGCGTGGGCCGAAGCCTAAGCGTCCTCGGCAGAATCAGGTTCACCTGAACCCCGAGAAGCAAGCTGAACTGCTCCAGCGGTACCTGTCAGGCGAACGGGCCTTTGAGCTGGCCAAGGAGTTCGGCGTGCACCGCGGCACAGTGGCCAAAATCCTGACCAGGAACGGCCTACGACGGCCGCGCAGCATGACACCCGACAAGATCAGCACGGCCGTCGAGCTTTACGGCCGAGGCTGGTCCTGCGCCCAGATCGGTGCCGAGCTCGGTCGCAATCCGGGGACAATCTGGCGGGCACTAAAGGTCGCCGGGGTGCAGTTTCGGGATGAGCACGGCCGTGAGCGGTAGTGCCCCAGCGGCAGAGCCGATCAGCAACTCGGCAGGCCGAGCCACCTCGATCTGACTCTCGATCCACACCTCAGAGACCAGCCCGTCGTGTGCCCATCCGACCAGCGGCCCTGAGTCAACTGTTAGCCGCTCCACATCTCGGTGCCAGCGGTGTTGCAGCCGTACGTCCGACATTTGGACGTGGCCCAGCTGTCAGGCGCCGGCATTCGGTGCGACTTCATCGGGCTCGACGCCGGTCCAGCTGGATCACCCGCCAAGGTCAAGAGTTGAGGCCTCCTGGGTGCCCGACCCAACAACACCGCTTCGAAACCACTGCACCAACGTGGCTGCCAGGTGAACAGCCGCCTCGGCCTCGGCGAGCGACACCGCCGGCGGTCCAGCGGACGACCCATGGCGATCAGCCTGACCCTTCCACAGGAGGTCGCACATCTCAGCCACCACCACCACGGCATGGTCAGAGTTCGGGTGCCTCAGCCCGACGTGCCACTTGGACGGTTTCGCTTGGAGGTCTTTGACCACCCGGCCGAGCGTCGGACGGGGATTCGCCGGACACACCACCGGAATGGCAACCGCCTCCACCGCTTTGACAGCTTGACTGTACGCCTCACTGGGCGCGGGACGCCGCCCGTAGGTAGCGGCCCACGCCTTGGTGAGATGTTCTGACGCTCGGTCGTCCGGGCTGGTGGCTTGCTTGGCTGCCGCGACGATCTCGGCTGGCACACGGCGCACCAGCCGTCGGGGTGTGGAAGTCCGGTCGACGGTCCACATTGAACCGGCCTGCTCCAAGATCTCGTCGAGCTGAGCCAATTGGCTGTCGTAGTACTCCTCCTCCTCGAGCGCTTCGCCTCGGTCCTCGTAGTCGGCGTGGTCCACGTACATGCGCGAGACCAGCCAATCGACGACATCGAGGAACAACGTTTCGTCGGCGACCACCGCTTGCCGAAGCGCACTAAGAGCGGGGACTTCGGACGAACCGAAGGCGGCCATGGTGTCGGCCCTGTCGTCAAACGCCATCCCGGACGAGAAGCGCAGGGAGCGTTCTATTTGCTGGACCGTGTCTCGGGCGCTGCCGATGCGAACCCGTTGAGCACACCAGCCCCACAGCGAGGCATGCAGCCATGGCGGCACGTCCTGGTGAAGCGCGTCTAAGGACGACCGTCGTTCGGCGTCCTCTCTGGCTGATAGCGGCACCCAGCGGTCCGACGCCCCGTCCGTCATCGACGTCAGGCCTTGACGATCTTCAATACGGGCTGAACTGTCTGACCGTCGGAACCCTGCATCAGCTTCCCCTCCAGCCCCGCTCGCCGCGACCGTCAGACCACGTGACGAAGATCTTGCCACTCCTGGGTGCGGTGAAGCACGCGGCCTTCACCGAGGAAAAGGAGGTACGCCTGCTCTGCATTGATCATCGTCGCACCCTGAAGCAGCAGTTTCGTGCCGGACCGTTTGGGGTGACGCCGTATATCAATGTGGATCTACCCACCCGAGCGCTTCGCGAGGTCATTGTCGGACCGGGTGCCCACGGCGGGGTTCGGGTGCGGGGCGTCCAGCAGTTTCTTGCTGAACATCAACTATCAGCTGTCTCGGTGCGAGCGACCGGCCGCCGCTTCGCGTCTGATCGGCGAACCTGGGGGGATTGGTGAAGTCTCCTGCCGTCACTGGCGTCGAACTGGGTTCTGGGGGCTGGGCCAAGGATTTCGATGGTCCAGACTTGCTCCAACGTCTCCCTGGACTGTGGCCGATTGTAGGAAGGCCAACTGCTTCTCCCTCAATCGCGACGAAGAAGTCCAACCAATGACCCGAGCAGCAAAATCACGCCCGGAATCACAATGGCGCCGCTTCGTGTCGATACTCCCAAGAGCAATGCCAAAGCCGACAGGATAAGGATTAGAAATAACAGCGTCTTGGTTGTAAACACAGAATGATCGAAATCTCGCATATTCGTATTAATGATACACGGTATAGGGCAGCCAGCCTAGGCCGATCCCCAAAGTAGGCTTCCTGTACATGCCGTAGTCGCGATCCCATATGAAATGGGCGCTGCCGTTCCAACGGAACCAAGCGTAGCGGCAGTTGCGGTAGCGTATTCCGCAGCACAGATTAGTCCGATTCCTACCCACTTCCTCGTGTCACTCGACCAACTAAACGGGTTCCACCAATCTCGACCGGAAGGGTCCGTGCCGTTAAGGGGATTCCCGCCAACATATGCATACCGATTTAGTGTCCCCGGATCGGCAATTGACCCCGGCACCGGATCCTGCTGAGTCCAACGGCCAGTCATGGAGTCGTAGTAGCGAGCGCCAAACTTCGTGAGTCCGGTCGACACGTCGAAGTACCCGCTGGCAAATCGGAAGGGGTTGACGGCGGCAAGGGGCCCTTCGCCCTTGACCTGTGTCCCGAACGGATCGTACTGGTAGTGGGCCGCCACTGAGCCGCTGCCGTCGGTGAGTGCCAAGGCCGAACCGATGGCGTCGAGGACGTAGTAGGCGGTCCCGTTCTTGGTCCGGAGGCTGAGCAGGTTGCCCTTGGGATCGCGGGTGAAAGAGAGGTTGTCGCCGGGCGAAACTGACCGGGTCAGCCCAAGGAGGGTGTTCTGGAACTTGGTCTTGGCGGCGGCGGTGCGCTCCGTGGAGTCTGCGTCGGCGTAGGTGAAGGCGCTCGTTGTGCCGTTGGTGGTGATGTCTGATGTCTGCCCGAGGCGGTTGTAGCGGAAGCTGTGGCCGCCGCCTGCGATCTGATTTCCTTCGCCGTCAAAGACATAGCCAGAGTCGGTCAACTGGTTGGCGGCGTTGTAGCTGTGGCTGCCCACAGGATCAGTCAGGCGGTTGCCATTGCCGTCAAACGTCAGGTGGTAGCTGGCGATCGTCGCTCCCGAAGCATTCCGGATGTTGACGTCGGCCAGGCGGCTCAGGCCGTCATAGGCTCCGCGCGTGACGTTGCCTGCCTCGTCGGTGATGGACTGGCGGAGCATCGTGTCGACACCTGAGGGCGACGTGTAGCTGTAATCGCGGCTGACGAAAGGTGCCTCACTCCCACGGTGCGCCCGAACACTCGTTTCGCGGCCTGCAGCGTCATAGGCAACATCGACGCGGATGCCATTGGGGAAGTCCAGAGCCGTTCGACGGTGGTTGGCGTCATAGGTCATGGTGATGCACAGCGACTGCGGGGCCGTGCAGCTCCCGTGAGGCTCGGCCACCGAGGTCAAGTTATTGGCGGCGTCGAAGCTGTAGCGCACGGTCCCGCCGTCGTCGGTGAAGGCAACGGGATTGCCCGCGGCGTCGTAGTCAAGCGTGCTAACGCTGCGATCGGGCAGGACCTTCACGACCGGGCGGTTCTGCGGATCGTAGGACCACACCGTGGTACCCGTGACGTCGATGCGTTTGACGAGGTTGCCAGCGGCGTCCCACTGATAGGAAATGCATGTACCGGCCGTCGGATCGCACTTCGTCGCGCCGCCGTAACGGCGCTCCACGATGTGGTCGTTGGTGTCGTAGCGAGTCTCGGTGTCCTGCCCCCGGCCATCGGTGACCTTGACCGTACGGCTCAGAGCGTCCGGCACAATCGTGGTCGCGCCGAGCGGCGCGGGCGGCGTGATCGTCACCAGGTTGCCTCGGTGGTCAAAGCGATAGCCCACCGTGTTTCCCCGAAAGTCGGTCGTCCTGCAGACTTGCCCCTTGCGGGCGCCGCAGACGGTGCCGTCGGTCTCATAGGTGTTGGTCGCCGTGTTCTGCGCTTGCGGGGCGATCACGCCGCTGAGGTTGCCTGGGCCGTCGAGCAAGTAGCTCGTGGTGTTCTTCTGCGGGTCGGTCTGCGACGTCGCCGTGTGCGGATGGGCCGAGTCGGCGTAGTCAAAGCTCGTCGTAGGGCCATCTGCTCCAGTCGAGCCGGGTGCCTGGATGTTCTGCAGGTTGCCGTTCGCCCAGGACAACTTGGTGACAGCACTCAGACCGTCCTGGATCTCCATGGGATTCCACTTGGCGTCGAAGGTCGTCTCAACTGCGTTGCCAAGGGGGTCGGTGGTCTTGGTGGCGCGGCCCTCGCCGTCGATGGTGTAGGTGGTCGTGAACCCGTTCGGGTCAACCATCTTTGTGCTGCCGACCCCGTAGACGTAGCGGGTGAGCGACGGGTCCCGGCTGTTGGCTGCCCGACTGATGCTGATAGCACGGTGGTGGCTGTCGTACGTGATAGCGGTAGCGTGACCGAGGCCGTCCGTCAGGCGAACGAGATTCCCGCTGTCGTAGCCGTACGTCGTGGCGACACCGGCGGCGTTCACCGACTGCACAAGCTGACCGAGGGCGTTGTACTTGAAACTCCACTGACGGCCAGTGACGTCGCCGATCCGGCTGATTCGCCCAGTCGTACGGCCTCGAACTCCTGGGCCAGCGTGGCAATGGTTTTTGTCTCCGTAGCCGTTTCCAGGCTTACAAACCTCGTAGCTGAGGGTTAGGGTCCGACCCTGCGTGTCCGTGATGGCGGTAACCCGACCGGAGGTGCCGTCGTGGTTGAACGTGATGGCGTTGCCGTTCCGATCAGCGTCACTGGTTAGCACGCCGCGACGGTCAAAGGTCAGGCGTTCGTCACTGCCGTGGTAGGTGAGAACATAGATACCGTCTCGCATGCGTTCGAGATCGGCGTGTGAAAAGCTGTCGGGCGCTGCCATCCTGCCGCTCGTAGTGGGTGCCTCGAAGTGTGCCTCGAAGCCGCTGGGACCGTGGAAAGTCACTGAGCCGTCAGAGGCGGGATCGAGGTACACGTCGGCGGCAGTCCCCATCGTCCACCCGTCGCCAAAGCTGCCGTCCGCCTGGCTGGCGCTGTTCCAGAAGCGCTTGATCCCAAGATTGAGACCCGAGCCTTGAATTGCGAGGTCGCTGGCATCGACGACGACGTTGCCGGTCCCGACGTTGACCTTGAGAGTCATTCGGTCCGTCAGCTTGAAGTCGTCAAACTTGAAGCCGGGCAACTCGCCGAGCTTGGAGCGTTCGTTGGTCAGCACAGCGGCCCTTGCCACGGGAATGCCGACACCAACGAGGCTGGTGATCAGGAAGGTCATCGCGGCGATAGCGATAATGCGGGCGTTGTGTAGCACGGTGTCTCCTCCGCCGGGGGCCGTGGGGCCTGCGATACGAAGCTGGATACCAGTGATGATCTTGCGAGGCCATGGCCCACAATGACTATTTGTATGACTTGGCTCAGCGCTCATCACAAGGCGTGGGAACCATCTCACGGTCCGTCAAGAATTGAAATCGCGCTGAACCAGGATGAGCCCGGCCCGTTCGGACTGGCTGCCAGAAACTGAGAAGTAACACAGCAGTTACCGGCCCGTCGAACGATGCGGTGCTTCAACTAAGGCCAGCAGTTCGCTGGTCGTCCCGGTCACGCCGGCGGCAAGTTCGCACGACGATCTGGCTCGCCGTAGCGGTGGTCCCGAGCGAACTGCACAAGCTCCTTTACGCTGTCGCTCGTCTTCAAAGGCTGACCCCACCCGTCGAGGTAGAGGGCGTGGCGGTCCCGCGGACGCCCCGGTCCTGGTCCAATCCAACACCTCACCGCAATCCTCGGGCGGCGTGGGCCGTAGTGCACCTCCTCCCCGCAGTCACAGAGGTCGACGTATCCCTCGGCCACATCCCTGCGCACCAGGTGCGTGATAACGCCGTCCGGGCATTCCACCGCGAATTCGGCGGGGTCGCCTTCAAACAACGGCGTGACTCGGAACGTGGGGGGTCCCGACCGATCGAGCGGTTGCGTCGTGTACCTCCCCCAGCCGCCGTATTCGCCGATGATGGCCTTCAGGGCCCGTTTCCGACTAAGGGCGTGCCCAAGGATTTCGTCATCGTGGACAATCAACCATTGGACGGCCCTGGTCCGGTAGCCGACCGCCTGCGGTGCTGCCCGGCAGTCAGGACAGCAATCCAGTTGGCCCATGCGTTCCCAACGCTTGGCCTCCTCGGTCTCTGCGTCTCTCAACGTTGCCCGCAAGGCGACGGCGCTATTGGCTTTCTCTGCAGCCTCGGCGCCGCAAAAGTCGCACCGCAGGCTGACCACCGCGCTCATGGCCCTACCGGCTCCGGTCGTCTGCGCGGCACTGGGGTCCCCTGTGGCGGTCGGCTGCACCGGCTGCTGCGGCCCCTCGGGCGGCAAATCGCGGTCCGGTAGGCGGCCGTCTGCTTCGCTTGGGGTCGGCCAAAGGTTATGGAGTGGCAGACAGCAAGCCTGCAACTAAGTCGCTGGCATCGAGATTGAGGGCAGCGGCGATGCGCAGCAAGTTGTGGAGCGAGACGTTGCGCTGCCCGTTCTCGACGTGTCCGAGGTAGGCCCGCTGCACGCCGATGCGATCGGCAAGCGCCTGCTGGGTCAGGCCGAGATCGTGACGACGAGAACGCACCCGTCGGCCTAGGGCCAATAGCGCCCGGGTCCGATCTGCGAACGGAACCACGTTGGGACGCTACCCCTCTGCCGACCGCCGAGCCCCGCCGTAGCCACTTGCGCCTGCCGCTCACGACGGCTGGATCCGCTGACTCAGGACGAACCCCGACACCGCCGATGGTCGGCACTCAGAAACGCTGCCGTCGGCTTCGACGTAGGCCCCCACCACCGGCGCACCGTGGGTGTCGGCCAGGAAGGCGTAGGCCCCGACGTGGTCGCCGCTACCGGGATCGTTGGCCCCGATCATGGCGACGGTTTCACCGCCGAGGTCGACCGACAGGTTGGGACCGTAGGTATGCAGTGCCAGCCACAGGCGCTGTCTACCTGCCTCGTCGAACAAGACCAGCCCGAGGGGTCGGTCGCCGGGGTCGGGGCTGGGGAGCAGCCCCCACAGCCCGCGCAGGCGACCGGCCTGGTCGACCAACTCGAACCGTTCGGCGCGGATGACCGGCTCAGTCGGATGCTGCGGCGTTTCGGACATGGCAGTACCTCCTTTGAGACGCGCATGGCGTGGGGGTCGGGCAAGCGGCGGCGGCCGCCGACGGGCAGCTGGTAGAGCGGGAGTAAGACGCCTATCCGGGTGTGGCAACGTCCGGTGGGCGCGGCTTCGCCAGGCACTGCGTTACATCAGTCACCGTGACGCAGAACAAGGCCTTGTCTGGGTTGTTTGGTGGCAGGCTGACGCCGCCATCGCCGCCGCCGGGCTCGGCAAGGACGACGAGGACGCGCTCAGCTGGAACCGTGGGCGGCACGGCCTGCCCATGTGTTGCCGATGCAACTGCTAACTCTCGACCGCCCCGGGCCGCGCCAACCCATCCCAGCTCCGGGGCATGTTCGACCGCGACCGCCGGGTGCAGTTTCAGGCGGGCAGCCGGACGGTTCGGTGGCGCCTGCGACAGATGGCCGTGATGGTGTTCGACAACGACCACGAACGAAACGGCGACTGGGGCAACGGCCACCAACGTCGCCGCCGCCAGCCATCGAGAGCGGAGTTCGAACTGTCGTCGCAGCCAGTGCCGCAGTTGACGGGCAATGGGCAGAGCCGCCGGGTAATTCGTAATCCGGACGCGCAGGCGATCTCGGGCGGCGAAGCGCTGCCAGCGCTCAGCTGGAAGGTCGGGGAGCGCTGGACCGTCGAGACTGGCCAGAAGGTGGCGCAGCGCCCGGTATTGGACGCCCGTCAAACAGCCGAGGGCTGCCAGGAGCTCCTGTTCGGCGAGCCGGTACTGGACGGTCCGCTCGACGTTCTCGGCGCTGGCCGTATCGGGTAGCTCGGCCAAGGGCTCAGTTCGGCGACGCTGACGGCGGCGCAGTTCGTCGGTCTTGAGATTGAGGGCCACGCGAAAGCACCAGCGCTCGAGGTTCCACCGCCTGTGGAACGGCGGCGGCTTCTGCAACAGGCGCACCGCGACCTCTTGGGCTAAGTCCTCCGCGGTATGGAAGTCGAAGCCCCATTTCAGGAAAGCACCGCGGACGGACACCAAAACGGCAGGCAGTTCGGCCGTTAGGTCGAATGGCTGGCTAACGCCCGCTAGCGCCGATCGTCTCTCTTGAAGGGTGCCCTCTGCGCCCTCGACTGGAGGAGCCATGTCCCGTTCCCGCATCTTTCGCTGGCCCGCCCGCGCCGTGGCTGGCGTGGTCGCCTCGCTGGTGGCCTGCTTCATCGTCAACTCGCCGCCCTCGGCTTCGGCCGGGCCATCCGCCACAACTCTGCCGACGCCAACCACCTCCTCGTCGTTGCCCTGCATCAAGGCGTGGAGCACCAACCCGCCAGCCTCCGTGGAGGTCTGCCCGCCCGTCGCACGGGCCTAGTTCCTGGTCGGCCACCAGGGCTTGAATGGCTTGAGTAGCAATCCTTGCGTACGCGCGCCCAAAAAAATAGCCCCCCATTTGGGGGGTTTTCCGCGAGCTTTCGATGGTCGTGGCGTATAGGGAATGCCTAGACGTTGAGATACCAGCGTCGCTCAACTGTTCGAGTGGCGGCCGAGGTGGTCGCAAGGCGGAGGAGAACGCAGGTTGGGGCAGCCGAGGAGTCAGGCCATCAAATCAAAACGGACGCTGGGCGGACCTCGGGGGGTAAGCGCGAGCGGCCTAACGTCGTTCAAACGATGACTCGCTCGGTCATCATCGCGGCGGAACACCAGATGGCCTATCGACTGTCGATGACCTAATGGCGGTAAGACAGACGGCAACATTTTGGGAGTCTGTTGTCTTACTCAGGCCGCTATTTTCAATATTTTCAACACGGCGGGGCGGGCTCAACGTAGTACCGCCAGACGGCCTGCTGTGGCCGATCGTGAGCCCACCATTGGGCCGCACCTAAGGAGAAAGCAATGAAGCGGATCGCAACCGCGATCTTGACGGTCACCCTTCTGGTGTCCGCCGCCACCCATATCGGGGCGGCATCAGCCGACCCCCGCTACAACAGTGATCCACTCGGCGGGTTACCACTCGCGTGCTCACCGGCCACCGGTCATGTGACTGACCCGTGGGGGCAGGGGCTCGGCGGCGTCACCGTGGCTTGGGCCGCCAACAACCATCAGTGCCCCGGCAGCAGCGTGACGACTGACGCCAACGGGTTCTACTCGGTGCCGCTCGAGGTCAGCACGACGCCAAGCCTTATCCGGGTCTACAGCACGTGGACGACCGAGCAGACGCGGTTAATCATGCCGGACACGCTGGAGACCGGCACGAGCCACGATTTTCAAATGCTGTATTCCTTGAACAACGCCTCGGTCAGCCCGGGGTTTGCCCGTACCGGCGTAACCGTCACGGCGGCGACTCGCAGCCAAGTACCACACCCGTCGCCGTTGGTTGGCGCCAAGGTCATTGTGGAGTGGCCCGGAGGCGGCCAGTTGACCATGACCGCTGACCCCGTTGATTTCGGTGGCTGGACGCAGTGGCATAGTGGCCGGGTGGTTGCCGCTACCGATGTCGAGGGTGACCAGACGGTGCGGATGTGTGCAGTCCGGGCGGCGTCGTCGCAGAGCTGCGCTGGCGCCGCGGCGTCTGGCGACTTGGTGTCGACGATTGCCAACGTCCATTACGTCATCGACAACACGGCACCAGACACGATCGGTGCGCGGATCTGGCCGCTCTCCGGCGGCAACGTCCTGACCTCAACCAACGCGCCGTTGGCGATTCGGGTCACGGACACCGGGTCGGGTGTGCCGGCCAGCCAGGTCAGTTTTGCCCTGACGGACCAGACCAGTGGAACGACGGTCAACTACCCCGCCACGGTGCAGTCCGGCAGCTGGTACCGCAGTGCGCCGCAGTCATACGTCGTCGGTCACCTGTATTCGGTGGCGGCGACCGTTAGCGACCGATCCGGGAACACGGTGAGTGTCGCGCAGGCACCGATGGAACAGGGCGGTGGCTTCCTGGCCGTCTCGGTTACCAACCTGGCTTCGACTGCGCGCAGCAGCGCGTCCTCCACCACGCGACCGTGCAGCGTCGGTGATATCGATACCAGTACCCTGACCCGCCAGGTGACGTGCACCGGAGTCCAGGTGGACTTTGCCTCTGTGCCAGTGACGCTGTCGGGGTCGCGCCATCCCGGTGTCGCCTACCTCAAGCAATCGACGTCGCTTGCCAGCCTGCACATCCATCCGACGACGCAGGGCATCGGCCAGTCGGATGTCGTACCCCTGCCGAGCGGCACGCAGGCGGCCAATCTGCGCTTCGCGATCGGCGGCCGTAACGATGCACCGGTGACCACCGCCTCGGACCCGGCGACGGTGGTCCTGCCGACGATTACTGCCACTGTGAGCGCCGCCGTCGACGCCGCGACCATCGATATGCCGCCGACGCAGACGGTGGCGACCTCAATGGCCTGCCAACTCCCCGGCGCCACGGCCTGGTGCTCGCCAGACCCCTTGCCGCCCGTGGTTGACGGCGGCGATCAGCCGGTCCAAGACGTCATCGCCTTGCCGGGCGGCATGGTGATGGCGACGTTGAGCGGCGGAGCCAGTGCGTTCGTTGGTCCGTATGGCACGCTGGCGACTCGTCAGGTGGCCGTGACGCATCCGTCCACTGGGGACGAGGCGGTCGTTGAGTATCAGGCCGACTCCGGCCATGGCACGGTGGAGGACATCGTCGAACTCTGGCGGGCGTTCAAGACTGCGGGGTGGGACCCGGCTGCTTCTCGGACGATGCTCGACCGCTTCGACGCCGGAGAAGGATTGGATGCCATCGGGCACCGAGTCGAGGCTGGCGAATACACAACGGCCCTCAGCACCGCGCCCGGCGGCCCGACGCCACCGGCTGGCGACTATTGGGTCGACGGCTGCATTGACGAGACTGAAGTCCACATGCAGAACTTCCATGGGCGGGGGTGCTGGACTCGGTATGTCGGACAGAAGGACGCTAACGGCCGCTGGCTGGGCGACAAGAGCTACGCATTGGCGAAGGCCAACACGCTCGGCGAGATGGACAAGCTGACGTCGGCCCATCATTACACCACCGGCGAAATCCGTAGCTGGTCGCCGACCGGTCACATTGACACCGACTGCCACGATGTGACGGTCTCGGCAAGTGGCTTCGGGATGTCCTTCTCCGAAACCCAACCGATCTGTGCTGACCAGATTGAGCCCGACCTGAAGCGCCTGCTCAACGGCAAGGGTGATTCCATGGAGACCACGTGGAGTTCGTCAAGATCGACGGCTGCCGCGCAGAACACCGAGCAGGCTGACTTGCTCTACGTGCCGAACGCGCCCTCAGGACATCCGGTCCCGTCCGGGTTCACCTACCACTTGCGCGCACACATTGTCTTCCACGGCTGCTTCTTGTGCTTCATGTAAGACGTCCGCCTGCCGGGGCAGTGGTCCTCGCGTTGGCCGTGTGCGCTGGGCTGTTGGGGAGCTGTGGCGAGGGTCGCCACAGCTCCGGGCGCGGAGCCCAGCCCGTCAGGCGGCTGACGATCGAGGTGACCGAAGGGGCTGACCGTCGGACGGCGACGATTGCTTGCGGCGGGCCGAGTCGTGGAACCGGATACCTCAGCGTCCCGCGGCAGGCTTCTGCCGCCTGCATCACGGCGTACATCAGCGCGC
The DNA here is from genome assembly GCA_030837965.1 of Acidimicrobiaceae bacterium. Taxonomy (GTDB): domain Bacteria; phylum Actinomycetota; class Acidimicrobiia; order Acidimicrobiales; family JAUTXP01; genus JAUTXP01. The sequence continues at coordinate 132,793 of JAUTXP010000043.1, read as the reverse complement.
CGGTGACCGACTACCTCGAGAGGGACAAACTCCCCACTGGGGCGTCGTGCAACCGTGCGACCCCTCGCCACGAGGGGGCGACAGCGCATATCTACGGGCCCTGGGTGGGCGGCAACCGCATCGACCGCACGCTAAGGCCGAACTCCGACTGTGAGGCCACCATGTGGAACCTCATGCTGCCGGTGTTCCAACCGATGGACGATCCCCTCGTTGGCAACAGTCCCAGGTAGGGCCATAGATGACCCGGAACAGAACGGCACGGCCTTCGATGTACCGCTATCCGGGGGAACTCTCCGACCCAGATACCGGACAGCGACGCTACTTAGTTAGGCGCCCTTCCTCGGCAGGTAGAAGATGATCTTGGGACCTTCAACCCCATCGCCTGAGCCATGCGCCGCCGGGTTGGTGGCGCGGGGCGGGGGGTGAGCCAATCGGCAGCGACTTCCTCGACGCCTACCCGGCCGTTCGGCCTTCCTCGGCGAGTCGCATCAGCTGCCAGACCTTGATTCCGAAGGCGGCGGCCACCCGTTGCTGGGTGGCCATGCAGGAGTACGGGCCTGGGCCTCCAAAGCTGCTCAAGTTGCCGGCGTTGACCCTTCCGGTTGTCCGGTTGCAGGTTCCACGAGGCGAACAGCAGATTTAGGCCGTGGAGCCACGCCCGCTTTCTCCCGAATCCGTTTTCTGACAGTGAGGGCAACAAGTCCCGTGACTCCGCAGAAGTAGCCACTGACGATTGCACACACGGTGAGAAGAACAAACAGCGCATGGTCTACAAGACCGACGCTTAACCCGACAGCGGCAATGAAGAGCGCAGCGGCACTAATAGATAGCCTCAAGCGAAGCTGCCCTTGGACAACCTTCGACAGAGGTTGTTCATTCTCCCGCATGACAAGTGCGATGACGGCGGCTGGTGCAACCAAGATTGCGGCGACTAGAGACTGTGTGTCCGGCTTTTTCAAGCGCACATGGCCGAGAAGTGGCAGTGGCCCGTAACCGGCAGCGTGCCAACCCAATGAACCGAGCAGTACGACTAGAATCAACGTCGCAAGTAACGAAACCCAGAAACCGCCTCTGAGTCCGTCGTGATATGTCGGACGCAGCACAACGCTGACGTGACCGGATACGTATTCGCCGTCAGGGGCCTGCCGTTGTGACATCTCCCGAGTAAAATGAAAGTGTGCTCGGTTTGGCGGGTAATCATCTTGGCGTACGAGAATTACCTCGGTCTGAACGCTGTCGCTGTGCCACCTTCCGCCCTCATCTACGTAGACGACCGGCTTGCCGTTGTACAAGCGGAGGGTGGCCTTGTCGATATACGTGCCAGCGGGGGATTCAATCTCAAGGTGATAGCTCCTGCATTCGAGATAGCCATGCACCCCAAGCTTTAATACGTAGGTATCGGGAGCCCATTCGCTCCATCCCCAACGCTCCTTGTACGCCGTATCCGCCTCCTCGCCGACAAGAGGCGTGAGAGTCATTGCTGAACCATCAGACAGCGTCAATAGACGATCCTGTCGTTCGGTTCCGTCCGGGTGTGCTCGCCACTGATCGTAAAGGCTATCGCCCGTCTCGTGAGCACGTCGCCGTCGAAGGACCCGACCTTCAAAGATGCCGTTCTTGACGGCAACCCTCTCGGTATGAGTCTCAGTTATCGTGAAGTGGCGACCGACTCTGCGTCCTCGAACGAGAGCGATAACCACACGTTGTTGCCTCAGATTACGGAGTGTCAACGACAGCCTAGGACGCTGAGCTTGAAGCTGGCTGAGAGCGTTCTCATCGTCATTCGTGAGCTTATTGAAAGGACGCTCAATATCAAGACTGAGTAGACAGTGAACGGTCGGCAACTGCGCAGCATCGAACTCGACCGTCTGTGCAAGCCCGCTACTGACTAGCTCCCGCTCCTGGCTACGGAGCGCTACTGGCACGTCCTCGTTCTGAACAGAAACACGTATATGTCGTGCGGGTAGTCGAAGCAGCTCGGAGATGGGCAGTGCCCACAAGCCGTTGATTGTCGGGATGTCCTCAGCCGGATACTTGCTCAGGTCAATTTCAAAGATTGTCGAACGTTCAAAAGAGTGTTCGGCGTTCAAAATTATGCGTTCGGTGCGCCGAACGATCCATTCTGAGCGGCGCTCTCGCAGAGCCCAAAGCTTCTTGGCCTGCGCAGGCGTGAACTCTTCCCCCAACGTCAACATTTGGCTCGATTAGGCGATGCGAGGCCCCGCCGCTAGACGCCGTTGGAGCCGTTCTTGCGAGCAGCACCGTTCCCATTGTGACTGCCATTAGCCGATTGCGATGACGCCCTTGCAGCGACCAGTTGCTTCTTTAGGGCGGCTATCGCTTCGGGATCGCCAAAGAGGAGCAGCCGTTCAAGAAGTTGATTACCCATCGGCAATCGGGAATCGGGCATCGTCAAGCTGCGACTGTAATCCTCGCTGTCTCGATTCTCAGGCAGTTTGTCGTGTGCTGCAATCAAGTCACTAACGAGTTCTTGTAGCAATTGCAGCTCAAGTTCTTCCTGTGTCAGCACTTCTGCCTCTCCACCCGCCTCATCGTTCGTCGGCTGCGGGGCCCCGCCGGTCGATGATTTCGCTTCGCCACCCACGGGACTAGCCCAGCCCTTTCGTGCACTCTAGGGGGGTGTGGCGATATGACGCAAATGCGGTGTTGGGGGGTGCTGCGTACTGCATGACTTCTATAGGCATTATATCACGCTTCGCCGAATATATCGGACAAAACCGACTCGTCCAGTTCGTCCGGTTCGCCTCGGCGGGCGAGTGCCCCATGCAAGGTCACCGTAGACCATCCTTGTAATTACAGGGCGGATGCTCGACCCGCCAAAGGGCGCAGGCTACGGCTTCCAAGGGGCTAGTCGTACGAGCGCATCGGCGCTGTTCAGCGTCACCATGCGTGATGAGCTGAGCGCCGTAAGTGTCGGCGTACCCCCGGACAAGCTGTAGCAACTCAGCCTCCTCCCGCAGCGCTGCCTGCTGGTGCTCCTCCGCTTGGGCCTCGTAGCCCTGCTGCTCGCTAAGCGAAGAATCGCAATCGTCTCTGCTCGGAGCCCGTCGACGTGCTGCCAGATGCGGGACACTAACTCTTCCTCACCCGTGATGTGCTCGGGACCGAGGCTCGGCGTATCGCCGGTCGGCTCCAACGACTCAGGGTGCTACCGCCCTGGGACCACTTGGATTGACAGGAATCCACGGCTACACGGTCTGGCCGGGATTGGTCAACGATTTCCCCAAAACGCCGTCTGACCAGGATTTGTCGGCCTCAGTGAGAATCGAAGTCCGCTATGCCAGACCGGCCGAGTTACGACGCCTTGCGGCGGGCGGCGTCCCAATGGTGCTGCAACAGCAGGAGGGCCGCGATCGTGGCCTGGAATACATCGTTGGTCTGGTTGTTGGTGACCGCCGACTTCCAATACCACAGGATGAATAAGCCGATCGCCGCGTAGAACGCCCTGTCCAGTTGGTCGTTGGCCCGCTCGGCTCGGCTGAGGATGCAGTCGAGCGCCGTCCCGGCTTCCACTGTCGGCGTTACCGCCACGGCGACCGCTGCCGCTGCCTGGATAGTCGCGGATTGGCTTAGGTAGTCGATCTGAGAGTTGTCGATCGCCGCCTGGATGCCGAGAGCAAAGCCCGCCATCACTGTGGCCGCGTGCTCCTGATACGCCAAGGCAAACCGGGGCAACGTCGTCTCAAACATCTCGACCAGCGGAGCAAGGGCGTTCGCCAACGAAGGCACGACGATCCGGCTGACCATCTCGGCCATGACCTCGGCCGAGGGTTGTAACGCCGACTGCATCACCCGAGCCAGACCACGATCTGTTCGTCGCCGTCGCCGGTGTCGTCAGGCTCCACCACACCGTTCATTCTACGACCCCTGCCGGTTGGAGCGCTGTATTCGACAATGCCGTGATAAAGCGTCGCTAGGACTCCGGCGAGCGTCCCTCCTCGGCCAGGTGGAACAGGTACCAGACCTTCACGCCGAAGGCCGTAGCCAGCCGTTGTTGGGTGGTCATGCCCGGGCTGCGGGTGCCCCGCTCAAGGTCGGACAGATAGGTGGGTTGCAAGCCAGAGGCGTCGGCCAAGTCGTCCTGGGTCCAGCCACGCTCCTGACGCAGGGTCCTGACTGCCGCCCCGAACGCCTGCGCCAGATCCTCCACTGAGGAATCGACCGTAGGGAGCGCCAGGGGGCTGCGGAACTACACTTTTTCGTGTACTACTTGAAGCGGTAGCGGAACAGTCCGCTTCGCCTACCGGGGGATTCTCGACGTGAAGCAATTCGACAGGAAACAACGTGCCGCGTCCGCTGAGGTACGGCCACCTACGGGGCAGCTCCGTCACCGCAGCCTGGTCGCCATGTTGTTTGCGCTGGCCACGGCCGCGGCTTGGTCGACGTGCATTGGGACGGCCACGCTTCCGGCGGCGGCTGGCGAGTATGACAACTGCTACTGGGATCAGCAGAACCAATACATGTGTTACCCAGATGGGACGACAACAACTGCTGCACCCCGCCGTCGCACTACGACGACGGTACGGCGGCAGGTGACCACGACCACCGCCCGGCACCGGCAGGCAACAACCTCGACAACCCGGCGTAGATCATCTAGCGCTACAACCCCCTCCACGGGCCCCACCGTGGTTCCGGTGCCTCAGGCGGTCTCGACCACGACTTCGAGCACCGCAGAAGTGACGACGTCGACGAGCTCGCCGCCATCTTCCGTGATGGCTGTTCAACGGAAGCCCAACCGTCCTTCCGGGCACCAGGGTGTTGCCCTGCTTGGGGTTGGGGCGGCAGGGGTGCTGGCAGCTGGGGCGGCGTGGTCCCTTTGGCGGCGTCGGCGAGCTGCCTAGCTATGGCTCACCGGTTGGGATCTGGTGTCCGGAGAGCGCGAACCCACATCGTCCACGGACCAGCGCCGGACAGGGAGGCTGGGGCTGACCCAACGCCCACGAGAGGAAACGCCGTGATACAGAAGTGGCTGCGAGCGGCTGTTGGGTTGCTCGCGCTGTGGTCGAGCGGGATCTTCGGCGGAGCGGCGGCAGCCGACAGCGGGTTCGGACGGTGCTATATGGACCAGCAGAACCAGTACATCTGTCCTCCCGAGCCGACTACGACGACGGCGCCGCGGCGCAGTACGACGACGGGACGGCACCGGGCAGTAACGACTACGACGACGCCGCGGGCGGCCCAGCCGAGATCGGTGGGCACGGCGCCGACCACGAGTGCCCCGGCCGCAACGGCACCGCAGGTTGCCCCAACCACGACGTCGACGACTGCGGAAGTCACGACGCCGACGAGTTCACCGCCGTCTTCGCTGGTCGGCCTACGCAGGTCACGCCGACCGTCTCGACGCCACGGCAGTGCTCCGATGAGGCTGGCTTTGGCGGGGGCCGGAGTTGGGTTAGGGCTGTGGTTCCTGCGGCGGCTGCGAGTAACGAGACGGAGGAGACACGCCGATGAGGCAACTTTGAACCGCTAATGCTGGGAGCTGAAAGCGTTCAAGATGGCCTTGATATGTGCCTCCATGAAGCTCGTCATTCTGTCGGGCGTTGAAGCTCGGCTAGGCCTCAGTGTCGGGCGGATTCGATGCCGCAGCACGACGTCGCCGCTGTTTGTCTCTGGCCTTAGCCTTGCCGTCTGGGGACCATCGCTGGTAGGCGGCTTGATTTGAAATCCCCGCGGCATCCCCTAGAGCGGTCCACGTTGCGCCGAGCATCCGAGCCGCTCTGCCGAGGTTATCAATGTCGTCCCTGAGTTGTTCTTGTACGGCCATCTTCGCACCAAGCCGCGCGAGGAATAGTCCCCGCAGGCGTTCACTTTCCTCCAGCGGCAGGCGTCGATGGGCAAGACCACTCAACAGGTCGTCCGGCTGGAGGCCATGCTGGCTAAGCGTGTCGATAACCTCAGCGCTGGCGGCGATATCGGCTTGAAACACTTCTGCAAATGGTGGGGGGTCGCTAGAGCTTTCCATTTTATTGTCCGAACGCTTATTATCCAGTACTTCTTGTTGTTTTGCAAGGTAGGCGAAGTACCTTCGGACACGACCCACAAACTCATTGGTGAATGAGGTCAACTGATCGGGGTCGCTATCTTCCCGGCCGATGATGTGGAGTTCCCGATGTAATGGGTTGATCCCGACCGAGAACCGCGTGCCTAGTTGACCCATCGAACGCAGGATTGCCGTTATACGGCTCGGCGTCAACAACTCCAATTCACCCGGGAGTTCCTCAAATGATACCGAGCACCCAGACCCCCGCCACGAGACGACCGAGGCCGGATCAACAGCAGGGGCCGCTGTGAAGAGGAACTGGGCAGCGAACGGATCAGTGCTAATCACGCCTTGAGGTTCAGGGTCGGTGGGTTCTCCTGCGGGCGAAGTAACCGCCGCGGTCGACTTGTCATCGGCGCCCGAAGTATCCCGGTCGGCGGACGAACCGCGTGGCCCGTGGCCCGTGGTGCGCGTCATGTCACCGAGGCTACCGGTCGCTTGACGGAGCAACGCCTGACCGTTACGGTCCCAGGTGTACCTGGATCAATCCAAGGACAGTTACAGAAGGGCACAATGACGATGCTCCCGACTTTGACTCTCCACGGTCTTGAGAGTGGCTGAGATGCCGAGCAACCTCACGAGGTTCTTCAGCGGCGAACCCGACCCGGCGCGCCGCAAGCTCACTGCCGCCGAGCTGCGTATCCGCAATCAGGTCCGGTCGGCCGCCATACAGGCCGATGGTGCCCTCCGTTTCGGTGAGCACGTCATGGACGGCCTGGTCGAGCTGGACGTGCACCGGAGGATGTTGGCCCGGGACGATCCCACGCTGAACGTCCTGCTGGCCGAGGTCGAGGCCGAAACGGTCGGGCAGGTCAAGAAGATTCAGCGCAACCTGTACAGCCAATGGGAACTGCCATGACCTGCTGGGGGCGAATCAATCGAGCCGGGCAAGCCGTTGTCGGAGGCGGGCGCAAGCTCATCGAAGTCAGTAGCGACGATGTCGAGCGAATCAAACGCACGCTGACCGCCACCATTCTCGCCAACCTCGGGGATCACAGCCTGAGCGCCCGCCTGGTGCTGTCGTTCGAAGCCGAGCATGACGAGCGCCAGACGGCCGGTGTGACCACGGAAGCCGCTCACACCGAGCACACGCACGAATCCTTCGCCCTTCCGACGGGCGCGCAGCTTCCACCCGTCACGGCACGGCGTCCGCGGGGGGCAAGGAGAATCGAATGATCCAGGTCATCGGGTGGGGACTCGTGCTCAGCGGTGTCTTGTTCTGGGTAGCCATGCTGTGGTTCATCTGGGACGAGTACGTGCCCGAGTGGCGGAAGCGCTGGAAGGACTATCGGCACCGCCGCAGGCTCGCCCGTGCGCTGAACGACGCCGCCCTGGTGATGGAGGTCGTGGCGCTGATCCGCGGACACGAGGCCCCGGCCACCCCATCCCTCAAGGAACGCCGCGGGCCGCGCCTGGGGAAGCAGTCGCCATGAACGCCATCGTGCGGGCACTTGCCCTCCTGCTTGCCGCGGCGGTGGCTATTCACGTTGCCGCCGGGCTGGTCGCTCAAGCCATCGGACCGTTGACGGTCTTGCTGGTGCTCGCCAGCGTCATCGTCTGGCTGCTCAAGCCTCAGGGACGTTTCCCCTTTCGCTAGCGGGGGGCCCGTTGTAAAAACCACGTTGGACAGCAGCCGTCGCCGTGTCGTATAGCGAGGACAGACGGCGTGATCGGCGGAACCAGCAGCAATGCAGGGCCCTTCTTCGACGCGCCCTTAACCCAAACGAAAGGAGGTGCGAACCATGGCAAGACCCATTCGGGTCCGGGCCGTCAACCGGACGGAAGTAGATCTAGACAAGCTGGCGTTCGCCCTCCTGCGCTTCGCCGAGCAACTGACGCCCGCTGAGCGCGACCGGCTTGCCAAGCGGTTCAAACGGACCGACCCGCCACGGGAGGCAGCCTCATGAACCTGCTCGGCTTCGGTGCGGCGCTGGTGCTGTTCGTGACGGCCGTTCTGGTTCAGCGGGCAAGCCACCTGTCGGTCGCTCGTCAGACACTCGTGATGTACAGCCTGCGGCTTCCTCGCAACATGCCCGCTGCCGGAGTCGAGGCGTTCTGGGCCGGATGGAGTGGCAGCCTCCCGCCGTGGTGGAAACGGTGGCTCATTGGCGTGCCGTTCCTCATCAGCGAAATCCAGGCGACCCGTGACGGCATCACGCACTGGTTGCTCATCCCCGAGCGCTGGGAGCGGTACGTGACGGCCCTCCTGAGCGCGCACCTGCCGAGTGTGCGCTACCAGCGAGGCCAGCGATCCGAACTGGCCGTGCGGCACGGTGCTGAGTATCGGCTGTCCACCAGCGAGCGGCCCTTGACGGTTGATGTGGCGGCACTCGGCGCACGACTGCTGGCGGCACTCCAGCCGCTCGACGGCAGCGAGGCCGTGACCATTCAATACGTCCTCGGACCAGCCGCCCCGGTGCCGCCGACTCGCTTGGCGACTGGTGGGGACAACCTGTATCCGCTGGCCGGGACGGATGGTGTGGTCGCCACCAGCGAGGCCGCAACAGCGCTCCGGCAAAAGCATCGGACGCCGCTGCTGGTAGGCGTCGGCCGAATCGGCGTCACGGGAGCCTCTGCCCGACGGGCACGCTCCTTGCTGCGCCACGTTGAAGCCGCCTGGCACGGAACGCGGGCACCCGGCGTACTGCTGCGCCGCCGCTGGCTTCCGATGGCGTTCGTCGCTCGCCGCATGTCTCGTCGCCAAGCACCACTCATGGCCTGGCCCGGCGGCATCCTCAACGTCACCGAGGCCAGCGGCCTGATCGGCTGGCCGATCGAGGTGGAGCAGCTTCCCGGCTTGACCCTGGGCGGCTGTCGGTTGCTGCCGGTGCCGTTGAGCGTGCCGAAGACCGGCACCGTCCTCGGGATCGGCACCTACCCGGCTACCGAGCGGCCGGTGGCCCTAACCACCAATGGCCGCTTGCACCACGTCCATGCCGTCGGGCCCACCGGCGTGGGCAAGACCGTGCTCCTGAGCCAGATTGCGTTGTCCGACCTGGCCGAGCCGGGCCGTGGGCTGATCGTGGTTGACGCCAAGGACGGCACGCTGATCGACAACATCCTCGAGCGCCTGCCGGAGAACCGGATAGACGACGTCATCGTCCTCGACCCGACGGACGACCGCCCGGTCGGCTTCGACCCGCTGCGCTCCACCCCCGCCAGCCGGGAGCTCGTCGTTGACCGACTGGTGTCGATCATGGCGGCCATCTGGAAGGCAGCTTGGGGGCCGCGCTCCTCAGACCTGACGCGCCACGCCCTGCTCACCCTGACCAGCCTGCCCGGCTTCACCATCTGCGAGGTCCCGGCGTTCTTGGCTGATGCAGCCTTTCGCCGAGCTGTGCTGGGCCGGGTCAACGATGCCAACCTCCAGGCCTATTGGGCGGCCTTTAGCGCCTTGTCGAGCGCCGAGCAGGCAGCCATCACGGCGGCACCGCTCAACAAGGTGCGGGCCTTCACCTCCCGCTCGGTGCTCCGACACACCCTCGGCCAGGCAGCCCCGGCGATTGACCTTGATGGCCTGCTACGGGACGGCCGGGTGGTGCTGGTGCGGCTGCCGGAAGGGTTGCTCGGCCAGGAGACGGCCAGCCTGCTCGGCACCTTCTTAATGGCCCAGATTTGGCAGGCGGTGGCCGCCCGGGCGGGGATGCCGCCAAGCGAGCGCCGCCCGGCCATGGTGATTGTTGACGAGGTGCAGGTCGTCCTGCGTCTGGCGGGGGCCTCGCTCAATGACTTCCTGGCTCAGGCCCGCGGCTACGGCGTCGGCCTGACGGCCGCCCACCAACTGCTCGACCAGCTGCCGACGGAACTAAAGAAGTCGCTGCTGGCCAACGCCCGCAGCCGGGTGGTGTTCGGCTGCGGCCGGGGTGACGCCAGCGAGCTGGCCCGTGAACTCGGCGCCGGGCTAACGGCCGACGACCTGATGGGGCTCGACGCCTTCGAGGCCGTCACCACTGTCTACGCCGCCGGGCGCACTCAACCGGCGGCCACCATCCGCACCCAACCGCTCGGCCCGGCGCTGCGCCCCGCTGAGGCGGTCAAGGCCCGCTCCCGCCAGCGCTACGGCGCCGACCGCCCGGACATCGAGGCCGCCCTGCAAGCCCGCTTGCGCTTCGACGGTCCCGACAACCAGCGACCGATCGGCCGCAGCCGGAGGAGCATCTGATGTCCGCTCGCTTCTCCGATCACGTCGAGTCAGCAGCCGCCCAGCGGCTGCTCAGCTTGGGTAACGGTGGCGATAACGCCAACGACTGTCTAACAAGATCAGTGGTCGCTACCGCTCGGGTGACCGCCGCAGGGGCTCGTCGCATCGCCCAGGACCTCGGGCCGCTCGACCTGGCCGTCCTCGAGTCGCTGTCGATCATCCAGATCGCTACCGGCCACCAGCTGCGGCGGCTGCACTGGCCGGACACCGATACCGGTAAGCGCCTGGCTAGGCACCACCTCGCCAAGTTGACCAAGCTGCGCATCCTGGCCCGACTGGAGCGTCGGGTCGGTGGCGTCCGGGCAGGCAGCGAGGGCTACGTCTACGCCCTCGATGTCGTCGGCCAGCGCGTCGTCGCCATCCAACAGCAGCGCCGCGTCCGCCGCCCCTGGACCCCCGGCGCCAGCCACCTGGCCCACGCCTTGGCGGTCACCGACTGCTACGTGACCCTCAAGGAGGCCGAGGCGAAGCAACAGCTCGAGCTCGTGACGTTTGACGGGGAGCCGCAGTGCTGGCGCCGCTATCCCGGCCCCGGTGGCCGCCCGGCCGACCTGAAGCCCGACGCCTTCGTCATCACCACGGCCCACGGCTGGGAGTTGCGGCACTTCATCGAGGTCGATCGAGCCACCGAGCACCCGGCCCGGATTACCGCCAAGGCCCAGCGCTACATCAACTACTTCCGCAGCGGCTACGAGCAGCACACGAGCGAGGTCTTCCCGAAGGTCTTATGGGTGGCACCGGACGAACGCCGGACCACCGGCTTGGTCGACGCCCTTGCTCGGATCGATGCCGAGTCCTGGGCGTTGTTCCAAGTCACGGACGTGGGGCACTTTGTGACGGCCGTCCTGGCCTTGAGCGACGGGGAGTCGGCATGAGCGCTGCTCGGCTCGGAAAGCTGCCCCGCAACACCATCCTCGTCGGTGACGCCGTCGATCGACTCCGCCAGTTGCCGTCGTCCAGCGTCGACTGTGTCATCACCAGCCCGCCGTACCACTTGCTCCGACGCTACGGCGGCGGGCCGCAAGAGATCGGCACCGACGAGCACGTTGACCGCTACGTCGCCCGGCTGGTGGCCGTGATGGATGAAATCGCCCGGGTCCTGACGCCCAGCGGCAGTGTCTGGCTCAACCTGGGCGATAGCTACTCCCGCCACGCTCGGTTTGGTGCGCCACCTAAAAGCCTGCTCTTGGCGCCGGAGCGACTGCTGTTGGCGCTTAGTCGCCGGGGCTGGATCGTGCGCAACAAAGTTGTCTGGGCCAAGACCTCGGCCATGCCCGCCAGCGTCGCCGATCGCCTGACCTGTACGTGGGAGCCGCTCTACTTTCTGGTGCGCTCCCGCCATTACTACTTCGACCTCAACGTCATTCGGCGTCCCCACGCCAGCCGCCGGTCGGCCGCCCGCCGTCCACCGCACAGCAAATACGGTGGCGATCGGGCGTGGGCCGGTCCATTCGTCGGTCGCAACGACGGCTTGCTCAAACTGCGGTCGGCCGGAATCAGCGGGCATCCACTCGGCAAGAACCCCGGCGACGTCTGGTCCCTCGGCACGGCCAGCTTCGGCGGCGCCCACTTCGCCGTCTTCCCGGCGGGGCTCGTGCTCGACCCAATCCGGGCCGGGTGCCCCGAACGGGTCTGCCAGGCCTGCCACCGGCCCTGGCAACGGCAGCGTCACCGTGACCGGCTGGGCGAGGTCAGGCCCGTCTGTGGCTGCATCGCCGCTTGGCGGCCGGGCCTGGTCTGCGACCCGTTTCTCGGCTCCGGCACCACGGCGCTCATCGCCGAGCAGCAGGGCCGTGACTGGCTGGGTGTCGAGTTGGTTTCGGCCAATGCGGCGCTGGCCTGGCAGCGCATCAGCGCCCAACGAGCCCGGGCGTCGCCAACAGCCGCCTGATTACCGGACGCCTAACCGAACAAAGGAGCAACGAAATGAGCAAACGACAACCCACCGAAGCCGACACGGCGATATATGGCTGCACGCCTATGACGAAATCCCCCGAGCCGGTCCGGCGGTCTTCGCCGCCGACGCCGCCAGCCTGGCCCGGGGCGAGTGGCCCCGGGGCCGCTGGCTGAACCCACTGGCATCGACACCGATGCTTGAGCGCCAACTCGAAGAAATGCTCAGCGGTCCGGCCGAGCCCGGGCGCTGGGTCGTGATCGACCAAGTCGCCCTCGGCCCGACGCTCGTGCCCGAGGTGCTGAGCGTCCGGGCACTGCACCGCTTTGCGGTGCGGGCCCGATGGCGGGGGCAATGAAGCCGTTCCAGGGGTGGCATGTTGTCAATTCCACTGCGTAATCAGGTTGCCTATGCGCGATATATTTGGGATAATAAGACTAGTAATGAGGATCAGTTCTATGGCAAACCGCACTAGTACACCGGACAGCCTCGGAAAGTTCATCCGTTCTCACCGACAGAACCTGGGGTGGTCACTGGACAATGCCGCCGCCGCTTCCGGTCTTGACGCCACCTATTGGAGCAAAGTCGAGCGAAGCACCATCAAGAAGCCCGATGCAGGCAACCTGGCGCAGATGGCCGCTGTCCTTGACGTGCCGCTGGCCGACCTCTACGGACTGGCGGGCTACACGGCACCGCAGGGACTGCCGACCTTCCGGGGCTACTTGCGCAGCAAATACCACCTGCCACCCGAAGCGATCACCCAGTTGGAGGGTTACTTCGGCTTTCTGCGCAGCCAATACGGCATCCCTGAGGGTGAGGCGGTGTTCCCGCCGAAGCCCCGGCAGCCCCGAAAGCCCGGTCCGAAGGCCCAGCCCCGGCCGACCGGCGGGCCGTGGGACGATCCGGCGGTAGCGGGTGATCGGAAAGCGGCATGAGCGGCGTCCTGACCGAGTTGCGGGACTTCGTCCCCATCCGTCCGCTCAGACGGGCCGAGGCACTGCGGATTGCCGAGCAGCAGGCGGCTCGTTTCCTGCGGTTGGCAGGCGTTGCCGAGCCGCCGGTGCCGATGCGCATCATCACCGACTTGCCTCGGCTGCTGGTCGAGCAAGTCCATTGGCTGCCGGTGTCGGGGGTGACGGACTGGTCGAACGGCTACTGGATGATTCTGCTGCGAAGTGCCGAGCCGCCGATGCGCCAGCGCTTCAGCCTGGCCCACGAGTTCAAGCACATCCTCGACGACCGCTTCCGCCAGGTGCTCTACCAGGCGGTGCCACAGCACGAACGTAAGGAGTTCGTTGAGGCCGTCTGCGACTTCTTCGCTGGCTGCCTACTGGTGCCCCGGCCGTGGTTAAAGGCCGCCTGGGGCAGCGGGCTCCAGGCGCCCAAGGAGTTGGCCGAACGCTTCGCCGTCTCGCAGCGAGCGATGGAGGTTCGTCTGCAACAAACCGGCCTGTCGGGCGGCCGAGCCCGCTGCGGCGTGGCGACCGCCGACTGGTCCTTGCAACGGCCGGAGAACACTGAGAGCACGGGCCGGTATTACCGGCGGCGGCCCTTGGCCCCGTCGAATGAACAATATAAGAAGGAGGTGACTTATGAACCACACTAAAGCAGTGATGTATCGGCGTTGCTCGAAATGGCATCCGGCATCGAGCGCATGTATGGCCAAGCAGCAGCGCTTCTGTCAGGCGGCCGCCGAGCGGCTCGGGGTGGACCTGGTGGACGGCTTCGAGGACAACGCCACTGGCGCCAGTGTGATTGATCGGCCCGGCCTGATCGGGCTGCTCTATCAACTGGAAGACGACCGGGATTATGAATGCGTGGTAGTCGCGGACTGGCAGCGCCTCAGTGCGAACGACGGTGACCGGGCGACATTATTAGCTCGCTTCGCCCAAGCCGGTGTGCGAGTAATCGCCGCCAGCGACTACGCCGACCCGTCCGAGCGGGCCGCTGCCCCGGTTGCCGGGCGCCAGCATCGGGTGAAGGCCCGTTGAAGGTCGTGAAAGGAGACAGCCGATGGCGTTAACGCCGAACGCCCCAGCACCACCGGTCGGTCTGCAGCGTCGACCGCCAACGGGCCCGTCCGACCCACCGACGGCTGTCACGGGGCGGGCGGTGTTGTATCTGCGGGTGAGCACCAAGAGCCAGGTCACTACCGATTACGACCCCGAGGGGTTGTCGATCCCGGCCCAGCGACTGGCCTGCCAGCGCAAGGCCGAGCAGTTGGGTCTGTCGATCGTCGATGAGTTCATCGAGCCGGGCAAGACGGCCACCAGCATGGACAAGCGCCCGGCTTTTCAGGCGATGCTGAGCCGCATCAAGCAGCAGCGGGATGTCGATTTCGTGGTCGTCTACAAGCTGTCCCGCATGAACCGCAATCGGATCGATGATGCCCTGGTCATGATGAGCTTGCGGCAGTTCGGTGTGACGCTGGTGTCGGCCACCGAGCACATAGACAGCACGCCGGTCGGTCAGTTGATGCACGGCATCCTGGCGACGATCAACGAGTTCCGCTCAGCTGAGGACGGCGCAGACATCCGCTACAAGATGGGCGAGAAGGCTCGTCGGGGCGGCACCCTCGGTCAGGCGCCACTCGGCTACCTGAACGTCCGGGAGCAGTTCGAGGGCCGGGAGGTGCGCAGCGTCATCGTCGACCCCGAGCGGGGTCCGCTCATCACCCAGGCCTTCGAGCTCTACGCCACGGGCCGCTACACGCTCACCGGCCTGCGCAACGAGCTGACCAAGCGGGGGCTGGTGACCCGGGGTACTGCCCGCCGCCCGGTCGGCCCGGTCTCGATCGAGAAGCTGCGGCTGATGCTGCGCCACCGCTACTACCTCGGCAAGGTCGAGTACGAGGGCCAGGAATACGAGGGTCGGCACCCGGCGCTGGTGACGCCTGAGGTCTTCGCCAAGGTGCTGCAGGTGCTCGACGCCAAGGCGACAGCCGGGGAGCGGCAGCGCAAGCACCACCACTACCTCAAGGGCTCAGTCTGGTGCGGCGATTGCCACGACCGGGGCCGAGAGTCCCGGGTGATCGTCCAGCGGGCGGTCGGTCGCCAGGGCAAGACGTACTGGTACTTCTTCTGCCGGGGCCGCCAGCAGCACACCTGCGAGCTGCCCTACCTCAGCTGGGACAGCGTGGAGGAGGCCGTTGCCCGCGCCTACGCCCGCATTCGCATCACGCCGGAGTTCGCCCAGCGGGTGCGGGCCACGGTGCGGCAGGCGCTGGCCGACGAGCAGCAGGCCGCCGACCTGATGCGCCGGCACCTCAAGGCCGAACTTCGGAAGCTCGACGCCCGGGAGGAACGGCTGCTCGACCTGGCCGAGGACGGCGGACTGCCACGGGACAAGCTGCGGGCCCGGCTGGACAAGCTGACGGCCGAGCAAACCCGGCTGACTGCCGAGTTGGCGAAAGTGGAATCGGGACTGGAGGCCGGAGCCGAGGCCATCGAACTGGCACTCTGCTTGCTGGCTGATCCCCAGTGCCTCTACGAGCGGCTGGACGATGCGCAGCGGCGGCTGCTCAACCAGGCCTTCTTCGACAAGCTGTACATCGACGTCGATGGCGTGAGCGGCGTCTGCCTGACCGAGCCGATTGGGCCGCTGGTGGCGGCCCAGGAGGCGCTGAACGCAGACGGCGCAACCGATCCCGGTTGCGCCGCCGAAGGCTTGTCTTACGGGGCTGGCTTACTCGTGACGGCCCTTGGTGGGGGTTCGAGTAAGCCTGCTTTGGTGGAGGTGAGCGGATTCGAACCGCCGACTTCTACGTTGCGAACGTAGCGCTCTGCCAACTGAGCTACACCCCCGCGGCGCGGTCGAGGATAGCTGAGGCCTTCCGCCACCCAACCCGCCCTTCCGCCCTCGCCCTCGCCGCCCTCGCCCACGCCGCCCTCGCCCTGGCCGCCCACGGTTCGCGGCAGGATGAGTTCGCCATCTCGAACTGAGGCTGACAAGAAGGAGAGAGGGCCTGAGCGGGCAAGGGCGGGGGCCGGCGGGCCTCCGCGCAAGGGCGAGCCAGCGGGCGGGAGCCGCGCAAGAGCGGGGCGGCCAAGGGCGGGCGGGGGCGGCGCGGTCAGGGGGTGGCGGAGGCAGTGCCGGTGGCGCGGTCGAGCGACGCCTGCAAGCGGGACTGCAACACGGTCGTGGTCACGTCGGCCCGGCTTCGTTCCAGCACGGCCCGCAGCGCGTCCACCGACCGCCGCAGGCCACCGGTCAGCGCGTCGGGATAGTCGACCGTGACCAACTGGTCGTAGACGTCCTCCATCTGCAGCAACAAGGCCTCGCCCCGAGCCAGTTCGCCCGCCCGCAGTCGGTCCAGCAGGTGCCTGCGCAACTCGGAGGCGGCCTCGGTCAAGCCTTTCAGCCACGAAGCGGGCTCGACCCCGATCTCCTCCATCGACGGCAGCGGGGACCCTGCCACCAACGCGGCAGTGAGCAACGCCTCCACGTACTCCTTCTCGGCATCGTGCAGGAATCCGGCGTAGGCGACTGACGGATGGGGCCGCAGCACAGCTTGGGCCTCTCGCAGCGCGGTCTCGGCGTCGGCCGTGAACGAGGCCACCAAGTCAGGCTGTGAGCGGTGGATGGCGCGGATGGCCTGACCGCAGGCTCGGATGGTCCGGCGGCATGCGGCCAAGCCTTGCTCGCGGGCCCGGTGGGCGGCGTCGAGGCGGGCCAACAACGGCTCCAACAAGCCGCCCAGCTCGGCGGCCACGCGCTCGGCCAAAGGCGTGGCGCTGCTAGTTGGCCGAGCGGACGCGAGCCGGGATGGCGTCAGGCATCGACGAACCCATCGCACCCATCGCGCCCGGCAGGAACCGCAGCTTCATGTCCCGCTCGGCCGCCGCGTTGCGCATCTGGACCAACAGGCCGATGTAGCCGGCGAAGGCCAGGTCGAGCAGGACATGCAGCACGAGCAGCAGGTGGAACGGCGGCAGCAGCCCGAGCACAAGCGTGCCCGTCATCCCGCCGAGCAGGCTGAACAGCACGTCCCGGCGCCGCTTCAACGTGCGGGCCCGACGGGCCGCATCGGGCGACGACAGGGACGCGGGCGCAGAACGACGCACGGCGTAATGGGCGCCATACGGGTTGGGCACACCGGGCTGGTACGGGGGCACCCGCAGCCGGTTGGCCGGCGCCACGGTGGCCGGGCCAGTGCGCTGCAGCACGCCGAGCTGGCGGCGGAAGTCGCCAATGGAGTCGGCCGCGCCGGGCTCGACGCGCGAGCGCACCCACGGGACGAGCACAGCAGCCCAGATTCCGGCGAGGATCAGCAGCACCACGATGGTCAAGCTCCTCGACCTACCTTTGCGACTCGGGGACCGTACCGCGCCAAAGCACGCCGGCGGTGGATGGCCCGTGGTCCTGGGGCGGCGTAGTTCCTATCCCACGCGGCCCGCTCGGGGCAATTTTCTCGAACCAGTCGAACCGGGAAAAGCTAGCTGCAGTGAGCGCCGCCCGCCAACTCCCTGACCAGCCCCTACCTCGTCAGAGACCCGTCAGAACTCGGACGACGAGCCGTCGGCCACCGGCCTGCGCCACACGCCGGAACGGCCGCCGACCTTCTCCCACAAGGCCAGTTCGCCGATGCTCATCCCTCGATCCATCGACTTGCACATGTCGTAGATCGTGAGGGCGGCGATGGCGCACGCCGTCATGGCCTCCATCTCCACGCCCGTCCTGTCCACCGTCTCCACCTGGGACTCGACCTCGATGAAGTCGTCGTCCAGATGGAAGTTCACGTACACGGACCCGATGGTCAACTGATGGCACAACGGGATGAGGTCCACCGTGCGCTTGGCCGCCTGGATGCCCGCCACCCGGGCCACGGCCAGCACGTCGCCCTTGGTCACCGCGTTGTTGGCCACCATCGCCGTCGTCTCGGGCTGCATGAACACCTTGCACCGGGCGATGGCCCGTCGGTGCGTTGGCTCTTTGGGTGTGACGTCGACCATCCGGGCCCTGCCCAGAGGATCGAGATGCGTGAAGCCCCGGTCGGCCATGCGACCGAGTGTAGGACCGACGCCGCGTCAGCCGCCGATCTGGCTCATGCTGCGGTCCGGGCGCACGAACGTCACCTGGCCGATGCTGTGCCCGGCCCACTTGCGCCCGACCTCGGCCTCGACTGCGGCGGCCACGTCGTCGTCCGACCCGCCACCCCGCAGCACGGCTCGCAGGTCGGTCTCGCGCACGGCGAACAGGCAGTTGCGGAACTGGCCCTCGGCCGTGAGCCGCACCCGGTCGCACGTACCGCAGAAGGAGTTCGTGACGCTGCTGATGACGCCGATCTCGCCTCCGCCGTCCCGGTAGCGCCACCGTTCAGCGGGCGCCGAGCCCGACGCCACTGGCTCCAGCGGGTAGACGGCGTCGATGGTCGACACCACCTCGGCCGCCGGCACCACGCTCGCCGCCGACCAGGCCCCGTCCGCGTCCAAGGGCATGAACTCGATGAAGCGGATCACCACGCCCCGGCGACGTCCGAACTCGGCGAAGGCGATGGCCTCGTCGTCATTGACGCCCCGAATGAGGACACAGTTGACCTTGACCGGCGAGAAACCCGCCTCCACCGCGGCGTCGATGCCGTCGAGCACGTCGGCCAGCGCGTTGCGCCGGGTGAGGGCCTCGAACCGCTCGGCCCGCAACGAGTCGAGCGAGATGTTCACCCGGTTGAGGCCCGCCCTGCGCAGGTCGGCCGCCAAGAGTCGCAGCGTGGCCCCGTTGGTCGTCATCGCCAGGTCGACCCCCAGCCCGGCCAGCTTCTCCACCAGCAGCGGCAGGTGGGCCCGCACGGTCGGCTCGCCGCCGGTGAGCCGGATGCTGCCGAAGCCGTACCGCTCGACGCAGATGCGAGCAACCCGCTCGATCTCCTCGAAGGTGAGCACCTCGCTGCGGGGCAGCCACGTCATCCCCTCTTCCGGCATGCAATACGTGCACCGGAAGTTGCAGCGGTCCGTGACCGAGATGCGCAGGTCCCGAACGACCCGGCCGTGCGGGTCGACGAGCGGCGTGGTCACCGTCCCAGCCTACGGGAGAAGCAGGACTTCGACGTCTCCACCCGCACCCACGCCGTCGCCGTCGGGCAGGACGGCCAGCGCGTTGGCCAGCGCCATCGACCGCAACAGGTTCGAGGCCTGCCCACCCGACGACCGCACGTGCAGCCTGCCGTCGTCGCCCCAGTCGGCCCGCACCCGCACGAAATGGGTCTTGCCATCAGAGTGTCTGTGCAAGTGCTCTCGAGCGATCGCTCGCACGGTTGGAGTGATCACTCTCGAGGTGCCGAGCAGCGTGCGCAGGCCGGGCCGGGCGAACAGTTCGAAGCTCACCATGGACGAGACCGGGTTGCCAGGGAGGCCGAACACAGGCACGCCCCCTACGGCGCCGAAGGCCAGCGGCTTGGCCGGTTTGATGGCCACCTGCATCCAGCGCATGCCCCCGCCGCTCAACTGGTCGAGGGCCACCTTCACGTAGTCGAAGTCGCCCACGCTGACACCGCCGCTCGTGATGAGCGCGTCGCACTCTGAGAGTGCCTGCTCCAACGTTCGAGTGATCACTCCGAGATCGTCGGGCACCACGCCGAGGTCCACGGGCGTGCACCCCGCCGAGCGGACGAGGGCCAGCAGCGTGTGGCGGTTGGCGTCTCGAATCTGGCCTGGCCGCAAGGGCCGGTCGTCGTCCACCAGTTCGTCGCCGGTGGACAGCACGCCGACACATGGCCGCCGGTACACCGGAACCTCGACCAGCCCGATGCTGGCCAGCACCCCCAGGTGGCCCGCCTCCAGATCCGTCCCGGGCGGGAAGACCTCGTCCCCCGCGGCGACGTCCTCACCTGCGGCGCGCACGTGGTCGCCTTTCGACGCCGCGGCCAGCACCATGACGGTGCCGCCGTCCTCGGCCATCTGGGTGCGCTCGACCATCACGACGGCGTCAGCACCGGGCGGGATGGGCGCGCCGGTCATGATGCGCACGGCCTCGCCCGGCCCGACCGGTATGTCGGGCGCCGCGCCCGCGGCGATGGTGCCCACGACGGTCAACGGCACTGGTGCGCCAGACGTGTCCTCCGCTCGCACCGCGAACCCGTCCATGGCGGTGTTGGCGAACGGCGGCACGGGCTCGGGCGAGACGATGGCCTCGCTGGTCACCAGGCCGAGGGCGTCGTCAATTGGGACGCGGGTTGCAGGCAGGCGCGCACAGCCCGCCAGCACGGTCCCCCGGGCCTCGTCGAGTGAGATCACTCCCCGACGCGGCGCTCCACGAGGTCACGCAAGAAGGCCGCGAACGGGGGCCCGAGGTCGTCCCGCTGCAACGCCAACTCCACGGTGGCCCGCAGGTAGTCGAGCTTGTTGCCGATGTCGTAGCGCCCCTCTTGGAAGCAGTAGCCGTAGACCTCCTGCTCCTCGAGAAGCAGCCCGATGGCGTCGGTCAACTGGATCTCGCCGCCCTTGCCCGGCTCGACCCGGTCCAGCACGTCGAAGATCTCCGGCGTGAAGACGTACCGGCCCATGACGGCCAGGTTGGATGGCGCCTCTTCCGGCGACGGCTTCTCCACGATCTCCTCCACGCGCACGATGGGCCCGTCGACCACGTCGGCGCGGGCGCACCCGTAGGACGAGATCTCGGCAGGCGACACCTCCTTCAAAGCCACCACCGACCGGCCGAAGCGCTGATGGGCCTGGAGCATGTCGTGGAGAACGGTGGAGTCCTCGCTCATGATGTCGTCGCCCAGCATGACCACGAAGGACTCGCCGCCCACGTGCTGGCGGGCGACCCCGACGGCGTGCCCCAGGCCGCGGGGCTCGCCCTGGCGGACGTAGTGGATGTCGGCCATTTCGGCCAGGGCCTGGATCTCCTTCAGCTGGTCGTCCTTGCCGCCCTGTTCGAGGTAGTACTCGAGCTCGAAGGTGCGGTCGAAGTGGTCCTCGATGGAGCGCTTGCCCCGGCCGGTGATGATGAGGATGTCCCGGATCCCGGAGCGCACGGCCTCCTCCACGACCCATTGGATGGCGGGCTTGTCCACCACGGGCAGCATCTCTTTGGGCTGCGCCTTGGTGGCGGGCAGGAAACGAGTCCCCAGCCCGGCGGCGGGAATGACGGCCTTGCGGATCAATTTCATCCGCTCCTCTCTACCCCGCGCAGCGAGGCCTCTTCTCCACGAACAAGTCGAGCGATGTTGCGGGCGTGTCTCGACACGATGAACACGGCGACCAAGGACACGACGAGCGCTTCGATGTGGGGGCCGCGGCGGGCCAGCACGGCGAGGGGAAGGGCGACCACAATGGCCAGCGAGGCCAGGCTGGCCCGCTTCGTCGCCTTCAACACGATCAGCCAGCAGACGCCTGCGACCAGGCCGATGACCGGCTCGATGACCACGGCGAACCCGGCCGCGGTGGCCACCCCCTTGCCGCCCTTGAACCGCCGGGTCACGGGCAGGCAGTGGCCCACGACTGCCGCCGCCCCCATGGCCAGCGCAGTGGTCCGGTCGGCCACGGCCAGTCCGACCCCAGCAGCGATCACGCCTTTGAACAAGTCGCCTGCGAACACGAACATGGCCGCCCGCCTGCCCGCCACCCGGTAGACGTTGGTCGCGCCCGGATTGCCCGACCCCTCCTGCGTCACGTCGTGGCCCTTGGCCCGCGCCACAAGCACGGCCGTCGGGAAGGTCCCGAGGAGGTAGGCGGCGATCGTCAACGCCACGGCCATCGGGGCCATGGTAAAGACGACGGCGTCAGCGGTACACTTGGCACTCAACCAGGGTGAGTGCTAATCGGAGGCTCTCGGTCCCATGCCCACGTACGAATACGCATGCAAGAGCTGCGGCGAGCATCTGGAGATCGTCCAGTCGTTCAAGGACGATCCCCTCACCACGTGCCCGAACTGCGGCGGCGAGCTGCGCAAGGTGTTCGGGTCGATCGGCATCGCCTTCAAGGGCAGCGGCTTCTACAAGACGGACAGTCGCCCCGCGCCCAAGGAGTCGTCGTCGAGCTCGTCGGGGTCTGAGGGCACGCCCGCCAAAAAGGACGGCGGCTCCGGGTCAAAGTCCGATGGCGGGTCGGCCAAGAAGGACAGCGGGTCCACGTCGACGTCGAAGTCGGCCACGGCCTGACGCATCGAGGGTGAGCCGGCCCACGGCCGACATCGGCGTCTTCGGCGGGTCCGGCTTCTACGACTTCCTCGAAGACGTGGTCGAGCTCAACGTGCACACGCCGTATGGCCCGCCGTCCGCGCCGGTTGCTGTCGGCCAGGTGGGCGGCCGCTCGGTGGCCTTCCTCCCCCGGCACGGCAAGGACCACGAGTTCCCGCCCCACAGGGTCAACTACCGGGCCAACGTGTGGGCCCTGCGCGAGGTGGGCGTGCAGCGGGTGTTCGGGCCGTGCGCGGCGGGCTCGCTGCAACCTGAAGTGCACCCCGGCGAGTTCGTCGTCCTCGACCAGTTGGTTGACCGCACGTGGGGCAGGCCGGACACATACTCCGACGGCGGTGTGGTTGGCCATGTCTCGTTCGCTGACCCCTACTGCCCCGAGCTTCGGAGCGTGTTGCGCACGGCCGCGTCGACCGTGGACGTGGTGGCCCACGACCGAGGCACGGTCGTGGTGGTGCAGGGGCCGCGGTTCTCCACCCGAGCGGAGTCGGCCTGGTTCCGGGCGGCGGGCTGGGAGGTGGTCAACATGACGCAATACCCGGAGGCGTACCTGGCTCGTGAGTTGGGCCTGTGTTACGCGGGACTGGCCCTCATCACCGACTACGACACCGGGCTCGAAGGCGTGGACGGGATCGAGCCAGTCACCATCGACGTCGTCTTCGAGGTCTTGCGCAAGAGCGTGGCCCGCACGCGCGAGCTGTTGTTCGCGGCCATCCCGGCCGTGCCCGAACGGGCCGGGTGCTCATGCGCCGAAGCCCTTTCCTCGGGGCCGCTCGGCGCGTAGGGTTCGACCGCCGCTTCCCCCTCTCGTTGCTTCGCAGTTTTCGAGTTGGGAGGAGCGCGCCCGTGCCGCTCTATCGATATCGATATCGATTTCGTCTTCGACTGCGCCGGCACCCTGTGGGGTTCTGGCTGATCACGTTGGGGTTGGCCGCGGTGACGGCCGTGTCCGTGTTGCAGGTCTCGGCCCGGGCCGACGCCGAGGTGGCCAGGTGGGGCCGGCTGCGCCCGACGGTGGTGATGGCCAGGCCCGTCGAGCCCGGCGTGGTGCTGGCCCGGCGGGATGTGCGCGTGGTGGCCATGCCTGCCCGACTGGTGCCCGCGCAGGCCGCAGCCGGCGTCGACGCGGTCGTGGGCCGGGCCGCGGCCGTCGCGTTGTGGCCGGGAGAGGTCGTGCTCCAGGGCCGGCTCGCGCCCGATGGGTTGCGGGGCGTCGCCGCGCTGGTGCCGCCGGGGATGCGCGCCGTCGCCGTCCCGGTCGACGATGCCGGCCTGCACGTGGCCGTGGGCGACGCGGTCGACGTGCTGGCCACCTTCGACACGTCGTCGTCCTCGTCGTCCTCGCCGTCGGTGCCCGCAGACGACACGTCCGATCCGACCGTGGTAGTCGCCGCCGCCGCGCCCGTCCTCGAGGTTGCGTCCGGCGCGGTCACCATCGCCGTCCCCGCCGACGACGCGCCCCGCGTGGCCTTCGCGCTGGCCCGGGCCACCATCACCCTCGCCCTCACCCTCGCTACCCCGACCCCCTCAAACTTTTCCACAGCACCTGCTGCTGTGGAAAAGATCGGGGGTGGGTGGTGAGGGCGGACCACTGGCGGTCGATCACCGCCATCGCCGAGGCGCAGGCGGGCCTGGTGACCTCAGCCCAGCTTCGGCTGGCCGGGGCGTCGCCCAGCGCCGTCAACCGGCTTGTGCACGAGCGCCAGTTGCTCCCGGTCAGGAAGGGGGTGTTGGCCGTGGCCGGTGCCCCCGTAGACAAGGCCCGCCCGATCCGCGCCGCGGCGCTGGCCGCGCCCCGGGCTGTCGTCTCGCATCGCAGCGCGGCCTGGCTGCACGGCCTGCTGGCCCGGCCGCCGCACCTGGTGGAGTTGACGGCCGCCGAGGGAATTCGGCCGCGCCTGCACGGCGCCGTGTCCTGCGAAGGCCCGCTCGGTCCCGACGAGGTTTCTCAATGCGAGGGGATCCCCGTCACGTCAGTGCCGCGCACCCTCATCGACCTGACGTCGGTGCTCATGCCCGACTGGGTCGAGCGACTGGTCCACGAGTCGATCATGCGCCGACTGTGTGAATACGCCGATGTCCGCCGAGCGGCCGAGCACGCCGCGGCCAATGACGTCAACGGCGCCATCGCCATGCTGGGCCTGGTGGGCGAGGCCGAGGGCACCACGCCGCTCGAGGCCATGTGGCACAAGATCCTGCGCCAGGCCGGACTGCCGCCCGCGGTCACCCAGCATCAGGTCGCCGTCGGCAGCCGGCTGTTCGTCCTCGATTTCGCCTGGCCGGACGCCCGGGTCGCGCTGGAGGTCAACGGGTTCGCCCCGCATCGGACTCGCGCCGCCTTCGACCGGGACCACGAGAAGGTGGCCACTCTCCAGGCCGCGGGGTGGCAGGTCGTGTCGGCCAGCGCCCGCACGCCCCGCGACACCGTCTTGAGCGCCCTCCGCCGCCATCTCTCGCGCTTTTCCACAGCACCTGTTGCTGTGGAAAAGTTGGAAGGGGTCAGCGGAGGGCGGCGATGACGAGGACGACGACGCCTACGGCCACTCGATAGGCCACGAACGGGGCAAACGAGTGCGTCCGCACGTAGCGCAGCAGCAGCCAGACGGCCGCGAACCCGGTTACGGCGGACGCCACGAAGCCCCAGGCGAATGCAGGGCCGAAGCCCGCCGGGATGCCCGACCCGCCCGCCACGTCGAGCGCCTTGTAGAGCCCGGCCCCGCCGATGATGGGCAGGCTCATCAAGAACGAGATGCGCGCCGCCGCGTCGCGCGTGTAGCCCAAGGCCCGTCCGGCCGAGATGGTCACACCCGATCGGGACACGCCGGGCTGCAAGGCCGCGGCCTGGGCCACGCCCATGAGCACGGCATCGCGCAGCCCGAACTCGCCCATCTCGCGCCGCTCAGCCAGTCGGTCGGACGCGCCCAGGACCAGGCCGAACACGATCAGCATGATGCCGATCAGCCAGGGCTTGCCCAAGTGCTCCTCGATCACGCTCTCCAGCGCGGCCCCGGTCAGGGCGCCGGGCACGGCCGACAGCAGCAGCAGCCAGGCCAGCCGCTCGTCGGGCGTCTCGATCCGCCGTCGGCGCACCGTCCGCAGCGCGGCGGCGAGCAGCCGCAACAGCTCCAGACGGAAGTAGGCGATGGCGCCCACGAAGGTGCCGATGTGCAAGGCCACGTCGAAGGTCTTGTTCAAGTCCGGGTGCCGGGTCAGCTCCGTCCACTTGAACAGCCACGGCACCAGGATCAAGTGGCCGCTGGACGAGACGGGCAGGAACTCGGACAGTCCTTGGGTGATGCCAAGGACGATGGCGTGGAGGATCGGCATCAGGTGGGATCAGGAGGATCAGTGGGATCAGTGGGATCGGGCGACATCGGGATGAAGGCGTTGGCCGGATCAGGTCGACTTGGTCGACGGCACGATGCGCGGCCGCCATTCCCGCGGGGGATCGTAGTGGCCGCCCACCAGCCGCCCCGAAGCCAGCGCGGCCAGGAACGACGACGCCGACCCGGCGTCGAACTCGGGCACGTCGACGTAGGCGGCACCGACCGCCGCGGGCACGTGGGCATCGGACCCCGCCCCGACGGCCAGACCGTGCTCGGCCGCGAACTGCACGGCCTTGTCGTTCAACGCCGGCAGCGAGGTCTTGGCGTTCAGCCCCTCGATCACGTCCACCCCGCCCGCGGCGGCCAACTCGATCAGCACGTCCTCGTGTAGGCAGTGGCGCATGGGGTCGAACGGATGGGGCACGTACACCAGCCCGCCCTGCTCCCGGACCGCGGCCACGAACTCCCCGGGCCTCAGCCCCGGCGGGATGCGGGCCGAGAGGAACAGCCCGATCAGCTCCCCTGCCCACGTGCGCGACTCCTGCCCGACCACGACCTGCACGCCGTCGCCCAACGCGCCCGAGTGCTGTAGTTCGAGAGCGCCGTTCGTGGTCGAGTGGTCGGTGATGCACACCACGTCGAGCCCGGCCGCGACAACCGCCTCGGCCAACTCGTCGGGCGTGGTCGTGGCGTCGCCCGACCACATGGTGTGCAGGTGCATGTCAACCCGCACCCAGTACCTCGTCCAGGAAGTCGGCCACCTTGGGATAGGCATCGAGCCGGTTGCGCAGTTTGACCAGGCCGTGGCCCTCGTCCTCGTACACCAACAGCTCGCAGCGCACGCCCTTGTCGGCCAACACCTTGTGGATCTGCTCGGCCTCGGAGACGGGCACGCGCGGATCATTGGCCCCATGGATGATGAACAGCGGCGCCCGCATGTCGTCCACGAAGTTGATGGGCGACGCCGACTCGAGGAACTCCCTGTCGCGCTCCAACGATCCGTACTCGCGCTCGCGAAACGCCCGTCGCCACACCGACGTGTTCTCCAAGAACGTGACCAGGCTGGAGATGCCGACGATGTCCACCCCTGCGGCCCATCGCTCGGGGTGAAAGGCCAGTCCGGCCAACACCATGTAGCCGCCGTACGAACCGCCCATCAGCGCCACCCGCGCCGCGTCGACGCCGGGCTGGCCGGTCAGCCAGTCGTGCAGGGCGACCAGGTCCTGCACCGAGTCGAGCCGCTTGTCGACGTCGTCGAGATGGTGGTAGCGCTTGCCGTACCCGGTCGAGCCCCGCACGTTGGGCGCGGCGACGCTGAAGCCCCGCGACACGAAGAACTGGATGAGCGGGTTGAATGAAGGCACGAACTGCGACTCGGGCCCGCCATGGATGTAGACGACGACCGGGGCCGGAGCGGCCGACCCGCCGCCGCCGCCGTCACCATCGCCGACACCAGCGGGCCGGTACATGAACACCGGCACCTGCTCGCCGTCGAACGACTCGAACCGGTGCAACGTCGGCTCCACCAAGTCGCCCCGCGACACCGCGGTGGGCGAGGTCGTGAGGCGAGTGGTCTGACCGCCCTCGCAGTCGTACAGCCAGACGTCGCCCTGCTCCACCGCGGATGCGAACGAGTAGCCCAGATACCGCCCGTCCCGGGAGAACCCGAACGAGCCGATGCCCTGACCCGGCAACACCACCTCGCCCACCTCGGACAGGGTGGCGGGGTCGAGCAGCCAGGCCCTCGTGTAGCCCTCCTCGTTGGTGCTCAAGAGCAGGCGCGTCCCCGGCCAGTTCATGGTGACCGAGCAGTCCCAGTCCCGTTCGAGCACGTACTCCCACCGACGCGTCGACATGTCGAAGCGGGCCACGGCCATGCGGTCGCGGCCTTGGTCGGTGGTGAAGTAGAAGGCAGACGAGTCGGCCAGCCACGACGGTCCGCTGAAGGACGCATCGTCGTCGTGAGGCGAGACGTGCACGACCTCGCCCGACTCCACGTCCACGACGTACAGGTCGGAGTCGCCGTTGCGCTCGGTCAACCGTTGCACGGCCAGCCATCGCCCGTCTGGCGAGAACCCGCCCGCCGCGCACCAGCCGCCCATGTCGAACACGCGCCGGGGCGCGTCGGTCGCATGCACGCTTCCATCGCGGCCGTCCGACAGGCCGATCACGTAGACGTCGAAGTCCACGCCGTTCCCCGCGTTCGACGCATACGAAAGCAGCGACCCGTCCCGGCGCGCCCCACCGAGTCGATGAATGTGCTCGGGGTCGTTGACCAGCGGCCGAGGCTCGGAGCCGGGCTGGTCGGACATGAGCCACAACTGATGGCGCTCGTTGCCGCCCTCGTCCCTGGTCAGGACGATCTCGTTGCTCGCAGGCAGGTAGGCCCCGCCCACGGCTTCGTCGAAGTCGGTGAGCTGGACCAGGTCGCCTCCGTCCCGCGCCACCCGGTAGAGCTGAGGCGTGCCTGACAGGTTCGACGACACCAGCACCCACGATCCGTCGGGCGAGAAGTTGACCAGCGCGGCGGCGCGGATCTCCAGATAGCTGCGTAGGGACGGCACGCCGTATCGTAACGCCGTGCCTCTTCAGCCCGGTCGCTCGGCCCGCGTCGAGTTGACCGTCACCGAGGCCGACACCGCCATCGCCATGGGCTCGGGCGACGTGCCCGTCCTGGCCACACCGCGACTCGTCGCCTTGTGCGAAGAAGCGTGCTGCATGGCCGTCGCAGGCGGTCTGGGCCAAGGCGAGACGACGGTCGGGATGCGGGTGCAGCTCGACCACCTGGCGCCGACCGCGGTGGGCGGGAACGTGGTCGCGGAGGCCACCTTGGAGAAGGTCGAGGGCCGCCGACTCACCTTCACGGCCACGGCCAACGACGACCACGGCCTGATCGGCGCGGCCAAGTTGACCCGCGTCGTCGTGGAGCGCAGCCGGTTCCTCTCGACGACTCAGACGAGCGAGGAGCTTCGGGGGTAGGCGACCTTCGGGTCGGTCAGCACGTTCACCAGATAGGGCACGCCCGCGGCGAATGCCCGGTCCAAGGCGGGGCCGATCTCGCCCGGCGAGGTGACCGTCTCGCCTGCCCCGCCCAGCGCCTTGACCACGTCGTCGTAGCGACACCCCGGCTGGAGGTCGCAGGCCGCGTCCCATCCGTCGTAGATCATCTGCATCGGGATCTTCTCCAGCCCCCAGATGCCGTTGTTGCCCACGACCATCACGACCGGAAGTTGGTGGCGCACCAAGGTGTCCACGTCCATCAGCGAGAATCCGGCCGCGCCATCGCCCAACAAGGCCACCACCTGCCGGTCAGGGTGGGCCACCCGCGCCGCGATGGAGTAGCCCAGCCCCGTGCCCAGGCAGCCGAGCGGGCCAGGGTCGAGCCAGCATCCGGGCTGGAACGACTCGACGTACTTGCCGCTGAAGGACACGAAGTCGCCGCCGTCGTTGACCACCACCGCGTCGCGGTCGAGGCGGGGCCGCAACTCGCCATAGATCCGAGCGGGGTGGATTGGGTCAGTGTCGACGGCGAGATCGTCGGCCTCCGACGCCCGGCGCGCGTCCTCCTCGTCACGCAGTTTGGCGATCCACGGCTCGTGGTCGGCCCGAGACCCGGAGAAGTCGGAAACGAGATTGAGAATCGTTCTCAAGTCGCCGGGGACGCCCGCGGCCAGGTCCACATGCGACGCCAGAACGGACGGGTCGTCGGCGATGTGCACGACCTGGGCGTCGCCGAACCGCCCGAAGGACAGGCGGAAGTCCATCGGCGTGCCCACCACGACGATGACGTCGGCCTGCTTCAAGAAGCTGCGGGTGCGCGAGAAGGCGAGCTGGTGGTCAGCGGGCAGACATCCTCGGCCCAGCCCGTTCAAGAACGTCGGCACGCGCAGGCCCTCGACCACCGCTCGCAGCGCGTCCTCGGCCCCGTTCCACCACACGTCGGTGCCGGCCACGAGGACGGGCCGATCGGCCGCAGCCAACAGGGCAGCCGCCTTCATGGCCTGATCCGCGTCGGGCTCCACGCCGCGGCCGTCTACCGCGGCCGGGACCTCCACGCCCGCGGCCTGGCCGAAGATCACGTCGATGCCGATGTCCACGAAGGCGGGTCCCCGATGGGGAGTGGACGCGGCCGCCGCGGCTTGGCCCACAACGGAGGCGATGGCATCGGTGGTGGGCGCAGTCGCCGCGAACTTGGTGATGGGCGTGAGCAGCGGGACGTGGTCGAACTCCTGCAACGACCCGTGGCCCCACCGCCCGGCGGGCGCCCGCCCGCCCAACACGATCAGAGGTGCGCCGGTGGACTGGGCCGAGGCCACCGGCGAGATGCCGTTGGTGACCCCAGGCCCTGCGGTCAACGCAGCCACGGCCGGTCGGCGAAGAAGCTTGGCCAGGCCTTCGGCCGCGAAGGCCGCGGTCTGTTCGTGGCGGGTGTCGATCAGGCGGACGTCGGCCCGTCGAGCAGCGTCGTACAGAGGCCAGATGTGGGCGCCGTTCAAGGTGAACAGCTCGCGCACGCCGTACGCGGCCAGCGCGGCCAAAGCCAGGTCGCCGCCGTTGCCGTCCATGGTGCTGCCCATCAACCGACCTCCTCCAAGAACGAACTGATCTCATGCCACCAGGCCTCGGGCGCCTCGAACTGCGGCGAGTGGCCCGCGTCGGCGATGACGGCCAGGCGGGCGCCGGGGATGGCCTGGGCCAGCCGTTCACAGGCCGGTCGGAAGTCGTCCTGCTCGCCCACCACAACCAGCGTGGCTAGTGCAAGCGAACGCAGCCCGTCCAACCGGTCGGCCTGGCCGGCCATCTCCTCGACCAAGGCCAGCCACATGGCCGGGTCCATGGCCAGGGCCTTGGACTCCATGAACTCCCGGTAACCGGGCCGGTCCCGCAGCAGGCGCTCGTGGGAGGACGAGCCCGGCCTGCCCCGCTGGGCCTCCACCAACGCGGCCAGGCCGCCCGAGCGGACGATGGACTGGCCCAGCTCGATCACGTCGCGCTCGACCGGGATGGGGCCGTGGCTGGTGCCCATGAGGATGAGCCCGTCGAGCCGATCGGCACCGCGGCCGAGGGCGACGAGTTGGGCGATCATGCCGCCCATCGAGTGGCCGAGCAGCATGAAGCGGGGCCAGCCCAGACGGTCGGCCTCGGCCAGGACGAAGTCGGCGAAGGCGGACAGTGAATAGCCCGTGGGGTCGGCCAGGGCCGAGCCGTGGCCAGGCAGTTCTACGGCGTGGGCCTGCCAGCCCGCGGCATCGAATCGAGGAAGCCAGTCGGCGAAGTCGAGACGCGATCCGCCGAACCCATGCACCAGCAGCAGGCGCCGATCCGGCCGTTCAGGGGCCACCGCTGCTTTACCCTAGGAGGGTGACCACCGGGACGAGCGAGGGCGGCTTCGGCGCGCGCCTGCGCTCGGCCGCTCCCCTGCTGCGGGCCGTCGTGTCGGCGTTGATGCTGATCGTGCTGCTCCGGCGGGTGCACCTGCGCAGCCTGTTCACGCAGTGGGACTCGCATGCCGTCGTGGACCTGGCCGCGGCCATCGCCGTGACCCTGGTCGGCGTCGTGCTTTCGGCCGTGCGCTGGCAGCGTGTGCTGACCGCGCTCGAGGCCCCCGCGGGCCTGGTCGCCCTTGTGGTGCACACGTTCGCGGGCCTCTTCGTCAGCAACTTCCTGCCGTCCACCATCGGCGGGGACGTGCTGCGGGTGACCCGCCTGTCCGCGGCCAACGGCAAACGGCCGACGACGTTCGCGTCGGTGGTGTTGGAGCGTCTGTCCGGGTGGATCGTGCTGCCCGTCATCACCTTGGTCGGGCTGACGGTCAACCCGAGCCTGCGGGGGCTGGGCGCGGCCAGTCATGTGGCCGAGGCCATATCGGTCGGCACGCTCGTACTGCTTGGCGTGGTCCTGATCAGCGCGGCCAGCCCGCGCGTGGGCGGACGGCTCGGGCATTCCGAGGGCTGGCGCCGGTTCGTGGCCGCCGTCCACTTGGGACTGGTCAGGTTCCGCGAGCACCCGGCCGCCGCGGTCGAGGTGTTGGTGGCGGGCTTCGTGTACCAGCTCGCCGTCGTGCTGGCCGCGTTCTTGGCCGCGGCCGCGTTGGGCATGGACGTGGGCTGGACGGCCATGCTCGCCTTCATGCCTGCGGTGGCCATCGTGCAAGTGCTGCCCGTCACCATCGGCGGGCTCGGCGTGCGCGAAGGTGCATTCGTGCTGTTCCTTCACCCTCTCGGCGTGGCCACGCACGAGGCCATCGCCCTTGGCGTGCTCGTCTACGGCGTGAACCTGGTGGCCAGCCTGGCCGGCGCGCCCGCATTCGCCACCGGCGGGGGCCGGGTCCGACAGCGGACCATGGCGTGAGCGCAGGAGCGGGAGCGACCGAGACCGTCGGCGGGGTCGGCGGGGACAGCGGCGTCGGCGCCGATGGGGTCGATGCCGTCGGGGCTCGGCCCCGCCTCCGATGGTGGCGCGAGCTGCTTTACATCCTGGCCTTCTACGCCATCTACACGGCGGTGCGGAACACGCAGGGATCGGCCACCGTGTCCGCTACCCACGCCCGCACCAACGCGCATCGAGTGATCCGTCTCGAACGGCTGGTCGGCGCCTTCCAAGAGCACCGCATCCAAGACCTGTTCCTGCCCTATCGGTGGTTCATCCAGTTCTGGGACGTGTTCTACGGGACCGCCCATTTCGTGGTGACGGCCGTCGCGTTGATCGTGCTGTTCCGGCGCATGAAGGACCGGTATCCGCTTTGGCGCAACACGCTGGCCTGCACCACCGCGCTGGCCTTGATCGGGTTCGCGGCCTTCCCCCTCATGCCCCCTCGGCTGCTCCACGAGTACGGCTTCGTGGACACGCTGCAGCGCTTCGGCGGCCTGTGGTCGTTCGACTCGGGAGCCATGCAGAAGATCTCGAACCAGTACGCGGCCATGCCCAGCCTGCACTTCGCCTGGTCGTCATGGTCGGCGCTGGTGCTGCTGCCGATGCTGAAACGTCCATGGGCCAAGGCCCTGGCCCTGGCCTATCCGTTCCTCACCCTGTTCGCCATCGTGGTCACGGCCAACCACTACATCCTCGACGCCGTGGGCGGGGCCGTGGTGCTGGCCTGCGGATTCGGACTGGGTCGGCTGATCACGGCCTTCAACACCAGGGCCGCCCGCGGCCGTTAACTTTTCCACAGCACCTGCTGCTGTGGAAAAGTCGGCTCGGGCTTCGTGCCGGAGCGGTTCGCAGGGATATCGTCCCGTTCTCCCGAAGGAGAGAGCCATGCCTCGACGCGACCAGTACCTGGCCCACCTCGCCGAAGTCCCGATGTTCAGCGCCTGCACCAAGAAGGAGCTGGGCGAGATCGGCAGGCACACCGACGAGGTGGCCTTCGAGCCGGGCACGACCCTGGTGCGCGAGGGCGACCCTGGTCAGGAGTTCTTCATCCTGTTGTCCGGCAGCGCACGCGTGACCCGCAAGGGCAAGGAGCTGGCCGTGCTCGGCGCGGGCGAGTGGTTCGGCGAGCTGGCCCTGCTGGACAAGGCGCCCCGCAATGCCACGGTGACCGCCACCACGCCGGTCAAGGTGCTGGTGCTGTCGCAACGCTCGTTCAAGGGCCTGCTGTCCGAGGTGCCGACCATCAGTGTGCGCCTCCTCACGGGCATGGCCCGTCGCCTGCACGACCTCGACGCCAAGGTCTGACCCGCCCGCGGGCCGCCCGCCCCCTGCCACCCCCCGCCCCCGCCGCCCGCCCCCGCGCGTCTGGAGGACATGGCCTGCGGAAACCACAGGGCATGTCCTCCAGTCCGGCTTAGAAGACGGCGTAGCCGCCGTCGATGACGAAGCTGTCGCCCGTGTGATAGCCGGACGCATCGCTGGCCAGGTACACGGCCACGCCGCCGAAGTCGGCGGGCGTCCCCCACCGCCGCAGCGGCACGCGCGGCAGCACCTTCTCGGTGAAGCGCTCGTTGCCGAACGCGCCCTCGGTCATGGCCGTCTCGATCCAGCCCGGCAGCACCGAGTTGGCCCTGATGCGGTGCCGGGCCAACTCCACCGCCAACCCCCGCATCATCGACGTCAGGCCGCCCTTGGTCGCCGCGTAGTGCTCGTTGCGGGCCGCCCCCTCGATGGCGGCCAGGCTGGCCACGCCGATCAGCGACCCGCCTTGGCCCCGCTCCACCATGTGCCTGGCCGCGGCCCGAAGGGTGAGGAACGCGCCCTCCATGTTGACCCGCATGACCCGGCGCCACTCGTCCATCGACAGGTCCACGAACGACGCGCCGCCGCCGCCCACGCCCGCGTTGGCCACGCACGTGTCGACCCGGCCGAAGGCCTCGACCGTCGCCGCGAAGGCGGACTCGACGGCGGCCTCGTCACCCACATCGCAGACGAAAGCGGCGACCCGCGTGCCGTGCTCCGCCAGCGCGGCGACAGCGGCATCGTTCTTGTCTTCATTGGTGCCCCACACGGCCACGTCGGCGCCCGCCGCGGCCAACGCCGACGCCATGCCCAGCCCGATGCCGCCGTTGCCGCCCGTCACCAAGGCCACCCGCCCGGTCAGGTCGAAAGGTGTGTAGGCCATGGCCGGGCACCCTACCGGCGCGGCCCCTAGGCTCGACCGCGTGGCGATGACCGAGGCGCCCGCCCGACTCACCCTGATCGCGAGCCGGGTGCAACAGCGCATCGACGAGGTGCTGGTCGCCGAGTTGGGGCGTTGGCGCACCGTCGACCCGGACCTGGCCGCCCCCCTCGATGCGCTGCGGCGCCTTGTCCTCGCAGGCGGCAAGCGGCTGCGGCCCGCCTTCTGCCACTGGGCCTTCGTGGGCGCGGGCGGCGACCCCGACGCGGCAAGGGTGGTCGACGCGGGCGCGGCCCTCGAACTGCTCCACACCTTCGCCCTCATCCACGACGACATCATGGACGGCTCCATCACCCGCCGAGGCCTGGACGCAACCCATGTGCTGTTCCAAGACCTGCACGCTGCGGGCCAGTGGCACGGCGAGGCAAGGCGCTTTGGCGAAGGGGTCGGGATCCTCGTCGGCGACCTGGCCTTCGTCTACGCCGACCTGTTCCTGCGGGACGCGCCTGGTGACGCGCTGGACGTGTTCACCGAGCTTCGGCTCGAGGTCAACATCGGCCAATACCTCGACCTGTTGGGCACGGTCCGGCGCGACGCGTCAGTGGACGCGGCCCGGCGCATCTGCATCTACAAGTCCGGTCGCTACACGACCGAACGGCCTCTGCACCTGGGTGCCGCGTTGGCCGGAAGACTGAACGAATTGCAGGACCCGCTGACCGCGTTCGGCGCGCCGTTGGGCGAGGCCTTCCAACTGCGCGACGACCTCCTCGGCGTCTTCGGGGACACGGCCGTGACCGGCAAGCCGGTGGGCGAGGACCTGCGGGAGGGCAAGCCCACCGCGCTGTACGCGCTGGCCGCGGCCGAGGCCGACGGCGCTGCGGCCGAACTGCTGGCCCGCCGCTTCGGCTCGCCCGATCTGGCCGAGGACGAGATCACGCAACTGCAAGAGGTGCTCGTGGCCACCGGCGCCAAGGACAAGGTGGAGGCCCGCATCGGCGAACTGCTCGACCAGTCGCTGCTCGCCTTGGCCCGCACGCCGATCACCGACGAGGCCCGTACGGAGTTGGAGGCATTGGCCGTCTACGTGGCCGGCCGCGACCACTGACCCGACTGAGTCGACTGACCCGACTGAGCAGTTAGGAAGGGTGCGGGACGCGTGCCAGCGCGCCCACATGCCGCAGGCTCTGCACGGCCTGTCGACGCGGCCTGCGCATGAACGCCACGTAGCCCACCACCCCGACCAACAAGGCGACAGCAACCCATGCGGCCCAGCCCAACGCGGCCCGCAGCGGCGAACCCGTCGGCGCCTTGGCGTAGACCATCAGCGCGACCCGTTGGAGCACGGCGACGCTGGACGAGCCGCCCGGCCCGCTCTCGGCCTCGGCCACGATGGCCGCCGTCGACGTCCCTGAGGGCATCGTGCGCGGCCCTTCGAACGCGACCGGGACCTCGACCGAGGCATGAGGGGCGAGGGTGACCTTGGCCGACGAGAGGCGCACCCAGCGGGCTGCCCCGGCGTTGCCGCCCAGGCTCACCTGACCGGCCTTGTCGATGGTGGCGCCTTGCACGGCCAGGTTCACGACCACGGGCTTGTCGGTCTTGTTCCAGACCCGCACGGCGTCATCGGTGTGGTGGCCCGGGCGAACGTCTTCGTGCAGCGCGGTCCGGCTCGAGGGCCCCGCCGGCCCGAGGCCGAACGAGGACGTCTCGATGGCCGACGCAGACTGCGCCGGCCACCAAGTCGCGAACAGGAGCCCGAGGGCCAGGATCGTCCGTCTCACAGCTGGACGGCGGTGACCACCAGCGTGCCCTGGTAGCTGCCGGGCGAGGTGTTGTCCGGCACGGTCACGTCGAGCTTGGGATACGACAGGTACGTGCCCGACTGCCCGACGATGTCAGCCGAGGCGATGTTTCGAACCGTGGCCGTCAGCCCGTCCATGATCGTCTGCACGCTCGAAGCAGGCAGGGCGTCGAACACCGGTCCGCCCAAGGCGTCACGCACGGCCCCGCTCAGCGTGTCGGGGTCGACCAGCGAGCCCACGGCCTGCTGGGCGACGAGTGCCTTCAAGGCGTTGGTCACCGAGGTGAGCGTGGTCGTCGCGGTCGAGACGGCACCGGAGATGACCCGCCGGTTGGTGGGGGTGAAGGTGTTCGGCTTGGCCGGGTCGTTGGCGCCGATGCCCGCGAAGTCCGGCGAGGTGAAGTCGCCGACCTCACCGATCTGCGGGATCAGGGGAAGGTTGTTCAGGTCGGCCAGGTCGATCACCAGGTCCACCGTCTGACGCAGCCCGTCGATGGCGGACATGGCCACCGTGCACGACCCGCCCGCGGCCTGCACCGTGGTGCAAAGCGTGCCGGTGAGGGTCTCGGTCATGTCGAAGATGGGCGCCACCACGGCCCGCACGTTCAGCAGGTTCAACGGGTTGGGCGGATAGGAGATGGCCAGGTCGGACGACGCGATCTTGCTGGCCCAGTCGTACGACTGGCCCGAGACCTTGTAGAGGTGCGACATGGTCGTGAGCACTTGAAAGCCCGAGCGGTCCATGGTGGCGTCGACCACGCGGACCCGGAAGGGCTGGCTCCTGCTGGTCCCGAAGTCCAGCGCGGTCAGCGGCTGGCCCAACAGGTTCTCGACGTAGAGCGTGCGGCTCCCGCCGGGATTGGTGATGGAGACCGTCACCTGGTCGGCCGAGGCCGGGACGGTTGCGGCCACGCCCAGCGCGGCCACGGCGGCGAGGGCGACGAAGCGCCGGAGCCCCTTCATCGGGCCACTCGCAGAACGAGGGCGCCCGCCACGACGAGCAGCAGGGCCAAGGCGATCATGAGCTCGATGCTGGTGCCGGTACGCGGAAGCGAGGGCGGCCGCACGGGCACTTCGAGTGACACGGTAAACGACATAGGGCAAGTGTCGGCTTGTTCCAGCGCCGAGCTAATAGCCCGAAGGGACGGTTCGCGCCCCACCCGACTGGCACCGATATGCCTAGTCATGTCAATGCGCCAGCGCGGCCGAGTCACGCTGCGCCCTCGGCAACCCCGCGACTTTTCCACAGCAGCAGGTGCTGTGGAAAAGTTGGAATGGGGGCGGAGGCCGGTTCCTTCCAGGGTTGGAAGCGGCACTACCGTGGAGCCTAAATGCTTCTGGAGACGATCAACGGACCGGCCGACCTGCGGGCCCTGGGCCCGGAGGACTTGGCCACGCTGGCCGCCGAGATCCGCGAGTTCGTCGTGCAGGCCGTGTCCGTCACCGGCGGGCACCTCGGGTCCAACCTGGGCGCGGTCGAACTGACCCTGGCCCTGCACCGGGTGTTCGACTCGCCCCGGGACATCCTCCTGTGGGACACCGGCCACCAGGCCTACGTCCACAAGCTGATCACGGGCAGGCGGGACCGCTTCGCCACCTTGCGCCAAGAGGGCGGCTTGTCCGGTTATCCGTCGCGGCGCGAGTCGGAGCACGACTGGGTCGAGAACTCCCACGCCTCCACCATCTTGAGCTACGCCCACGGCATCGCCACCGGCGTCGAGGAGTCGGGCGCGGACCGCAGAGTGGTGGCCGTCATCGGCGACGGCTCCATGACCGGCGGCATGGCGTTCGAGGGCCTCAACAACCTGGGCCACTCGGGTCGGCGCGTCGTCATCGTCCTCAACGACAACGGCCGCTCCTACGCCCCCACCGTCTCCAAGCTGGGCGAGAGCGTGAGCAGGCTTCGGCTCAATCCCGGCTACGTCCACTGGCGGGACCGCCTCGAGCAAGTGGTGCGCGACCTGCCCGCGGTGGGCGAGTTGGCCTACTCGTCGTTGCAGGGCCTGAAGGCGGCCGTGCGCGAGGTCGTCGAGCCCACCGTGTTCTTCGAGTCGCTCGGGGTGCGCTACACGGGGCCCATCGACGGCCACGACATCGCCGGTCTCGAAGTGGCGCTGCGCAACGCGGCCGCCTACGACGGGCCCATCGTCGTCCACGTCCTCACGCAGAAGGGCAGGGGCTACACGCCTGCGGAGGACGACGACGAGAAGTGCCTGCACGACGCGCCCCAGTTCGATCCCGTGACCGGTCCGCCCAAGTGGGCGCCCGCGGGCTACACGGAGGCTTTTGCCGAGGCCATGTTGGACATGGGCGAGCGCCATCCGCAGGTCCACGCCATCACCGCGGCCATGCCCGGGCCCACCGGCCTCATCCCCTTTGCCGAGCGCTTTCCCGACCGCTTCCACGACGTGGGCATCGCCGAGCAGCACGCGGTGACATCGGCCGCGGGCATGGCCATGGCGGGCCTGCGCCCCGTGGTCGCCGTCTACTCGACCTTCTTCACCCGGGCCTTCGACCAGGCCGTGTACGACGTGGGTCTGCACGGCCTGCCCGTCATCTTCGCCCTCGACCGGGCGGGCATCACCGGCGACGACGGCCCTTCGCACCACGGCGTGCTCGACATGTCGTTGTGCCTCAAGATCCCGGGCATGACCGTGTTCGCTCCTTCGTCCGCGCAGGAGCTGGCCGTCATGCTTCGCGACGCGCTCGAGCTCGACGGGCCCGCAGCCATCCGCTATCCCAAGGGCGCGGCCCGCCATGTGGACGAGGCCGATACCGGGTCCGGTCTGGCCGCTCGACAAGTGCGTCGAGGCGAGTCCGGCGTGTGCGTGCTGGCCGTGGGCAAGCTGGTGGAAGAAGCGGAGAAGGCCGCGGTCGAGTTGGACGCCACCATCTGGGACGTGCGTGTGGTCAAGCCCCTGGACCCGGCCATGCTGGACGACGCCGCGGCCCACAACGTGGTCGTCACCGTGGAGGACGGCGTGCGCGTGGGCGGGGCCGGCGCCTTCATGGCCGACGCACTGCGGTCCCGAGGATCGGCGGCCAAGGTGCTGACGTTGGGACTGCCCGACGAGTTCATCCCCCAGGCCAAGCCGTCCGCCCTGCTGTCGCGCTTCGGGCTCGACGCGGCAGGCATCGTGGCCGCGGTGCGCCAGTCCCGGGCCGACTCCACCGTCTAAGGGCCGGCGCTGGCGCTGGCGCCCGTGCTGGCCAGCGGCGTCAACTCGTCGAGCGGGAGCCCCAAGGCGAGTCGGAGCGCAGTCCGGGCGCACAGCGGGCCGAGCACGTTGCCCGTCCCGCAGTAACCGCCCGCCACGGCCACGCCAGGCCGCACCAGTTCGCAGATAGGCATGCGGTCGTCGGTGTAGCCGACACATCCGGCCCATCGATGGGTCACCCTTGCTTCGGGAAGGCCGACGCGCTCGGCCAACAGTCGGTCGAGGGCGCGCTGTACTGGTTCGGTCGGCGTGGGGTCGAGCGACCACTCGTCGTCTGCAAACAAGTCCCTGCACCCGCCCAGCGCGACCGCGCCCGACGGGAGCTGTTGCCAGTAGTCGTAACCCCAGCGGGCATACACGGGTCGGGCGAAGCGAGGCGGCACCGGCTCGGTGGCCAGCATCTGGAGCCGGGCGGTCCGCACTCTTGATGCCACGTCGGGGACGACGCGCTCCAAGCCGCCGTCGACGGCGATGACCAGGGCGTCGCAGTCGATGCGGCCGGCGGGGGTCGTGACGTCGATCGAGCCCACCGACACAGGCGTGTGCTCGAACAGGTCGGCCCCTTCGCTGCGGGCCGCTTGGGCCATGTGTAGGCAGCGGGCCAAGGGGTCGAAGGCGCCGTCGGCAGGGAGCAGGACGCCCACGCCCTCGGGTCCTTCGTAGCTCTCGGCGTCGAACCCGTCGGCGCGCAGGGCAGCCAGCATGCGCTCGCAGTCGGCCATCTCGTCTTCGGAGTCGGCCGCCCTGAGGCTGCCCACTCGGCGCACGATGTCGGGCAGGGCCAGTTCGAGCCCGTCCAACTCGCGCAGGGTGAGGCGGTAGATGGCCGCAGCCCGCTCCCGACCAAGGCGGGCCACCGCGTCGTGATGGAAGTCGGCCGTGCCTGCCAGGAGAAAGCCGCCGTTGCGTCCCGCGGCCCCACCGGCCACGGGCCCGGCATCGATGCCCACCACCGAACGCCCCATGCGCAGCGCCTCGTCCACCGCGGCCAGCCCCGAGCCGCCCAGCCCGACCACGCACACGTCGGCCTGGACCGAGCCCGTCAGCCGCGGCCCGGCCTGGGCCGCGCGGTCGTCCCTGGGCCAGACCGGGTCATGCACAACTCCCATAGTGTCGGGTCGTGCCCACCCTGACGTTGGACGACTACCTGGCCGCAATCGAGTCGGACAGCGCCGCCCTGGCTCAGGCGGTGCGGGCCGCGGGTCCCGACGCGCCGGTGCCGACCTGTCCGGACTGGACGGCGGCCGACCTGCTCGACCATGTGGGCGGCGTGCACCACCGGGTGGCCGAGGCCGTGCGCACCCGGGCGCAGGGGTATGTGGCCCTTCAAGACTTGGGCCCGCAGCCGCCGTTCGAGGAGGGCGTGGCCGCGTTGGTGTCGGTGTTGCGGGACACGCCGGCCGACGAGCCGGTGTGGAACTGGTCGCTCAACGGGCCCAAGGTGGCGGGCTTCTGGCCTCGACGCATGGCCCAGGAGACGACCGTGCACCGGTGGGACGGCCAGGTGGCGGCAGGCGCGGGAGCGGGGGCGGGTTCGGGTGCGGGTGCCGCAATCGACCCGGCCTTGGCCGTGGACGGCATCGACGAGCTGCTCGACGTCTTCCTCACCACGTTCATCTCCCGGGTCCCCGACCTGTCGCTGCCCGGCACCCTGCATGTCCATTGCACCGACGTCGAAGGCGAGTGGCTGGTGGGCATCGGCGGCGGCGTGGCCGACATCACCCGGGCCCACGCCAAGGGCGACTGCGCCGTGCGCGCCGGCGCGTCGGATCTGTTGCTGCTGCTGTGGAACCGCATCGACCCTGGGTCGGAGGCGGGGTCGGGGTCCTTCGAGGTCTTCGGCGACGCGTCGGTGCTCGAAGCCTGGCGCCACTTTCGCATCTAGGCCGCGTCCGGGCGGACGGGCCGGCCGTCTAGGTCGACGCCACGACGAGCGCGACCGCGCCTGCCAACGAGAAGGACGTCGTCGGGTTGACCGACGTCGGCACCCACAACAACTCGGCCGTCCACGTGCCCGAATGCCCGTTGACCGTGCATGCGCCCGCCATCACCAGTTCCGAGGCCACGCGGGCGTAGGTCCCCGTGCAGCCGGTCACCGGCGCGGCGCACCCGCCGGTCCAGGTGCCGCTGCCGAACGACACGCTCTCCTGGAGAACGATGGCGCCGATCCGAACCGGCACATTGACGAAGTTGAGGTTGCATGAGAACGTGCCGACGGCGAGGTCGACCGTCCCCACCAGCGTGCCGGAGAAGGTCGCGTCGGCGGGCACGCCCGGCGGCGGGATGGGCAGACCCCCCGCCCCGCTGGTGACCGTCCCTGCGCCGACCAGGACACCCCCGCCCCCGACGGTGGCGGCGCCGCCAGGCGATGCGGTGGCCACGACAATGGCGAGCACGGCCGCTAGGGCCAAGAACATTCTCCGCATGACGCTGCCTCCCTGAGCGACGGCTTCCAACCATCACTACGCCCAGGCCCGGTCGCCGTGTCGAAACGTGCCCCGCCCGGCCTCCCCGCCTGCTCTGCCCCCCGACCCGGCCCCGCCCTCCCCTGCCGCCCTCCCCGGCCGCCCACTCCCCGCCCCCCGTTCTGGGCACCAAAACTTCGCCCCTGGACAAGAAAAGGTGCCCAGAAGCGGGACCGCGAGGGCTGGCCGGTGCGGCGGGCTCGGCTCAGTCGGGCTCGGCTTCGTGGCCCTCCAGCGGGATCACCAACTGGGCCCCGTTGTTCTGCACGCTGTTCACCTCGGCGCTGACCGGATACAGCTCCAGCAGATCCTCGGGCGAGGGCACCAACAGCTTCTCCAACTCGGCCACGTCGTCATTGGCCGGGTCGAGCCACACGTCCCACACCGACGGCGGCAGCACCACCGGCATCCGGTCGTGAATGGGCGCCAACAAGGCGTTGGGCTCGGTGGTGATGATGGTGCAGGACTTGAGCCACTCGGCATCCTGCTGTTCCCTGTCCTTCCACACCTCCCACAGCCCAGCCAGGGCCAGCGGCTCCCCACTGCGGGCCCGAATGAAGAAGGGCTGCTTCTTGCGCCCCTTCCCCATGTCCTTCCACTCGTAGAACCCGTCGGCCGGGATGATGCAGCGCCGCCG
The DNA here is from genome assembly GCA_030837965.1 of Acidimicrobiaceae bacterium. GTDB lineage: Bacteria > Actinomycetota > Acidimicrobiia > Acidimicrobiales > JAUTXP01 > JAUTXP01. Next base: position 90,504 of record JAUTXP010000043.1, on the reverse strand, counting down.
GGCCAGCGTCTTGCGGAACGACGGCTTGTCCTTCACCGTGTCGGCCCGCAGGTTGATCATGCGGTTGCCGATGGACATGTCCTTGGCCCAGCTCGGCACCAGCCCCCAGCGGAACGTCCCCAACTGGCGATGCCCGTCCTTCGACACAGCCACCGCGATGACGTCGTCCGTAGGGGCCACGTTGTAACTGGGCTCAGGCCCGGTCCCGCCATCCCCGCCGCCGCCGAGCTTCACCTCGTCGACCCTGAAGGTGTCGGCCAAGACCGCAGGGGGCGTGGCCGAAACGAAACGTCCGCACACAGCCGACTCGCCGCCCTCGCCCTAGCCGAACGCGGCGCAGGCCTCCTCGACCGTGGCGCAAATGGGCACCACCCGGTCGAGGTTGGTGATCTCGAACACCCGCTTCACCCGGGCGCTGGTGGCCACCAGCTTCAGGTGCCCCTCGTGGACCCGCACTCGCTTGTAGGCAGCCACGACGGCGCCCAGGCCGGTGGAGTCGAGGAAGTCGGTCGAAGACAGGTCCACCACGATCTCCGTCACGCCCCCGGCCACCAGGTCGAGCAGGCAGTTCTTGAGGGCGGGCGCGGTGGCCAGGTCGACTTCACCCCGAACGGCCACCACCGTGCAGCCCTCCCGCTGGCCCACCTCGATCCCGAACTCGTCCATTGGCCGCGAACCTAGCCTTCCGACCCGGCCATTTGCCCGGTGCGCGTTGTTGTTACACCCCCGGCGTACCCTCCCCATCGATGCCTGAACTCCTGTCCACCGCCGCCGGCCCGCCCGCCGTCCGCCTGCTCCAGCAGGTGGTATCGGCGCGCCAGGCCGAGGACAGGCTGGCCCCCGTCACGGTCGTGGTGCCGTCCAACTATTCGGCCTTGTCCTTGCGTCGTCGGCTGGGCGCCACCCCGCCCGGCCTGGTCAACGTGGTCTTTCTCGTCCTCGGTCGGCTGGCCGAGCTGCTGGGCGGCCCCGGCCTGGCCCGATCAGGCCGCCGCCCGCTCTCGCCCGCGGTGCTGGCCCACGCCGTCAGGCAAGCCCTGGCCGCGGCGCCCGGCTGCTTCAAAGAAGTGGCGTCCCACCCGGCCACCGAGCGGGCCCTCGTCCGGGCCTGTCGGGACCTGCGCGCCCTCAGTCCGCCTGCGCTCGACTCCCTTTCTGCCCGCGGCGAGCGCACCGGCGATGTCGTGCGGTTGGTGCGAGCGGTGCGGGCCACCCTTGCCCCGGACTGGTACGACGAGGCCGATCTGTTGCTGGCCGCGGCCGCCGCCGCTCGGGCCCACGCGGGCGCCCATCCCGACATCGGTCACGTGATCGTCTATGCGCCTGGTCGCCTGGCCCATGCAGAGCAGGTGTTGCTCGACGCGCTCGGTTCGAGGGTGACCGTGATCGACGTCGCGCTCGACCGCGAGTCGCCGCCGCGGGTGGACGAGATCGTGGGCGCGCCCGACCCGGACCAAGAGGTGCGCGCTGCCTTGCGCGGCGTCATGGACCGCCTGGGCCAAGGCGTGCCTTTGCACCGCATGGCCGTGCTGTATCCGGCGGCCGAGCCCTACGCGCTCGTGCTCGCGCAGCAGGTCGCGGCAGCCGGAATCCCGGCCAGCGGACCGGCCGTGCGCAGGCTGCGGGATGTGGTCGCGGGCGTCACCCTGCTCGGGCTGTTGCGCCTGCCGGAGTGCGGGTGGCGCAGGGAGGACGTGATGGCCTGGCTGGCGTCGGCGCCCATTCTCGATGGCGCGGGCGCGCCCGTGTCGGCCGCGCCATGGGACCGGGCCTCGCGGGAAGCGGGAGTCGTCGAGGGCGCCGGTCAATGGCAGGAGCGACTTGACCGTCACATCGCGGCCCTGGCCGAGCAGGTGGCCCAGGCCGCGGCCCGTGATGAAGGCAACGAGGCCGAGGACGAGCCGGGCCGCAACACCCGCGGTCGCTTCGAGCGGGCCATGGCCAGGGCCGACGGCCTGCGCCGGTTCATGGCCGACCTGGTGACCGCAGCCGATCCTTCGGCGTGCGTGGCCTGGTCGGACTACGCGGCCTGGGCCAAGGCCGCGCTGGCCCAAGTGCTGGGCGGCGAGGCCGACCATCGACGGTGGCCCGATGAGGAGCAAGAGGGCTGGCGTCAGGTACTCGCCACACTCGACCGGCTGGCCGGGCTCGATGCCGTGGTCGCGGGCCGCGAGCCGGTCGAGCTGCCGACCTTCGTGCGGGCGTTGGAGCAGGAGTTGGACACGCCCGCGGGCAGGCTGGGCACGTTCGGCGACGGTGTCTTCGTCGCACCGCTGAGCTCGGCCCGGGCCACGGACTTCGACACCGTGTTCGTGCTGGGCCTGGCCGAAGGCACGCTGCCCGCCACCGACCGGCGCACCGGCTTGATCCCGGAGCTCGACGCCGACGGCGAAGCCGCAGACATCCACGACGGCAACAGCCAGCACGACCACGACGACCACGACGACCTGCTCGCCGCGTTGGCCGCGGCCGGGGAACGGGTGCTGCTGTGGCCCCGTTTCGACCCGCGCCGAGGCCGGGAGCGGCTGCCCTCACGCTGGCTGCTTGATGCTGCGCAAGGCCTGACCGGCGCATCCGTCCTGTCGGCCGAAGACCTGGCTGGAGCCAGCCACCCTGGCATCGTCACCATTGCCAGCTTCGAGGCCGGGCTGGCCCACGAACGCGCACCCGCGTCCCTGGCCGACTACGACCTGGCCTCGCTCAGCCGTTGGCACGTCGAGGGTGGATCGGCCCGAACCCACTTCTTGGCCGCCGAGGTCCCCAGGCTGGCCGTCGGACTGGAGGCGGCTGCGGCCCGGGCCGGGGTAAGGCTGACCCGCTTCGACGGACTGGTGGGCGCCGACGCCAGCGCGGCCGCGGGACTGGGCGCGGTGATGTCGCCCACCAGCCTCGAGCTCTACGCCACCTGTCCCATGCGCTACCTGCTGCGCCAAGTGCTGCGGGTCGGGGCCACCGAGAAGCCGGAGGAGATCCTGCGCATCCGGCCCATGGAGAAGGGCACCCTGGTCCACGCCATCCTCGAGCGCTACGTGCGCACGTTGCTGGCGGGCGAGGACCGCTCCCTCGAGCGCCTGCTGGCCATCGCCCACGACGCATGCGCCGAGGTCGAGGCCAGGGGCCTCACCGGCAAGCCCTTGTTCTGGCGCTACGAGCGCGAGCTGCTGGTCAGGGAGCTGCGCCGGTTCTACGAGGACGACCGCCTGAGCCCCTTGGCCGCCGAGTTGGCCTTCGGCATGGAGGACGAGGAGCCCGTGGTGGTCCCGCTCGATGACGGACGAGAGCTGCGGTTCCGGGGCTCGGCTGATCGTGTGGACCACGACCCAGCCACCGATGACCTCGTGGTCACCGACTACAAGACGGGCAGCCTGCGGGAGTACGAGGACCTGCGTAAGAACGCGGAAGCCGACCCGGTCGACCGGGGTCGCCGGCTCCAGCTCCCGCTATACGCGCTCGCCGCGGGCGCCCGGCATCCCACCAGCCAGCCGGTGCGGGCCCGGTACTGGTTCACGTCGGAGAAGGGCAGGTTCGACTCGATCGGGTACCACGTGGACGAACGGGTGCTGGCCCGTCTGCGGGATGTGCTCAACGTGGTGGCCGACGGCATCTCGGCGGGCGTGTTCCCGGCTCGGCCCGGCGAGATCGATCGCCAGACCTATCGCAACTGCGCCTGGTGCGACTACGACCGGCTGTGCCAGCGGGACCGGGGCAGGCAGTGGGAGCGCAAACGGTCCACGCCGGTCCTGGCCGACTACGTGGCCTTGGCCGAAGGGGAGGGACCGTGAGCGACGGCGTGGGCACGAACGCGAACGCGAACGCGGACGCGGATGCCGAGGCGCGGCTGGCCGTGGCCACCCGGCTGGACCAGACCTTGTTCGTGGAGGCGGGAGCGGGCACGGGCAAGACCACCGCGTTGGTGGGTCGAATCCAGGCCTTGGCGGAGCAGGGCGTGGACATGCGCGGCATCGCCGCCATCACGTTCACCGAGGCGGCCGCGGCCGAACTGCGCCACCGCGTCAGGGCCGCGTTGGAAGAGGCGGCCAGGGCCGGTCGGGTGACGACCGAGGCGGTGGCGCAGGTGGACGAGGCCGCCATCGCCACCCTGCACGCCTTCGCCCAGCGTCTGCTGGCCGAGTACCCGCTGGAAGCCGGCCTGCCCCCGTCTTTCGAGGTGCTGGACGAGATTCAGGCCTCCATCGAGTTCGACCAGCGCTGGTCCGCGTTCGTGGACCGGCTATTGGATGACCCGGCCTACGAGGATGCCCTGCTGCGGGGCTTGGCCGTGGGCCTCAACCTGCGGGACCTGCGAGACGTGGCCGCGGCCTTGGCCGACCATGACGACCGGCTGGCCGAGGCCGGGCTCGCGGCCGGGCCTGGGTGGGGAGGTCTGAGCCAGGTCGATCCCAAGTCCCTGATCACGGCCATGCAAGAGGCGGCCAGGTTCATCCCGCATTGCCGCGCCGACGATGACCGCCTGGCCCAGCACCTGACCCGTTTGGCCGACTGGGCCCAGCGCCTGGACGCGGCGTCGGGCCGGTCCGAGGTCGAACTGTTGCACCAGGTCAATGCCCTGCCCGCCCTCACGTGCGCGCTGGGCAGGCAGGAGCAGTGGGCCTGCCCCACCACGGACGTGCGGGATGCGTGCCAGGCCGCGGACGAGGCCAGGCTGGCCCTGCTCGACGGCGTCCGCAGAGAGGTGCTCGGTGCCCTGCTCGGAGCCCTGGCCGACTTCACCCGACAAGGCGCGGGCGAGCGGGCCAGGGCGGGCCGACTTGCCTTCCACGACCTGCTCGTGCGGGCCAGGGACGTGTTGCGCAGCCACCCGGAGGTCCGCCACGCCCTGTCGGCCCGCTACAGCCATCTGCTGATCGACGAGTTTCAGGACACCGACCCCCTCCAAGTCGAATTGGCCGTGCTGCTCACGGCCGAGGCCGCGTCGGCGGATGGATCGTCGGCCGAGGGCTGGACTGGGATGAGCCCGGCCCCGGGCCGCCTGTTCTTCGTGGGCGACGCCAAGCAGTCGATCTACCGGTTTCGCCGGGCCGACATCTCCTTGTTCCTTCGGGTGCGCGCCGAGATGGTCGACCAGCCCCTGCAACTGAGCCGCAACTTCCGCTCGGTGCCGGGCATCCTCGCCTTCGTCAACCACCTGTTCAGCGCGCTCATGGGCCAAGGCGCGCCCGGCGCCCAGGCTGCTTACGCGCCGCTGTCGCCCGGCCGGACCGATGGCGGCAGTGACGACGTGCGGCTCGGGCGGTCCGCCCAAGCCCACCAGCCGCCGGTTGTGCTGCTGGGCGACGAGCGCAGCGGGAGCATGGCCCAGGTCAGGGAGGAGGAGGCAGCCGACATCGCGGCCACCGTGGAGCGCATCGTGCGCGAGGCCTGGCCCGTCACCGGCAATAACGAGTCGGGCGGCCGACCCAGGAGCCGGCCGGCCAACCTGTCGGACATCGCCATCCTGCTGCCCACCCGCACCTCGCTCCCCCAGTTGGAGGCGGCGTTGGAGGATGCCGACGTGCCCTATCGGGTGGAGAGCGCGTCGTTGGTGTGGTCCACGCAGGAGGTGCGCGACCTGTTGGCCGTGCTGCAGGCCGTGGACGACCCAACGGACGAGGTGGCCGTGGTCGCCGCGTTGCGGTCACCCGGACTGGCCTGCGGGGACGACGACCTCTTCGCCTATCGGCAGGCGGGCGGGCGCTGGCGGGTGGGCGCGGCCGCGCCCGACTCGCTGGCCCACGAGCACCCGGTGGTGGCGGGCATGCGCACCCTGGACCAACTCCACCGGGACCGGTGGTGGACCACGCCCTCGGCCTTGGTCGACCGGGTCATCCGCGAGCTGCGGCTGCTGGAGCTGGCCTTTGCCCATCGCAGGCCCCGCGACCACTGGCGCAGGCTGCGCTGGGTGCTGGACCAGGCCCGGGCCTTCGAGGAGTCGGGGGGAACCACGCTGCGGGCCTTCTTGGCGTGGGCCGAGCGCCAGGTCGGCGACGAGAGCAGGGCCCGAGAAGCGGTCCTGCCCGAGGCCGACGACGATGCCGTGCGCATCCTCACCGTGCACGGGGCCAAGGGTCTGGAGTTCCCGGTCGTGGTCTTGAGCGGCCTGAACCGCATCGCCTCGGGGGGTGGAGGCGGCGGCCGGGTGCTGTGGTCGGAGGACGGCAGGCCGGAGGCCAAGGCCGGGCGCTTTCAGACGGAGGGGTTTGCGGTCCTGGCCGAGCGGGAGCGGGACATGGACCGCCACGAGCAGCTTCGCCTGTTGTATGTGGCCACCACCCGGGCGCGGGACCACTTGGTGGTGAGCCTGCATCGCAAGCCGGGCGACCGGTCGCAGGCGGCCGAGGTGGCTCGGGTGATGGCCGATCACCCCGACTTGTGGCGCAGGCTGGATGTGCCCTTCGCCCTGGTGTCCCAGTCGGCCGCCACCGCGCCCACGCCCGACCCCCGGGCCGCGGGCAGGCGCAGAGAGTGGGACGCCGAGCGCCAGGAGCGCATCGCCCGTCTGCGCCGGGCACCGGTCAAGGCGGCCACCACCATCGCTGCGGCCTCGATCGACCACGCCGCTGGAGGCACGTCGGGCGGCGATGAGCCCGAGCCGGACGCGCCGCCGTGGCGGCGGGGTCGAGCGGGCACGTCGATCGGGCGGGCCGTGCACGCCGTGCTCCAGTCGGTCGACCTGGCCAGCGGCGATGGGGCGGCCGAGTTGGCCAGGGCCCAGGCCGCGGCCGAGGGGGTCGACGCCAAGGCCGACGAGGTCGAGCGGCTGGCCCGGGCCGCGCTGGCCAGCGCCGCGGTGCGACAGGCGGTGGCCCATCGGCATTGGCGCGAGGTCTACGTGGCCGCCCCGGTGGGCGATCTCACCATCGAGGGCTTCGTCGACCTGCTGTATGAGACGCCCGAAGGGCTGGTGGTGGTCGACTACAAGACCGACACCGTGCGGTCCGACGCCGAGGTGGACAGCGCGGTCGACCGCTATCGACTCCAGGCCGCGGCCTACGCCTTGGCCTTGGAGCGCTCACTGGGCACCCCCGTGGCCCGGTGCACATTCGTCTTTGTGTCGGGGGGCAAGCCCCGCCAGCGCGATGTGCGGGACCTGCCCGGCGCGGTGGCCGAGGTCGAGTCGATGGTGCGGGCGAGCATGGCGCCGGTATAACCCCCAGGCGAGGACCAGAGTCCGTCTCTTAGGCTCGGCCAAGTGGAGACCCTGCGCACGCCCGACGACCGCTTCGCCAACCTGCCCGGCTATCCGTTCGAGCCGCACTATGTAGAGATTCCTGCCGGCGACGGCAGCGGCGGCGGCAGCGCCACGCTGCGGGTCCACTACGTGGACGAGGGCCCTGCCGACGCCGGGCCTGTGCTCATGCTCCACGGCGAGCCGTCGTGGAGCTACCTCTACCGCAAGATGATCCCGGTCATCACGGGTGCGGGCCACCGCGCCATCGCTCCCGACCTGGTTGGGTTCGGCCGCTCGGACAAGCCCGCCAAGCGCACGGACTACACCTACCAGCGCCACGTCGACTGGCTCCGGTCCGTGGTCGTCGATCAACTGGACCTGCGCGGCATCACCCTCGTGTGCCAGGACTGGGGCGGGCTGCTCGGACTGCGTCTGGTGGCCGAGCACCCCGACCGCTTCGCCCGGGTGGTGGCGGCCAACACCTTCCTCCCGACTGGCGACCGCGACCCCGGCGAGGCCTTCCTCGCCTGGCAGAAGTTCTCCCAAGAGGTGCCCGAGCTTCCGGTGGGACGCATCGTGGCGGGCGGCTGCGCCACCGCGCCGGCGGCCGAGGTGGTCGCGGCCTACGACGCGCCCTTCCCCGACGAGTCGCACAAGGAGGGGGCCCGGCAGTTCCCGCTGCTCGTCCCCACCAGCCCGGATGACCCGGCCGCGGGCCCGAACCGCACGGCTTGGGAGTCGCTGGCCCGATTCGACAAGCCCTTCCTCACCGCCTTCGCCGACAGCGACCCCATCACCCGCGGCGCGGACCGCCACCTGCAGGCCGGCATCGCGGGCGCGGCAGGCCAGCCCCACACCACCATCGTGGGCGCGGGCCACTTCCTCCAGGAGGACAAGGGCGAGGACCTGGCCCAAGTGGTGGTCGACTTCATGGCGGCCACGCCGTGACCACTGGGCGGCACGACGAGGCCGAGCCGGAACCGGCGCCAGCGCCGCGGCCCGACATCGTCGTGCGTCCCGCAGAAGCGGGCGACTTCGACGCCTGGATGGACGTGTTCGAGCAGGTGGCGGCCGAGGGCAAGTGGATCGGGACCGAACTGCCTATCGACTGCGACGCCCGTCAAGCCGGCTTCAAACGCACGCTGGCCGACGACAACGCCGTCAACCTCCTGGCCGTCGACCGCGCCTCCGTCGACCGCGCCTCCGCCTCCCCCTCGGGCGAAGGCGAAGGCGAGGGCCAGGTCGTCGGCCACCTGTTCCTCGCGGTGCCGGCCTACGGCGTGGCCGACCTGGGCATGGCCATCCTCGACCAGTACCGCGGGCGGGGCGTGGGCACCCTGCTCATGGCCGCGGGCATCGAGTTCGCCAGGGACCACGGCGCCCACAAGATCGCCCTGCAACTGTGGCCCCACAACGCCGCGGCCCAAGCCCTGTACGAGAAGTTCGGCTTCGAGGTGGAGGGCAGACTGCGACGCCACTGGCCCCGTCGCAACGGCGAGCTGTGGGACGCGGTCGTGATGGGCCTGGTCCTCGACCACGACCGCCCAGGCTCGCCCTACTGACGCGAACTTTTCCACAGCACCTGCTGCTGTGGAAAAGCGCGGGAAGCGGGCGTGCGCGGGAGGGTCAGCCGATGAGCAGGCTGCGGGCGTCGTCGGCCAGCGACGGATGCCGCAGCTTCGACATGGCCCGGGCCTCGATCTGGCGGATGCGCTCGCGGGTCAGGTTGAACCGCTCGCCCACCTCGTCCAGCGTGCGCGGGTCGGTGCGGTCCAGGCCGTAGCGCAGGCGCAGGATCTCTCGCTCGCGCTCGTCCAGCACCCGCAGCAGCCGATCGAGCTCGTCGGACAGCACCGACTCCACCGCCGCCTCCAAGGGCGAGGTGGCCAGCGTGTCCTCCACGAAGTCGCCGAACTCGTCGTCGCCGTCGGGCGACATGGGCTGCGAGAGGCTCATGGGCTCGGAGGCGTGACGCAGCACGTCGAGCACCTGCTGCTCGGACAGGCCGAGGTCCTCGGCCAAGTCGCCCACGCTGGGCTTGCGGCCCAGTTCGAGCTCCAGGCGCGACCGGGCCTGCTGCAACTGACGCAGGAGGTCACCGGCGTGGACAGGCAGCCGGATCGTGCGGCCGTTGTTGGCGATGCCGCGGGCGATGGCCTGGCGGATCCACCACGTGGCGTAGGTCGAGAACTTGAAGCCCTTGCGGTAGTCGAACTTCTCCACCGCGTGAACCAGACCCAGGTTGCCCTCCTGCACCAGGTCGAGCAGGGGCAGCCCGGACGCCTGGTAACGCTTGGCGATGGAGACGACGAGCCGGAGGTTGGCGTTGACGAACGTCTGCGCCGCCTCCTCGCCCTCTCGAATGGTGCGACGAAGCTTGGCCCGCTGGGACGGCGTGTGCTTGCCCGCCTCCAAGTCCTTGCGGGCCAAGGCCGCAGACTCGATGGCGCGACCCAGTCTGGCCTCGTCGTCCTTGGTCAGGAGCTCATGCCGTCCGATATCTCGGAGGTAGAGCCTGACCAGGTCTTCTTCGTCGTGATCTACGCGGTTCGTCGCCACTGTTCACCTCTCGCTGCAACGTCACACCAAACCGACCCGCTTGTGCAAGCGGCGGCACCCGACACCCGTCGAGTCCTGCCGACTGACATGCCGTGCGGGTGACGTTCTGGCGCGCGTGAGCGCCAGCGGCATGACCCGTCAACAATACCAACAGTTACCACCATGGGCCAGCCGGGAATTCGCTGAAATCCGCCGAAACGCATCAAACAGCAGTCGTTCTACCCAAGAATCCGCTCGTACAACGCACAGGTGCGGGCCGCGACCTGCCGCCAGGAGAAGCGGTCCACCACCCGCTGGCGTCCGGCCTCCCCCATCTTGGCCGCCAGCTCGGGGTCCTCGACCAGCCGGGTCAGGGCCGCGGCCAGGTCCCTGGCGTAGGCGCTCGGGTCCGTGGGCTGGCCTGTCCCGTCGGCCCGCGCCTCGACGGGGACGAGCAGCCCGGTCGTCCCGTGCTCCACCGCTTCGGGGATGCCGCCCACGGCCGAAGCCACCACCGGGACGGCGCAGGCCATGGCCTCCACGTTGACCAGGCCGAAGGGCTCGTACACCGACGGGCAGCACAAGACGGTGGCGGCGCCGATCAGCGCGGTCAGCTCCTCGCGGGCCAGCGACGACTCGATGACGGTCACCTCGTGGCCCTCGGCCTTGGCCGCGGCCACCCCTTCGGCCACCTCCCGCTCGATCTCGGCCGTGTCGGGCGAGCCTGCCCGCAGCACGACCTGCACGCCCACGGGCAGATCGCGGACCGCCTCCAACAGAAGGTGGATGCCCTTTTGGCGGGTGATGCGGCCCACGAACAGCACCACCGGCCGGGACGGGTCGACGCCGAAACGGTCCAGCAGGGCCGCACCCGCGGCCCGCTCCGGCCGGTAGTCCTGCGGGTCGACGCCGTTGTGGATCACGTGGACCCGCTCGGGGGCGATGGACGGATACACCCGGCACACGTCGTCGGCCACCGCGCTGGATACGGCGATCACCGCGTCGGCCGACTCCAGTCCCGTCCTCTCGCAGTAGGACGACACCGCATAGCCGCCGCCCAACTGCTCTGCCTTCCACGGCCGCAACGGTTCGAGGCTGTGCACGGTGGCCACGTGTGGCGCGCCGTGGAGCAGCTTGGCCAAGTGCCCGGCCAGGTTGGCGTACCACGTGTGGGAGTGGACGAGGTCTGCCCCGGCGCAAGCCTCGGCCATGGCCAGGTCGATCGACAGCGCGTCGAGGACAGGGCCGTGGTCGGCCTGGCCTGCAGCCCGCTCCGACGGGCGGTGGCCGACCACCCTCGGACCGTTGGGCGTCGATGGGCGGTCGTCCCCCCAGCAGTGCACGGTGACGTCGACGATGCGTGCCAGCTCGCGGCTGAGGTACTCGACGTGAACGCCCGCGCCGCCGTAGACGTCGGGCGGATATTCGCGGGTCAGGAGAGCGACGCGCACCGGCTCACCCCAGCAGTCTTCGTCATGCCGACCCGCACTACCCACCCAGGGCGCACGGCACTCGGAGGTCATGGATTGGACTCATGAAGCGCCGGGGTACACGGGATGCCATGCGCCGCGCTGTGGTGGTGCCGATGCTCGGTTGGGCCTTGACTTGGTCCCTGGCCGCAGGCGCGTGCGTGTCCCACCCTGTCGGTCCAGCCCGATCGTTCTCCAAGTACGAGGGCAAAGCGGTGACGACGGCCGAGTCGGCCCTGTCCGCGGTGGAGACGGTGCGCCTCGCCGCGGACACGGCAGCCAAGGATCACGCCTTCGGGCCCTACCTGTCGGAACTCGTCTCCGAGATCGAAGGGTCAGCGTCCGGGGTCCAGGGCACGTTCGAGTCCATCCAGCCTCCGGACGACCAGGCCGATCAACTGCGCGACGAGCTGGATCAGATCCTGTCCGACGTGGTGGACCACATCAGCGCCGTGCGAGTCGCGGTTCGCAGGGGCCACCTGCTCGATCTGGACCAGGTCGCCCAAGACCTCCAAGACGACTCGAAACACCTGAGCGACTTCGCCGAGGAGCATCAGAAGTGAAGCGGGTCGCCGAGATCTTCCTCGGCATCCTCACCGCCATCGGCGGCTTCGTCGACATCGGCGACCTGGTGGCCAATGCCGAGACCGGCGCGCGCTTTCGCATGAACCTGGCGTGGGTCGTGGTGGTCGGCGTCGTCGGCATCATCCTCTACGCGGAGATGAGCGGGCGCGTGGCCGCTATGTCGAAGCGGGCCGTGTTCGATCTGGTGCGGGAGCGGCTGGGACCGGGCTTCGGCCTGGTGAATCTGGTGGCCGCCTTCTTCATCAACTTCTTGACCATGACCGCGGAGATCGCGGGCGTGGCCATCGCCATCTCGCTGGTGGTGAGCGTCAACTACATCTTCCTGCTGCCGGTGTCCGGGTTCTTGGTGTGGCTGGTCATCTGGCGGATGCCGTTCGGGGCCATGGAGAAGGTGTTCGGGCTATTGGGCCTGGCCCTGCTGGTGTTCGTGGTGACGGTCTGGAAGCTGGGACCCGACTGGAATTCGGTGTTCCACGCCGCGTCGCACCCGCACGTGCCCAAGGGCGAGACGCCGTTCACGTACGCCTATTACGGCATCGCCCTCTTCGGCGCGGCCATGACGCCGTACGAGGTCTTCTTCTTCTCGTCCGGCGCGGTCGAGGAGAAGTGGACGGAGAAGGACCTGATGGTGGAGCGGGCCAACGTGCTCATCGGCTTCCCGCTCGGCGGACTGCTCTCGCTCAGCATCATGCTCGCCGCCACCATGGTGTTCGCCCCCCGGCAGATCTCGGTCGACCAGCTCTCGCAGGTCGCCCTGCCCACTGCCTTCATCATGGGCAAGCTCGGTCTGGCCCTGCTGCTGCTCGGGATCTTCGCGGCCACGTTCGGGGCTGCGTTGGAGACGGCATTGTCGTCCGGCTACACGGTGGCGCAGCACTTCGGCTGGCCGTGGGGCAAGCATCTCCGGCCCAACGAGTCGTCGCGCTTCCACGTGGTCATCGCCATGGCCATCCTGGCGGGCGTGCTGTTCGCAGCCAGCGGCGTCGACCCGGTGAAGGTGACCGAGTACTCGATCGTCCTGTCCGCCGCCGCCCTGCCTCTCACCTACTTCCCGATCCTCGTCATCGCCAACGATCCCGACTATGTGGGCGAGCACGTGAACGGACGTTTCACAAACTTCTTGGCCTTCATCTACTTGGTCATCCTGGTGTTGGTGGCGGTGGCCACCATCCCGCTGATGATCATCACCAAGGCAGGTGCGTGATGGCGGGCGACGAGGCGAGCGTGGGCGGCGGGCGCGTGCTGTATGCCGGGCTCAGCCTGTTGGACCGGCAGATGGTGGACCGCAACGACAAGGCGTGCGGCAAGGTCGACGACCTCGAGCTGTCCTACTCGGGCGACACAGGCACCCTGTATGTGTCCGCCCTGCTGGCCGGGCCCGGGATGCTCGCGTACCGACTGCGGCGGCGGCGTTGGGGCCTGTGGTGGCAGCGGGTCAATCGGGCCATGTGGCCGGGGCGGGGGCTCGAGGCGGGGGCCGGAGCGGGTGAGGTGGCGGCTGGTGAGGTGGCGCGGCGGGACGGCGAGGCCGACTTGTTGGACGACCCGGCCCGCGTCCCGATGAGCCTGGTCGCTGGGATCGACAACCACGTCACCCTCGGGACCGATCGGGATCGCTTGGCCACCATGTCGTTGGAGCGCTGGGCCCGAGAGCACATCACCAGCCATGTCCCCGGGGGCGCGCATGAGGCTGAGTGAGCTGCTGCACGAGACCGTGTACGACGCCGAGGCTCGGCCCATCGGCCGGGTGCACGACGCGCGGCTGGTGCAGGACGGGCCGTTGCAGGGACTGGCCGGCGCCGCCTTTCGGGTCGACGCCCTGTTGGTGGGCCGGTCGGCGGTGGGCATCAGGCTGGGGTTCCACCGAGGGCACATGCGGGGGCCGTGGCTGTTGAGGGTGTTCTTCGAGCGCCTGGCCCGGCACGTGCGCGTGGTGACGTGGGACGACGTGGCCGCATGGGACGACGGCGGCGTGCGGCTGCGGGTGCGGGTCGACGAGTTGCCCGCTCTCACCGCCGAGCGCTAAACGTCGTCCGTGGTGCCCACGCCCCGACCCTGGCCCGGAGCCGTGCCGCGGATCTGGCCCCGAGCCCTTGCGCTTCTAGTCAGCCCCAGTTCGACATGTCGAACTGGGCCTGCCAAGAACAGGCCAGCGTGATGAAGATGCCCAAGCCCACCGAGGCGGACAGGGAGTGGTTCCACTCACTGGTGCCCGATGAGCCCGGCGTGGAGGTGAAGCCGATGTTCGGCAACCTCGGCGCCTTCGTCAACGGCAACATGTTCATGGGCCTGCTCGGGTCCGACGTGGGGCTCAAGCTGGCGGCCGAGGACGTTGCGTCGTTGTTACAACAGCCCGGCGCGGGCCCATTCGGGCCTGGCGAGCGGCCCATGGGTGGGTACGCCAGCGTGCCCGCGACGTGGACGGCCGAGCAGGCCGAACCATGGGTGGCCAAGGCCCTGGCCTTCGTCGGCGCCCTCCCACCGAAGGCGCCCAAGCCTGCAAAGGCGGCCAAGTCCGGCAAGGCACGGTAAGGCTCGGGCCTCTACGCCCGACCTGTCGCCGCCACTGCCCGGGCCCAGAACGGCGGGACGGGTTGCGAGCCTTCGCCCCGGATCAAGCAAGCTGGACGGAGTCCCTTGCCCTCGTAGCTCAGGGGATAGAGCATCGGTTTCCTAAACCGTGTGTCGCAGGTTCGAATCCTGCCGAGGGCGCCGACTTCGCCAGGACGCGAACTTTCCCGTCAGGGTTAGTGAGCCCTGGCGGGAAGCGGAACGCCGGCACGATGTTCGCCCGGCTCTCGACTTTGATCTCGTGGACGAGCGCCTGCATCCGGGGGCGAAGCGCGGTCAGTGCCTCAGACTCGTCCTGTGCCTGGCCTGGCGCAGCCTGCTGATCTCTTCGGGCAACTCAACACGGGCAAGTTCGCGATAATTGGCCGAATGGAACGCCAGCTCGCCGCGCCGATCTATAACGCGGAGTGGGAGGCATTAAGGCCGGGGCGAGGACGATCGTGTGTACAGGAGCTTCACCAGCCGCGAGGAAACCGTGCCCGTCGTCTTGGCAGCCGTCTACGTCATCGCTGCCGCCATCGGCTTCGCCGTGTGGCTCGGGGTGTGGGATCTTTAAGCCGCAAAGGCCCACGCCGTGATTGAACCTGTGTTTTCCGAATGGCTCCGAACAGACGGACGTCCGGCGCACCACGGTGAGCCCCTGTCGGGCTTCCTCGACCGCGTCGACCAAATGCTCTTCGCTCGCGTTCGTGCGCTCATCAACGAATGGGTTGCCCGCCTCCCCGACGAGGCCGCTGCAGACATCGCGGCCCGGCTGCGTTCGCCGCTCGACGACGTCTTCCGATCGGCATTCTGGGAGCTCTATGTACATGAGCTTCTCGTGCGGTGTGGGTTCTCGATCGAGATCCACCCTTCGGTTCACGCCACTACGAAAGTCCCGGACTTCAAGGCGGTGCGGCAAGGGTTGGAGCTGTTTGTTGAGGCGACGGTGGCGAGTACCGCCGCCGAGACGCGGGCGAGCGACGCCCGGACGGGAGTTGCCTACGACGAGTTGAACAAGATCGACTCCCCGAACTACTTCCTCTGGGTCGACATCGATTCATCCGGCCCCGCCGCCCCGCCGCTGCGCCAGCTACGAACGGAGGTAGAACTCTGGCTGAAGACGCTGGACCCGGACGACGTGCTCGCTTCGGTAGTTGCAGCGGGAACTGCCGACGCGATGCCGCGTCTTCGATGGGCGTGGAACGGTTGGGCGTTCACGATCGGCGCCTATCCCAAGTCGAGGAGCGCCCGAGGTATCGCTGGGATCCGTCCGGTCGGGATCTACGGCTCGGGCGAAGCGGAGATTATCGACGACCGCGGCCCCCTCCTGCGAAGAATGCGACGCAAAGCGAGCCGCTACGGCGACTTACCTCTTCCGTACGTCATCGCTGTCAGCGGGTCAACGTTCACGACCAACGAGACGGACCTGGTTGATGCGCTTTTCGGCTCCGACGCAGTGAGGGTCGGATACGCCCTCGACGGCACTGTCCGGGCACAGTCAGCGCGGAGGCCCGACGGGTTGTGGAGGCGAGCGGGGGGAGTCGGTGCCGCAAACGTGTCCGCGGTCCTGTTCGTGCCCTACATCGAGCCGTGGGAAGTGGCCAAGAAGGCGCCACTCCTGGTTCACCATCCGGGGGCGGCGCGTCCGTTGGCGATCGACTGCGAATTCATTTGGATCGGCGAAGTGCGCAACGGAGAGCTCGAATGGCGCAAGCCCAGGCGGCCGATCTGCGACCTGTTCTCGCTCAGCGACAACTGGCCGGGACCTGAGGGACCGTTCGAGGGGGTCAACTCTTGAAGGCTGTCGACAGGTCCGCCGAGTGACTGCTTGCCACTTCTCAAGATGCAGGCGGACGGAGACCTTTCGACGTATGACCTGAGCCAGACGTGAGTCCACTCATACTCGGTCGCGCCCGCCACAACGGAGGCCATGTCTGCATACTGATGGCGCTCGCACCCATCAGGCGTCGGCTTTCCAACTGCGCGCTCCCGCAGACGCCTGACCAGCACCTCCGACAGTGTGCGCTCGCTAAACCGAGAGTTCTTCGTGCGCGCCCGACTGAGCGCCCGATTGAGCGGCGGCAGTCAGCGGCGGTAGCCGTCCCGCCGGACCTTGGCGTGCCGCGGCGCGAGCGAGAGCACCGGACCCTCGATCGTCAGCGCATTGTTCGCGTTGTGGGAGGCCAACTGCGCTTGCCGCAACGCGAACTTTGCTGCAGCGTCGGCGCGTACGCTGGTGCCGATGCGGTTCACGGCTGCCGTCACGCACGAGGGGTCCTGGCAGGTTGCCCGCTGCCTGGAGGTCGAGGTCGCGAGCCAGGGCGGGACCGTCGAGGAAGCGCTCGCCAACCTGCGTGAGGCGCTGGAGCTGTACTTCGAGGACGAGATGCTCCCCGACAGCATTGAGCCTCCGATCATCGCCACCATCGAACTCTCGGCGGGAGCCCGGCGCTTCCGGTCGTCTCCGGTGCCGAAGTCGTCACCGCGCTCCAGAAGGGCGGCTTCGAGCAGGCGAGTCAGCGGGGAAGCCACATGAAGCTGCGCGCGGCAGACGGTCGGGTCGTGATCGTGCCCGCGCATCGAGAGCTGGCAATCGGCACGCTGCGATCGGTCATCCGACAGTCGGGCCTCTCAGTGGAGGAGTTCCTGGCCTTGCTGTAGTGGGGTCATCGGCGATGCCCCTCTCGCCGGACCTTCGCGTGGCGGTCGCTCAGCAGCACCGGCGCGCCCACGATCAGCGGATCATTGTTCGCATCGGGGGAAGCCAAGGGCGCCTGGTGTCAGGTCGCCAACGACGCGAACCCGAGTTCGCTCGCCAGCAGCGTGGGTGCGGGGCGGTAGCCCACCCGAACCGTGCCATGCCTTCGCTCCGTGCCGCAGTTGAGACGAACCGGAGGCGATCAGGCCGCCGCGGTTGACCAGCTTCAGCCGAGGGACTGACTCGCTCCCCTGGGCAACTGCGGCGGCGGATTAGCGTTCGACGTCGGCCGTCCTGGCCGGGCAGTGGGCATCCGTTCTGGACGAGGAGGATCGATGCGAGTCACCGGCATCAACGCGAACCTTCCGGTCCCGGACATCGCCGCTGCCCGTGATTTTTACACCGACTACCTCGGCCTGAGCGTGGAGGAATTCAACTTGGGATGGGTGGCGCGCTACCGATCGCCCACGGGCGAGGCCTCCGTCCAGCTTGTCACCCGCGACGCCACCGCCCCCCACGACTCGGTCATCTCGGTTCACGTCGGCCTCGGCATCGACGAGGCATACGCGGAGGCGCAACGGCGGGGCTACGAGATCGTTCACCCACTCACGCAAGAGGCCTGGGGCGTGCGACGGTTCTTCGTACGAGCGCCGGACGGCAATGTGATCAACGTGGTGAACCACCGCGACGAATAGGCCGGTCCTCGTCCCCCGAAGGGGCGGCGTTCGCGCCAGGCCACAGCAGGCGCGAAGCTGCCGGTATGACTCTGGAAGGCGAATATGAGCCCAGCCCGTCGTCGTGGGTACGCGACCAGGTGGAGGCCTACGAGAGCTCGGGCGGACAGAAGGGCAACACGCTGCTCGACACCGGGAGGCCGGTCATCATCGTGACCACCCGGGGCAACAAGTCCGGCAAGCTGCGCAAGACGCCGCTGATGCGGGTGGAACACAACGGCGAGTATGCGCTGGTGGCGTCGATGGGAGGCGCGCCGACGCATCCGGTTTGGTACTACAACCTGGTTGCCGACCCTGAGGCTGTCACCATTCAGGACGGGCCCGAGCCCTTCGATGCCAGGGTGCGCGAGGCCACCGGCGAGGAGCGGGACGAATGGTGGGAGCGGGCCGTGGCCGCCTACCCGTCCTACGCCGACTACCAGCGCGCCACCGAGCGGCAGATCCCGGTCTTCATCGCCACCCGTCGCTGACCGCCCAGTTTCACAACCCCACGAACTTTTCCACAGCAACAGGTGCTGTGGAAAAGATGAGGGGGGCCGGGGTTAGGAGGGCGAGCCCACCAGGACGACTTGGCGGGGGGCGTCGGCCCGGCCGACGGTGGCGGTGACCAGCACCCGGTCCGCCGTGACCAGCACCCGGCCGACGGCCCGCACGTGTTCGGCGGCCAACCCGTCGACGTCGAACTCGCCCCACGCGGCCCCGTCCCTGCTGACCAACAACCGGTGCGCGCCCAGCTCCTTCGACCCGGGCCCGTCGCCATTCGTCGGGATGGCCAGCACATCGGCCACCAGGCCCAGCGGACCGATGTCGGCGCTGGACACGGCCAGCGTGGTGTGGGGCGGAAGCTGGGGCTCGACCACGTCGGCCAACGGCGTGCTCGACCAGCCTCCGGCGCCGTCCGAGCGGAACAGGCCCGCCTCGCTCTTGTCCGACATGCCCACCACCGCCACCCGGCCTCCCAATCGGCCCACGGCCACTGGGGACCCTCGCCCGGGCGAGCCCAGCGACGTCCACCGCCGGCCGTCATCGGAGTGCAGCACCGTCATGCGCGCCTCGCTCTCACCCACGAGCGACGTCACCACCATGTCGAAGCCGTCGTCATCGGCGTGCAGCATGGGCGCCCCCATGGCCTCGGCCACGCCTTCCATCTCGATGCGCTCGAACGTGGTCGAGCCTGCCTTGGCCACGAACGCCACGGGCTGGCGGCGCACGGCCCGCAACAGATCCCCATCGACGTGCAGGTCAGCCCATGTCAACGAGCCCGCCACGCCAAACGCCTGTTGGGGCGACAACAGCGTGGTGGCCTTGTCCGGCTTGAAGCAGCTCACCGGCCCTGTCTCCTCGCCCGACGCGCCCGCACCGGCCTTGAGCCGGCGGCCCTCGTCCCCCCGCAGCTCGGGCGACATCCCGGCCGGGCACGACGGCGTCGTTCGGGCCAGCAGATCGACCCCGGTCGCCGTCACCGCCCACCCGGCGGGCACCGCCGTGCCCGCGGGCAGTACCGAGGACAGGTTGAGTCGGGCCGACATGGTCGCCACCGCCACCGTCCCCTTCGGCCCGGCGGCGACCTGCATGCCGGAAGGCCCCACGAACGTGGTGCGCGCGGCCATGGCCTTCATGTCCACGGGAAGCCGCGATCGCTGCCAACTCCTGCCCCCGTCGTCCGACCAGCCCACCACCATGTCGGACGCAGCCTTGCCGCCGACGGCGGCCCCCACGGCCGAGGTGGCCGGCGCCGTGCCCACCGCGTAGACGCGGTTGTCGCGCGAGGTCAGGTCCGACAAATAGAGGTCGTCGCCCAGCGTCGAAGCAGGCGACCATTCCACCCCGTCGGTCGAGCGCCACACGACGCGGTGCCTTTGGTCCCCGCGCACGTCGGCCTGCCCAGGCGCGGTCGACACCGAGTAGAGCACCGACCCTTGCCGAACGGCCGACCCCATGCCCAGCCCGGACATGGGCGCAACCTTGCGCCACGCCAGACCTACGTCGCCCCGGCCCACTTGGCCTTCCGTGGCCACCGGCGTGTGCCCTGCGTCCCTTCCCGCCAGGCTCACGGCCGTCACCGTCGTGGCCACGAACGCGGCCGCCGTCAGCGCGCCTGCCACCACCCGGCGCCTGCGCTGGCGCCCCCGCCCGCGCCGCAGCACCGAGTCGACGTCGCCGGGCGGCACGTACATGCGGGCCGCGGCCTGGGCCAGTCCGCGGTCGAGGTCGAGGCCCACGTCAGAGTCGAGATCAGATTCGAGATCGCGGTCGAGGTCGTTGTTCATCACTGCTCCTGAGGACGGAGATGGTCGAGTCGGGCATGAAGGTGGCGCAGGCCTCGGTGCAGGCGGCTCTTGACGGTGCCCGGCCGAGTGCCCAAGGCGGCCGCCGTCTCCGCCTCCGAGAGGCCGAGGTAGTACCGGCACACGATGACGGCGCGCTGGCGCACGTCCAGTTCCCGCAAGGCCACGGCGATGTCGGGCTCGGCGATCGGGCCCAGGTCGTGCGGGCCTCGTTCGGGCACAGGCTCGGGAGCGTTGCGCCGCCTGCGCAGCACGGACGTGGCCCAGTTCAACCCGACCCGGTAGACCCAGCCGCCGGGGTTGTCGTAGCCGCCCACTTGGTCCCACCGCTGATAGGCCCGGGCCATGGCCTCGTCCACCGCCTCGGCGGCCAGGTGCCCGTCGCCCAACGTCACGGCCAAGGCCCGAGCCACCGGATCGCGCGTCCCCCGGTAGAAGTCGTCGAACCGGGCCTCGGCCCAGGCGGACGGCACCGGTGGAGCCACGTCGGGCAGGTCGGTCGCGGAGAAGGCGAAGCCGGTCACATCCCGTACACCGACGGGAGGCCGATCAGGTTCCATCCGACGTTTCAAGGATCTCGGCCGCCTGTCGATTCGACGGGTCGCGGTCAAGGGCGACGCGCGCCGCGGCCCGAGCCTTGTCCCACTGGCCCGCTCGGGCGTAGGCCACGGCCAGGTTGACCGACGCGGCCGGACTGCGGGGAGCCAGTCGCTCGGCCTTGCGCCACGCCCGCTCGGCTCCGGCCTCGTCGCCCGCCAAGGCGCGGGCGACACCAAGACGCAAGGCCGCCTCCGCGTTGCGAGGGTCGTCGTGGGCGACCCGCTCGAGAGCAGCGCGGGCCGCGGCCACGTCGGCCGGGGCTCGGGTGGCCCTGGCCTGCTCGAGCAGCAAGCGGGCCCGCTCGGACCTGGCCACCGGGTCTCGCCCCGACACGTCCAAGCCGTCGTCCACGGCCGCGATGGCCGCGTCCAGTCGGCCTGCGTCCTCGGCAGCGCGGGCCTCGACCAGGTGGTAGCGCAGGGCGTCGGGGCGAAGGTGTGAAGGCAGGGCCGACGGGCCGTGGGCCAGAAGGGCCCGGGCCCGGCGGTCGGCAGCCACGTCCAGGGCACCGGCGGCCAGGACTCCAACCGCCAAGACGCAAGCGACGCCGGCGACGACGGGCCGAGGCCGGGCCCGAACGACAGCATCGCCGTCCCCCGCGGCCACGGCCCGCACCACCATGCCGGCCAACAGCCAGGCGACCGGCTCCAACTCGGCCACAGGGAACAGGAACACCGACTGCACGGCGTAGGCCAACAGGCCGGCCGCCGCCCCCGCGACCCAAGGAGGCGAGCGGCGCAAGGCGCGCACGACGTAGCGGCCGACCAACAGCAACACGACCACGTATGACGCCAGCCCGAAGACGCCGGTCGTGGCGGCCACGTCGAGCAGCGCGTCATGGGCCCGGTCCGGCAAGGGGTTGCGGCCGTGGGCCATCTCGTAGCGGTCGCCGACGGCCGCGCCGAAGGCAATGCGGTAGCCCTCGGGGCCGGTCCCCGCCAACGGGTGCTTCGCCACCACCCGCGCCGCCACCCGCCATTCGTCCAGCCGACCCCGCGCGCCCCCGTCCCGGTCCTGCACCGCGTCGGGCACGCGCCCGGCCACTCCACTGGCCACGGCCAGCCCGACGGCCACGACGACCGCGCCGGCCGCCGCGGCCACCACGCGACCGGCGGGTCGACGAGCCCAGGCCCATGCCACCAGCGCGATAACGCCGCCGACCCACGCGGCGCGCGCCCCGGACACCACCGCGGCGACGACGCCCGACGCGCCGGCCAGGCCCACCCACCACCACCACCGCCGTCGGCCCGCCCACCACCCCAACGCCACGGGCGCCAACAGCACGGCTGCGGCGCCGAGGTAGGCCGACGATCCCAGCGTCCCCACCGGCCTGGCTCCTGCGCCCACCAGGTGCAGGGGCCGCCATCCCAACGCCTCGGCGCCTGACCACGCCCCGAGGACGCCAACCGCCGCGGTTGCGCCCGCAAGGACGAGGCGTACGCCCGCCCGGTCGAGCCGATGCCCGACCACAAAGGCCACCGCGCACAGCAGCCACGTCAACGCGCCGAAGTGGCGCTCGGGGGTGCCCGTCCACGCATAGAGCGGGTCGAGCCCCGCGCCCGCGGCAAGCGCAACGACGGCCAAAAACCCAATACCGGCAAGGGCCAGCGGGCGCGGCACCCTCGGCTGGGCCCGGCCCCCGAGCCACGTCGACGCGGCCCACGCCCCGAGCACGAGCGCTGGCACCAGTGCCCACTTCACCGGTCCGAAGGGGGACAGCCCGCCGGGGTCCAGGGCCAGCACCGCCACCGGGGGCAACGCGGCCGCGGGCCACCACTGCCACTCCGGCTTCACCGAAGCCACGCTACGCCGAAGGCCGCCTCCCCGAAACGTGGGCTCGGGCCGCGTCCCGGCGAGCGGCCGCGACCACCGCGCTCGGTCGTTGCGTCAACAAGGCGTCGGGACGCTCGCGGCCCAACAAGCCGTTGGCCGTGACGAACCACGCCGCGATCTGCCACGGCGGCCAGTCGCCGATGGCGTCGAGCACCTCGCGCACGACCGGCAACGGCGTGCCCGCGGCGTCGAACTGGAACGACAGATAGTGCGCGCTGCCGCGCACGGGAACGGCGAACACCCGGCCCTCGGCCTCCCATTCGGCCATGGCGTCGGCGTCGACCATGTCGACATCGCCGTGGTCGCGCAAGATGCGCGTGCGCAGCTCGGCCTCACGTTGCGCGGACTCGACCAGCGGCCCCGCCACTTCCGGCAGGGACACCAGTTGATCGGCCAGCTCGTCGACGTCGACCGCCGCGCCTTCGTTGACGGCCTCGGCCAAGCGGGTCACGGCCTCCACGAAGCCGTCGCCCACGTCGGCCGCGGCGGCCACCAACAGCACCGTGCCGTAGCCGAGCAGAGAGGGATGGCGGCGTACTGCCGCAGAACGGGCCCGCCCGTCGAGGGGAACGACCTCGACGGGCGGGCGCTTGGAATTCCTGGCTGACACCGTTGTCGCCGTTCAGTCCCGAGAGTCCTGCGTTTCCCGCGAATCAGATGGCGTCGTCGCCCAGCTCACCCGTTCGGATGCGCATGAGCCGGTCGAGGTCGAAGGCCCAGACCTTGCCGTCGCCGATCTTTCCGGTGCGAGCGGTCGAGGCGATCAGGTCGACGACCTTGTCGACCTGACTGGACTCCACGACCACCTCGATCTTGACCTTGGGGACGAACTCCATCTTGTACTCGGAGCCTCGGAACGTCTCCGTCTTGCCGCCTTGGCGGCCGTAGCCCTGGACCTCGGTGACGGTGAGGCCCACCAGGCCGTCGGCCCTGAGCGCCTCCTTCACGTCTTCGAGCTTGAAGGGCTTGATGATGGCGGTGATGAGATAGGGCACCAGGTCTCCTTGCTACGCGTGCTCGGGGGTCTTGGCCGGCGGCACCTTCTCGACGAAGCCGCCCGACATGCCCAGCGGCGCCGAGTAGGTCATGCCCTGGCCGAACTCAACGTGGTAGGCGGGCGTGCCGTGCTCGTGCAGGTCGAGGCCCTCGAGCTCGCCGTCTCGCGAGACCCGCAGGCTCCACGAGCCCCGGATGGCCTTGATGGCGTACATGATGACGAGGGCCGCGCCGCCCACCGCCACCAGGCACGACAGGCTGCCGATGGCCTGGGCCCGAAGCTGCTCGGTCCCGCCGTGGTAGAAGAGGCCGCGCACGGCCAATGACGTGTCGGCCCCGTCCGCAGTGGGCAGACCGAACTGCCCAGTGGCGAACAGGCCGACGGACAACGTGCCCCAGATGCCGCAGACCATGTGCACGGGGACGGCGCCGATGGGGTCGTCGATCCGCAGGTGCTCGAGCAGGTCGACGGCCAGCGGCACGATGACGCCGGCCAAACCGCCGATGATCAAGGCGCCGGTGGGCGACACCCAGTAGCACGGGGCGGTGATGGCGACCAGGCCGCCGAGGAACCCGTTCAGCGACATGCCCAAGTCCCACTTGTAGGACCGCGGGTAGACGAAGAGCACGGCGATCATGCCGCCTGCGCACGCAGCCAACGTGGTGTTGCCTGCGACCCGGCCGATGCCGGTCCAGTCCATGGCCGACAGCGTCGAGCCTGGGTTGAAGCCGTACCAGCCGAACCACAAGATGACGGCGCCGATCGACGCCATCGTCAGGTCGTGCGGAGGCGTCGGGCCACCACCGTCGCGCTTGAACTTGCGACCGAGGCGCGGGCCGAGGGCGATGGCGCCGATGAGGGCGACCGTGCCGCCGACCGTGTGCACGACAGTGGAGCCTGCGAAGTCGCGGAACACAGCGTCGCCCGCCATGCTGTGGAACCAGCCCATGGTGTTGCCCAGCCACCCGCCGGGGCCCCACACCCAGTGCCCGAAGATCGGGTAGATGAACCCGCTCACGCAGATGCTGTAGAGGATGTCGCCCTTGAACCCGGTGCGTCCGACCATGGCGCCCGACGTGATGGTCGACGCCGTGTCCGCGAAGGCGAACTGGAACAGGAAGAAGGCCATGAAGGCAACGCCCGTCGTGCCGTAGCCGCCGCCGATCCCATGCAGGAAGAAGTACTGGTGGCCGATGACGCCGTTGCCCGAGCCGAACATGAAGGCGAAGCCGATGGCCCAGAACAACACGCCGCAGAGGCACGTGTCGAACACGCACTCCAACAAGATGTTGACCGTCTCCCTGCTGCGGGCGAACCCGGCCTCCAAGGCCATGAAGCCGGCCTGCATGAAGAACACCAGGAACGCGGTGACGAGCACCCACATGGTGTTGATCGGGTTGATCAGCTCGTTGGCGCTGTGCGACGGGGCAACCGGCAGGGCGCCGACGGCGCTGTCGAAGTACCAGAGCGCGCCCTTCATAATGCCGAGCAACGTCAGCACCCCGAGCATCTTGCCGCCCAGGATCGCCACGAACAGTCGCCGGGTGTCCTTTTCCTTGAGCCTCTGCAGGCGAGTTCGGATCATGTCGAGGACCGTACGGACCCGGTGTTTCGCATTGGTCGCTGTCGGGTTGCCGCGCCATTGAGATCGTGTTTCGGGGTTGTTTCGCCTGTTCCGTGCGAGGGGCGCGAGCCGTACCTTGCCGTCATGGGCCTCGAGCGCGCACCGTTGCTGGCGGACGACGCCTTGCGCGGCTCGGCCTGGTGCCGGGCCCACAGCGATCTGGTGGACGACTGGCTGAGGCTCGTGTTCGGCGACGCCGTGGGCGGGGCTGCCCCTGGCGAGGGCGGCTTGGCCTTGGTCGCGGTGGGCGGGTATGGACGGGCCGAGCTGGCCCCGCAGAGCGATATCGACGTGATCCTCGTGCACGACCGGCGGCGGGACGTGGCCGCGGTGGCCAACCGCATCTGGTACCCGATCTGGGACGAAGGCCTGAAGCTGGGACACAGCGTGGCCTCCGTGGCCGAGGCCTTGGACGTGGCCGCCAACGACCTCGACTCGGCCACCTCCTTGTTGAGCGCCCGCCACGTGGCGGGCGACCCGTCGTTGGCCGACCGTTTGCGGGACGAGGCCCATCGTCGTTGGCAGCGCGCCGGGCGCAACTGGCTGACCCAGTTGCGGGCGCGCGTCGACCAGCGCCACGCGTCGGCGGGCGAGATCGCGTTCGCGCTGGAGCCGGACCTGAAGGACGGAAGAGGCGGGCTCCGCGACGTGCACTCGCTGCACTGGGCCGACGCGGCCAAGCCTGCGCTGTCCGAGGGCGACGCCGACGAATTGGCCTTGGCCTATGAGGTGTTGTTGGACGGGCGAGTCGCGTTGCAGCGGGCCACGGGCAAGTCGGCCAACGCGCTGGGGTTGGCCATCCAGCCGGTGGTCGCCGCGGCCTTGGGCGACGCGGACAGACACGAGTTGATGACCAGGGTCGCGGCCGCGGCGCGCACGATCGCATGGATAAGCGACGACACGTGGCGGCGCGTGGGCGCGGCCGACGTGGGCAAACCACGCCTCTCGCGATTGATGGCGCGGCAGACACTGCAGCCGTTGGCGCCAGGAGTGGTGCGCCGCGGTGGCGAGGCCGCGTTGTCCGACGACGCCGACGTGGCGAGCGACCCGCTCGTCATCCTTCGGGTGGCCGAGGCCGCGGCGGCCAACGGCCTGGCTATCGAGCGCCAGACCCTGGAGCGGTTGGCGCGACAGGCCGTCGCTCCCCTGCCTGTTCCGTGGCCGGACGAGGCCCGAGCCTTGTTCGTCTCGCTGCTCTCGGCCGGTGCCGCGGCCATCGGCGTGATCGAGTCGCTCGACCAGCGGGGCGCGTGGCCGCGGGTGTTGCCCGAGTGGGACTCGGTCCGCTCACTGCCCCAGTTCGACGCCTACCACCGCTACACCGTCGACCGGCACCTGTTGGAGACGGCTGCGCACGCGGCGGCCTTGGCGTCGCGGGTCGAGCGGGCCGACCTGCTCGTGGTGGCCGCGCTGTTGCACGACATCGGCATCGGCAACGGCAACGGCAAGGGCACTGGCAAGGACAAGGGCCGGGCCGGTGACCACCTCGGGGCGAGCGTGAGCACGACCAGGTCGACGGCAGCGCGGATGGGCTTTGGCGCAGGCGACGTCGACACATTGGCCTGCCTGGTCGAGCACCACCTCCTGCTGGCCGACGTGGCCACCCGCAGGGACTTGGACGATCCCGCGACGATCGGGCGGGTCGCGGGCGCGCTCGGCACCATCGAGCGGTTGCACCTGCTCGCGGCGCTGACCGAAGCCGACTCGCTGGCCACCGGGCCCTCGGCGTGGGGCCAGTGGAAGGCAAAGGCCGTGGCCCAGTTGGTCGAACGGGTGGCCGCGCTGCTGGACGGCGGCGGTCCGGTCGGGCCGGGACGCAACGGCTTTCCGACGCCGTCGCAACTGGCCCGGCTGGCCGTCGGCGACCAGGTGGTGAGCGCCCACGACGACGTGGTGTCGGTGATGACCAACGACCGGCCCGGTCTGTTCAGCCGAGTGGCGGGCGTGCTGGCCTTGAACGGGCTGGACGTGCTGGCCGCGGCCGCCTATTCGAGCGAGGACGGACGGGCCTTGAACGAGTTCCGCGTCATCGACCCCTTCCGCACCGAGACGCCGTGGTCCAAGGTGCAGGCCGACATCGAGCAGGCGTTGAGCGGCAGGCTGGCTGTGCAGGCCCGCGTGGCCGAGCGGGCCCGCACCTATCGAGGCAGGCACGCGGGGCCGCTGGCCGAGGCGTCGGTGGCGTTCGACAACGAGGTGTCGGCCGACGCCACCGTGATCGACGTGCATGCCCATGACGCGGTGGGCGTGCTCTACGCCATCACCCGAGCCCTGGCCGACCTCGACCTCGACATCCGCTCGGCCAAGGTCCAGACCCTAGGCAGCCAGGTGGTCGACGCGTTCTACGTGCGCGACGCCGACGGCAAGAAGCTCACCGACCCCATGGCCCTGGTCGAGGTGGAGCGGGCCATCCTCCACTCCCTCGCCTCGCTCGCCTCCCTCGGCTGATATTCAGGGGGCCAGTTCGTCAGAGGGTGAGGGGACGGGGCGGGCTGGCGATGAGGCTCGGGTCGGCCCGCCAGTCCACGTCGGCGACATCGATGTAGAGCTCGACCTCATTCCCGTCCGGGTCCAGCACGTACAGGCTGTGGGTCACGCCGTGGTCGGTGGCACCGACGACGCGCACCAGGTCGGGATGGGCTTGCAACCGGGCCAGCACGGCGCGCAGCTCGTCGTCGGTGTCGCCCATCTTCACGCCGAAGTGGTACATGCCCACCCTGCGTCCCCTCGGGATGGGCGTGGCGCCCGGGCCGACCTCGATCAACAGGAGGTCGTGATGGGTCGTGCCCGCGGAGAAGCCCGCAGCCGGGAGCTCGCTCGACCCGCCGAGAACCAAGGGCCAGCCCAACACATCCCGATAGAACGCCACCGAGCGCTCGAGGCTGGAGACGTACAAGACGATGTGGCCCAAGCCCTTGACCGCGACAGCGGGCTCGGCGGGCTGTGACGGCTCGGCGGCCTGTGACTGGTCGGGCTGTGACTGGGGGTGGGAGGTGTCGGTGGTGCTCATGGTCCGGCCAACACCCCTTGCTGGGGACGGATTCCGCCATGTGGTGCCGGATGGTTCAAAGCGGCGGCGGGGACGGGCGTCAACCGGCTCAGGTCTGGGGCCGAGGAACGATGGCCAGGGCCGGGGCATTGAGGCCGCCGCCTCCGAAGGAGCCGAAGAAGCCCGCGTCGCCTTGGGCGAACACGCCGCCGTCGGACCCGAGCAGCCAGTAGCCCCGCCCAGTGGGCGACGAGGCCATGCCCACGACCGAGCCCTTCAAAGAGCGGCCCACGGCGTTGCCGAAGTAGCCCGCGGGGCCGATGGCGAACACGCCGCCGTCCGCGCCGGCCAGCCAGTAGCCCAGCCCGCCCGGCGCCGCGGCCATGCCCACGATGGGCGAGCGCAGCACCAGTCCGCCGATGGAGCCGAAGAAGCCCGCGTCGCCGAAGGCGAACACGCCGCCGTCGGACCCGACCAGCCAGTAGCCCAATCCGCTCGGGCTGGCCGCCATGCCCACGATGCGGCCCTTCAGCGGCGCGCCCAATGCCGTGGGCAGGGCCGAGCCGAAGAAGCGGGCTGAGCCGAAGGCGAACACGCCGCCGTCCGCACCGACCAGCCAGTAGCCCAGCCCGTCCGGCGCCGCGGCCATGCCCACGATGGGGCCGTTGAGCCGCACGCCGCCGATGGAGCCGAAGAAGCCCGCGTCGCCGAAGGCGAACACGCCGCCGTCCTTGGCCACCACCCAGTACCCGCGGCCGCTGGGCGTGGAGGCCATGCCCGCCACCGGCGCGACCAGGCCCTTGCCCAGCGTGGAGCCGAGATAGCCGGCCTGGCCGAAGGCGAACACGCCGCCGTCCAGCCCGAGCAGCCAGTAGCCCAAGGCCGGTTGGCCCGCGCCCGCCCCGCCGCCCGAGCCAGGCCCGGCCAACACCACTTGGGTCAACGGCGTCGACGCGCTGGAGCCGAAGGTGTTGTCGCCGCTGTAGGCAGCACCGACAACGTGCGGTCCGGCGACCAGCGCGGCGGTCGAGCACGCGGCCTGGCCCCCGACCAAAGGCACGGCCGCGCACAGGACGGCCAGGCCATCGGTGAAGGTGACCGTGCCTGTCGGCGTGGCATCGCCGCCCGCGGCGGTCACGGTGGCGGTGAACACCACGGCCTGGCCCGGCACGGACGGGTTCGCGGTCGACGTCAGCCCGGTGGCCGATGCCGCGACCACATGCGTTGAGGCCTGGGCCACCGTCGGTGGGACCGCGCCGGGATCGGCGTTGGCCACATTGTCCACGGCGCGCGCGGTGAAGCCGTAAGTGTGTCCTGCGGCCACGGCGAACGTGTCGGTCGTGGCCGTGGTGGCCGACTTCCACAACGTGAAGGCGGCTCCGTCGACCGAGGAGTAGACGTCGAACGTGGCCACGCCCGACCCTTCGCCGTCATCGCCCGACCACGTCACCGACAGCGGGTCGATGGGGCTGGACACAGGCAGGGCCGCGACGGTGGCGCTGGGACCGGTGGGGTCGATGCTGTTCGACCACGTCGGGGTGGAGATGGCGGGGTTGCGGTCGAAGACGATGTCGGCCACGGCCGGGATGGTCGTCCC
This sequence comes from Acidimicrobiaceae bacterium, assembly GCA_030837965.1. Lineage (GTDB taxonomy): Bacteria > Actinomycetota > Acidimicrobiia > Acidimicrobiales > JAUTXP01 > JAUTXP01. The sequence goes on along the minus strand of JAUTXP010000043.1, from coordinate 60,831 downwards.
CTGGGCCAGCCCGGACACGGCCTGTCCCCGCCAGGAAACGAAGCCCTCGCCGTCGCCTTCCGCGTTGTCGACGGGCAGGAATCCCGCGTCCGGCGCGGTGTCGATGTCGCCCGTCTCCGGGTTGATGGTGGTGATGACCCACGTGATGGTTCGGGTCGACTTGTCGAACGTGCCCGTGGCATCGACGAAGTCGCCGATGGTCGATCGCAGGTCCAGCCGTTGCGAGAACGACTGGCCCGGCGAGGGAATGGTGACGACGGTCTGGCCGAAGCCGAAACCGGTGAGCTCGACCGAGTCAGGGTCGACCGTGTCGGGCACGATCTCCTGCACGGTGACCTCCACGGCCGGGGCATTGGCGATCTTGGGGTCGTTCTGGAACTCGACCAGATAGGACAGCGGCGGGGCGCCCGCCAGCCACCGCTCGGCCCCGAAGCCGCCCGGACCGAGGATGTCGTTGGGGTCGCCAGGCAGGTGGTTGTCACTGCTGGTGTCGGGCCCCGGCGGCGGCGGGGGCGGGTCCGGCGGAGGCGGGGGCGGCGGGCAGTACGAGTCGAACTTGGCCTGCTCGAAGGCGGTGAGGGCCCGGTCCAGCCCGTCGATGGCCCGCTTGTAGGTGGACTCGGCCTGGAGGGCCGCGTGCAGCGCCGCGTTGGCGTTCCCGAACGCGGTTTGCAGGTCATTCCACGCCGACCGCATGTTGGCGATCAGGTTCAGGATCGAGCTGGCGATGCCTGCGCCCGGCCACGACTCCCCGGCCAAGGCGATGAACGGCGCCGCCGCGTTGTTCAAGATGTTCAGGTTGGACAGCACGAAGTCGAAGGCCGTGCTCGGGCTGGAGATGGCGTTGGAGACGGCGCCGACGATGGCATAAGGGATGCCGGTCAGCGCGCCGATGGCATTTGTCACGTCGCTCAAGGCCAAGGACGCGTTGCTCAACACGGCCGTGGCCCGGCTCGTCACTGCATTGTCGAGTTGGGCCAGCATCGAAGCGGCCGGGCCGCTCAGGGACACCGCCGTCTGAATGCCGGCGTTGGCCACTTGGATGATGTTGTTGGCCGCGATGATCAGGTCGGCGCTGCCGGTCTCCTTCATCGACTGGTAGGCCAACAGCCACGCGTCGAAGGACTCGACCATGGCCCGGAACAGGTGCTTGAGCTGATCCTGCATGGCCTTGAGCCGGGCGTAGTCGGGGCACTTGGGATCGATGCTCATGGCCAGCGCGTGATGGAAGCGCTGCGTCTCGAAGGGCTCGAGGACGGACTGTCGGGGCGGCGGGAACAGGTCGCCGCCCAACCACGAGGCCACCAGGTCGGCACCGCTGACCGTGATCTGCGGCGTGTCCGCCGCGGCCCGCGGCCTGACCGCGCCCAACGCCTTCAGCGCGCCGGCGACAGACGCCGCGCTCGGGAACTGAGACGCCACTTGCGGACCGGCGAACAGCACTTCGCCCGCGGGCGCGGCCACCGCGACCGGGCCTGCCGCGGGCAGCACGACGACTTGCTTGACCGTGGCTGCGCCCGGCCCGCTGACGACGACCGTGTACGTCCCGTCGGCCAACGGGCCTGCCACCACAGTGGTGGCCGGTGAGGCGCTCGACGCGGCCGGCCCCAACGCGCCGCCTGCCACTTGCGCGCCGGACGCGTCGAACACGGCCAGCTCGCGTCCGGGGAATCCACCCGGCCCAGATTGGAGCACGACGGTGAGCGTCGATCCTGCGGTGGACAAGGTGGCGTCGCGAACAGTGGTCCCGCCCGCCAACACGGCCACGCCGGTGAAGCGCGCAGGCGCGTCGGCACCGTCCACCACAGACACGTCGTAGTCGCCTGGAGCCAGGTCGTTGACCGTGTAGTGGCCTGTCCCGTCGGTGACGGCGGACTTGGCCAGACCGGACGCCGAGCCGACGCGCACGATGGCGTTGGACACGTCGCCGCCCGCATGAGTGACCCGGCCCGCAATGGAGCCGGCCAGGCCCATGCTCACGGGCAGCGGGTTGTTGCCCGCGTTCACCACGACCGACTGCGATGTCGTGCCCCGGCCCGGCGTGGCCACCGTCACCCGATAGGTGCCGGGCGACAGGCCGTTGAGCACGGCCACGCCGTCGGCCCCGCTCTCGGCGTCGACCGCGGCGGGCTGCACGTTGGCGGGCCCGCTGAAGGCGCTGACCCACGCGTCCTTCACCGGATTGCCCCCCGACGTGACCGTCACGGTCAGCGAGCCCGTGCCCGGCGACAGATCCACCGTCTTGGTCCCATCGGCCGGGACAGTCTGGGCCAGGGCCATCGTCAAGCCGAAGCCTTTGCCCGTTGCCACCACATCGAGAGTCTGGGCCCCGTTGACGCGCAAGGCGTAGTGGCCGTCGGCGTCAGTCGTGGTGGTCATGACCTGGCGCTGCGCGTCGGACACGGCCACGGCTACTCCCGCGGCCGGACTGTTGTCCGTGTGGCGCACGGTGCCTTGCAGCAGACCCGCAGGCACGGTGACGGTGACGGCCGGGTGGGGCGCGCCGCCACTGATGCTGAACGGGACGTGCACGTCGGCACCCAGCACCTGCACTTCGTAGCTGCCGGGCAGCAGGCGCGACGCGGTGGCGTGCCCGCCCGCGTCGGTGGCCAGCCCCTGCACGTACTCGCCGTCCGCGTTGGTGTGGACGGGCGAGATCAAGGCCAAGGCCTGCTGGGGCAGCGGGTCGCCCGCCGTGTTCTGCACGTTGATGGCCACCGTGCCCGACGGGGCGATGGCCGCGTCCTGGACGGTGGGCGGGGCGCCGCCATTGACAGTGACGGGAAGGTTGAGCGGGATGTGCTCGCGGTCGGGCGGCGAGAACAGAACGTGCTGAGGTCCTGCGGGCAGGCCCGCCAGCGTGTAGTCGCCGGTGAGGTTGGTGGTGGTGGGCTTGTGGGTGCCGGGACCGTCGGTGGACACGACGACGCCCTGGATGGGCAGGCCCGTCTCGGCGTCGGTCACGTGGCCCGCGAGCGAGCCCGCGGTGGCCAGTTCGATGTCCACGCCAGAGGTGGTGGCATCCAGCGCGGCGAGGACGCCGCTGTGGCTGGCGCTGCCGTGGTCGGGGGCCTCGGCCGTGACCGTGTAGCTGTGCGGGTCCGGGCCGGCCAAGGCGGGCAGGCCCGCGATGGTGTAGGTCCCGTCCGCCTTCACCGTGCCTGCGATGGGCGGGCCGCTGTGGTCAGTGGGGTTGGCCTTCACCGTGGTCCCGGCGGGCGGCGGGTCCGTGCCGCCCACGTCCGTGATGGTCCCGGTGATGGTGCCGCCTGTGGTGAGCGACAGGTCCAGGGCGTTGGGGCCCACGAGGGTGACCGATGCCGACGCCGGGCCCGACGCCAGGAACCCAGGACCGGTGGCTTGCGCGGTCACGCTGCCCGGGGCCAAGCCCGCCACGGTGTAGACGCCGTCTGCTCCGGTCGGCGCGCTCTGCACGGAGCCGGCTCCGTCGGCCACGGACACGACCGCGTCGGCCACTGGCGCGCCGCTGCCCAACACCGTGCCGGTCAAGGTGGCGCCGGGGTCGACGACGACGCTCAACCCGGTTGCCGTCGGCGAGGGATCGACCACGACCGCGGGCCGAGGCAGATAGCCCGCCGCGTGCAAGGGCTGGGGCGATGCGGGCACGTCCCAGAAGGCGAAGCGGCCGTCATACCAACTGATCGCATTCAGCAGCGAGTCCCCGCCCGGGTCGCCCAGGCTCATCGCGACCCGGCTCAACGGATGGCTGGTGTCGTCGAGGTACAGCGTGCCCGACACCGGCGCGGCCGGGTCGGTCGCCAACTGGCGCTGCACGATGTAGTCGAGGACCTGGGCCTCGTTCTTGAAGGCCACGCCGAACTGGTCGGCCTCGGTGATCGTCTGCACCAGCCGCTTGGCATACGCGTCCTGGGTCGGGCCCAGCAACGACGCCAGGCTGGCCACGACCGTCGACCACGCGCTGTTGGACAGGCCGGTGGGCTGGGCCGAAGCCAGTTGCGACGGCCAGTCGATGGGCGTGGTGGCCGCGGTGGACACGGCCTGGGCCTGGGTGTTGAGCCGGGAGTGGGCCTCGTTCGACGTCGACTTGACCTGGAAGTGCAGGGTGCTCGACTGCCCCGGCGGCAACACACTGCGAGGCAGCGGGCTGGACGAGCCCGAGGCGAAGTCGGGATCGACCACGTCGGCACTCGGACCGAACTCGGTGCTGCCGGGCGCGGCGACGACGTCGTTCAGCGTGGCCGTCAGTCGCACGATGGGCACGAGCACGTCGGTGCCGCCGGTGTTGGTCAGGGTGACGTCCACGCTGCCGGGCCAGCCGAACCTGATCGAGTCGGGGGCGGTGGCATTCAGCCGCAACTGGCCCCCAGGACCGTCGTTCACCGTGAACGCGCTGGGCTTGGTGAATGTGCGGCCCTCCGACGCCAGCACCAGGTCGTACACGCCGACGGCCAGGCCCTGAAGGTCGAAGGTGCCGAAGGCGATGGTCGAGTCGGTTCGGGCCACGGACGTGGCCGTGCGCATCGGCGTACCCGACTGGGCCAGCTTCAGCACCAGGTCGGGCCCGAAGTCAGACCCTTCGAGGTCGATGGTGACCTGGCCCTTGTTCGACCCCGACGAAGGCGTGGTACGCGAGACGGTGAGCCCCGACTCGGCGGCCGAGAGCACGACATTCGATCCGGGAATTGCGCCCGCCGAGGCGTTGCCGTGCAGGTCGATGAACCACACGCCCGCCTTGGACTGGGTGGCGATGAACGACTCAGGGCCGACCGCCTTCGACGACAGCCGGTCGTGGTCGGCGGGCGTGGCGAACCGGGCTGCCGCGGCGAGCAGGTCGACCGACCCGTCGACCGAGGGCGTGAGAGTGACGGTGATGTCGTCTATCGACGTGACGTTGAGGCGGTAGTAGGCGTCTTGGCCCTTGGCCACGGTGGTGGAGATGGGCGTGCCCGGCGTGAGCAACGGCGGCTCGATCACGTCGAAGGCGGGCGAGACGCCGTTGGTGTTGAGAGCGGAGAACGAGACCCGCCCACCGCTGTCCGGCACGACGATGAGGTGGTACTGCCCGGGCGCCAATGCGGGCAGGAAGGCGCCGATCGGTACCGCGTACGAGGCGTTGGCGTCGAGGTCGGTCTGGTGCTCGACGCGCTGCAACAGCACGTCGGCCGGGTCGAAGACGGTGTCCGAGCTGATGTAGATGGAGTCGGTCCACGGGTTGGGCGCGGTGTCAGGCCCGCTGCTGGTCACTTGGAAGTCGGCCGTGACCTGATGGCCCGGTCCGACCGCGGCGGCCGGCGCGGTCACGTCATGCGCGGAGAGGGCCACGTGCAGGTCGGACGGGCCGACCACCAAGTCGTCATGCGTCGGCGCGTAGGCCGCGGCGAAGGCCTGCGTCGGCGTGACTTGGCCGTGCACCCTTCGGAATGTCCCGGTCTCCGACGGATGGGTCAGGAACGGGAAGGCGTCGCCATCGACAGCCGCGTAGTTGCTGGCTTGCAGGACGTTGACGAACCCATCGAGCACCACCGGGTCGGTGAAGTTCAAGTGGGAGAAGGCGTTGGTGTTGGGCGCCCCGTTGATGTTGACGTTGAACCTGCCGGTGGGCGTCTGCGTGAGGCTGGTGGCGTTGAGCGTGGCCGCGGCGGCCACGTTGACGGTGCCCGCGTTGGTGATGACCCCGTTCATGGTGAACACGCCGGACAGCACGTTCAGCGCGCCTTGGTTGTCCACGTCGCCGGTCAGGGCCGTCGGCCCGCCCTCGGTGTCGGCCTCGATGGTGCCGGTGTTGGTGATGACGCCGCCGGGCGCGACCGCGAGGGTGGCCACGCCGCCGGCGCAGCTCGACTCGTGGTGGATGGTGATGGTCCCGCCGTTGGTGAAGCTGGACGCGCCGGTGGCCGTTGCCGGGAAGCCGCCGCCGCAACTGTCCAGGCCGTTGATCTTCAGATGCTGGCCGGGCGAGAGGTCGCCGGTGAGGGTGATCGAAGTGTTGGCAGGCACGAAGAACTCCGACGGGCCTGCGCCCGTGTAGTTCAACGACCCGGACGACACCGTCACCGGATGAAGGCCGGACGTGGAGCCCGCGCCCTCGGTGAAGCTCGACTCGGATTGCAACGTGCCGTCGACCGCCATGTTGCCGTGGACGTTGGCGATGGACACGCCGTTGTGGACGAACAGCCGGGCGTTGGGCTCGACCACCACGCTGCCGCCGTTGACCAGCGAGCCCGGCCCGTTGAAGTGGGTCTGGCCCGACTTGAGGTCGAACAGGCCCAGGTTGGTGATGGAGCCGCTGATGACGTGGGGCGGTCCGTCGATCCCGCCCTCGCCGTCCACCAGCAGGGTGCCCGTGTTGTTAAGCACGGTGCCCGGCGACACCACCAGCGTGGGGGGGCCGCCGATGCAGGTCGACGAGTGGTACAGCTCGATGACCCCGCCCGCGGTCACGCTGCCTGCGGTCGTGATGGTGGCCGGGAAGCTGCCGCCGCAACTGTCGAGGCCGACGGCGGTGAGTCGCTGCCCAGGATGCATGTCGCCGGAGAGGTCGACGCCCTTGCCCGGCTGCACGGCGAAGGCGCCGGCCCCGTCGTCGGTGTAGTCGATCGACCCGCCGACCAGCCGGATGTCGTTGTACGGACCTGGCTGGCCGGGCAGCGTCTGGGCCGCTCCCAGCGCCGTGCCCTTGCCCTGCACGATGTCGGCAGACGAGGTCAACACGCCCAGGTTGCGCACCGACCCGCCCTGGTCCATCGACCAATTGGCGCCCGGGCCGAACGTGAAGCCCGCCGAGGGCCCGACCTCGAAGACGCCCGCGTTGTGCCACGTCGTACCGGCCGTGCGGTAGAAGCTCTCGCCGACGAGTGCGGAGACCGTGCCTTGGTTGGTGAAGTCGCCGATCAGCTCGTGCGGGCCCGCGCCGTTGCCGCCGAAGACGACCACGCCCGCGGGCAGGTTGGTGAAGGTGGCGCCCGTGGGGATGACCAGCGTGGACTGGCCTCCGGCACACGTGCTGCTGTGGAACAGCTCCACCGTTCCCGCGTTGGTGAAGCTGCCCGTGGCGTTGACGGTGCCCGGGAAGCTTCCGCCGCAACTGTCGTGGCCCACGATGGTGAGGGTCTGGTTGGGCGACACGTTGCCCGACAGGGCAAGCGTGCTGTTGGCGGGGACCTCGTAGTGCGACGCACCTGAGCCCGTGTAGGCCATGGTGCCGCTGACCATGACCGGGTTGCCTGCGGTGGTGCCCGCGCCCTGCCACACCGTGCCTGCGGACGCCAGGATGCCGTCGTTCTGCACGGAGATCGGCGTCCCCGTCGGCCCGTTGGCCGTGGTCTGGCCGTTGGTGAAGGAGGTGCCGGCGGGCACGGACAGCGTGGCCGGAGACGCGACCGTGAGAGAGCCGAGGTTGATCAGCGAGCCGGCAGCCACGCCATTGGCCGCCTGAGCCAGCGCCGACTTGCCGGAGACGACGTTCATCGTCCCCTCGTTGACCACGGTTCCGCCCAGGAGGTGGGCGAGGTCGCTGGGCTCGCCGTCGAGGAAGAGGTGGCCCACGTTGGTGAACGTCTTGCCCGCGGCCACATTGAGGAACGACGTGCCCCCGCCGCACGTGGACGAGTGGGTCAGGTGGACGTCGCCCGCGCTCACCATGTCCTCGACCACGTTGGCCGTGCCCGGGAAGCTGCCGCCGCAACTGTCGAGTCCCACGACGGTGAGGACCTGTCCTGCGACCATGTCGCCCGACAGGGTGATGGCGTGGTTGGGCGGCACGACGAAGCTGGAATGTCCTTCGCCAGTGAACGTCAGCGTGTTCACCACGTTGACCGGCTGCAAGGCCGGGTCGGTGGTGCCCGCGCCTTGCAGGAACGTGCCCGCGTGGGTGAAGTCGGCCGCGGCCGGGCCTTGGTCCGCTGCCTTGGCCAAGGCCATCGACCCGCCTTGCCCGTTGCGGAAGGTCGAGCCGTTCACACCGGTGAACGTGGTGCCCGCGGCCATGGTGAAGGTGCCCTGGTTGGTGAAGTCGCCTGTCTGCGACAGCGCCCCCACCGTCTGCACGTACTGGCCCGACGAGATGATCGTCCCGGCCATGGAGTGCGGGCCGTTCTCCCCGTCGACCTTGATCAGGCCGGTGCTGGTGAGGGTGTGGCCCGACGCCACCACGAGGCCGGCATTCCCGCCGCCGCAGGTCGAGGAGTGGCGCAGCTCGATGGTGCCCGCGGACGACACGTCGGCATTCGGGTCGGACGTGACGCTGGCGGGAAAGCTTCCACCGCACCCGTCCAAGCCGATGGCGGTCAGCCGCTGCCCCGGCGCGATGGCCCCCGTGAATGTGGTGCCGTTGTTGGGCGGGACGGCCAGCCCGGCCACGCCGGTTCCGGTGAAGTGGACCACCGAGCCGCTGCGAAGTTGGAGGTCGTTGTAAGGGCCGGGCTGGTCGAGCGCCGTCTGGCCCTCGCCCGGCGCGGTGCCGTCGCCTTGCGTGAGGTCGCCGTCGACATAGAAGGTGCCGTGGTTGCTCACGGTGCCGCCCGCGGCGTTGACGAGGAAGGTGCCGGGGCTGAAGATCAGCGTCGACCCTGCCGTCAGGTCGAGTGAGCCCGCGTTGGTCCACGTGGCCCCGGACGTGCCGAAGGTGGTGGTGGCGCCGTCGAAGTGCGCGGTGCCCTGGTTGACCACGTTGCCCAAGACGGCCATCGGCACCGCCGGGTTCGGGCCGGTGGAGGTGAAGGTGCCGTCCGATGCGATGGTTGCGATGCCGCTCACCTGTAGCGCCGCCGTCCCCCCGCCACACGTGCTGGAGTGGACGAGGTTGAGGTGGCCGTGCACGGTGAAGCTGGTGGCGGTCAGCGTGGCCGGGAAGCTGCCGCCGCAACCGTCGAGGCCGATCACGCTGACGGTCTGGTTCGGGCCGATGTTGCCGGTCAGGGCGACGGTGTGGTTCGGCGGCACGGCGAAGCTCGACGCGCCCAGCCCGGTGAGGTGCAGTTGGTCGACCACGTTGACCGGCGTGCCGGTGGTGGTGCCTGTCGTCTCGTCGAACACGGACACAGTGGCGGCGCCCGTGCCCGCGCCCGCGATGCTCGAACCAGTGCCGTTCTTGAAGGTGCCGTTGACGGTGAGGGTCCCGGCGTCGGGAACGGTGAGCGCGCCATGGCTGTCGACGACCAGCGTGGTCGACGCCGGGTTGATGGTGAGGTTCGGCGCGCTCAGCGACGAGCCGGTGGGCAGGTCGAGGGTGGCGGCGTCGATGATGCCGTTGGCGCTCGACGTGCCCGTGATGATGAGGGCGCCCGCCGCGCTGAGGCGGCCCGCGCTCATCGAGAGTCCGGTGACGGTCGAGCCCTCGCCCGGCGTGGTGTCACTCAAGATGAGCTGGCCGCCGACCAGCGTCAAGCCGCTGGGCGCGTTGAGGGCGACGATGCTGGACGTGGCGTTGTAGGAGGGGACGGCCGAGCCGGTGACGCAGACCACGTCGCCCGAGCCGGGGACGGCGCCGCCGGTCCAGTTGTTGAGGTTGCCCCAGCTCAGGTCTTGGGCGCCGGTGAAGGTGGTGGTGCAGGCCGGCGGCGTACTGGCCAGTGCCGCAGCCGCCGGCCCTGCCCTCTCGAACTTTTCCACAGCAACAGGTGCTGTGGAAAAGTACGGGGTGGGGGTGGTGGACGCGGCGGTTGCGGCGGGTGCGCGGGCTGCGGCGGGTGCGGCGGCCGTGATCCTGGGGGCGGGGATGGGTGCGATGGCGGCGGCGAAGGCCTGCGTCAGGGCGGGGGCGTCGCGCGCCGTCGGGGCCTTGACGACCGCGGCCGCGGCTGGCGGCGCAGGAAAGGCGGCCATCCCGAATGAGGCCAACGAGGCGGCCAGACATGACGACCCGACGTGCTTGGTCCACCCGCGCATACGCCCGCTCCCCTCAGAACTCCATGCGCAGTGTGGTGGGGCCGTTTGCGGCCGACAATGCACAATTCAGGACTGGGCACAACGGGGCATGCCTGCCATCGTCACGCCCGCGGGCGTCGGCTGGTTTAGCGGAGAAGACCGGCGATCACGTTGATCATCATGGCCACGACCACGGTGCCGAACAGGTAGGACAACAGCGCGTGGCGCAAGGCCAGTCGGCGCATGGGCTTGGTCAGCAAGTCCGTGTCTGAGACCTGGTAGGTCATGCCGATGGTGAAGGCCACGTAGAGGAAGTCGTGGTAGTCGGGCGGCTCGTCGCCCTCGGCCAGCACGCCGTCGCCCTCGTCGAACTGGATGCCCCTGCCCTCGGTGAAGTAGATGCTGGCGTAGTGGAGGGTGAACACGGTGTGGACCGCGGCCCAGGCCAAGGCCACGCTCAACACGGCGACGCCGGTGGTGCCCGCCTTGGCCAAGCCGTGCTGCTGGGCCGCTTTGAGCAGGCCCGCGCCCACGCCCAAGAGGCTGGCCACGCAGGCCGAGACCAACAGCACGTCCGCGGCGGCGCGCGAGTCGTCCTCGCGTTTGGCCATGGCCGCCGTCTCCTGTCCTGACTTGCCCATCACCACGGCCAGCACCCACACCACGGCGACGAGGGCCATGGCGTCCCAGCCCAGCAAGGCCGCCACCTGCCACGACGTGACGGCCATGGCCGCGGCGAACGCGGCCAGCCCGACCCCCACGGCCACGAGGGTGCGCGTGCCCGCTCGGGCCAGACGGTGGCTCGCCGGGCTCGCGGAACTGGCCTGGCTCGGCCCTGTCGTTCGACCCGCTCGACCCGCTCGACCCGGCCCGCGCCCGCGCCTACTTCCGCCGTCCGACTTCGGCGCCATCTATCGGGCCGCCGCCTCCAACGAGTCGACCGACGCGCCGCCGCCACCCCCGCGCTTGGCCTCGCGCTTGGCCTCGTGCTTGCGTGCCATGGCGTTCAGCTCGGCCATGGTCGCCAGCGTCCTGTCCCGCGCCCGCTCGGCCGCGGGGGTCAGGCCGGTCAGCGACTCCAGGCCCCATTGGCGCAGCACGACCGGCACCAGAATGCCGTCGTGGTGCACGGCCACGTCGTAGATGCCCGCCTTGGCGATCGCGGCGGCGTGGCGCACGAAACCGGGGATGCCCGTGCCGGGCATCTCGAACTCCGACACCTGCCGGTCGATGGCCTCGACCATGGTTGAAGGGTCGACCTCGATGGCCGCCGCGCACAGGTCCTTGTAGAAGAGGTAGTGCAGGTTCTCGTCGGCCGCGACCCGCGCCATCACCTGATAGCCGTGGGCGTGCTCGCCGTCGAGCAGCTTGCCAGTGTTGCGATGGCTGATGCGCGTGGCCAGCTCTTGCAAAGCGACATACACCATGCCGTCGGCCACCGACTGGGGCTCGGGCACCTGGCCGCCCGACACCTGCCGCATGCGGGCCCGCTCCAAGGCCACCGGGTCGATGGCCCGGGTGACGGTGAGCCAGTCGCGGATGACGATTGAGTGGCGGTGCTCCTCGGCCGTCCAGCGCCGCGACCACTCCCCCCACGCCCCGCCTGCGCCGAAGACCCGGGAGATGGTGGCGAAGTAATACGGCAGGTTGTCCTCGGTCAGCAGGTTGACGAACAAGGCGCTGCGCACCGGCTTGGGCAGGGGCGATGCATCCTCGTCCCACGTCCAGTCGTCGGCGAAGTCCTCGCCCTGCGACCACGGGACCAATTGGTGCGGGAACCACTCCTTGGAGGTGGCCACATGCCGCTCGAACAGGCGCTCGACGGTGGGCCCCAAGTCGGCGAGAAAGGCTGCGTCATCCATGGCCCTCAGCCTACCGACCAGTAGGTAGGCCAAGCCAACGGGCCGGACCCGCCCGGAAGAACTCAGAGATCACCGGCCACGAACCGGTCCCGCAGCACGAACTTCTGGATCTTGCCGGACGGCGTCTGTGGGAACTCGTCCACGAACGCCCATCGTCGGGGCGCCTTCTGCGGGGCCAGCCGCTCGCGCACGAAGCTGCGCAGGTCGATGGCGGTCACGTGGTCATGGCCCGGCGCCAGACGCACGACGCAGGCCACCTCCTCGCCCATCAGCGGGTCGGGGATGCCGAGTACGGCGACGTCGGCCACGGCCGGGTGGGTGAACAGCAGTTCCTCCACCTCGCGGGGATAGATGTTCTCGCCGCCCCGGATGATCATGTCCTTCAGCCGTCCGACGATGCGGCAGTAGCCCCGCTCGTCCATGGTGGCCAGGTCGCCGGTGTGCAGCCAGCCATCGGCGTCGACCGTCTCGGCCGTCGCCTCGGGCATGTCGAAGTAGCCGAGCATCACGTTGTAGCCCCGAGCGCAGATCTCGCCGATGGCGTCGACCGGCACCGTCTGGCCCGACTCGGGATCGACGATCTTCACGTCTTGCTGGGGCTGGGGCCTGCCAATGGTCTCGGCCTTGTCCTCGGGCGTGTCGTCCAGACAGGTCTGAGTGATGACCGGGGACGCCTCGGTCTGGCCGAAGACGATCCCGAAGCGCACGCCGACGCCCGCCTCGATCCGACGCACCAACTCGGCGGGCACGGTCGACCCGCCGCTCAGGACGGCCCGCAGGCTGGACAAGTCGCGGGTCGCGAAGTCCGGGTGCTCCATCATGGCGATGAGCATGGTGGGCACCCCGCCCATCAAGTCGATCCGCTCGGTCTCGATCAACTCGAGGACGAGTCCGGGGTCGAAGGCCAGCAGCGGGATGTGGGTGGCTCGACCCCATACCGTTCCCAGCGCGGCCAGCACGCAGCCGCCGGTGTGGAAGAGGGGCATGGGGTTGAGCCACACATCGCCGTCGCCCACCTCGAAGCGCAACGCGGTGAGGCGGGCGTTGTTGACGATGCCGCGGTGGTGGAGCAAGGCGCCCTTGGGGAACCCCGTCGTTCCCGACGTGTACTGGATCTGCGCCGGGTCCTCGGGACGCACCATGGGCAGGTCGCCCGCGGCACCGCCGTCCATGAAGTCGTCCCACTCGGCGAAGCGCACGACGTGGCCAAGATCGGGCAGGTCGGCGTGGACCTCGGCCAGCGACGCGGCCATGGGGTTGCCCCTGAACTCGTCGACCAGGAAGATGCCCGAGGCGCGCGACTGGCGCAGCACGTAGGCCAACTCCTTGGCCCGATAGGCGGGGTTGACGGTGACGAGCACGACGCCCGCCAGCGCGGCGCCGAATTCGAGCAGCACCCACTCGGGAAGGTTGGGCGCCCACACCGCGACCCGCTCCCCGGGCTGGAAGCGGGCCAACAGGGCGTGGGCGACGGCCTCCGACTGGGCCAGCATCTCCGCGTAGGTCCATCGCCGGCGCGGGGCCGGACCAGGCCCGCCCGCCACCAAGGCAATGCGGTCCGGCACCGTTGCCGCCGCATCCCTGAGGATCTCGCCGACGGTGGCTTCCAGCACCGGCTCGGACGTGTCCGCAGGCCAGTACGACGTCGTCAGAGTCACCCGGCCACAGTACGCAGGCCGGGCCGGCGCGGGACCCGTCGCCGGCCCGACAGCCCGGTTACGGCAGGGCGGCCTCGATGGCGTCGACCACCTTGGGATCGTCCGGCGTGGTCATCGGGTTGAAGCGGGCCACCACTTGGCCTTCGGGAGACACGAGGAACTTCTCGAAGTTCCACCGGATGTCGCCGTCGTGGCCTTCGTCGTCGGCCGTCTGGGTGAGCAGCGAATAGACGGGGTGCCGCTGCTCGCCGTTGACGTCGATCTTCTCGTAGAGCGGGAAGGTCACGCCGTAGGTCGTGGAGCAGAAGGTCTCGATCTCGTCGGCCGTGCCCGGCTCCTGGGCGCCGAACTGGTTGCACGGGAAGCCGAGCACGGTGAAGTTGCGGTCGGCGTAGCGCTTCTGGAGTTCCTCGAGCTGGGCGTACTGCGGGGTGAGCCCGCAGCGCGAGGCCACGTTCACGATCAGCAGCGCCTTGCCCGCGTGCTGGCCCAGCGTGGCGTCCTCGCCCTGGAGGGTCTTGAGCGGGATGTCGTAAAGGTCCATGGCCCACTTTGTCACGCGGTCCGCCCATTGCGCCCGTCCGCCATGTATTGAGACGCGATACGTTGCGGCATTCCGGCGACCACCACAGCGACTGCGGAAAAGCCCAACGACGGCGGACTGGACGACGCCTTCGACTACATCGTGGTGGGTTCGGGCGCAGGCGGCGGGCCATTGGCGGCCAACTTGGCTCGGGCCGGGATGAAGGTGCTGCTGTTGGAGGCGGGCGGCGACAGCGAGGGCTTCACCTATCAGGTGCCGTGCTTTCACGGATTGGCCAGCGAGGACCCCGATTATTCGTGGAACTTCTTCGTCCGCCATTACGGCGACGACCAGCGCCAGGCCCAGGACACCAAGTTCCGCGCTGACAAGGGCGGTGTGCTCTACCCGAGGGCGGGGACGCTGGGCGGGTGCACGGCCCACAACGCCATGATCACCGTGTACCCGCACGACGAGGATTGGGACGGCATCGCCGCGCTGACCGGCGACCAGTCTTGGCGGGCCGACCGCATGCGGGCCTACTTCGAACGCCTGGAGCAGTGCCACTACCGGCGCAGGCCTTGGTGCTATCCCCACAACCGGGTGCTGGCCGCCATCGTCCGCAGGGTCCCCGTTCTGTCCGCCCTCTTCGGCAACCGGGCCCGTCACGGCTTCGACGGCTGGCTGTCGACTACCACCGCGGACCCTCGACTGGTGCTGCCGGACTCGGAACTGGTCGAGGTCATCCTCTCGGCCGCCCGCCAAGAGCTGTCGAGCACGCTGCATCGGGCACTCGACCGGATCGAGGACATCGCCGTGGGCGACCCGAACGCGGCCGTCGACCCCAACGACTGGCACTATCGGGCCACCCGACGCGAGGGCCTGTGGTTCATCCCGCTGGCCACCAGGAAGGGCCGGCGCAACGGCACCCGCGAGTACGTGAAGGAGACGCAGGCGCGCCTGCCGGAGAACCTCGTGGTGCGCACCGGCTGCCTCGTCACCCGAGTGCTGTTCGATGGCGACAAGCGGGCCGTCGGCGTGGAGTACCTGCAAGCGCCCCATGCCTACGCGGCCGATCCGGCCCACGACCCTGATGCCGGTCAGGTTCCTGTTCGCACGGCAACGGCCAGCCGCGAGGTGGTGTTGTCAGGCGGCGCGTTCAACACCCCGCAGCTCCTGAAGCTGTCGGGAGTGGGGCCACACGAGGAGTTGGCCCGGTTCGGCATCGACACGGTGGTGGACCTTCCCGGTGTGGGCGAGGGGCTCCAAGACCGCTACGAGGTCGGCGTGGTCACCGAACTCAGCAAGGACTTCACGTCGCTGCAAGGAGCCACGTTCGCCCCGCCTCTCGCGGGCGTCGACCCTGACAGGTATTTCGTCGAATGGCAGCAAGGCCAAGGGCTGTACTGCACCAATGGGGCCGTGCTCGGGATCATCAAGAAGTCCAACGCCGAGCGGCCCACACCCGACCTGTTCGTCTTCGGACTGCCGGCCACGTTCAAGGGCTACTACCCCGGTTATTCCACTGAACTCGAACACCACAGGAACTGCTTCACCTGGGCCGTGCTCAAGGCCCACACCGAGAACACGGGCGGTCGGGTCACCTTGCGATCGGCCAATCCGTGCGACGTGCCTGATGTCAACTTCCACTACTTCGACGAAGGCACCGACGCCGAGGGCCGGGACCTCGACGCCGTGGTCGAAGGCGTGTCCTTCGCCCGTCGGCTCATGGCCCACGCGGGCCAGGCCGTCACGCGCGAGCTGGTCCCCGGTCCCGAGGTCAAGACGCGTGAGCAGATCGCCGAGTTCGTCAAGCGCGAGGCATGGGGTCACCACGCATCCTGCACGTGCCGGATGGGGCCGGACGACGACGCCATGGCCGTGGTCGACAGCCGCTTCCGAGTGCGCGGGACCAAGGGCCTTCGGATCGTGGACGCGTCCGTCTTCCCCCGCATCCCCGGGTTCTTCATCGTCGCCGCCGTCTACATGATCAGCGAGAAGGCCACAGACGCCATCCTCGCCGACGTGCCCCGCCCCAAGCGGATGACCGGCCGTGTCACGACCATCGTCAAGCACCTCAAGGCGAGCCGCCAGGCCGCAGGAAAGGCAGGATCGCAATGACGGCACATCACGACAGGCCCACCAAGAAGCGGTGGTGGCTGCTGCTCGTCCTGACCGGTGCGCTGGTTGCCGGGTCCCGCAAGAAGGGGTTTTGGTCGAGGGCCCACGAGGTCATCGCCCAGTGGCTGGACCACAAGGTGGGATGGGACAAGCTGCCGACGCCCGCGGGGTTGGCCGTGCTGGCGGGCCTGCGCAACATCCTGCGACGGGAGAACCTGCACGACACCACATCCAACCCGACGTCGTCGCCCACGGAGCCACTCCCCTACGACGCCTCGTTCCTCACCAGCCGCACCGTCGACGGCTCGTACAACGACTTGTCGGCGCCGACCATGGGGGCCCGGCACACCCGGTTCGGCCGCAACGTGCCCATCGAGTCGACGT
The DNA here is from genome assembly GCA_030837965.1 of Acidimicrobiaceae bacterium. Taxonomy (GTDB): domain Bacteria; phylum Actinomycetota; class Acidimicrobiia; order Acidimicrobiales; family JAUTXP01; genus JAUTXP01. The sequence continues at coordinate 44,440 of JAUTXP010000043.1, read as the reverse complement.
GGCCCGACGCCGAGCCCGACCTGCTCGAGCCCAACCCGCGAGACGTCAGCAGGGAGCTGCTCACCCGGCACGAGTTCATCCCGGCCACGTCGATCAACGTATTGGCCTCGTCGTGGATCCAGTTCATGGTGAAGGACTGGTTCAGCCATGGCGAGGGCGACCCGGCCAAGCACTACGAGATCCCGCTGGCCGCGGACGACAACTGGTTCGAGCGGCCCATGAAGATCTTGAAGACGCTGACGGACACGACCGCGTCGGACAGCACGCGGCCGCCCACGTTCATCAACACCGAGACGCATTGGTGGGACACGTCGCAGATCTACGGCACCACCAAGGAGGGCCAGGCCCTGCGTCGCAGCGGGGTGGACGGCAAGCTGGTCATCGGCGACGACGGCAGGCTCAAGCTGCCCGACGACCCTACCCACAGCCCGGCCTTCGTGCCCGGCTGGTGGCTCGGGCTGAACCTCATGTCGACGTTGTTCATCAAGGAGCACAACGCGGTGTGCGACGCGCTGAAGGCCGCGTACCCGGACTCGTCCGACGAGGAGCTGTTCCAACGGGCCCGGCTGGTGGTGTCGGCCCTGGTGGCCAAGATCCACACCGTCGAGTGGACGCCCGCCATCATCGCCCACCCGACCACCGTCGTCGCCCTGCGGGCCAACTGGTGGGGCGTGGCCACCGAGCGGGTGCGGCGGACGTTCGGGCGCATCAGCAAGAGCGAGGTCATCAGCGGCATCGCGGGCGGCACCGTCGACCACTACGGCGTGCCCTACTCGCTGACCGAGGAGTTCACCGTCGTGTACCGCATGCACCCCCTGACGCGCGACGACTACGAGTTCCGCTCGGTCGCCGACGACCACGTGCTGTTGAACGCCGACTTCCGCGCCCTGGCCGGACGGCATGCCCAAGACGTGACGGCCAAGCACTCGCTGGCCGACCTTTGGTACAGCTTCGGGCGGATGAACCCAGGCGCCTTGGTGCTGAACAACTACCCCAAGCTGCTCCAGGAGTTCCAGCGCCCGGACAAAGAAGACGTCTTCATGGACCTGGCCGCCATCGACATCCTGCGAGCCAGGGAGTTCGGCGTGCCCCGGTACAACGAGTTCCGAAGGCTGCTGCACTTGAAGCCCGCTTCGTCGTTCGAGGAGCTGACGGGGGACAAGGACCTGGCCAAGCGGATCAGCACGATCTACGGCGACGACATCGAGCGGGTCGACCTGATGGTCGGCATGTTCGCCGAGAAGCCGCCAAAGGGCTTCGGGTTCAGCGACACCGCGTTTCGCATCTTCATCCTGATGGCGTCGCGGCGGCTCAACAGCGACCGCTTCTTCACCGACGACTTCAGCCCCGAGGTGTATACGCCAGTCGGGTACGAGTGGGTGCAGAGCACGAGCATGATCGACGTGCTGTTGCGCCACCATCCCGAACTGCGGCCCGCGCTGCGGGGAGTCGCCAACGCGTTCCAGCCCTGGTCGTCGGTGGCGTCGGTGGCGTCGGTGGCGTCGGCGTCGGCGTCGGCGGGGTCGGTGGCGGTGGGGTCGAAGTGAGCGCGCTCACGCCGGTGCGGGCCCGCAAGGCCTTGGGCGCCATCCGACTGGTCAACGGCGTGCTGGCCCTGGCCGCGCCCAAGCGACTGGTGAAGACGTTCGGTGCCGATCCCGAGACCAACGGACCGGCCGTGTATGCCCTGCGGCTGTTCGGCGTGCGCACTGTCGTCATCGGCCTGCAACTGCTGCTGGCCGACGAGGACTCGCTCGACGACGCCCTTCGCTACGCCGTGCCCATCCATGCCAGCGACGCGCTGTCCGCGGCCATGGCCGGCTTCGGCGGTCAGTTGCCCGTGCGCGCCGCGGTGACCGGGACGGTGGTGTCGTCGGTGAACACCGCCCTCGCCGTCATCGCCCGCCGCCGCTAACCCCCCCCCCACCCCCACCCGCCCCGCCCCTGCCACCCCCCCACCCGCAGCCCCCACCAGACCCGCCCCGTCGCCCCCCACCCGCGCCGCCTTCCCGTTCTGGGCACCTTTTCTTCGGCCATAGGCAAGAAAAGGTGCCCAGAAGCGGAAGAGCGCGAGGTGCCGGGGCGCCGCGGGGCGGGTGGGAGGGCGGGTAGGGGGGCGAGCGGGCGCGCGGGTGGGCGCGCTAGACAGGCGAGTGATGCCCGGATCGATCCTTGGAACCGCCGTCACCCGCGTCGAGGACCCCGAGCTGCTGCTCGGCCAGGGGACCTTCGTGGACAACCTGGTGGTGGACGGGATGCTCCACCTCGTCTTCGTGCGCTCGCCCATGGCCCACGCCCGCATCGAGTCGATCGACGTCACCGAGGCCGCGGCCCAGCCCGGAGTGGTCGCCGTGCTCACCGCGGCTGACCTGGGCCTGGCCCCCCATTTCGGGTTCGCCATCTTGAACGAGGCCTGCGGCCGCCCGCCGCTGGCCGAGGACAAGGTGCGCTTCGTGGGCGACTGCGTGGCCGCGGTGATGGCCGAGTCGCGGGAGGCGGCCGTCGACGGGGCCGAGTCCGTCATCGTCGAGTACGACCCGTTGCCCGCGGTGACCGACCCCGAAGCGGCACTCGCGCCGGACGCGCCCAGGCAGTTCGAGGCCCTGGGCTCCAACGTGGCCGCGGGCTTTCGCGACGGACGGGGAAACCCGCTCGACGGGAACGGGGCCGAGGTCGTGGTCAAGGGCCGCTTCGTGAACCAGCGCATCGCGGTGGTGCCCATGGAGGGCAACGCCATTGCCGTGATCCCGCCCAGACCGGCGCCCGAGGGCGCGCCGACCCCCGACGAGCCCCTCACCGTGTACGTCTCCACCCAGATGCCGCACGTCCTTCGGGACGCGGTGGCCACCACGTTCGACCTCGAACCGGCCGACGTGCGCGTCGTCGCCCCCCACGTCGGCGGCGGCTTCGGCGGCAAGGCCGGCCTCACGGCCGAGCACACCGTCGTCATCGGCGCCGCCCGCCGCCTGGGCCGGCCCATCAAGTGGATCGAGGCCCGCTCGGAGAACATGGTGGCCATGCCCCACGGCCGGGGCCAGGTGCAGTACGTCGAACTGGCCTGCACGCGCGCGGGCGTCATCACCGGACTGCGGTGCCATGTGGTGGGCGACGCGGGCGCCTATGCCGGATTCGGCGGCGCGCTGGCCATGGGCCCCACCCGCTTCATGTCGCAAGGCGTCTACCGCATCCCGGCCATCTCCTACAGCGTGGCCGTGGCCCTCACCAACACCACGCCGATGGGCGCGTTCCGCGGCGCGGGCCGACCGGAGGCGGCCGCCATGCTCGAACGGATCATGGACATGGCCGCGGCCGAGTTGGGCATCGACCCGGTCGACATGCGCAGGCGCAACCTGCTCACCGCCGACCAGTTCCCGCTGACGACGGTGACCAAGATGCCGTACGACAGTGGCGACTACGACCGGGCCTTGACCGAGGCCCTCCGACTGGCGGGTTATGACGAGCTGCGCTCGGAGCAGGCGGACCGCAGGGCACGCGGCGACGTCAAGCAGTTGGGCATTGGTGTAGGCGTCTACGTCGAGATCACCGCGGGCGGACAGAGCAGCGAGTTCGGCGCGGTCGAGGTCCACGAGGACGGCACCGCCACCATTCGCGTGGGCACGTCGGCCCACGGCCAAGGGCACGCCACCTCGTTCGCCATGGTGGTGTCGGACCGGCTTGGCATCCCCATGGACGCCATTCGCTTCGTGCAGTCCGACACGGCCGAAGTCCGCTCGGGCTTCGGCACCGGCGGCTCCCGCTCGTTGCAGATGGGCGGCACCGCTGTGTTACGCGCCGCGGAGGGCGTGTTGGACAAGGCTCGTCATGTGGTGGCCGAGGCGTTGGAGGCAGGGGTCGAGGACATCGTGCTCACCGACGATGGCAGGCTCGGAGTGGCGGGCGTGCCCGCGCGGGCGCTGTCGTGGGCCGAAGTGGCGTCGGCCGCCTCGACCCAAGGCGAGCGGCTGGCCGTCGAGCTCGACTCCGAACAGCCCGGCCCCACGTTCCCGTTCGGGGCCCATGTCGCGGTGGTGGAGATCGACATGGAGACCGGCGCGGTCACGCCCCTTCGGCACGTGGCCGTGGACGACTGCGGGCGCATCCTCAACCCGATGATCGTCACCGGCCAACAGCACGGCGGCATCGCCCAAGGGATGGCCCAGGCCTTGTGGGAGCAGGTCGTCTACGACCCCGACGGCAATCCGCTCACCACCACGCTGGCCGACTACGCCATGCCCAGCGCCGCCGACCTGCCTTCGTTCGAGACGGCCAACACGGAGACGCCCACGCCTCACAATCCGTTGGGGGCCAAGGGGATCGGCGAGTCGGGCACCATCGGCGCGCTGGCGTCGGTGCACAACGCGGTGGTCGACGGGCTCAGCCACTTGGGCGTGCGTCACCTGGACATGCCGTGCACGCCGGAGCGGGTGTGGCGGGCCATGCAAGACGCGCGGGCTGGCACCTTGCCGTCGCCGTGGCACGACCCGCCCGCCGCGTTCAACGACCTGCCCACGCGGGGCCGGGCGCCCGCCACCCAAGCCGAGCGGGTCGAGGTCTGACCGCACATTTCGCCGACTGGAGGACATAGCTACCCGATAGGTGTAGCTATGTCCTCCAGACGGGCCGGAAGGTGGCCTGAAGGTGGGGCGGGATGGCTCCAGCCCCGGCCGACGAGTGCCGAGAACACCACCATGGCCGCCATCGACACTGTGCTCCACACCGGGCTCGCCGTCCTCGGACCCGACGGCCGAGTCGTGCTCGTCCTGCTCGGCCGCGACGCGCCAGACGCAGCCGAGGTCTGGCGGGCCGAGGGCTACACGGTTCAGGCCGTCGCCATCGACGCCGACCACGGCTGAACCACAGCGTCTGACCGAAGGCCGGCCGCCCGACCCCGTCTGACGGGTCGCCTGCCGCTCTATCGTGCGGCATGCCCGCACCCCGCATCCCGCCGCTGGCCGAGTCCGACCTCACCGATGAACAGCGCGAGCTGGTCGGCGGCGTCGACTTGTCCGGCCAGGCCGGGAACCTCTTCGCCACCTTGGTCCGCCACCCCGGCCTGTTCCGGCGCTGGCTCCCGTTCGGCGGAAAGCTGTTGTCCGGCAAGCTGCCCGCCCGCGATCGGGAGCTGCTCATCCTGCGCACCGCGGCCAACTGCCACACGCATTACGAATGGGGACAGCACGCGCTGCTCGCGGCCCACGCGGGCCTGAAGCCCGACGAGATCGAGCGCACGGTCGTGCCGTCGACCGACGGCTGGTCGGACGAGGACGCGCTGTTGTTGCGGGCGGCCGACGAGCTGCACGCCAACGCCGTCCTGGGAGACGACACGTGGGCCGCGCTGTCGGCCCGCTACACCGAGCCCCAGCTCATGGAGGTGCCGTTCCTCGTCGGCCACTACCACATGGTCGCCTTCGTCTTGAACAGCTTCGGCGTTGAGCGCGAGGACGGCGTGCCCGGCCCGCCCGAAGCCCAGGCCACACGGCCCCAGGCCTCGTCGTAAAGGAGGCGGGCGTGGCATCTGACCTCTTCGGTGTGAGCGACAAGGCCGTGGTGGTGACGGGCGGGTCGCGTGGCATCGGCCGCATGATCGCCCACGGCTTCGTGCGTGCAGGGGCCCGCGTCTACATCTCGGCCCGCAAGGCCGAGGCGTGCGACCAGACCGCGACCGAGCTGTCCGAGGACGGCAAGTGCGTGTCGCTGCCCGCCGACCTGTCCACCCTCGAAGGGGTGGAGCACCTGGCCGCGGCGGTGGGCGAACGCGAGCCCGCCGTGCACGTGCTCGTCAACAACGCAGGGGCCACGTGGGGCGCGCCGCTCGAGCAGTTCCCGGACAGCGGGTTCGACAAGGTGCTGGCCGTCAACGTGAAGGGCGTGTTCCACCTCACCCGCCTGCTGCTGCCCCGTCTGCGGGCGGCCGCGTCGGCCGAGGACCCTGCTCGGGTCATCAACATCGGCTCCATCGACGGCATCAAGGTGCCGTGGACGGAGAACTACTCGTATGCGGCGAGCAAGGCCGCGGTGCACATGCTGACCCGGCAGTTGGCCCGACAACTGGCGGCCGACAACATCACCGTCAACGCCATCGCGCCAGGCCCGTTCGAGTCGAAGATGACCGCCTTCATGCTGGACGACGAAGCGGGCAGGGACATGCTCGTCAACGCCGTGCCGCTGCGCCGCATCGGCAGGCCGGACGACATGGCCGGTACCGCCATCTTCTTGTCCTCGCGGGCCGGGTCGTACCTCACCGGCACGGTGATCCCTGTCGACGGAGGTCTGTCCGGCACCGCCTGACTCCTCACCTTTGCCCGCTGCGTGCCGAAGGAGCCAGTGTGGGGGCACCGCCCGAAGGACATTGGCGCGATCACCGGGCCTTCGCCGCGCTCGTGCGGGTGGCCGCGGCGTTGGGGCCGCTGCTGATGGGCGCACTCGCGGGCCTCGGCGTCGCCGTTCTCCTTCCCGATCCGCACACCGCGCCCGCGCTGGCCGGGTGGTGGCTGATCGTGCTGGGCGTGTCCGTCATCGGCCTGCGCCTGTGCGACCGACTGGCCCGTCGCCTGCTGCCACTGGCCGTGCTGCTGGAGCTGTCCCTGCTCTTCCCCGAACAGGCCCCATCGCGATTTCGAGTGGCCCTCACGAGCGGGTCGACCAAGCATCTGCACGACCACGTGGCCGCGGCCCAGCGGGCCGGTGTGGAGGGCGACCCGACCATGGCGGCCGAGGCCATCCTGTCGTTGGTGGCGGGCTTGGGCAGCCACCACCGGCCTTCCCGGCAGCACTCCGAACGGGTGCGGGCCTACACCGAGTTGGTGGCCGACGAACTGGGCCTGTCAGCCAGGGACAGGCACCGCCTTCGCTGGGCGTCGCTGCTGCACGACGTGGGCAAGGTGTCGGTCCCGCTGGACATCTTGGAAGGGACCGGCGCGCTGAGCGAAGAGGGCTGGGCCGTCATCCAGCGCCATCCGCGCGAGGGGGCTCGGCTGATCGCCCCGCTACGGGAATGGCTGGGGCCTTGGGCGCCCACTGTCGAACAGCACCACGAGCGCTTCGACGGCGGCGGGTATCCGAGGGGATTGAAGGGCGACGAGATCTGCTTGGGGGCGCGCATCGTGGCCGTGGCCGACAGCTTCGAGGCCATGACCGCCCGACGCTCGTATCAAGAGCCGATGCCCATGGAGGCGGCGAGGGCGCGGCTGGCCTCGTTGGCGGGGACGCAGTTCGACCCGGTCGCGGTGCGGGCCTTCCTCGCCGTGTCGATGGGCAAGCTTCGATGGGCGTATGGCCCGGTGGCCTGGGCCGCGGAGGCGCCCGCGCTGTTGGCCATCGGCAAGCTGGCCCCGGCGGTGGGAGCCAGTGTGCGGGCGGGCGCGGCGGTCGTCGGCGTGGCCGTGGCGGCCAACGTGGCCGGGGCCATGCCCAATGTGCAGGTGCTGGGACGCACGTATGAGCGGCCGGCTCCGGTGACCGGGTCGGCTCGGGTGCCAGTGCGCGTGCCGGTGCCGGTGCGAAGCGCGGGAACGCAGTTTCGGGTGACGCCCGCCGGGTCGCCCTTGCTGCCGGTTGCTCGGTCGGTGCAGGACGGTTCGGTGGCCGACCACGGCCAGGCCCCGTCGAGCACGTCGACCACGACCACCACGTTGGTGAGCGTGGTGACGACGGCGCCGACCGTGCCCACTTTGCCGACTGTGCCGACGGTGCCGACGGTGCCCCCCACCACCTTGCCGCCAGTGACCGTCCCGCCGCTCACCGTCCCGACCATTGCGGTCACCACGCCCGTTTCCCTCCCATAAACCCCGCGATTCCCCAAAGGTCTCCTGGCGCACCTGCCGATACATCTGGTGGAAGGGAGACACCCATGCAAGCAACGTTGAAGCGATCGGCCGTGGCCGTCCTTGACGAGAGCGGCCGGGTCGTCGTCATCTTCTCCGGCGAAGACGCTCATGCGGCGGCCGAAGAATGGCGGTTGGCCGGTTACCACGTCGAGCCCGTCGAGGCAGTCGGACCCCTGGTGCTGGCTGGAGGGGCGCAGTGATGGGCGCGCTGAAATCGGCCGGGGCGTGGAAGCCCACGCCCGATGAGGTCCGCCGCATCGTCACCGAGATGCGACCGATCATCGAGGACTTCTCCCGCAAGGCCGAGCAGGCCTGTCGTCGGGCCGACTTGGAAACGGCGGCCGGCGCGGCGCGCTGACGGTCGAACTCTCGGGCGTGCCGCTCGAGGGTGCAGTGGTTGGTAGCCACATCGCCGCCGCCCGCGCCCTCGCGCTCGCCATCTGGGTGCAGCCGGCCACCGTGGCGGTGGCGAAGTGCGCCCAAATGCGAAAGGCCACCACGCCCGGGCGTCGGTGCGGGCCGGCCTCGAAACGTGTGGGGGTTCTTAGGGCTTAGGCGGAGTCGGCTTTGCCCGCCGCATGGGGTTCGGGCTCGCCGTCGTGCGCGGGCTGCTCGCACCGGTCGACCCGCTCCAGATCCTCGGCCGCCTCGGCCCCGAAGGTGGTGTCCTGGGGGTTGGCGGACACATCCGAGCGCGGCTGACCCGACTCGTCCGCACCTTGGCCACTGTCCGAACCGAACTCGCTCTGTTCGCTCATGCCCACCGTTCTCCCCGCTGTTCGAGATGACTAGTCATCGCCGATACCTTGGGACTTGGGCCGCTTTTCCGCTTGGGCCGCAAGGAACGCCACCCCCCGACGTTCCCTCTTCGGCTCACGAAAGCCAATCCAAGGAGGACCCCCATGTCCCTCGCCCTCCCGACCCGCCGCGGTCGCGAACGGACAGGCACACGCAGGCGCACAAGCGTGATCGCCGTCGCCATCGTGGCCATGGCCATGGTCGCCGCCTTCCTCACCGGCGCCGTGCGCACCGACTTTGCGGGCGCGGCCACATCGCCCAGCTTCAAGAACTACGCGCCCACGTCGGGCCTGGGCGCGGACGCGGCCGAGCCGTCGATCGGCCTCAATCCCAAGACGGGCGTGGCCATGATGCAGGCGGGCTACGAGACGCTGCGGGTCGACTTCACCAAGTCGCCCGTCGCGTGGCGCGACGTGGGCTCGGCCATCACCTCGAGCGCGTCGCTCGACCCCATCCTCTTCACGGACCAACGCACCGGCCGCACCTTCGTGTCGCAGCTCGCGGGCGACTGCTCGCTGATGGCCTATAGCGACAACGACGGCGCCAGTTGGACCGAGAATCCGTTCGGCTGCGGGGCGGGCGCGGGTGTCGATCACCAGACGGTCGGCGGCGGCCGCTTCGCCAGTGGGCTGCTCGGCCCGTCGTCGAGCTATCCCGACACCGTCTACTACTGCGCCCAAGCGGTGGCCACGGCCCAGTGCTCGTTGAGCACCACCGGCGGACTCACCTTCGGACCGGCCGTGCCCATCTACTCGGCCGCCCAGTGCGGCGGACTGCACGGCCACATCAAGGCCTCGCCGCTCGACGGCACCGTCTACGTCCCCAACGCCGACTGTGGCGGCAAGCAGGCCGTCATCGCGTCGAGCGACAACGGCAACACATGGACCATCCGCAAGGTGCCGGGCACGACCACGCAGGACGAGTCCGACCCTTCGGTCGGGGTGGGCTCGGACGGCACCGTCTACATGGGGATGCAGAACGGCGACGGCCATCCCCTGGTCTCGGTGTCGCGCACCAAGGGCGCCACGTGGACGGCGCCGGTGGACGTGGGCAAGTCGTTCAACATCCAGAACACACAGTTCCCGGCCGTGGTGGCCGGTGACGGCGACCGGGCCGCGTTCGCCTTCCTGGGCACGTCGAGTGCGGGCAACGACCAGGCCGCCACCTTCCCCGGCGTGTGGCACCTCTACGTGGCCACCACCTACGACCGCGGCGCCACGTGGACCACGGTCGACGCCACGCCCACCGATCCGGTCCAGCGGGGCTGCATCTGGCTGGGCGGCGGCTCCAACACGTGCCGCAACCTGCTCGACTTCATGGACGTGACCACCGACGCCCACGGCCACATCCTGGTGGGTTACGCCGACGGGTGCACGGCCACCTGCCCGAGCGGCGGCAAGAACACCTACTCGGACCTGGCCACCATCGCCCGCCAAGAAGGCGGCACCGGACTGCTGGCCGCGTACGACGGGATCACGCCGTAAGCCACAGCACCGACACCGGGATGCGCAGGGTGCGCAGCGCGACAATCGCCGTCGCGCTGCTCGCCCTGTTCTCTCTCGCCGGCTGCGGAGGCAACACCAACGGCAACGCGGCCCCGACCACCACCACAGCAGCCGCCGCGCCCCTGCCCGCCCGGCAGCGCGGCTCGGCCCAACCCCCCGGCCCGTGCGTGACGCCGCCCGCCGCGCCCGGCCCCGCGTCCGCCATCGACTGGCTGCCCAAGGACCTGCCCTTGCCGCCCGGCACCTACGCGGTCAACGAACTGGCCCCTGAGCAGTCGGCCCGTCGAGCGGTGCTCGTCGTGCCCGCCACGCCCGACGGGTTCGCCGCCTTCGTGGGACAGGCCTGGGCGGCCGAGGGCTGGCGGCTGGGCCGCCCCGAGTCGGAGGGCTTCGAGGCCGAGAACCGCATGACCAGACCGCCCGCCTACGGCGGATTCAAGGTCCGCTCCGTCTACTGCGACGGGACCAAGAGCGAGCTGACCATCGCCTACAGCCCCGGCGCCTGAGCCGGGCGGGCAAGCTTTCCACCGTGCGCGTCCTGCTCATCGACGACCACCCCATCGTGGTGGACACCCTGGCCATGGGGCTGCGTCTCGAAGGGCTCGACGTGCACGTGGCGCCCAGCCTCGACCCGCCCGCCATCCTCGACCTGGTCGGCCAGGCCGCGCCCGACGTCGTGCTGCTCGACTTGGACCTCGGCGGCGCAAACAGCCTGCCCCTCATCGGCCCCATCACGGGGGCGGGGGCGCGGGTGGTGATGGTGACCGGCGAACGCGACCCTGTCGCCCTCGGACGCTGCCTCGAGCACGGCGCACTGGGAGTCGTGTCCAAGCACCTGCCATTCGCCAGGCTGCAACAGGCGGTGCTCGACGCGGTGTCGGGTCGCAACGTGATGCCTGAGTCGGACAGAGTCGCGCTGTTGGAGGCGGCCGCCCGCTGGCGCCGAACCGAGCTGGCGCGACTGGCCCCGTTCGCGGGCTTGACCCGCAGGGAGCGGTCTGTGCTCGGGCACCTCGTGGACGGGCACTCGGCCGAGGAGATCGCGACGGCGGAGTTCGTGTCCATGGCCACCGTCCGCTCGCAGATTCAAGCCGTGCTGCGCAAGCTTCAGGTCAACTCGCAACTGGCCGCAGTGGCGTTGGCCAAGCAGCACCACTGGTCCCCCGACACGCCCCAAGACCCGCCCACCTGACCCCCTCTCAACTTTTCCACAGCAGCAGGTGCTGTGGAAAAGTTGGGATATCAGGCGGGCTCGGGGAGCTCCATGCGGATGGCGACCTCGTCGGCGCCGATGCCCTCGACCAGCAGCCTGCCGTCGCGCTCCTCCAACAGCCGGGCCGCCACCGACAGGTTGACGCCACCGCCATTGCGCCCGTTGCGCCCGCGCACCCGCCGGCCACCGGGGCGGAACTCGACCGACAGCCGGGCCCCGCGGCCATGCCCGGCCGCGACCACCCGCACCGGACCGGACGGACGCTCGTCCTGCACGGCGGTCACCACCTGTCCCAGCACCTCGGCCATCTCCTCGGGCAGGGCCCGCACCACCAGATCGCTGGGCCCGTCGGCGTCGAAGGCCACGTCCATACCCGCCTCGGCCAGCGCCGCGCACAGGGCCTCGGTGGCGTCGGCCACCGGGTAGACGGTGGGCACCACCGGGTCCTCGAGCGACAGCTCGCGCAACCGCTCCACGCTGGTGGCCATCATCTTGGCCAGCCGCCGCCGGTCCTCGGCGTCGAGCCTGTCGTAATGCCGGTCCAACGTCGCGGCCGATCCCTCCAGCCCCATCACCGCGTTGGCCAGGTCGTGGCGCCGGCGGCCGTGCACCACGCTTCCGACCTGGGCCCGCGTCCGCTCGGCCCGGACGGCCACCATGCTGTCGAACAAGCGGGCCCGCTGGTCGAGCAGGGCGCGCTCGAAGTCGATGGTGACGCCGACCAGCAGCAGGCCGAAGGCCAGTGCCTCCACGACCTCGCCCCCCACCACCCGTCCGTCGACCCGGGTCGCGCCGGCGGCGACCACGTGGCCCGCAGCGAGCGTCACCAGGAGCCCGCCCGACCAGGCCGTCACCGCGCTCGGTCTGCGCAACCCGCGTGCCAACAGCACCACACCAGGCACGGTCCACACCGCGGCCCACACCAACCGGTGCGCCACAGTCGGCATGGCGCCGCCCACCAAGCCCCGTCGGCCGAAGGCGAGCACCGACGCCACGCCGGGCACGCGGTCCAAGACAAGGCCGAGCGCAACGCTGGCGACGACAGCCGCGCCCGCCACCCCAGTGGCCCGACGGGCCGCGTCCGCGTCAGGTCGGGTCACGGCCAGTACAACCAACGCGCCCGTCGCCAACAGCCCCGCGCCCCGCGCTGCGGCGACCCCGGCCAACTGGCCCCGGCCGTCGAGCAACCTCGGCAGCAACAGCGCGGCCATGCCCTTGACCATCACGCCGTAGACGAGCACTGCGGTCGCCATGAACAGCACGGCCGCCTCGGCGCCGGCGCGCCATCGAGCCACGCACACGGTGGCGGCCGCGGCAGCCATGACCAACGTCCCCGTACTGGCCATGTCGAGGACGTGGGCGCTCGCCATCGCCGCATCCTACGGGCGGCCTGCCCGTCTACTACGGGTCGGACGCCAGCCCGGACACGGCCGCGCCAGGCGGGACAACGCCCTCGCGTGCCGCGGCCATGGCCGCCTCCTCCTCCTCGGCCACCGCGATCGAGCGCAGTCGCCACACCGGCGAAAGGGCGGGCGGAATCCACGCCAAACACGCGCCCGCGGCCGAGATGAACAACGTGGGGCGCAGGCCCAGCGACCCGCCGAGGACGCCGCCCACCGCCGCGCCCACCGGCATCGTCCCCCACACCATGAAGCGCATGCTGGCGTTCATCCGACCGAGCAGGCGGTCGGGGCAGATGGCCTGGCGCAGACTCACCTGCGAGATGTTGTAGACGGGCCCCCCGAACGCGGTCCCGAGCATGGCCGCCACCAGCCACGCGAACGGCGCCCCCAACGTGGCCAGCGGGATGAGGAACAAGGTCGGCCCGCACGCGGCCATCGACAACACGATGGTGCGGCCCACACCGATCCGGCTGTTGATCCAGCCCGTGGTCATGGCCCCCAACAAGAACCCCACGTTGCCGATGCCGTAGACCAGGCCGATGGTGCCCGCCGACAGGCCCAGGCGGCGGACCATGAACAAGATGGCCACGGCCTGGCCCATGGACGAGAACAGGTTCGACGTGGCCGTGGCCATGGCGATGGGCCGCAGCAGGCGGTGGCCCAGCACGTAGCGCAGGCCCTCGGCGATCTCGGTGCGCATCCTGGGCCGGTCCGCCTTGGCCACCCGCTCGCGCTGCTCGGTGCCCCTGATCAACGACACCGCGCCCGCGGACAGGACGTAGCTCACCGAGTCGATGACGATGGCGCCCGGCGCGCTGAGCAGGCTGATCAGCGCGCCCGCCACGCCCGGCCCCGCGATCTGCGCCGCGGACCGGCTCACTTCGAGCTTGGAGTTCCCGTCGGCCAGCAGAGACCGGTCGACCAACGAGGGCAGATACGACTGGTAGGCCACGTCGAAGAAGACGGTCAGGATGCCGGCGGCGAAGGCCACGCCGTAGAGCTGCCAGATGGTGAGGTGGTCGAAGGCGTAGGCGATGGGGATGGACGCCAGCACCAAGGCCCGCCCGATGTCGCCCGCCAGCAGGACGGGCCGACGCCGCAGCCGGTCGACCCACACGCCCGCAGGCAGGCCGACGAGGATGAAGGGCGAGAACTCGACCGCGGTAAGGGCGCCGACCTGGGGCGCGCTGGCGTGCAGGTAGGTGATGGCCACCAAGGGCAAGGCCAGCATGGTGACGGCGGTGCCGAACTGGCTCACCGTCTCGCCCGCCCACAGCTTCATGAAGTCGCGGTGCCGCCACAGCGGACTCCGAGCCATTCCCGTCAGCCTACGAGCGCCCCGCCCCTGCGCCCCCGCCCGCCCCGTCCGCCCCGCCCTCATCTTTTCCACAGCAACAGGTGCTGTGGAAAAGTTCAGGGGGGTGAGAGGAAGGTGGGGTCGGCGGCGGACTGGTTGCCCGCCTCGGCCACCGCGAAGCGCTCGACGGCGGCGCCCGCGGCCACCAGCAGGCCGCCCGCCACCGCGCCCGATCGACGCCGGCCGGTCAGCACCAACACGGCCGCGCCTGATGCCGTCAACCGACGCGACAGGGCCGACAGCCGGCCGGCCCAGCCCTCGCCGTAGACGCGTCCGACGTACCCCAACCCTTCCTCCATGCGCTTGGCCACGACCAGCTCAACGCACGCGCCGACGATGGCCAGTCGACGGGCCGGGCCGGACTCGGCCACCGGCGCCAACGCCGCGGCCACACCGCCGGCCGACGCCGCCGCGCCCGATGCGAACAGCCAGGGCAGATCGTCCTTGGCCTGATGCCACACGGGGATGGCCGTGTCGGCCAGGATCACCGCCGTGTACGTGGCCACGCCCGGGGCCATTGCCGCCGCGGCCACGCCCGCGGCCCGGCCCACGCCCGGCAACAGGCCGGTCACCTCGCTGGCCGCGGCCGCGCCCACCGCGGGCCCGTACCCGGCCAACAGCCAACTGCCCATGCTCATCGGGCTGCTGGGCTTGGCCACCCGAAGCATGTTGTAGAAGCGCTCCGGCCGGCCCAGGTCGTCGATCAAGAAGACGGTGCTGGCCGCGATGGCGCCCAACGCAGTGAGCCGGGCCCGTCGCCGCAACACAGGTCGACCCGTCCACCCCGCGCCCGCGGCCAACGCGGACGAGCCCGCGGCCAGCCCGCCCGCGAAGAAGTAGGCCGGGATCTGCCACTTCCACACCGGGCGCTTGAGGATGGGCTTGCCGTAGTAGGAGCGGAAGTCGGCCTTGGGGACGACGGCCCGCTCCCTCATCGGCGCCGTCCGGCGAAGGCCGCGGCTACGCCCACCGCGAACACGGCCGCGGCCCGGCCCGCGGCCTTCCACATCTGGGGCAGGTCGCGAGTCGTCACCACGGGATCGGACGGGAGGCCGTAGACCTCGGGCTGGTCGAGCAGCAAGAAGAAGGCGGCGGCCCCGCCCACGCCGTCGTCGGGGTCGTCGCCATACAGCCGGGCATCAGTGCGACCGGCCGAATGCAACGACGCCACTCGTTGGCGGGCGCGGGCCCGCAACTCGTCCAGCGGCCCGAACTGGATCGACGTGGTCGGGCACGCTTGCGCACAGGCGGGCGTCATGCCGTCCTTGAGCCGGTCGTAGCAAAGCGTGCACTTCCAGGCCCGCCCGTCGTCCTCGCGCTTGTCGATGACGCCGAACGGGCACGCGGGCACGCAGTAGCCGCAGCCGTTGCAGATGTCGGCCTGCACCACCACGGTCCCGAACTCGGTTCGGAACAGCGAGCCGGTCGGGCACACGTCGAGGCAGGCCGCGTGGGTGCAGTGCTTGCACACGTCGGACGACATGAGCCACTCCACACCGGGCGCCCCATCCGCAACACCGCCCGCGGGCGGGCGCTCAATGAAGGCCACGTGCCGCCATGTGCTCGCCCCCAGCGCGCCGGTGTTGTCGTACGACGTGCCCAGCCATTGCAGGCCGTCCTCGGGGACGCCGTTCCACTCCTTGCACGCCACCTCGCACGCCTTGCATCCGATGCAGACCGACGTGTCCGTGAAGAAGCCGACCCGCTCGGCCACTGGCTCAGCCATGTCTGCCCTCGCGGTACTCGGCCACCATCGCGGGCAGCGCCGGGCCGCGCGGCCTGCGCCCGGGCCGGATGTCGCAGGTGGCCGCCTTCACCTCTTGGATGTGCACGTTGGGGTCGAGGGTCAGGGGGAACAAGTCGTTGGCCGAGTCGCCCGTGGACAGGCCGCGCTGGCCCCAGTGGTAGGGCAGCCCCACTTGATGCATGACCCGGCCCTGCACCCGCAGCGGCGGGATGCGGTCGGTCACCAGGACGCGCGCCTCGATGGCCGTTCGGGACGAGATGATGGTGGCCCACCCGCCGTGCTCGAGCCCCCTCTCGGCGGCCAGTTCGGGCGAGACCTCGCAGAAGAACTCGGGCTGCAACTCGGACAGCACGTCGACGAAGCGGGACATGCCACCCGCGGTGTGGTGCTCGGTGAGCCGGTAGGTGGTCATCACGTACGGGAACAGATCGGGGTCGTTGTGCTCGTTGCCCGGTCGCGGGTACCGCTGCCGGGCTGGGTTGGCCTGTTGCGAATACAGCGGGTTGTGGAACGGCGACTCGTCGGGCTCGTAGTGCGCGGGCAACGGCCCGTCCTTCAAGCCGTTGGGCACGAACAGCCAGCCCTTGCCGTCGGCCTGCATGATGAACGGGTCGTCACCCGCCAGCGCGTGCTGGGCCACAGCCCCTTCGGGCGGTTGGTAATCGGGGCGCTTCGTCTTCTCGAAGTCAGGCACGTCGAAGCCGGTCCACTCCCCCGCGCCCTCGTCCCACCAGACGTAGCGCTTGCGCTCCGACCACGGCTTGCCGTCCGGGTCGGCCGAGGCCCGGTTGTAGAGGATGCGCCGGTTGGCGGGCCAGGCCCACCCCCATTCGGGCGCGACCCAGTTCTGGTCCTGGCCCGGCTTGCGACGGGCCGTCTGGTTGACCTCGTCCGCGTAGCAGCCGCAGTAGATCCAACAGCCGCATGCAGTCGACCCGTCGTCGGCCAAGTCGGCGAACCCGCCCAGCGCCTTGCCGTCTGCGCCCCACCCGTTGATCTCGCGCAGCACGGCCGCGGCCGACGGCTCGTCCAACGCGCCCTCGGTCGGGTAGTCCCATGCCAAATCCAGCACGGGCCTGTCCTTGGCGTTGTCAATGTCGGCCGACGAGCGGAGCTTGTCGCGGATGATGCGGCCCAGGTGGAAGGAGAACCACAGCTCGGACCGGGCGTCGCCTTCCGGCTCCACCGCCTTGTGGTGCCACTGGAGCATGCGCTGGGTGTTGGTGAAGCTCCCGTCCTTCTCGGTGTGAGAAGCGGCGGGAAGCAGGAAGACCTCGGTAGGGATTTGCTCGGTCGTCATCTCCCCGGTCTCGATCTCGGGCCCGTCGTACCAGAACGACGCCGACTCGATCTCGGAGAAGTCGCGCACGACGAGCCAGTCGAGCTTGGCCATGGCCATGCGATGCAGCTTGGAGTTGGCCGACCCGACGGCCGGGTTCTCGCCCATCACGAACATGCCCCGCACCTTGCCGTCGAGCATGTCGAGCATCGTCTGGTAGGTCGAGTGGTCACCCGTCAGACGGGGCAGCCAGTCGAAGCAGAAGTCGTTGTCGGACCTGGCCGCGTCGCCCCAATAGGCCTTGAGCAGGCTGACCATGTAGGCGCGCATGTTGCCCCAGAAGCCGGTCTTGGCCGCGTTGCGCTCGACGTAGTCGTCGAGGTCGGCGGTCTCGGCGTCGGGCATGGGGAGATAGCCGGGGAGGATGTTGTAGAGGGTGGGGATGTCGGTTGAGCCTTGGATGCTGGCGTGGCCCCGCAGGGCCATGATCCCGCCGCCGGGTCGGCCGATGTTGCCCAGCAGGAGCTGGACGATCGACGCGGTGCGGATGTACTGCACGCCCACCGTGTGCTGGGTCCAGCCCACCGCGTAGCAAAAGGCCGACGTGCGCTCCCGGCCCGAGTTCTCGCACAGCGCGTCGGCCACCTGGGCGAACAGGTGCGGGGGCACGCCGCACAGCTCCTCGACCAGCTCGGGCGTGTAGCGGGCGAAGTGGCGCTTGAGCAGTTGGTAGACGCAGCGGGGGTGCTGCAGGGTCGGGTCGGTCATCTCGGGATGGCCGCCGGTGGGCGGCCCGTGACCGCCGTGGGTGTCGGCGCCCACATCGGTGCTGCCTTGCCCGCCCGGCCCGTCGCCGCTACCGGAGTTGCCCGCGTACTGCCATGTGGCCGGGTCATAGGCCGCCGACTCCGCATCCCAACCGGAGAAGAGCCCGTCGAGATCGTCGGTGTCCTGGAACCCCTCGTCGATGATGGCCGCCGCGTTCGTGTAGCTCACGACGTACTCGCGGAAGTCCCGCTCGTTGCTGAGGATGTGGTTGACGATGGCGCCCAAAAAGACGATGTCGCTGCCCGCCCGGAGCGGCACGTGCAGGTCGCTCACCGCGCTGGTGCGAGTGAAGCGGGGGTCGATGTGGATGACCTTGGCGCCGCGGTCCTTGGCCTCCATCACCCACTGGAACCCGACCGGATGGCACTCGGCCGTGTTCGACCCCATGATGACGATGCAGTCGGCGTTGGCCAGGTCCTGCTGGAACGTGGTGGCGCCGCCTCTTCCGAACGAGGTGCCCAGACCGGGCACGGTGGACGAGTGTCAGATGCGGGCCTGGTTCTCGATCTGGATGGCGCCCAAGGCCGTATACAGCTTCTTCATGAGGTAGTTCTCCTCGTTGTCGAGGGTCGCTCCTCCGAGGCTGGCAAAGCCGAGGGTTCGCTTGTGGACGGGGTCCCACGTCTCGTTGCGAGTGGCGATGACCCGCTCGGCGATGCGGTCCATGGCCTCGTCCAAGTCGAGGTCCTGCCATTCGGTCGCGTACGGCGGGCGGTACTTCACCTTCTTCTCGCGGCCAGGCCCGGTGACCAGGCTCTTGGTCGCCGCCCCCTTCGGGCACAGCCTGCCCCGCGACACCGGGCTGTCGGGGTCGCCCTCGATCTGGGTGATGCGCCCGTCCTGCACGTACACCCGCTGCCCGCAGCCCACCGCGCAGTAGGGACAGATGCTGGACACGACCGAGTCGGCGTCGATGGTGCGCGGGTGCAGGGCAGCGGTGGCGGTCGACATGGCCGCGTGCCGATGGCCGCTGCGATCGTCCGTGGTGAGCTGGCGCAGCGCGGGCCAGGCCGGGAAGGAGGCGAGCAGCTTCTTCACCATCGCCCGAACGCTACCCGCCCGGTTGTGCCGCCCCGACGCTCAGGACGCCGACGGCGACGCAGCCCGGTACGAGCCCGTGGCCGCGGCCAGCCCCAGTCCGATGTAGATCCAGCCGGACACGATGCGAATGCGGCGCTCCCGTGCTCGCAGCCGCTGGGCCAGGGCGGCCGACGCCAATGCGTAAGCGCTGTCGCTGGCCATGCCCAAGGCCATGAACAGCAGGCCGAGGACAAGGGCCTGGGCCGCCACCGAACCGCGGGCCGGGTCCACGAACTGGGGCAGGAAAGCGAAGAAGAACAGCGCTGTCTTCGGGTTGAGGACGTTGACCACGATCCCCTGCCCATAGATGCGTTTGAGCGACTGCGCCTGGACAGCGCCGACCGCCCCGCGGGCGCTGTCGTCGCGTCGTAGGAGACGCCGGCCGCCCAGCCACAACAAGTAGGCCGCGCCCGCGTACTTCACCATGTGATAGGCCGCGGCCGACGACACCAGCACGGCCGACAGGCCCGCGGTCGCGGCCGCGATGTGCACCAGGCTCCCGGTGTGCACACCCAGCACCGAGGCCAGCCCCGCGGCCCGGCCTTGCGACACGCTCCTCGTCGTGATGTAGAGCACGGCGGGCCCCGGGATCACCAACAAAAAGGCGGCCGCGCCCGCGAACACGAGCAGCGTGGAAGGGCTGGGCATCACACCAGCTTGGCCGGTGGAGCAGGTCAGGTCGTCGGGAATCCGTCGACCTGGCGCAGGTCGGGAAACAAGAACCACCAGCCCGCGGCCACGGCCAAGGTGCCCGCCCCGCCCAGCACCACTGCGGCCGCGGGGCCGAGCAGTTGCCCGACCACGCCCGATTCGAATGCGCCCAGTTCGTTGGACGCGCCGATGAACACGTTCTCCACGGCCAGCACTCGGCCCCGCTTTTCCTGCGGGGTCACCAACGGGACGAGGGTGGCCCGGATGAAGACGCTGATGGCGTCGGCGCCGGACAGGACCGCGAGGGCGGCGAAGGCCAACACGAACGAGCGGGTCAGTCCCAACACGATGGTGGCCACACCGAACACGGCCACCGCGGCCAACAGCCTGCGGCCCACCTTGCGGGTCACCGGCCGCACGGCCAGGGCCACGGTGGTCAGCGCGGCCCCGATCCCGCCCGCGGCCCGCAGCCATCCCAGGCCGACCGCCCCCACGTGCAGGCGGTCCTCGGCGATGGCGGGCAGCAGGGCCACGGCCCCGCCGAACAGCACCGCGAACAGGTCGAGGGAGATGGCGCCCAGCAGCAACGGCCTGCCCCGGATGAAGCGCAGTCCTTCGAGCGCGTCGCGCCAGCCCGGCCGCTCCGCCTCCGCGACTGCCTGGCCGTGCGGGACTGCGGGCGCGACCGCGGCCTCCAAGGCCGGGTCCATCACCACCGCGGCGGGGGCGCGCATGGGCGCGACCCTGATCGACAGCAAGGCCGCCGCCGAGGCCACCAGCAACGCCATCACCGCGACGAAGGGCAGGCGCACGTCGGCCGCGTACAGGAAGCCGCCCAGCACCGGTCCGGCGATGATGGCCGCCTGCCACGCCGCCGCATAGCGGGGCACGACGCGCGGCAGTCGCTCGGGCGAGACGATGTCGGCGGGGAGCGACCGCGACGCCGGCGCGGCGAAGGCGCGGGCGACGCCAAAGGCGATCACCAACAAGAAGATGGGCCCGATGGACGTGGGGTCGGTGCTCACGTACCAGGCCAGCACGCCAGCCACGACGGCCTCGCCCAGCGCGCCCAGGGCGGCCACTCGGCGGCGGTCGAAGCGGTCGGCCACCGCGCCGGTCACCAATACCAGCAAGGCCGCCGGCGCGAACTCGGCCAATCCCAACAAGCCCAGGTCCAGCTCTCGGCCGGTGAGGTCGTACACCAGCTTGCCCAGCACCACTTCTTGGGCCAGCGCGGCCGACGAGGAGAAGAACACACTGGCCAACAGGGCGACCACCGACCAGTCGACCCGCCGCGCCCTCGCCATGGCCCGATTCTCACATGGGCTCGGGCGGGCCCCCTTCACCGCTGGTGCCGGTGTTCACCAAGAGGTGCGACGAGTCCGGCGACCAGGCCAGCCCCAGCCCGAAGTACACCCCTGAAGGGGGCGACAACAGCGTGCGGGCGCCGGTCCCGTCCGGTGCGATGAGGCCGAGGGCCAGTGCCCCGTTCTGCACCGGCCACTGCTTGTAGGCGATGGCCGAACCGTCCGGCGACCACGACAGCTCGATCCCCTGCACGCCCAGCGAGTGCACCGGCCCGCCGTCGGCCGACACCACGCCGATGTCGAACTTGGCCGAGTACGGGGCACCGACCGCGAGCTGCGTCGAGTCGGGCGACCAGGCGAAGGTCGGGTCCCCGTTGGCGGGCGCCACCTCGTGCCTGCTGCTCCCGTCGGCGCCGACGATCATGACGTGCTCGGACTCGTAGTAGGCGAGGCGGCGGCCGTCGGGCGACCACTGCACCCAACGCCAGGCCAGCCCGCCCGCGGGCGTGAGGGCCTGCACGCCGCGGCCGTCGGCGTCGGCCACCCACACTCGCCCGTCGGCCACCAACGCGATGCGGCTTCCGTCCGGTGACCAGGCCCGGCCCGAGACGGCGCCCACCTGTTCGTGGGTGATGCGCGCTGTCGGCCCTCCCGCGGCGGGGATGAGCACGAGGTCGTAGCCCACACCGTCGTAGGCGATGAAGGCCAGGCCCCCTTGGGCCGACCAGGCCGGCGTCTCGATCCCGCCCGCGGGCAGTGGCGTCCTGTGCCTCCCGTCGGCGCCCACCCGGAACACGTCGTGGGCCTCGTTGTCGATGGCGTACACGACTTCGTGCCCGTCGGCCGACCAGGCGCTGCGGTCGAAGACGGCGGCGTCGGCCGCGATGCGATGGGGCACGCCGTCGCCCAGCCCGACCACGTACACCCCGCCCAAGGCCAGGTCGTCGGCCGGTCCCGCGGGGTAGGCAACCGGCGCGGGGTCATCAGCGACGACCGGGACAGGCGGGGTCGCGGGAGGGGTCGTTGTCGTCGTTGTCGTCGTGCTGTCGGCCAGCGGGGGGGAAGCGGTCGTGGACCTGGGTCGTGCCCCGATGTGACGGGAAGAGGCGGCCGACGAGCCGCTGGGCGGGCCGACGACACCGAGCGGCGCGGGCGAGGTAGGAGTCGAGGTCGAGGTCGTGGGCCCGTCGCCCGCGGCCAACGTGGTCGGCCCGTCAGGGTCGGGCTGATGACGGTCGCCCACGGCCACCAGACCGGCCAGCCCGCTGCCGGTCAGGGCCAGAGCGACGGCCACGGCCATGAGGACGCCGACAATCCGGGGCCGTTGGTACACCTAGTCAGGATGCCGGATTGGCCGCCTCGGCTGAAATGGCCCGATCGGGTCATTTCCAGGTCGCGGCCCCAGTCAGAACCGGCCGTGCCTGCCCTCGCCCGATGCGAAACGGCTGGCGCCCTCGACCGTCTCGCCCGAGCGGATGACCTCGATGCCGCCTTCGGCCTCGGCCCTGAGGGCGACGTCGAAGTCGAGATCCCACTGGCGGTAGGAGGACAGGCGGTCGGCCCGCATGCACAGTTGAGGAAAGGCAGCGACCTGATGGGCCAAGGCCACGGCGTCGGCCAAGGCCTGACCCGGTTCGGCCAGTCGGTTGGCCAGCCCCATGGACACGGCCTCGTCTCCCGACACCCCTCGGCCGGTGAGGATCAGGTCGAGCGCGTGCGAGTGGCCGACGAGCCGGGGCAGGCGGATGGTGCCGCCGTCGACCAGGGGCACGCCCCAACGCCGGCAGAACACGCCGAACACGGCGTCGCGGGCCGCCACCCGCAGGTCGGCCCACAAGGCCAGCTCCAACCCGCCCGCCACCGCGTAGCCCTCGACCGCGGCGATGACCGGCTTGGTGAGCAGCAGGCGGGTGCACCCCAACGGCCCGTCGCCCTCCGGGTTGACGCGGTTGCCCCGGCCCGCGCTGACGGCCTTGAGGTCGGCCCCCGAGCAGAACGTGCCGCCCGCGCCGGTGAAGACGCCGACGGACACGGCGTCGTCGGCGTCGACGTCCCGCCAAGCCTGGGCCAGTTCGGCTGCAGTGGGCCCGTCGATGGCGTTGCGGGTCTCGGGCCGGTCGATGGTGACGATGCGAACAGGCCCGTCATCCTCGATCCGAACCGTCATGCCGGAGCCGGACCGGACTCGACCAGCCTGCCCTCGGCCGCCCACCCGTTGGTGCCGCCGCGGACGGAGACGGTGTCGTAGCCCGCGTTGTTGAGGGTCTCGGCCGCGGTCAGACTGCGTCCCCCGGCCGCGCACACGACGAAGACCCGCTCGCCCTTGGGCACCTCGTCGAGGCGATCGCCCAACTCGGGCAAGGGGATGAGGCGCACGCCGGGGATGCGGACCTCGGCGTACTCGTCGGGGTTGCGGACATCGATCACGGTCGTGCCTGCCTCGAGGGCGGCGGCCAGTTCGTCGAATCCAACTTCAGGCGCGGTCACGGGGCGAGCCTATCGACGGCCCACGTTTGGGCTTCACCCTGGTGGTCGGCTCGGCGGTAGCGCAGGCGGTCGTGCAGGCGGTTGTCCCTGCGGGTCCAGAACTCGATCTCGTCGGGCGTGACCCGATAGCCGCCCCAGTGCGGCGGTCGGGGCAGCCGGTCGACGCCCGCGAAGCGCTGCTCGACCTCGGCCACGAGGGCATCAAGGACGGCCCGGTCGGCCAGCACCTCGCTCTGGGGCGACGCCCACGCCGCCACCTGGCTGCCTCGCGGTCGGGTGGCGAAGTAGTCGTCCGACTCGTGCGCCGACGTGCGCGTCGCTCGGCCCGTCGCCCTGATCTGGCGACCCAGCGTGGGCCAGGTGAGCGACAGGGCGCAGGTCGGGTCGGCCTCCAACTCGGCCGCCTTTCGGGACTGGTAGTTGGTGAAGAAGACGAAGCCGCCGTCGCTGATCCCCTTGAGCAGGACGGTCCGCAGGGACACGTGACCGGTGGCGAGGGACATGGCGTTGGGCTCGTGGATGCCCGCAGCGGCGGCATCGTCCAGCCACTGCCGGGCCAGGGCCAGCGGGTCGTCCATGCCCGCAAGGCAAGCACGTCCGCCCCCGCCCGCGCCCCCCACCCTCCCCGCCCGCGCCCCACCCTCGCCCGCGCCCGCGCCCCCCACCCGCTTCTGGGCACCTTTTCTTGTCGTATGCCGAAGAAAAGGTGCCCAGAACGGTGAGGAGGGTGTGAAGAGGCGGGCGCGTGGGGGGGCGGGCGCGGGGTTACTGGCCGAGGAAGGCGATGAGGCTGGGGTGCAGGACCCGCTCGCCCGTCGCCAGCGCGGCCTGATAGGCGATGGCCCGCAGCTCGAGCTGCTCGGTGACAGCCGGAGGCAGAACGATGTGCTCGCCGTTGCTGGCCGCGTCCCGCCAGAGGCGGGCCAACTCGTGGACGGGATCGGGCTCGGCCGTCACCCGGTCGCCTCCAAGGCCTGGCGGATGGAGTCGTAGCCCTCGCGCAACAAGTGCCTGCTCGACTCGGCCGCGGCCAACACGTCACCCATGAGGGACTGCAAGTCGTCGCGGTGCTCGGCGAAGATCCCGCCCCATGGCGAGGGCACGGTCGACGCCACCGTCGACAGCGTGGCGTCCGGCCCCAGCCCCAACTCGGGCGCGACCTGGGCCAGTGTCACCGACCGGGCCAGCTCCACCTTGTTCAGCTCGTCCAACAGCGTGTCGATCTCCCGACTGGCATGCGCAAGCCACCGCGTGCGCCCCGCATCCAACAACAGGCGCTCGGTCTCCAGCTTGAACAGCAGGAGTTCCAAGAGCCGCCGCTCTTGGAACAACACGTCGGAGAACGCCTGCAAGCTCATTCACTGGGAGGAATCGGCCGCGGGCTTCCTCGAATGAGCCGGTGTGCCAACAATCAGCCAACAATCACACCGCGTACTCCGCCGCCCACTCCCCGCGCCCGGGCGACCCCGGGTCGGCCGTCAAAACTCAGCGCAACAGGCCGAGCTCGACGGCTCGGGCCACTGCCGCTTGCCGGCCGGTCACGTTGAGCTTGGTGTAGATGTGGGCCAGGTGGGTCTTGACCGTCGCCTGGGTCACGAACAAGGCGTCCGCGATCTGCTTGTTGGACCGGCCGTCGGCCAGTCGGGCCAGGACCTCCAACTCCTTGCGGGTCAGCACGCCGTCGGCGTCCGTCCCCCCATCGGCCCACCCGTTGCCCGCACCGGTGCCACCGCCTGCCCCCGACCCGCCCCCAGCCCCGGCCCCCGCCAAGCCCGACCCCGCGGCAGCGCCCAAGACGCCGACCAGCAGCGGCAACAACACGGGCGCCACCACCCGTTCGCCCTTGTCCACCCGGCTCACCGCGTCGGCCAACTCCTCGGGACCGACCGAGCGCACCAACAGCGCGTCGACCCCCAACGACAACAGGCTCGACAGCACCTCTCTCGTCACGTGGTCGAGCAGGACGACGACACGCGGCGGCGGGTCTATCCCGCGCAGGCGACGCACCACGTCCGGCGCGGCCGCGTCGCGAAACGTGCCCAGCAGCACCCACCCCACGCCCTCCTCGGCCGCCCGGCGGGCCGCATCCGCACCACCAGAAAGCTCGACCGCGACCCGAATGCTCAGGCTCCGCAGCGCTTGGCCGATACCAAGACGGACAAGCGGCCACTCGTCGACGACGACCGCGGTGGCCGGGGGTCGGGGCGACACCCCGTTGATGGTACTTCCAGCCCTTTCAGCGTCACGCGCCCCGCCGCGCCCTCGTGACTAGTCCATGGTGCGGAGCCGAGTCATGGCCAATCGGGATGACAAGGCGGGACGAAATCACCCGCGCGGCCGATGCGCCAGGTCGGCGAAATGTCCGACATTCTCCGCATGGCGAATACGGGGGCGGCTAAGAGCGGCCACGAGACCACCGAAGAGGTTGACCGACGGGCCTGGGAGGACCGCCTCGTTCGCGACCATCTGCCGCTCGTCGACTTCGCCGTCAGCCAGATCGCGGCCCGCCTTCCCCGCCACGTCCCGCGTGACGAACTGGTGTCCGCGGCCATGGCCGGACTGGCCCAGGCCGCCCGCAGCTTCGACTCGAGCAGGGACTGCCGCTTCGACCACTACGCCCAAGCCCGCATCCGCGGCGCGCTGCTGGACGAGCTGCGCAGCCGTGACTGGGCCAGCCGCTCGGTGCGCTCCAAGGCCCGCCGCCTCCTGGCCGCCCACGACGCGCTGACTGCGTCGCTCGGCCGTCAGCCCACCACCGATGAGGTCGCCGACAAGATCGGCATGGAGGCCTCGGCCGTCGATGCCATCAGCGGCGACGTCCACCGCTCGGTCATCCTCAACTACGACTCGGTCATCGCCGACGCAGGCGCCGACACGCTGCTGCCCGCCGACGAGGACAGCCCCGACCGCGTCCTGCTCGAGCGGGAGCGCCGGGCCTATCTGATCGACGCCGTCGCCGCCTTGCCGGTGCGGCTGCGCCATGTCGTCGTCGGGTACTTCTTCGAAGAGCGGCCCATGCAGGAGCTGGCCGACGAGCTGGGCGTGTCGCCCTCGCGCATCTCGCAGATGCGAGCCGAGGCCGTGGCCATGCTCAAGGACGGGATGAACTCGCAGCTCGACCCGGACGCCTTCCACCTGGCCGACGAGGAGAGCCCCCGCGTGGCCAAGCGCAAGGCCGCCTACGTGGCCGCGGTGGCCGCGGGCTCGGACTTCAAGGCCCGCCTGTCGGCCTCGACGCCCCGCCGCGCCGCCCTCTCCCCCTCCTGACCCCACCCCCCTGAAACTTTTCCACAGCAGCAGGTGCTGTGGAAAAGATGGGGCGGGCCGTTAGGGGAGGGTCGACAGGGGCGTGGGCAGGGGTTCGGCGTGCACGATGGTCACCCGCTTGGTGGCCCGGGTCAGCGCCACATACAACGCCCGCAGGCCCTGAGCCGACTCGGCCACGATCCGGGCGGGCTCCACCACGACGATCGAGTCGAACTCCAGTCCCTTCACCACGCTGATCGGCACCAACGTGATGGGCGCCTCCAGGCCGGTGCGTTCCGGCTCGCCGAAGGCCACGCCCCGCGCCTCCAAACCAGCCCCCAGCGACGCCACCAGTGAGGCGGGCGCGATCACGGCGACGGTGCCGCCCGCGACCTTCTCCAGTTCCGACGCCGCCACCTCGGCCACCCGCGCGGGCACGTCCGCCGCCGCCGCGGGCACTCGTTGCGGGGGCGTCTCCGTCGACCGGACCGATCGGGGCTGGCGCAGGTGGGGCGCGGCGACGGCCAGCACCCGGCCCGCCACATCCATGATCTCGGCGGGCGTGCGGTAGTTGATGGTGAGCTCGACGACCCGCGGCGGGCGGCGGGCGGGCAGGTGCCTGGTGATGTCGTCCCAACTGCCGGGCGCCCGCGGCCCGGTGGCCTGGGCGATGTCGCCCACCACCGTCATCGAGCCCGACAGCGACCGCCGGGACAGCATGCGCAACTGCATCGGCGTCAGATCCTGGGCCTCGTCCACCACGATGTGCCCGTAGTTGCGGATGTCGCCCTCCTCGCCGCTGCTGGCCCGCTTGGTGCCGAGCACCACCCTGGCCTCGTCCAGCAAAGGGATGTCCCCCGACGTCCACGGGGCCTCGTCCAACGACGTGGCCCGGGGCCGGTGCAAGGCCCGCCACTCGGCCTGGTCGAGCACGCCCCGGCCCGCCAGCGCCAACAGGGCGGGCGCCCCGTACAAGTCGTGCAACAGCTCCTGGGGCGTGAGCACCGGCCACATGCGGTCGAGGGCGCTGGTCACGTCCGGCGAGCGCCGCACATCGCGCCAAAGCTCGGCGTCGCTGACGTCGGTCTCCTCCTCGCCCCGCTCCGCCCTGATGCCGGTCCGACGCTGCCGCTCGATGGCCTCGATGTACTGCTGGTGCAGCCGCTTGCGAAGCTGGGCCTCCACGAACCGGCGCCGCGAGTTGTGCGCGCCCGCCCTGCGCTTGGCCAGGGCCACGACCTCCTCGCTCATCTGCGGACTGAGGACCAGGCGGACGCCGCCGTAGCCCACCTCCACCGGCTGGCGCAGGGCCCGCTGGCGGTCTCGCACGGCCTTGGCCACCACGCGCGACATGCGAACGTCACCTTTCACCCGGGCCGCAGCAGGCGTGTCCGCGGCGCGCATGCGCACGTCCGACACCAAGCCCTCCACCGTCGTCAACGCGACCCCGGTCTCGCCCAACGAGGGCAGCACCTGCTCGATGTAGCGCAGGAACAGCGGATTGGGCCCGACCACCAAAACCCCTTGTCTTTCAAGGGGAAAACGGTGGGTGTAGAGGAGGTAAGCCGCTCGGTGGAGGGCCACTGCGGTCTTGCCCGTGCCGGGCCCGCCCTGCACGACGAGGACACCGGGAAGCTCGGCCCTGATGACCTCGTCCTGCTCCTTTTGGACCGTGGCCACGATGTCGCGCATCGAGCCTGACCGGCTGCGCTCCAAGGCAGCCAGCAAGGCGCCGGTGCCGACGAGGCCGTCGTCGGCCACTGCCCCCTCGCCGAAGACCTCGTCCTCCATGCCCACCAAGCGGCGGCCCTCGGTGGCGAAGTGACGACGCCGGCGCAGGCCCATGGGATGCCGTCCGGTGGCGCGGTAGAAGGGCTCGGCCACGGGCGCCCGCCAGTCCACCACCATGGGCTCCTGGTCCCGGCCGGACACGGCCAGTCTGCCGATGTGGAAGACGTCGCCTTCCTCCTGGTCGATGCGGCCGAAGATGAGCGACTCGCGGCCGATGTCCAGTTGTTCGAGCCGTTGCAGGCCGGTGCGCACGACGATGTCGCGCTCGGTCACCGATTGAAAGGTGCCGCCGCGCTGTTGCAGGACCTCCTGAATGCGCTCGCCTACGACCGTCCTCATCTCATCGAGGCGGTCATAAGCGGCGTCGAGGAATGCCTGCTCAGCCTGGAATTCGGGGTGTTCGCCCACCGTCACTCTGCCCAAAACCCCCCGTTTGGGGGATGGACGAGGATAGTCGCCTTCGGCCCGCCCCTCTACGGTTCCTCGAAAAGGGTGGGAAAGTCGGTTAGACGGTCGTGGACGCCGGGCGGAGCAGGTACTCCACGAAGTGCAGCAGCTCGTCCAGGCTGAACGGCTTGGTGATGTAGTAGTCGGCGCCCGCCCGCCAGCCCTCCCACACCTCGGCATCGCTGGCCTTGGCCGTCAGCAGCACCACCGGGATGTGCCGGGTGCGGGGATGCGACTTAAGCGAGCCCAGCACGTCGAGGCCGTCGCGCTGGGGCATCATCACGTCCAGCACGACCAGGTCGGGCACGGCATGGCGGGCCAACGACCAGGCCTGGTCGCCATCGGTTGCGGCCAGGACGTCGAAGCCCTCAGCCTTCAAGTTGAAGGTCAACAGGTCCAAGATGGCGGGATCGTCGTCGGCCACCAGCACTCGGCGCGTCTCTTCCATTCAACCCACCCCAGCAGGCACCGCCGGGGCGGCATTGGGGGGCGCGGCCATCACGGCGGAGTCGGGCGCGGCGGGCACAGCCGAGACGGGCAGGCGCAGTCTGAAGGTGCAGCCGCCGCCGGGCGTCTGCTCCAAGGTCAAGGTGCTGTCGAGCAGACCGGCCAGTTGCCTGCACAGGTACAGGCCGAGCCCGGTGCCGCCTTGGCGGCGGGTGGACGACTGGTCGAGCTGCACGAAGCGCTCGAAGACCCGCTCGCGGTCGACCTCGTCAGGTATGCCGGGACCATGGTCCACGACCATGAGGTCGACCGCGGCGGGCGCGGGACGAGCGAGCACTTCGATGGGCCCGCTCGGCGCGTACTTGATGGCGTTCTCCACCAGGTTGGTGAGGATCTGGCGCACTCGGTTCGAGTCCGAGTTCACACCGCGACAGCCGGGGTCGACGTGGGCGGCCAGGCGATGCCCTGACGTGCCCGACATGTCGCCCACCACGCCGGCCACCAGGGCGGCCACGTCCACCGGGCTGCGCTCGGCGCGCATGTCGCCGTGCTCGGCCGACGCCACCTGCAACAGGTCCTCGATCAGCCGCCGCAACCGGTCGCCCTGCTCCAATGCGGTGGTCAGGAGACGGTCCTCGTCGGCCTCGTCCAGCCTGCCCCTGCACCGGCGCATGGTGGAGACGGAGCCGAGCACGCAGGTCAGCGGCGTGCGCAGTTCGTGGGAGACGGTGGCGAGGAAGTCGCCCTTCTGACGGGTCAAGTCGATCTGGTGCTGAAGGGCCTCTTCGACCTCTTCGTACAGCAAGGCGTTGGCCACCGTCAGCGCGGCATGGCCTGCGAACGCGGCCAGCACCTCGGCCCGGCCGTTCGACTGGTCGTCGCGCCCGATCTCGCGGAACACGGCCAAGCCGACCCGGGCCCGACTGTCCGACTGGGGCGGCGCCCACACGAGGTCGGCTGCGTCGGACACTGCGTCGCGCAAGGCACGGGGCCAATCGGCCGGGCCCAGCGGCTTGCCGTCCGGCAGGTCCAAGAGGGCTTGCACGACGTCCAGCGGCGCGGCCCGTCCGCCCGCGTCGTCCACCAGGGCTCCCGCCCAGGTGCCGTCGGCCCTGCGGGCCAGGCACACGGCGGCACTGCCGGTCACCAGGCCACGGGCCTCGGCGGCCAACGCGGCCAACGAGTCCTCGAAGCTCTTCAGGCGGCCGCTGCGCGACGACGCCTCGTACAGGCGTTGGAATCGCAGGTGCTCGGCCGACTGCACGGCCATGCGCCGGGTCCCGACGAACACCATGGAAAGGAGAGGCGCGAGCAGGACGGGACCGACGCCGCTGACCTGGGCCAGCACGACGGCGGCCAGGCCGAGGGAGGCGGATGCGGACGACGAGACGACCACGGTGACGGCCGATGCGAGCAGCAGGTCGAGGAAGGGACGGCGCTCGGCCACGGCGAGGATGGCCGAGGTGGTCACCAGGCTGGCCACCGCGAAGGCGGCCACGGCGACGGCGACGGGAAGCCAGCCCGCCAGGTTGAGGACGGAAGAGCCGGGCTGGGCCACCACCGCATAGAGGGATGCGGCCACGGCACTGGCCCCCATGGCCGCGGCCACGTTGAACACGAGCTTGAGTCGGGACTGGCGCTGGGCCAAGCAGGACATGGCCTCGCCCAAGGTGGCGGCCACGACCACGCCCACGGGGCCGAGCCCGACCAAGGCCACGACGAGCACGGCCTCGGTGACGACGACGGTGCAGGCGTGGCGTCGCAGTTCGAGGTGCATGGGCGCCAGGCCCACCAAGGCGAAGGCGGCGATGCAGCCCACCAAGGTGGCGGTCGAGCCGCCGGGACCCCACGAGCCCACGGCCGTCAGCAGCGCTGCGGTCAGGGCGACGTGCACGCCCGCGATCAAAAGGACCCAGCGTCGCATCAGCCCCACTCCGCCGCGCTCCAGCGGGTGCCGGACCAGCGCGTCCCCGACCAGCGGGTGCCCGACCAGCGGGTCGCGCTCCATCTCGTGGCCGACCAGCGCGTCGCACTCCAGCGCGTCGCGGACCAGCGGGTCGCGCTCCATCTCGTCGCCGACCACCTCGTCGCCGACCATCTCGTTGCCGACCAACGGGTCGCACTCCAACGGGTCGCCATCCACGGCATGCCCGTGCGCTCGTCGTCGTCGCGTCCCCCCGCCACCGGCAGGCGCTGGTCCCACTCGTCGGCGTCGACGGCCACTGCGGCCTGCACATCGACGGCACGGGACCAAGCACCCGCCAGGCGGTCGCCGCCCGCGACCAGTGCGCCCTTCACGTCGTCAGGTGTGGCATCGGGATGGGCCCAGGTGACCACCGCGGCCGCGCCCGAGGTGAGGGCGGTGGCCATCGAGGTCCCGCTGCCGCGGAACCCGTCGTCACCGATGCGGGCGGCCGGATAGGCCGTGTCCAAGTACGAGCCCGGTGCCCGAACCGAGACCACGTCGACCCCGGGGGCCACCACCTCGGGCTTGAGCCCGAACGGCGGGACCCGGCCCGAGCCGGAGAACGACGGCACAGTGTCGTCGGCGGTCGACACCGTGCCGTGCACATCGGTGGCGCCAACGGTGAGCACCCAAGGGTCACGGCCGGGCGTGGTGACCGTCCCCGGCCCGTCATTTCCAGACGACGTCACCACCGTGATCCCCGACGCCCACGCCGCCTCCACCGCGGCGGACAAGGGGTCGGCCCGCCATGCCACGGGCAGGTCGGCCCCGAAGGAAAGGTTGAGGACGCGCAGGTCGTGCTCGTCCGCGTGCTCGACGGCCCAGTCGATGCCGGCCAGGACCTGGCCCAGCGACGTGCTGCCGTCGCGGCCCGCCACCTTGATGCTGACGATGTCAGCCGCGGGCGCGGCGGTGGCGATGAGGCCGGCCATGAACGTGCCGTGGCCGTAGTGGTCGACGCCGTCGTTCTCACCGCTGAAGTCGGCCGCGTTGACGACATGGCCGGCCAGCGCGGGCACTTGAGCCACGCCGGTGTCGACCAAGGCCACGCCCACGCCTTCGCCCGCTTCGTCGCCCCATGCCGGGTCGGTGTGAAGGGCACCGAACTGCGGCGTGCTGGACGTGGGCGCGAAGCCCGCGGCGGTGAGGTGCATGGGTGCGTCAGGGACAACCGTGACGCCAGGCAGAGAGGCGAAAGTGTGCGGGGCTGCGACGTGTGCCAGGCGGGCGGGGAGGTGGGCGGCCACGCCGCCGATGACAGGGAGGTCGTGGTCGACACTGCCGCCGGCCGCGGTGACGGCCGCCGCGGCGGCGGCGCTGGAACCGGCGAGCACCACCACAGGCTCGGTCGGTCCCGCTGCCGCCGCCGCAGGCGTGCCGAGCGCGGCGATGAAGACCATCGCCGCAATCCACGTCCTGTTGTCCAACATCCGGCGTCGCATCCACGTGCTCCTGACTGGTCGCATTCGCGCTATCGGTGGTCGAGCCCACCCGTCTTGAGGCGTGAGGCCGCCTGGAGCCGCGAATAGCCCGTCCGGCCGATTGCCACGTGGCCCGATCGGCCTAGTCATTGGCGGTCACCCGTGCCCGAGCCGGTGCCCTGCCCCCTCCCTTCCCGTCGCACTGCGTCCCGGTTCCAGGCGTGGGCGCGGCGACGAGAACGCGTTTCGGTAACGTCGGCCGCGTGGACGCGCCCTTCCTGCTCGCGTGCAAGCGACAGCCCGCGCCCCACACGCCGGTGTGGTTCATGCGCCAAGCCGGTCGCTCGCTGCCGGAGTACCGGGCCATCCGCGGCACCGGCAGCATCCTGACCGCCATCGCCGAGCCCGACCTGGCCGCCGAGATCACGTTGCAGCCCGTGCGTCGCTACGGCGTCGACGCCGCCATCCTCTACTCCGACATCGTCGTCCCCGTGCATGCCATCGGCTTCGGCGTGGACGTGGCCCCCGGCATCGGCCCTGTCATCGCCGAGCCCTTCCGCTCCAAGGACGACCTGGCCCGCCTCCGTCCGCTCGTCCCCGAAGAGGACACGCCCTACGTCCTCGAAACAATCCGCACGCTGGCAAGGGAACTGCCGGACGCCGTGCCCCTCATCGGCTT
Source organism: Acidimicrobiaceae bacterium (assembly GCA_030837965.1). Taxonomy (GTDB): domain Bacteria; phylum Actinomycetota; class Acidimicrobiia; order Acidimicrobiales; family JAUTXP01; genus JAUTXP01. The sequence goes on along the minus strand of JAUTXP010000043.1, from coordinate 10,962 downwards.
CGCGGGCGCGCCCTTCACGGTGGCCAGCTATCTGATCGAGGGGCGCCCGTCGCGCACCTATGCGCTGACCAAGTCGATGATGCACGCCGAGCCTGCGCTGTGGGACGCGCTGGTCGACCGTCTGGCCGACCTCGCCCTCGCCTCCCTCCGCTCCCAAGTGTCGGCGGGGGCCCGGGCCGTGCAGGTCTTCGACAGTTGGGCCGGGGCCCTGTCCCCCGTCGACTACCGGGACCGAGTGCTGCCCGCCACCCGGCGCATCTTCGAGGGTCTGGCCGACCTCGACGTGCCCCGCATCCACTTCGGCGTGGGCACGGGCGAGCTGCTCGGCCTGATGGCCGGGGCCGGGGCCGACGTGGTGGGGATCGACTGGCGTGTGCCGCTGGACGAGGCCTGGCGGCGCGTCGGCCCGGACAAAGGCGTGCAGGGCAACCTGGACCCGGCCGTCTGCCTGGCCCCGTGGCCCGTGGTCGCGGCCGAGGCCAAGCGGGTCCTCGCCGAGGCCGCAGCCGCGGGCAGGCTGGGCCACATCTTCAACCTGGGCCACGGCGTGCTGCCCGAGACCGACCCGGACACACTGGCCCGGCTGGTGGAGCTGGTGCATGGCGGCTGAGGCCCGACCCGACGTCGGCGTCCTCTTCATGGCCTACGGCACGCCCGCTTCGGCCGACGACGTCGAGCGCTACTACACCCACATCCGCCGAGGCAGGCCACCCGCCGCCGAGCAGTTGGCCGACCTCCAACGCCGTTACGACGCCATCGGCGGCGTGTCGCCCCTGCTGGCCCGCACCCGCGCCCAAGTGGCCGGCACCGCGGCCGCGCTGGGCGAGGGCTTCGTCTGCGAGCTGGGCCAAAAGCACGCCGCGCCCTTCATCGAAGACGCCGTGTCGGCCCTGCTGACGCGGGGCGTGACCTCGATCGTGGGCATCGTGCTGGCCCCCCACTTCTCGGCCTTGAGTGTGGGCGAGTACCACGCCCGGGCGTCGGAGGCGGTGTCGGGACGAGCCGTCTACACCGGCGTCGACTCATGGCACGTCGAGCCCGCGCTGATCGACCTGCTGGCCGGACGGGTGCGGCGGGGGCTCGACCGCTTCCCGGCCGACGCACGGGTGCGCACGCTGGTGACGGCCCACTCGCTGCCGTCCCGTGTGCTCGACATGGGCGACCCGTACCCGACCCAGTTGCAGGAGACGGCCGAGGCGGTGATGACTGCGGCCGGTGTCGACGCGTCCGACTGGCAACTGGCCTGGCAGAGCGCGGGGCGAACGCCCGAGCCGTGGCTGGGGCCGGACATCCTCGACGTGATCCGATCGTTCGCTGACGAACGATCCGAGCGTTTGGACGGCGTCCTCGTGTGCCCGGCGGGCTTCACCTCGGACCATCTCGAAGTGCTTTACGACGTGGACGTGGAGGCCCGACGGGTGGCCGATGAAGTGGGGCTGCGTCTGGAGCGCACCGAGTCGCTCAATGACGACCCGGCCCTGTGCGAGTTGCTGGCCCACGTCATCAAAGGTGCGGTGATTTCGTGAACGTCGCCGTCGTGGGCGGCGGCATCACCGGCCTGACCGCCGCCTATCGGGCGGCCCAGGCCGGCCATCGGGTCACGCTGTTCGAGGCGGGCGACAGGCTGGGCGGCAAGCTGATCACGTCCGAGTTCGACGGCCGCCCGGTGGACGAGGGGCCGGACGCCTTCTTGGCCCGCGTCCCTCACGCCGTCGACCTCTGCCGAGAGTTGGGCTTGGCCGACGAGCTGGTCGCGCCCGCCGCGGGCCAGGCCTTCGTGTGGACGCGGGGCAGGCTGCGACCGCTGCCCGAAGGGCTCGTGCTCGGCGTGCCCACCGACCTGCCCGCCTTGGCCCGGTCCGGCATCTTGTCGTGGGCCGGGATGGCCCGCGCCGGCCTCGACCTGGTGCTGCCCCCGTCCCGGTTGGGCGATGATCCGTCGGTGGCGGCCGTGGTCACCGCTCGGTTCGGGCGCGAGGCTTCGGAACGACTGGTCGAACCGCTCCTGGGCGGCATCCACGCGGGCCGGGCCGACGGCTTGAGCCTGGCCTCGACCGCACCACAGTTGGCCGCGTCCCAACACCGCAGCATGTTGCTCGGCCTGCGAGGCACGCGCCCTTCGCTCGACGGCCCCGTGTTCCTCTCGTTGCAAGGCGGGATGGGGAGGCTGGCCGCATGCCTGGCCGAGCTCATCGAACAGGCGGGCGTCGACGTCCACCTCGGCCACCCGCTCGCCGCCATCCCCGACGCCACGCCTCCCGATGCCGACATGGTCGTCCTCACCACGCCGGCGCGGGCCACCGCCGCCTTGCTCGACCCAGTCTCGCCCGACGCCGCCGCGGAACTACGCCGAATCCCTCACGCGTCGGTCGTCCTCGTCACGTTGGCCTATCCAGCCCACGCCTTCCCCGCGCCGCTCACCGGCAGCGGCTTCCTGGTGCCGCGGGTGGATGGCAAGCTGATGACGGCATGCTCGTTCGGGTCGAACAAGTGGCCGCACTGGTCAAGGCCGGGGCAGGTCGTGCTCCGGGTGTCAGCCGGGCGAGCGGGGGACGAGCGGGCCATGGCCCTGTCGGACGACGACGTGGTCGCGGCCCTGCACACCGAGCTGGGCCAAGCCTTGGGCGTGATGTCGCCCCCGACGGCTCGTCGGGTCAGCCGATGGGTCGACGGGTTCCCGCAGTACGCGCCAGGCCACGCGGCCCGCGTGGCCCGCATCGAAGCGGCATTGGCCAGGGACGCCGCGCACGTGCGACTGGCCGGCGCCGCCCTGCACGGCGTGGGCATCCCCGCCTGCATCGCGTCCGCCTCCCGCCTCTTCCACACCAGCAGGTGATGTGGAACAGGTGAGTCAGCCGCCCCAGGTCCAGCCCATGCTGGCCACCACCGGCTCGCTGCCCGGGCGCGAGGCCGACTGGGCCTTCGAGATCAAGTGGGACGGCGTGCGCGCCCTTTGCTACGTGGCCGACGGCGAGTTGCGCATGGAGTCGCGCAACCTGCTCGACATCACACCCCGCTACCCCGAGCTGGCCGGCCTGGCGACCACCCCCGCGCTCGCTCGTCGAAACGCCATCCTCGACGGCGAGGTCGTCGCCTTCGACGCAGACGGCAGACCCAGCTTCGGCCTGCTGCAATCGCGCATGCACCTGGCCAACCAGGCCGACGTGCGTCAGCGCATGGTCGACACGCCGGTCGTGCTGATGCTGTTCGACCTGCTGTGGCTGGACGGCGAGTCGCTGATGGGCCTGCCGTGGACCGAGCGCCGAGCCGCCCTCGACGGGCTGGCGCTCGACGACCCGGCTTTTCGCATCTCGACCGCGTGGCCGGGCGAGGGGGCGGGCCTGGTCGCCGCGTCGCGCGAACGGGGCCTGGAGGGCGTGATGGCCAAGCGCATGGACTCGGTGTACGAGCCCGGTCGGCGGTCGCGCTGCTGGCTCAAGATCAAGAACGTCAACCGCCAGGAGATGGTCATAGGCGGATGGCTGCCGGGCGAGGGCAACCGCACAGGCAGGCTGGGCGCGCTGTTGATCGGCTACTACGAAGGCGACGACCTTCGCTTCGCAGGCAAGGTCGGCACCGGCTTCAACGACAAGACCTTGCAGGAGATGGCCGAGCGCCTCGCACCCTTGGCCCGGGACACGAGTCCGTTCGCCGACAAGGTGCCGTGGAAGCAGGCCCGTTACGTCCAGCCGGAGCTGGTGGCGGACGTGGAGTTCACCGAGTGGACGGGCAACGGGACCCTGCGCCACCCGTCCTACAAGGGCCTGCGCGCGGACAAGTCGCCACGCGAGGTGGTGAGAGAACCCCTTTCGGGGAGACAATAAGCGTCATGGCCAGATCGATCTGGAGTGGCGCCATCTCGTTCGGGTTGGTGAACGTGCCCGTCAAGGTGTTCACCGCCGTGCGCAAGAAGGACGTGCGCTTCCATCAGCTTCATGCCAAGGACGGCGTGCGCATCCAGCAGAAGCGGTGGTGCCCGAAGGAGGAGGAGGAGGTGCCCTACGACGAGATCGTCAAGGGGTACGAGATCAGCTCCGGGCAGTACGTGCTGGTCGAGCCGGAGGAGCTCGAGTCCCTGGACCCCGAGGCCACCCGCACCATCGACATCGAGGACTTCGTGGACCTCGAACAGATCGACCCGCTCTACTTCGACACGAACTACTACATGATCCCCGACAACAGGGGCGAGAAGGCGTATCGCCTCTTGCTCGAAGCCATGCGGGACGCGGGCAAGGTGGGCGTGGCCCGAGTGGTGATGCGGACCAAGCAGTACCTCGTGGCCGTGCGCCCTGTCGGGGACGCGCTGGTGATGACCATGCTGAACTTCGCCGACGAGGTGGTGGACCAGGAGGAGTTGGACGACCTGCCTGGTTCCAAGCACGGCGCATCCGACCGCGAGCTGCGCATGGCCAAGCAGTTGATCGACTCGCTGGCCACCGAGTGGGACCCGACGCAGTACAAGGACACGTATCGCGAGCGGGTGCTCGACCTCATCGAGCAGAAGGCCCAGGGCAAGGAGATCGTGGCCCAGCCGGAGGCGGCCAAGCCCGCGCCGGTGGTGGACCTGATGGCCGCCCTGGAGGCGTCGCTCAAAGCGGCTCGAGGCGACGCGGCCGACGACGACGAGGACGACGAGGCCGACGACAGTGGCGGGCCCGCGACCGGCGCCAAGAAGTCGGCCAAGGCGGCCAAGTCGACCAAGAAGGCAGCCAAGAAGAAGGCCTCTTGACCATCGTCGACGTGGAGGGGCGACAACTCAGCCTCTCCAACCTCGACAAGGTGCTGTACCCGAAGGCGGGCTTCACCAAGGGCCAGGTGATCGCCTACTACCAACGCATCGCGCCTGCGCTGCTCACTCACTTGGCGGGCAGGCCGCTGACGTTGAAGCGGTATCCGAACGGTGTCGAGGGCCACTTCTTCTACGAGAAGCGCTGCCCGTCGTACCGGCCCGACTGGATGCGCACGGCCGAGATCTGGAGCGACAGCAACAAGGGCATCGTCAACTACTGCGTGGTCGACGACCTGGCCGCGCTGGTGTGGGTGGCCAACACCGCGTCGCTTGAGCTCCACCCGTCGCTGTCGAAGTGCGACGACATGCCGTCGCCCACCGTCGTCGCCTTCGACCTCGACCCTGGCGCGCCCGCCGACATGGTCGACTGCGCCCGCATCGGACTGCGGCTGCGAGAACTGTTCGAGCACATGGGGCTCGAGTCGTTCCCCAAGACGTCCGGCTCGAAGGGGCTCCAGATCTACGTGCCCATCAACACGCCCACGACCTATGAGGGCGGGACCAAGGACTTCGCCCTGGCTGTGGCCCAGTTGTTCGAAAAGCAGTTCCCGGACGAGGTCGTGCACCAGATGGCCAAGGCCCTGCGGCCGGGCAAGGTCCTGATCGACTGGTCGCAGAACGACGAGTACAAGACGACGGTCTCGGTCTACTCGCTCCGGGCCAGGGAGCGGCCGACGGTGTCGACGCCGATCACGTGGGACGAGGTGTCCGACGTGGCCGAGCGGGGCGACCCGGATCTGGTGCGCTTCGAGGCCGACGACGTGGTCGCCCGCTTCGAGCAACGCGGCGACCTTTTCGCGCCGGTCGCCACCCTCCAACAAGAACTCCCCACCCTCACCACCTGACATCCCAACTTTTCCACAGCAGCAGGTGCTGTGGAAAAGTTCAGAGGGACTCGGTGACGTCGGCGGGGGCGAGGGGGCCGAAGGCGGACAGCACGCCGAGATAGGGGCCGGGGTCGCCTTGCCAGTCGAGGGCCCGCACCTGGGCCTCGCTGCGCCGGCCAGCCAGGACGCGGAAGAACTCGATGGGCGTGGTGGTCAGGCGGGCCGCGGCCTCGCCCGGACCCAACGTCCACTCCTGGTTCCCGGCCTCCACGTGCAACGCGGGCAGGCCCGCCTTGCCGACCCTTGTGTCCAGGTAGCCGGCCATGAAGTTGAGGCCGAAGTCGAGCCCGCTCAACGCCGACTCGCCTGCCGGCCGCTCCAAGGCGCCGCGCAGGTCGAGCTCGTGCTGCAACACGTCGGACGCCAGCGCGCCCACCAAACCCTCCGGCGCGGCTTTGGCCATGGCGTCGAACTGGTTGGCAGTGGCCCGCCACTCCTCGGCCAACTCGTCCACCGACCGACCCTTGCGCAACTCGACCTGGGCGGCCGTCCACTCGTTGCCGCCTGCCCCTTCGAGGCGGCCCTCCAACACGTCGGTGGGCACGCCGGCCAGATGAGCCAGCAAGTCCCGGCCCGACCACGCCGGGGTGGCGGGCACGGGCCGATCGAAGTGCTCTGCGGGTGCCTCGGCCGCCAACTCGAGGATGCGGGCCCGGGACTCTGCATAGATGTCGGCGGCGTCCATGCGGGCGACCGTAGCCTGGGCCGCCATCGACACACACCCTCGCCTCTCCATCGCCGCGCCCGCGCTGGCCGCGGGCCTGTTGGTGGCCTTCTCCCTGCCTCCGTGGGGCTGGTGGCCGCTGGCGTGGATCGGGCTCGGCCTGTTGGCGCTGACCCTCGAAGGACTCGGCCCCCGCCGCCGGCTGCTGGCGGGCGCGGCCTTTGGCGCGGGCCAGTTCGTGGTGGGGCTGTGGTGGATGAAGGAGTTCAACGCCATCGGCTCCGTGTTGGTCATGGCCTTGGAGACGTCGGCCATGGTGGGGGCGGCTTGGGCCGTGTCGTCTCGGCGCTCGCTTCTTGCCACCCCCGCCGCGCTGGTGCTGGCCGAGTCCGTCCGGGGCCACGTGCCTTTCGGCGGTCTCCCGATGGCAGGCGTGGCCCTCGGGCAGGTGGGCGGCCCGATGGGGCAGGCGGCCAGGGTCGGCGGCGCCCTGCTGGTGCTGGGCCTGGCCGCCGCGGCCGGATGCGGTCTGGGCGCCGCCGTCCGTCGTCGTTGGTTGTCGGCCGCCATCCTGCTCGGCATCGCGGTGGCGGGCACGGTCGCGGGCTTCGTCGCGCCCGACGGCGGCGACTCGGCCCGCGTCGTGCGCATGGCCGTGGTGCAAGGCGGCGGGCGACGCGGCTTTCGAGCGGTTGACTCCGATCCTCAAGGCGTGTTCGACGCCCATGTGCAAGCCAGCCTGTCCATTCGTCGGCCCGTCGATCTCGTGCTGTGGCCGGAGGACGTGATCGACACCGACTTGCCCATCGCCGAGGCGGCCGAGGCCAAGACCCTCACCGCCTTGGCCCTTCGCACCGGCGCGCCCATCGTGGCCGGTGTGGTGGAGGACGCAGGCCCGAAGCGCTTTCGCAACGCGGCGGTGGTGTGGTCGTCCGACGGACAGATCGTGGACCGATACGACAAGGTCCACCGGGTGCCGTTCGGCGAGTACGTCCCGGGCCGCTCGCTGATCGAGAAGGTCGCCGACCTCAGCGTCATACCCCGCGACGCGGTGCCCGGCCGCGGCCCGGGCGTGGTGCTGGGCAGGCTGGGGGTGGTCATCTCCTACGAGGTCTATTTCGCCGACCGGGCCAGGGCCGCGGCCAACGCGGGGGGACGGGTCCTGCTCGTCCCCACCAACGCGGCGTCGTTCAAGACCAGCCAGGTCCCCACCACCGAGGTGGCCGCAGCCCGGCTGCGCGCCATCGAGACTGGTAGGGACGTGGCCCAGGCCGCGCCCACCGGCTACGGCGCGCTCATCGACCACCGGGGCCGGGTCGACGCCCGCACCACGTTGGGTCGCAGGCAGGTCGTGCGGGGTGTGCTGCACGAGCGCACCGGACGCACCCTCTACAGCCGGACCGGCGACTGGCCCGTTCTGCTGTTGGCCGCGCTGGGCCTCCTCAGTGCTTGGCGGTCACGCCCGCGGCGTCGAAGGTCGCCATCTCCCTGAGGATCTTGGCCGCGGCCTGGAGCACGGGCAGGGCCAGGCAGGCGCCGCTCCCCTCGCCCAACCGCAGGTCGAGGTCGAGCAGGGGGACGAGACCGACGTGGGCCAAGGCCGCGGCCGCTCCGGGCTCGGTGCTGCGGTGGCCGGCCACGCAGTAGCCCAACGCCTCGGGGACGAGGGCGTGGGCCACGAGGAGGGCGGCGCAGGCGATCACGCCGTCGATGATCACGGGCACGCGTCTCGACGCGCCGCCCACGATGAACCCGGCCAACGCGGCCAGCTCCAGTCCGCCCAACGAGGCCAGCGTGTCGATGGGATCGTCGGCTGTAGGAGTCGCCGCATGCCGGGCCAGGGCCCGCTCGATGACCGCCACCTTGTGGGCCAAGGTCTGGTCGTCGATGCCCGTTCCCCGGCCGGTGACGTCGGCTGGGGGGGAGCCGGTGAAGGCCGCGATGAGGGCCGCAGAGGGCGTGGTGTTGCCGATCCCCATCTCCCCCGTGATCAGAGCCCGAGCACCCTCGTCCACCAGCCTGGCCGCCGTCGACGCGCCCACGTCCAGCGCGGCCCGCGCCTCGTCGCCCGTCAGGGCAGGCTCACGCGCCATGTTGCCGGTGCCCTTGCGCACGTTGGCGTCGACGATCCCGGGGTGCGGCTCATACGGCGTGGCCACCCCCACGTCCACGACAACGACCCGCGCGCCGGCATGGCGGGCCAGCACGTTGATGGCCGCCCCGCCCGCGGCGAAGTTGGCCAGCATCTGGGCCGTGACCTCGGCGGGCCACGGCGACACGCCTTCGACCAGCACGCCGTGGTCGCCCGCGAACACGGCCACCGCCGCGGGCTCGGGAACGGGCGGGGGCGACTGGCCCGCGATGGCGGCCAACTGCACGCCCGCCGTCTCCAGCCTGCCCAGCGCGCCAGGCGGCTTGGTCAGCCGCAGATGCAACTCGGCCGCAGCCCGGGCCGCACGCTCGTCCACGGGCACAGCCGCGGCCGCACACTCCTCGAAGAAAGACGTCATCCCACCACCTCGTTGGCCAACGCGTCGCGCAGATCCTCGTCCTTCACCACGAACAACAGTTTGTTGAAGATGATGAACTTGCCCACCCACAGCACGGCGAAGGCCCCGAAGAACGCGCCCGTCACCAAGCCCGTCTTGGCCAAGTGGCTCATCGGGTGGTGCTCCACGTAGGTCTCGGCCGTGTCCGACGACCACGTCGAAAAGGCCAGTCCGATGAAGGCGATGACCCAGAACGGCACCAGCTCACGCCACAGATGGGACCGGCCCGACTTGCCCCAGGCCCAGTTGCGGTTGAGGTAGTACGAAGGGATGGTGCCCACGGTGGTGGCGAAGATGGCCGACGACCGAGCGGTCCAGCGCAGCAGCCCGAACACGCCGATGAAGGCGGCCTGCGACACGGCCACGGACACCACGGACACCAGCGTGTAGCGCACGGCCCTGCGGCCTACGGGCGATCGAGCGCGTTCGAGCAACGTGGAGATCGGCCGGGGCATCAACCGGGATTCTAGAAGGGCGGCCCGCCCGCCCTTTACTCCTGGGCCCGGCGGCCCAGCCACTCGGCCGAGGGCTTCGGGGTGCGGGCGAAGGTGGTGCGGTCCACCGCGATCAAGCCGAACGTGGGCCGGTAGCCGTACGCCCACTCGAAGTTGTCGAGGGCCGACCAGTACACATAGCCGCGCACGTCGATGCCGTCGGCCAGACAGCGCGACACGCCCGCCAATGCCTCGTCCACGAAGGCGATTCGCCGGGTGTCGTCCTCCGTGGCGATTCCGTTCTCCGTCACCACCAGCGGCACCTGGCCGCCCAGATACGACCAGGCCCGTCGAAGAGTGGCCTCCAAGGCGCTGGGCCTGAACTCGTAACCCATCATCGTCGTCTCCACGCCATCCTCCGGGCCCAAGATCCCGTCGGGGCCGATTCGCACGCGCGTGTACGTCTGCACGCCGAGGAAGTCGTCGCCCCTCGCCGCGTCCAAGAAGACGTCCTCGGTGTCTCGCAAGATGGCCTCGGCCTTGGACTGTCCGCCTTCCACCGCCACCGCCTCCTGCATGGCCAACGTCAGGCCGACGTTGAGGTCCGGGCCCGACGCAACGGCTCGCAGCGCCGCCACCGCTTGGCGATGGGCGTCGGCCAGGACGTCGTTCACGGCCCGTCGCAACGCGGGGTCGCGCCTGCCGGGCGGGAAGGCGCCCGTTCGATAGCCGTGCAGGGCGACCATGTTGGGCTCGTTGATGGTGCAGGCCCACCGCAGGCCCGCCTCGATGAGGCCCGCCCCCGCCCGGCCGCAGAACTCGGCGAAGCGGCCCGCGGTGTCCGGCTCCTCCCAGCCCCCCCAGATGGGCGGCCCACCGGGGCGTGGTGAAGTGATGGAACGTGACCATGGGCGTGATGCCCGAGGCCAGGCATGCGTCGCAGACGCGGCGGTAGTGGTCGAGGCCGGCCTGCAACCACTCGCCCTGCTCGGGCTCGATGCGGCTCCACTCCAGCGAGAAGCGATAGGTGTTGAAGCCGAGTCGGGCCAGCAGCGCGACGTCGTCCGCGTAGCGGTGGTAGTGGTCGCAGGCGTCGCCGCTCGGCTCCACGCAAGGCGACTGCGGGTTGTGCTCCCACGCCCACCAGTCGTTGTTCCAGTTGCCGCCCTCGATCTGGTGCGCGGCGGTGGCGGTGCTCCAGGAGAACCCGTCGGGGAAGGCGCGGCCCGAGCGGCCGTCGGAGCGGGAAGCAGGCATAGGCGCGGCAACCTACCGAGTCGGCGCCGTAGGTTCGACGGCGTGACGTCGACGGCGCCGCCGCCTGACCTCGCCGGTGAGCGAGCCGCGCTCGAGCGAGCCCGTGCCGCCGTCGAGGCCAAGATCACGCGGCTCGTCGAGACACCCCGCACGAAGGCCGGCGTCGTGTTCGCGGAGTACACGGATCCCTACATCCAGGAGGGGATCGACTCGGTGCTCGAGGGCACCATCGAGACGCTCCAGCGCGACCTCGTCGTGTTCGGTCGCATCGACGACGACCGGCCGTGGCGGGTCGGCCTCTACGGCGTAGACGACCTCGGCGACCAGCTCGTCATCGACTGGTGGGCGCGCTTAGCCGAGAAGTACTAACGCGCCACCTTCG
>JAUTXP010000070.1 GCA_030837965.1 Acidimicrobiaceae bacterium | reverse complement strand
TCAGCGTTGATGGCGATCGCCGCCGCAGAACCGGCGCCGGCCGAGACGATCACCTGGGCGCGCGGATCGACCACATTGCCGGCCGCCCAGACACCGAACGTGCTGGTCCGGCCGGTGGCATCGACCGCGACGAAGCCAGCCTCATCGACTTCGCAGCCCAACCCGGACAGCAGACCATCGGCGCGAGGGGGGTTGCCGGGCCGGATGAACACCGCTGTCCGCGCGATCACCCGACCGTCGGTCAGCTCGACACCGGTCAGCCGGTCAGCCTCGACCACCAGCCGCGCCACCTCACCGCCGACGACCCGAATCCCCCGTGCCTCCAACCCGACGTGCTCCGCTGCGGTCAGGTCGTAGGTGTGGGCGAAGAAGACGACGTCGTCGGACCACTGCCGCACCAGTTGTGCATGCTGTACCGAGCCAGGCTGGGTGCCCAGCACCCCGACGGGCTGGCCACGTACCTCCCACCCATGGCAGTAGGGGCAGTGCAAGAGATCGCGGCCCCATCGTTGGCGGACGCCCGGGATGTCCGGCAGATCGTCGCCGACACCGGTGGCGACGAGGACGCGCCGAGCCGTCAACACCTGGCCGCCGGCCAGGCGGACGAAGAACCCGGGCTCGATCCCCAGCACCTGATCCTCGACCATCTCCACGCCGTAGCCGGTGACCTCGGCCCGTCCCGCGGCGACGAAGTCGGCCGGCGGCATCCCGTCGCGGGACAGGAACCCCTGCATGTGAGCCGCGGGAGCGTTGCGTGGCGCTCCGGCGTCGACCACCGCCACCCGGCGCCGCGCTCGGCCCAGCACCAGGGCCGCGCTCAAACCGGCCGCTCCGCCGCCGACCACCACCACGTCGTACGCCTCTGCATCCATGGCCACCACCTCCACCGCAAGAGTGCGCCAATTACCCGTATTTGACAACTTTTGTTGCCGTTTCCGGGAAGCGGGAGTTGACTGACCCCATGGAACCCTCGCCGGCGATCAACGCCGTGCTGGCCGACGTCGGTCCCCGGCTCAAGCGGCTGCGAGCCCAACGCGGCGTGACCCTCACCCAACTGGCCGCCGCGACCGGGATCTCCAAGAGCACGCTGTCCCGGCTGGAAGGCGGCCAGCGCAAGCCCAGCCTCGAGTTGCTCCTACCGATCGCCCAAGCCCATCAGGTCCCTCTCGACGAGCTGGTCGGGGCGCGCGCGGTCGGCGCTCCTCGGATCCGGCTGCCGCCGCAGGTTCGCAACGGCCGCATCGTCGTCCCGCTGACCCGACAACCACGCGGGATGCATGCCTGGAAGGTGGTGATCCCGCCCGAGCGGAGCGAACCCGAACTTCGCACCCACGAGGGCTACGAGTGGCTCTATGTGCTGGCCGGAGAGATGCGGCTGATCCTCGCCGACCACGACATCATCATGAAACCGGGCGAAGTCGCCGAGTTCGATACCCGGCTTCCGCACTGGTTCGGGCCCGCTGGTGACCACCCTGTCGAGATCCTCAGCCTGCTCGGCAGGCCAGGCGAGCGCATCCACGTCCGCGCCGCACCACGCGGCAAGGTCGCCAACACCTGAGCTGCGGGCACGGCGAGGTCGTCGAACCGTCCCGTGCCGACGACGCCGATGCTTCCGCGATCGCGAATCCGTCGTCGGTCAGCCGGTCATCTGCTGCTTGGAGCCTTCGATGGCCCGGCGGACGACCTGCTCGACGTGGTCGGCGTCGACCCCGAGGGCGTGGCCGATGTGGACGGACCAGATTTCGGCCCGCAGGTTGGTCTCGAAGTCGAGCTGGCTGCGGATGTCGGCCCGTTCGGCCTGGCGGTTCTGGCTCACCATGACGAACGTCGACAGGAAGATGGCTTCGAGGCTCACGATCATGGTGAGCAGGCCGAACGGGAACTTGTCGAAGGTGAGTGCGGCGCCCAGCGCGCCCACGTTCAGCAGGATCCAGACGGCGAACCAGACGGTGTGGATGTAGACGAAGTTGAGGGACCCGGCGAATGCTGTGATGCGGTCGGCGACCCGGTCCTGGGCGTCGACGAGGGCCTGCACGACCTTGCGCTCGTGGGCCACCCGTTTGGCCAGGACCGGGAACAGGTTCCCGTCCTCCACCCCGTCCGCCAGGTCGATGGCCCGGCACGCCGGGCACGGGAGCCGTGCTCCTCCGGCGTCCGTCTCGCCGGGATGCTGGCCTACCACGCCGTCATTCAACACCTTCGCCGATGACGAGGCGATGAGAGGCAGGAATGTCCGCCGCCGCCCGATCACCGCGGCCTGCTCGCCGCCGGACGCTGATTTAACGTTCGCCTTACCTTCGGCGAAGGATCGGCTCAGGGACGCGTCCGTATGGTCCACGCATGAGCACCAAGGAGTTCGGCCGGACCCGCCTCCGGACGATGGTGAGCAAGGTCCCGGAAGTCACCATCTACTTCTGGATCATCAAGATCATGGCGACGACCGTGGGCGAGACGGCAGCCGACTTCCTGAACACCAACCTGCACCTCGGGCTCACCGGTACGACCCTGGTGATGGGTGCCCTGCTGGCTGCGGTCCTCGCCGCCCAGTTCCGAGAGAAGAAGTACGTCCCCCAGATCTACTGGCTCGCCGTCGTCCTGATCAGCGTGGTCGGCACCCTCATCACGGACAACCTCACCGACCACTTCGGGATCAGCCTGTGGGTCACCAGCTTCCTGTTCGCCCTGGCCCTGACCGCCACCTTCGTCGTCTGGTACGCCAACGAGCGGACGCTGTCCATCCACAGCATCTACACGACGAGGCGCGAGGCGTTCTACTGGCTGGCCATCCTCTTCACCTTCGCCCTCGGGACCGCGGCGGGTGACCTGGTCGCCGAGCAGCTCAACCTCGGCTACTGGAAATCGGCGCTCATGTTCGGGGCAGTGATCGGGCTGGTCGTGATCGCGTGGAAGTACGCCCACCTCAACGCCGTCCTGGCCTTCTGGCTGGCGTACATCCTCACCCGTCCCCTCGGGGCGTCGATCGGCGACTTCCTCTCCCAGCCGACGGCGGACGGCGGGCGCGGCCTGGGTACGGCGGGCACCAGCGCCGTCTTCCTGGCCACGATCCTGGGCGTCGTCGTCTACCTGATGAGGACCAAGAAGGACCAGATTGCCGTCGAGCCCCCCAATGCGCTGGCTTGACCCCACCCACCTGATCAACACCTTCGGGGTGGCGGGGCTGGTGGCGGTGATCTTCGCCGAGTCGGGCCTGTTCTTCGGGTTCTTCCTGCCCGGCGACTCCCTGCTGGTCACCGCCGGCCTGCTGGCCTCGACCCACCGGCCCGGCTCCGTCCACCTGAACATCGGGCTCGTCGTGACGGGCGCGGCGATCGCCGCGGTGGCGGGCGACCAGGTCGGGTACCTCTTCGGCAGCCGGGTGGGGAAGGGCCTGTTCAGCCGGCCCAGGTCCCGTCTCTTCCGACCGGAGCACCTCGAACGAGCGCACACCTACCTGGAGGAGCGGGGTTCACGCATGATCGTGTTGGCCCGCTTCGTTCCCGCGGTGCGGACGTTCACCCCGATCGTCGCCGGCGCCAGCGACATGTCCTACCGGGTGTTCGTGCCCTACAACGTCATCGGGGGCGTGCTCTGGGGGGTCGGACTGCCCCTCGCGGGCTACACCCTGGGCTCGCGGGTCGCCCACATCGACCGCTACCTCGTCCCCATCGTCGCCGTCGTCATCGTGGTGTCCCTCATCCCGGTGGCGCTGGAGTTGCGCCGGGCCCGTCACCACGACGCCCCGGCGTAGCAGCACGACACGACCCGCGCCGGTACCGCGGCGCGGGTTGTGCGTGTCGATCAGGAACGGAAGGCGGTCCTGGACGCCGAGCCGGCGCCCGAGGAGGGCGCGGTCGACGGAGCCGTGCCGCCTGAGCCGATGCCCGCGTGCTCCGCGGCCTCGTGCTCGGGCGTCTCGTTGGCCTCGTGAGCCGGGTCCTCGTTGGTCCCGTGGCCGCCGCCGCCGCCGTGGCGGGCGGTGCCATTGTCCTCCGCAGCCTCCTGCTCCGGGGTCTCGTTGGCTTCGTGGGTCGCGTCCTCGTT
>JAUTXP010000005.1 GCA_030837965.1 Acidimicrobiaceae bacterium | reverse complement strand
TGCGTGGGCGGACTGGCCGCTGCGGTGGCGGCCAAGCCCCAGCTCGACGCGGGTGTGCGCCGGGTGCGGGCGGGCCTGTCGGCCGGGAGCCAGGGCGAGGCGGCCGTGGCCGCGGCCGACCTGGAGCAGGCCGCGGCCCGCTTCGGCCGAGCCCATGGCCGGACCAACGCATGGTGGGCCCGGCCTGCGCTGGCCGTCCCTGTGGTGGGCCGCCAGATGAAGGCCTTGACGGCCGTGTCCAAGACGGGCCAGCAGGTAGCCCGCACCGGGGCCCGACTGGCCCAGGCCGCCGATCCCGAGAAGCTCAAGGTGTCGACCGGGCAGGTGCCGGTCGAGGCCATCCGAGCCTTGCAGGCACCCGCGGCCCAGGCCGTGGCCGACCTGGGCGCGGCCACGGCCAGACTGGGCCGGGCCCGCTCGCCGTGGCTCGTCCCCGTCGCCGCTCGCAGGCTGGACGATCTCGTGGCCCGAGTGAGCCGGGCCAAGGAGCAGGCCGGCTCCGTCCTGACCGCGGCCCGGCTGGGGCCGGCCATGCTCGGCGGCGACGGGCCGCGGCACTACTTCCTGGCCGTGCAGACGCCGGTCGAGTCGCGCGGCAGCGGCGGGTTCCTGGGCAACTTCGGCGAGATCGGGGCCGACAGCGGGCGGTTGAACTTGGTCCGCCTGGGGCGCACGTCCGACCTCAACGCCGGGGGCGCGGGCAACCGCGTGGTCCACGGCCCGCCTGACTTCGTGGCCCGCTACGGCCGGTTCGGGCCCGAGCGGCTCTGGCAGAACGTCACCATGTCGCCCGACTTCCCGAGCGACGCGCAGGTGATCGCCGACCTGTATCCGCAGTCGGGCGGGGCGCCGGTGGACGGCGTGCTGGCCGTCGACCCCTATGGCCTGGCCGCGCTGTTGCGGGTGGTCGGACCCGTCACCGTGTCGGAGTGGCCCGAGCCGGTGACCGCGGCCAACGCGCCGCGCGTGCTGCTTTACGAGCAGTACCTCAACCTGGCCCGCGCGACCCGGCTCGACTTCCTCGAAGAGGTCACCAATCAGGTATGGCAGCGGCTGCTCACCGGCAACCGGCGGATGGCCGACCTGGCCAAGGCGGTGGCCCCGGCCGTGGCCCAAAAGCACATCCTGCTGTTCAGCGGACGGGCCGAGGAGCAGGCGGCCTTGTCCCGCTTGGGTGTGGCCGGGGCCATGCCCGCGGCGGACGACGACTTCCTCGGCCTGGTCACCCAGAACGCGGGCGGCAACAAGATCGACTGGTTCCTGCACCGCTCGATGGCCGACGACGTGCGCATCGACCCGGCCACGGGTGACGTGGACGCCACCGTGCGCATCACGCTGCGCAACGACGCCCCGGCCCGCGGCCTGTCGCACAGCCTGATCGGCAACGTGATCACGCCGCCCCTCCCGGACGGCACCAACAAGCTGTACCTGTCGCTCTATACGCCGTGGGGCATGGACGGGGCCACGCTGGACGGCAACCCCGCGCTGCTCGAGTCGGAGCGCGAGCTGGGCCGCAACGTGTACTCGGCCTTCCTCACCATCGCGCCCGGTGCCACCACCGTCCTCGAAGTGCGTTTGCGCGGCAGGCGCGATGCGGCCCGGTCGGACTATGGGCTCACGCTGTTCAGGCATTCGGCCGTGGCCGCGGACGACGTGACCGTGCATGTGGCGCGAGGTCGTCGGTCCGACGCGGCCACCGTCAAGCTGGACAGGGACCGCAGGCTGCGGCTGCTCAGGCCGACTTGACGGGCGCTTTGTCCGCCGACTTGACCGACTCGCGGCCCCGGCGCCGCACGGGCGGGTCGTCCCGCTTGTAGTACTGGTACGCGTAGCCGTAGGCGCCTTCTTCGCGGACCCCGTTGAACACGGTGCCGACCAGATGGGCGTCGACTTGGCGCAACAGCTCGATGGCTCGTGCCGCCTGCTTGCGAGTCGTGCTGTTGGCCGATACGACCAGCAGGGTGGCGTCGACCTGGGCCGACAGGACGGCCGCATCGGTCACGGGCAGCACAGGGGATGCGTCGATCAGCACCACGTCGGCCTGTCGGCGCAACGCCGCGAACAGCTCGGCCGATCGGGGCGAGGACAGCAGCTCGGACGGGTTGGGCGGCAGCGGCCCTGACGCCAGCACCCGGAGCCGGTCTTCGTCCTTCACCCGTTGCAGCGCGGCGGACAAGGGCACGTCGCCCAGCAGCACGGACGTGAAGCCGACCGAGTTGGACAGGCCGAAGAACTGGTGCAGGCGGGGCCGGCGCAGGTCACAGCACACGACGATGACCTCCTGGCCCGCCCGGGCCAGGGCGATGGCCAGGTTGGAGAGCGTCGTCGTCTTGCCCTCGGCCGCGTTGGCACTGGTGAGCAGCAGGGCCTGCACGGGCCGGTCGAGGCCCAGGAACTGCACGGACGTGCGCAGGCTTCGATAGGCCTCGGCCGCGGGGGACATGGGCTCGTCGCGCGAGATGACCCTGCTCTCCTCGGTGTCCTTCCAGTTGCTCACCGCGGGGATGAGGCCGAGGACGGGCAGGTTGCCGGAGATGGCCTCCAACGCCTCCTTGGACTTGATGGAGTCGTCCAGGTACTCGAAGAGGAAGGCCATCATCACGCCGAAGATCAGCCCGACGACGAGGGCCACCGCGCCCGTGCGCTTGGGCCGGGGCTCCGACGGCGTGGAGGGAACGGCCGCGGGCGTGACCAACTGGGCCCCGCCCGTCTTGAGGGCGGCGTCGACTTGCAGCTCGTCCAGCTTCTGGCGGAACAGGGCCTGCTGGCTCACGAACTGGTCGGCCTGGTCCTGCAGGCGGCGACGGGCGTCGGGGCCGGCCTTGGGGTCGAGGTTGTTGAGCTGGTTGGTGATGGCGTCGATCTGGGCTTGCAGCCCGGTGATCTTCTCCTGCACCTCTTGGCCCGCGGCCAACAGGTCGTCGACCGCCTGCCTGCGGCGGAAGTCGATGTACGACCGGGCGTAGGTGTTGGCCACCACCGCGGCCCGCTGCGGGTTGGTGCTGTCGGAGCGCAGCTCGATGACGTCGGTCTGGCCGACGGGGCTGACGGAGACGGGCGGGGCCACGCCCAAGGCCTTCTTGACCGCGGCCTGCACGGGCTCGCTTCGGAGCACCTGGATCTCGGTCTGGATGGCCCGGCTCGGGTCGTTGCGCTGGCCCGTGCCCGGGTCGAACAGCGACTCGGTGGAGCGGGGCTGGAGCAGGAGCTTGGCCGTGGCCCGGTAGACGGACGTCTGGAGCACGGACGAGCCCAGCGCAGTGGACAGCACGATCAGGGCCGACAGCCCGATGGTCCACTTGCGCCTGCGGAGCACTCGCAGGTAGTCGCGAAGCTCGAGTTCCGGGGTCTCGTCGTCCAAGGCCATGTCGTAAAGACGTTACTGGGTGGGGGTCTCGGGCTCGGCGGTCGCGCGTGTGGCGGTGGGGGGTGTGACGGTGGGGGGCGTGGCCAGCGCGTCGTCGAGCGGGTGGCCGCCCACGCCCGAGCCTCCGAGCACGGCTCGGGCCGTGCGGGCCAGGATGGCCAGGTCGAGGGCGATGGACTGGCGCGCGACGTATTCGAGGTCGTGCTCGATGCGCTCGGTCCACGAGATGGCGTTGCGTCCCCGTACCTGGGCCAGCCCGGTCAGGCCCGGGCGCACGGCCAAGCGGCCGCGTTGGCGCTCGGTGTAGCGCTCCACTTGATAGGCGAGGGTGGGTCGAGGCCCGACGATGCTCATGTCGCCCGCGGCCACGTTGAGAAGCTGGGGCAGCTCGTCGAGCGACAGTCGGCGCAGCCACCTGCCGACCGTCGTGATGTGGGCCGCGTCAGGGAACAGCGGGTTGTCGGGCGCGTCGACCATGGTGCGGAACTTGCAGACGTCGAAGGGCCGGCCGTGCAGGCCGACCCTCGTCTGTCGGAACAGGACCGGTCCTTTGGACGTGAGCTTGATGGCCGCCGCACAGGCCGCACCGACGACGGCCGCGGGCAGGGCCACGACGACGAGCACGATCACGTCGAAGGCCCGCTTGCCCGCATAGGGCTTGGTCATGCGGTTGTGGGATTGGCCTGGTCGAGCGGGCGGGCGGGCACGCCCACCGCGGTCACGCCCGCGGGCAGGTCGTGGACCACGGCCGCGCCTGCCCCCACGAAGGTGTCGTCCCCGACGCGCACCCCCGGTGCGACCACGGCGCCGATACCCAGGGTCACCCCGTGGCCAAGTGCGGCCCCGCCGCCCACATGGCACCCGGGGCTCAAGGTCACGTAGTCGCCCAGTTCGCAGTCGTGACTGACGGTGGCATTGACGTTGACGTGGACGTGGCGCCCGATCTTTACGTTGGTGCTGACGAAGGCGTGGGCGAAGGCGACGAAGCCTTCACCGATCATGGTGTTGGGGTCTGCGCTGAGAACGGCACTCGGATGCACGACGGCCGCGGCCCGCAGCCCGGCCTGGGCGGCCAGGGCGGCGACGGCGCGCCGGGCTTGGGGCGCGCCGATGGCGATGATGTAGCGGGCGTCTTCGGGGTCGAGGGCGGCCAGCGCGTCGTGGCCTCCGAGCACGCGGATGTGCCGGGCGGCCAGGCGGCCGTGCTCGTCGCCCCGCTCGTCGATCACCCCGACGATGTCGAACTGGCCGCCGGCGTGGGCGATGTCGAGCACCTCACGGCCGTGGCCGCCACCGCCGATCACGACCAGCCTGGTTGTCACCCGAGCAGCGCCCGCCGCAACACGTCGGCCACCCGGTCGACGGCGGTGTCGGGCATGGTGGGCCAGATGGGGAGCGAGAGCACCTCGTCGGCCGCGGCCTCCGCGTAGGGGAGGGTGGGCTGAGGGCGGGGGGCGTCGGCGTAGACGGGAAGTCGGTGCACGGGGACGGGGTAGTAGACGGCCCGGCCGATGCCCGCGTCCTCGAGGGCTTGCGCCACGGCGTCGCGTCGGCCTGCCGCGGGCCCTGTGATGCGGACGGTGTACTGGTGAAAGACGTGGCGTCCGCCCGGCGTCTCGGTCGGGAGGACCACGCCGTCGATCCCGTCGAGGGCGGCGTTGTAGGAGGCGGCCACTCGGCGCCTGCCTTCGTTGAAGTCCTCGACGTGACGCAGCTTCACGCGGAGGAAGGCCGCTTGCAGCTCGTCGAGCCTGCTGTTGTAGCCGAGGATCTCGTTGCGGTACTTCTGGGTGGAGCCGTGGGCCCGGAGCATGCGCAGCAGTCGGGCCGCTTCCGGGTCCTCGGTGGCGATCAAGCCGCCGTCGCCCAGTGCCCCCAGGTTCTTGGAGGGGAAGAACGAGAAGGCCCCGGCCACGCCGAAGCCGCCCACTCGTCGGCCCTTCCACTCGGCGCCGAAGGCCTGGGCCACGTCCTCGATGACGACCACGCTGTGGGCCGCGGCCAGTTCGGTGACGTGGTCCATGTCGACCGGGTTGCCGAACAGGTGGACGGGCACGATGGCCTTGGTGCGAGGTGTGATGGCGGCCTCGGCCTGGTCGAGATCGAGGTTGAATGAAACGGGGTCGATGTCCACGAAGACCGGCGTGGCGCCGAGGACGCTCACCGACTCGGCCGTGGCGAAGAAGGTGAACGGCGTGGTGACGACCTCGTCGCCTGGACCCACTCCCGCGGCCCTGAGGGCAAGGACGAGCGCGTCGGTGCCCGAGTTGACCCCGATGGCGTGGGCCGCGCCGAGATAGTCGGCCGCCTCGGCCTCGAAGCGGCCCACGTTGGGGCCGAGGATGAACGCCGTTCCTTCGAGCACCTCGTCGAAGGCCTGTTGCAGTTCGGGCCGCAAGGCCTGGAGCTCGGCGCGCAGGTCCAGCAGGGGGATGTCTTCCAACGGGGCGGCCCGCCTCCTACAGTTCGACACGGCGTCCGCAGACGCCAATGGTTCTGGCGTCCGGAGACGCCAGATGTTATGGCGTCACGGCTGGGCTGTCGGACGCGGCCGGACTCGGCTGAGTGGCCGGACAGGAGCGCAAGTGGTCGAGCAAGGCGTGCGGGTCGCCGTGGTGGGCGCAGGCGGATGGGGCGGCAACCACGTCCGGGCCTGGTCGCGGTTGGGGCACCTGCGTGTGGTCTGCGACAGCGACGTGGCCCGCTTGGACGGGGCCCGCGCCTTGGCGCCCGACGCCCAGTTCGACGTGAGCAAGTCGTTCGACGAGGTGTTGGGGCGCGACGACATCGACGCGGTCGTGTTGGCCACGCCCGCCGTCACCCATGCCGAGATGGCGGTGGCCGCCTTGCGGGCGGGCAAGCACGTGTTGGTGGAGAAGCCGTTGGCCGTCCGACTGTCCGATGCCGAGGTGGTGTTGGCCGCGGCCGAGGAGTCTGGGCGCACCCTCATGGTGGGGCACGTGTTGGAGTACCACCCGGCGGTGCTGAAGCTGCGGGCGTTGGTCGAGGAGGGCGCGCTGGGCCGGCTGCGGTACATCTATTCGAACCGGCTGAACTTCGGGAAGGTGCGCACCGAGGAGAACTCCCTGTGGAGCTTCGCCCCGCACGATCTGGCCCTGTGCTTTCGGATGGTGGGCTCGCTGCCGGAGCGGGTGTCGTGCCAGGGCTCGTCGTACCTGAGTGCGGGTGTGGCCGACGTGACCTTGATGGCCATGGTCTTCCCGAACGGCGTGCAGGCCCATGTGTTCGTGAGCTGGCTGCACCCGTTCAAAGAGCAGCGGTTCGTGGTAGTGGGCGAGCGGCAGATGGCCGTGTTCGACGACACCGCGCCATGGCCGGAGAAGCTGGTGCTGTATCCGCACGAGGTCAACTGGCGGGACGGGCGGGTGCCCGAGGCCCGAAAGGCGGAGGGGACGGCGGTGGCGTTGGGGCCGGCCGAGCCGCTGCTGGAGGAGTGCCGGGCGTTCGCGTTGGCGGTGGCCGGCGGCGGGCCGGTGCTGACCGACGGGGAGTCGGCCCTGAACGTGCTGCGCATGCTGGACGCCGGGGAGCGGTCGATGGCCGCCGGGGGCGCGCCGCAGTCGGTGGTCGGCGGTGTTGGCGGCGGTGGCGGTGGTGGTGGCGCCGGCTCGTTCTTCGTCCATCCGAGCGCCACGGTGGACGAGGGCGTGGTGATCGGGGCCGGGACCAAGGTGTGGCATCACGCCCACGTCATGGCCGGGGCTCGCATCGGCGCCAACGTGTCGTTGGGCCAGAACGTGTTCGTGGGCCACGACGTGCGCATCGGCGACGGGGTCAAGGTGCAGAACAACGTGTCCGTCTTCGAGGGCGTCGAGTTGGAGGACGACGTGTTCTGCGGGCCCTCGATGGTCTTCACCAACGTGGTCAACCCGCGGGCCGCGGTGGAGCGCAAGGACGAGTTCCGGGCCACGCTGGTGCGGCGCGGGGCCACGCTCGGGGCCAATTGCACGGTCGTGTGCGGGGTGGTGGTGGGCCAGTACGCCTTGGTCGGCGCGGGCGCAGTGGTGACCCATGACGTGCCCGACTACGCCATCGTCGTCGGCGTCCCCGGCCACCAGCAGGGCTGGGCCTGCCAGTGCGGGGTCACCCTCCCGCCGCCCGAGCCGGCCGGCCCCGAAGCCGCCACCACCTGCCCGGCCTGCGGCCGGGCCTACGCCCTGTCCGCAGGCCGCCTCACCCCTCGCCCCTGACCCCCCGGCTTCTCGTCGCACTGTGTCCCGGTCCTCGGGACACAGT
>JAUTXP010000075.1 GCA_030837965.1 Acidimicrobiaceae bacterium | reverse complement strand
CGTCGAATGTCGTCATCGCCGAGAGGTGCTCCGATCACATGGGGCGTCGACGGTCCTGAGGAACCGCGCGGGGCAGCCGGCCCAGACCTCGCCGGCCGGCACGTCGGTGATCACGACCGCGCCCATCCCGACGACCGACGAGGCGCCGATGGTCAGGTACTCCCGCACGAGGGCGCCGGCGCCGAGGTACGCACCCTCCTCCACCCGTACCCCGCCGGCCAACCTGACCCCCCCGGCGAGCGTGGCGTGGTCGCCCACCCGGTCGTCGTGGGTCAGCAGGACCTGCGGCATCAGCACCACGTGGGCGCCGATCTCCACGTCGGCGGTGGTGACCACGCCCGCCAGCACCACAGAGCCCGGCCCGACCTGGGTCGAGGCCGCCAGGGTGGCTGCCGGATGGATCACCGTTGCATAGCGGTCCTCGGCCACGCGTAGGCGAGCGGCGAGGCGGGGCCGGGCAGAGGGGCTCGTCGCACTGCCAACGGTGAGGAGGATCCGGGCATCCGGGTACTCGGACAGGGCCTCGACCGGGCCGAGCACGGGCAGGCCTCCCACCAGGGTCCCAGCGAGCGCGGCGTCGTCATCGAGGAAGCCCAGCACGTCCCAAGTGGGTTCATGGGCGTTGGCGGCCAGTACCGCCTCGACGACTTCCCGCCCGAGGCCACCTGCTCCGATCACCAGCAGCTGTTCCGTGGCGCGGCTCCCTCGTTGGGCCATCACCCTAGGCCCCTATCGCGGGGTGGACGGACGGTGAACGTCCCGACGCCCGCCGGCGGGCGGTCGGAGGGACCGACTCGCCACTGGGCCGACCCCTGGGGCGGCGAGGAATGAGGTTGGTCGCACCACGCACCGCCAGGCACCTCGCGCCCTCGGCGACGAGCGCCCGGCGAGGCAGGGGAGCGGCGGCGAGAGTGTCACGGTAGAGCGCTTCAAGTTTCGAGGCCGAGGCGTCCACGCCGAACCGCTCGGTGACCGTGCGGAGACCGAAGCCGCCCAACTCCGTACGCGCCGCGGGGTCGTCGAGGAGTTGCCCGAGCTGGCGGCGCAGCTGATCGGAGCCGACGTTGCCGTCCCCGAGGCCGAAGAAGCCGCGCCAGAGGAACTGCTCGGCCGTCCCCGGATGGAACACCTCGGAGAAACCCTGCTCGCCGAGCACGATCACCGGCCGGGCGAAGGCCATGGCCCGGAGGGCCGAACCGCCCATACCCAGGACGATGTCGGCGGCCGCGTACGCAGGCCGGGGATCGGCAAGGGCCCCGGCGAGCACCACGGCGCCGGCGCCGACCGACGCGGCCTCGACCGACAGCTCGTCGAAGGCGTCGCCGTCGCCCACGACCACCAGCCGCAGGGGCCGCGTCGCCGCCAGCTGCGCGACCGCGGCGATCGAGCGGCGGATGCCGGCCAACTTCATGTCACGGCTCAGTCGGGACACGATGACCACCGTCGGCACACCGTCCTCCAGCCCGTGCTGCCGGCGGAACTCGCCCGGGTCGACGGCGCCCGGGTGGTTGGCCCGGGTGTCGACCGGCGGCTCGAGTAGCGCCACCGGGCTCCGCCACACCTCCGCGGCCCGAGCCCGAAGCTCGGCCGTGCCGAACGTCATGGGGATGGCCCGAGGAAGGAACCGCTCGACGGCCATCGACATCGACGTGCCGAGCAGTGGGACGTCGTCGGTGACCCGCGCGCCGAAGTAGGCGTCGAGGACCTGGGGCCAGTCCCAGGCGTGGATCATGTCGGGAGCTTCCGAGGCGACCACCGCGCGCAGCGCCGCCATCATCGCCACCGACGGCCTTCGGCCCGGTGACGGCGCGGGTATCAGCCGCAGCCCCCGCGCCGCCGCCAGGTCGCCCGCCGGTCCCGGCGTGCCGAAGAGGACGACTTCGTGCCCGAAGGTGTCTCGCACGGCCGCGGCCAGCTCGATGGCATTTGTCTGGGTCCCGCCCAGGTCGAGCCGGTGGGTGAACACCAGGATCTTCATCGGGCCTCGGCGGGCGCTCGGAGGCCCAGCACGGCGGCGAACTCCGCCGTCCGGGCCGCCCAGCTGTGACGGCTGGCGAGCGCCCGGCGCTCGGCCGTCAGCGCCGGCGTACGGGGCGTGTCCAGCGCTCGCACGACCGCGGCCGCATACCGGTCGGGGCTGGTTTCTGCGGTGATCAGAATGGAGTCCAACCAGCGCACCGCAGGCAGGTCGGTTTCCACGAAGCCCCGGCCGCCGGCCAGGTACTCGAGGGTCTTCAGGGGGAAGCTCGCCCGATTGAAGTCGGTGTTGGCGTACGGGGTCAGACCGACGTGCATGGCCCGGAGGTACGACGGAAGGGCTTCGAAGGGCTTGGGGCCCACCCAGCGCACGTTCGGGCGGGCCAGCAACCGGCTCATGCGCCCGAGCTCGAACGTGGGCTGGCGGGGACCGACCAGGAGCAGGCTCCGGCCGGTGGCGGCCACGGCCTCGAGCAGGGCGAGGTCGATGCGATCGGACAGGTGCCCGATGAACCCGGCGATCGGCGCGGGCAGGTCCACGTCGTCGGGCAGGGGGGCCTCGTCGGTGGTCGCGAAGAGCGTGTCGTCGCAGCCATTGGCCACGAGGACAGCGTGTTTGCCC
>JAUTXP010000049.1 GCA_030837965.1 Acidimicrobiaceae bacterium | reverse complement strand
CCCACTCCTCGACCACCAGCGAGGGGTAGTCGCGCATGGCCTCGGCGGGCGACAGCACGGCCTCGGGCGCAAGCGCCTCCAACGGCCGGGCCTCCCCCAACCCGAACGACCCGATGGCCGTGCGCCGCAGGTTGCGCAGATGGGCGCCCCCCCCCAGCGCCGCGCCCAGGTCGGCGGCCAGCGTGCGGATGTAGGTGCCCGACGAGCAGTCGACCTCGATGCCGTACACGAGGGGGTCATCGGTAGGGACGACGGCCAGCCGATGCACGGTCACCGGCCGCGGCGCCCGCTCCACCTCGATCCCCGCCCGGGCCAACTCGTGCAGTCGCCGTCCGCCCACCTTCACGGCCGACACCATCGGCGGCACCTGCTCGATGTGGCCCACGAACCGGGTCGCGGCGACGGCCACCTCGTCGGCGCCCAGAACCATGTGGTGGCGCGCCGTCACCTCGCCGGACGAGTCGAGGGTGGAGGTCGACACGCCGAAGACCACCTCGCCCACATAGGACTTGGGCAGGTCGGTCAGGAACCGCAGCAGCCGGGTGACCCGGCCCAAGCCGACCAGCAGCACGCCGGTGGCGTCGGGGTCGAGGGTGCCCGAGTGCCCGATGCGGCGCTGGCCGAAGACCCCCCGGCACTTGGCCACCACGTCGTGCGACGTCCAGCCCGCGGCCTTGTCGACCACGGCCAGTCCGTCGATCAACCGCCGGACTCGTGCAACTGGCGCTGGGCCCGCTGCTCGCGCAGGGCGTCCTTGATGCCCGCCAACACGTCGACCACCGGGTAAGGGGCCACGAACCCTGCCGCGTACCGGTGGCCGCCGCCGCCGAAGCGGGCCGCGATGGCGGCCACGTCGATCTCCGACACGGATCGGAGCGACACCCGGATGCCCTCGGTCGTCTCCTTGCACACGCACGCGACCTCGGCCTCGGCCGTGCGCCGGAGCAGGTCGATCAGGCCCTCGGTCTCGGCCACGTCCACGCCGAACCCGTCGAGGTCGAAGTTGGTGACCCACGTGGCCACGAAGCCCAGCCCCCTGTCCAACTCGGCCCGGGCCAGGCATGCGCCCACCATCTGCAGGTAGGCGAAGCGGTGCTCCTCGAACAGGTGGCGGCTGATGGCCGCGATGGGGAGGTCGAACGAGGCCAACTCCTCGGCCAGCTCGAACACCGAGGGCGTGGTGTTCGAATACTGGAACCGGCCGGTGTCGGTGACGAGCCCGGTGTAGAGGCACAACGCCGCGTCCCGGTTGAGTGACCAGCCGAGGGCCTGAGCCAGTCGGTGGACAAGGACGGCGGTGGCCGCGGCGTCGGGGTCGACCACGTTGATGGTGCCGAACCGGTCGTTGCTGGCGTGATGGTCGACGACGATCAGCTCGCCGTGCGCGGCGGCGGCCTGGGCCGAGGGCATCAGGTCGCCCAGGCGCCCGAGCGACCCGCAGTCGAAGGTGACCATGACCTCGGGCTCGGCCGGAAAGTCGGCAGGCTTGGTGGTCAGGTGCAGTCCAGGCAGGAAGGCGTAGTGGGGCGCCACCTGGAAGGGCTCGGACCAACTGGCCGTCGAGGGCATGCCGTGGGCTCGGGCCAGGTGGTGGAGTGCGAGCAGCGATCCGAGCGCGTCTCCGTCGGGCCCGACATGGCACGCGAGGGCCAGGCTGGGCGCCGACCGAATGGCCTCTACTGCTCGATCGAAATCACTCGCCGCCATGCTGACGCAACTCCCGGAGGATGCCTTCCACGCGAGCCCCCTGTGCTACTCCGGGGTCGGGCACGAAGGAAAGTTGGGGCGTGCGCTTGAGCCGGGCCTGCCGGGCGATGGCGGCCTGGAGCCGGGGCCGGTGCTCCACCAGCGCGGCGGCCGCCTCCTCGGACAGCGACGACAAGAACACGGTGGCCCGGCGCAGGTCTGTGTCGGCATCGACCGCGGTGATGGTCGACAGGCCGAGGCGCTCGTCGCCGTCCTCCACCAGTTCGAGCTCCTCGGCCAGGATCTCGCGCAACAGCTCGTTGACCCGGACGGCCCGGGGGTAGCGACGGGCCCGGCGCTCGGGCATCAGGCGTCGACTCCTCTGACCGCCTCGATGACCTCGACCTCGGGGAAGGAGTAGACGAAGCGCTCGACCTTGTCGATCACGTCGTCGGCGTGCCCCGCAGAACCCGACACGGTGGCGAAGCCGAGGGCGGCGCGCTGCCACTTGTCCTGGTGCCCGACTTCGGCCACGGCCACGCCGAATCGGTTGTGGGCGCCATTGAGGATGGACTTGAGCACGGCCCGCTTCTCCTTGAGGGAGTGGCAGTTGGGCAGATGGAGGTCGACTTCTAAGGCCGCTACGTGCATGGTCGTCCGAACGGGGCGAAGCGAGTGAAGCGAGTGAAGCGAGTACAAGTGAAGGCCAAGCCTACGTGCGCGGGATCTCCCGGTCCTCGAACGTCTCGATGATGTCGCCCGGCTTGAGGTCCTGGTTGTTGGACAGGCCGATGCCGCACTCGAAGCCGGCCGCCACCTCGCGGGCGTCGTCCTTGAACCGCTTGAGCGAGGTGATCTGGCCCTTCCACAAGATGACGCCCTCGCGGAGGAACCGGACCTTCGAGCCCCGGGTGATCACGCCGCTGCGCACGTAGCACCCGGCGATGGCGCCCACCCTCGGCACCCGGAAGATCTCCCTGACCTCGGCCTCGCCGGTGATGACCTCTTCGAACTCGGGGGCCAGCATGCCGACCATGGCCGACTCGATGTCCTCGATGAGCTTGTAGATGATCTCGTAGGCGCGGATCTCCACGTCGTGGGTGTCGGCCATCTCCCTCGCCGTGCGCGACGGGCGCACGTTGAAGCCGATGATCGACGCGTTCGACGCGGCCGCCAACTGCACGTCGTTTTCGTTGATGCCGCCGACGGCTCGGTGCACGAAGGCCAGCTTGACCTCGTCACGCTCCAGCTTGCGCAGGCTCTCGGTGACCGCTTCGAGCGAGCCCTGCACGTCGGCTTTGAGGATGACGTTCAGCGTGGCCGTCTCGCCCCGCTGGATCTGCTCGAAGATGTCCTCCAGCTTGGCCCCGCCGCCCGCCACGATGCTCGGCGTCTTGCCCAGGTCGCGGGCCCGGAAACGCTGACCTCGCAGCTCGCCGATCTCGCGGGCCACCTTGTCCGACGTGGTGACGCGGAACTCGTCGCCCGCGGTGGGCACGTCGCTGAACCCGAGTACCTGCACGGGCGTGGAGGGCGGGGCCTCCTTGATGTTGTCGCCCTTGTCGTCGATGAGGGCCCGCACCCGGCCCCACGCCGCGCCCGCTACGACGGGGTCGCCCACCCGCAGGGTTCCGTTCTCGACGATGACGGTGGCCACCGGGCCGCGGCCCACGTCGAGGTTGGCCTCGAGGACCGCGCCTCGCGCCAGGGCCTCGGGGTTGGCCACCAGTTCGTCGGCCAACTGCACCTCGGCCACCAGCAGGAGTTGCTCCAGCAGGTCGTCGATGCCCAGGTTCTGCAGCGCGGACACCTGCACGAAGATGGTCTCGCCGCCCCACGACTCGGGCACCAGCCCGTGCTCGGAGAGCTGTTGCATGACCCGGTTGGGATCGGAGTCCTCGCGGTCGATCTTGTTGACGGCCACCACGATGGGGACCTCGGCCGCCTTGGCGTGGTTGAGGGCCTCGATGGTCTGGGGCATCACGCCGTCGTCGGCCGCCACCACCAGCACCACGATGTCGGTCACGTCCGCCCCGCGCGCCCGCATGGCGGTGAAGGCCTCGTGGCCCGGCGTGTCGATGAAGGTGATCAGGCGGCCTTCCTTCTCCACCTGATAGGCGCCGATGTGCTGCGTGATCCCGCCCGCCTCGCCCTCCACCACGTTGGCCTCGCGGATGCGGTCGAGCAACAGGGTCTTGCCGTGGTCGACGTGGCCCATGACCGTGATCACGGGCGGACGCGGGCGCAACAGCTCCTCGTCGTCCTCTTCCTCGTCGTCGTCGAAGTACTTGGCCTGGAGCTCGGCCTCTTTCTCCTCGCCCGGGTCGACCAGGCGGATCTCGGCGCCGATCTCGTCGGCGAACAGCTCGATGGCCTCGTCCGACAGGCTCTGCGTGGCCGTCACCATCTCGCCTTGGAGCAGCAGGAAGCGCACGACGTCGCCTGCGCTGCGGTTGAGCTTGGGACCGAGATCCTGGGCCGTGGAGCCGCGCTCGATGATGATCTCGCCCTCGGGAACGGGCGCGTTTGACGGCGTGTAGCTGGTGGCCTGCGTGGGCTCCAGCTCTTCCAGGTTGCGACGACGCCTGCGCCGCCGCTGGGGCGGGCGGCCCCGTCCGAAGGCGCCGCCTCGACCGCCGCCGGGACCACCAGGGCCGCCGCCGGGCCCGCCGCCCGGTCCG
>JAUTXP010000028.1 GCA_030837965.1 Acidimicrobiaceae bacterium | reverse complement strand
GCGTGGGAGTGCGCCGACCCCGGCATGCAGTTCGACACCACGATCAACAAGTGGCACACCGCAGCCACCACCGGTCGCATCAACGGCTCGAACCCGTGCTCGGAGTACATGCACCTCGACAACAGCGCCTGCAACCTGGCGTCGCTGAACCTGATGACGTTCCTCGACGTCGACGACACGTTCGACGTCGAAGGCTTCACGGCCGCCACGGCCACCGTGTTCACCGCGCAAGAGATCCTCGTCGGCAACGCGGACTATCCGACGGCGAAGATCGCCAAGACGAGCCGCCGCTTCCGCCAGCTCGGCATCGGCTACGCCAACCTCGGCGCGCTGCTCATGGCCCAGGGCCTGGCCTATGACTCCGACGGCGGACGGGCGTGGGCCGGCGCGATCACCGCGCTCCTCACCGGTCAGTCCTACGCAACGTCGGCGCGCACCGCGGCCCGCATGGGCCCGTTCGCCGGCTACCAGGAGAACCGGGTGCACATGCTCAAGGTGCTCGGCATGCACCGCGACGCGGTGAACACGATCAACGAAGAGCTGGTGCCCGTCGAGATCCTCGACGCGGCCCGTTCGGTGTGGGACGAGGCGTGCAACCTCGGCGAGGTGCACGGCGTGCGCAACAGCCAGGCGTCGGTGCTCGCACCCACGGGCACCATCGGCCTGTTGATGGACTGCGACACCACCGGCATCGAGCCCGACCTCGGCCTGGCCAAGATGAAGAAGCTGGTCGGCGGGGGCAACATGTCGATCGTCAACCAGACGGTGCCGCGGGCGCTGCGCAAGCTGGGCTATGACGACCAGCAGGTGGCCGACATCGTCGCCTACATCGACGAGCACAAGTCCATCCTCGGGGCGCCCGCCCTGCGGGCCGAGCACGTGCCCGTCTTCGCCTGCTCGATGGGCGACAACACCATCCACTACCTCGGGCACGTGAAGATGATGGCCGCGGTGCAGCCCTACATCTCGGGCGCCATCTCCAAGACCATCAACATGCCGGAGGACGTCACCGTCGAGGACGTGGAGCAGCTCCACATCGACGCCTGGCGCATGGGCCTCAAGGCGGTGGCGGTCTACCGCGACAACTGCAAGGTGGCCCAGCCGCTGTCCACCGTGAAGAAGACGGTGTCTTCGTCGCCCGCCGAGGCCCACGACGCGGAGCTGGCGTCCAAGGTCGCGCTGTTGGAGCAGGCCTTGGCCAACCAGACCACCGTCGTGGTCAAGCAGCCCATCCGTGAGCGGCTGCCCAAGCGGCGCCGGTCCAACACGTTCTCGTTCCGAGTGGCCGACTGCGAGGGCTACTGCACGGTGGGCGAGTACGAGGACGGCAGGCCGGGCGAGGTGTTCATGAAGGTCTCCAAGCAGGGCTCGACCCTGGCCGGGATCATGGACGCCTTCTCCATCTCCGTCTCGTTGGGCCTCCAGCACGGCGTGCCGCTGCGCACGTTCGTGCAGAAGTACACCAACATGCGCTTCGAGCCCGCGGGCATGACGGACGACCCGGACCTGCGCATCGCCTCCTCGCTGGTCGACTACATCTTCCGCCGCCTGGCCGTCGACTACATGGCCTACGACGAGCGAGTGGAGCTGGGCATCCAGACGACCAGCGAGCGGACGCAGCCCACCCTGCCTGGCGTGGAGGAGGCGGTCACGCCCGCCGAGCGGTTCGTGGACGCGCCGGTGTCGGCCGCCCAGCAGGCCGCGCTGTCCGACGTGCGGCCTGCGGCCGAGAACGACAACGCCCCGCTCTGCTACTCGTGCGGCAACACCATGCAGCGGGCCGGGTCGTGCTACGTGTGCGGGAGCTGCGGCTCCACCAGCGGCTGCTCGTAACCGCACCGCTTTTCGCCGCACCGCCTTCCCACGACTGGAGGACATAGCTACCCGTTGGGTGGGTCTATGTCCTCCAGTTCGCGTCGGCGGACCTTGCCCAGGGCGGTGCGGGGGAGCGTCGCCAGCAGGACCAGTTCCTTGGGCGCGGCGTAGGCGGGCATGACCGCCTTCACCGCGTCCCGCAAGCCGTCGAGGGTGGGCGGCGCCGACCAGTCGACGGGCACCACGAAGGCGGCCACCCGCGCCCCCCACTCGTCGTCGGCCCGACCGGCCACCGCCACCTCCGCCACGCCCGGGCACGACCGCAGCACCCGCTCGACTGCGTCGGGCCACACCTTCTCGCCGCCGGTGACGATGACGTCGTCCATGCGGCCCAGCACTACCAGCCGACCGTCGTCGTCGAGCCGCCCAGCATCGCCGGTGGGCAGCCAGCCGTCCGCCGTCTTGGGGTCGGTGCCGTCCCGATAGCAGCGCAACAGCATCGGCCCCCGCAGCAGGACTTGGCCGTCGGTCCGGTCGACGCGCACCTCGACACCGTCCACCGGCACGCCGTCGTACACCACCCCGCCCGCCGTCTCCGTCATGCCGTAGGTGTGGACCGCGTTGGGGGGCGCGGGCCGCCAGTCCACCGAGCCGCCGACCACCACCTTGCGGAAGCGGCCGGGGTCGACGTCGCCCCGGTGCAACTGGGTGGGCACCACCGACACCAGCGTGGCCGAGCGGTCATCGCGCTCGAAGGTGAACGGCGTGCCCGTGGCCAGGCTCCGTGTGATCACCGACAGCCCGCCCACATGGGCCAGCGGGAGCACGGCCAGCCAGCGGTCCCGGTCCGGATCGACGTCGAGCCGTGCGCTGGTGGCCATGGCCGCTGCGGCCAAGGCCTCGAACGTGAGCACCACGCCGCGGGGCGCGCCCGTGGTCCCCGACGTGGCCAGCACGAGCGCGTCGTCGTCCCCGACCTCGCGACCCGCGCCCAGCGCGTCGAGCAAGGCGTCTCTCGCGGCCGGCGGCAGCCGGTCGTCCACCGGCAAGACGGCGTGGCCATCGGCCCACGTCCGCTGCATGGCCTCGACCGTGTGCGGGCCGAGCACGGCCGTCATTGGGACCAGTCGGCGCACCCGAGGTACGGTAGCGAACCGTATGAGTGATCACTCTCAGAGTGCCGACTCCAACCCCATCCGGCCCGGCGCCGAGTGGCGGTCAGCGGGCGGCGAATACCGCGACATCAGGTACGAGACGGCCGAGCCTGACCCGGGCCAGGGCCTGGTGGCCAAGGTCACCATCAACCGGCCCGAGGTCCGAAACGCCTTCCGGCCCCAGACCCTGTTCGAGTTGGCCGACGCCTTCCGACGGGCCCAGGACGACCCCGAGGTCGGCGTCATCGTCCTCACCGGCGAGGGCCCGCTGGCGTTCTGCTCGGGCGGGGACCAGCGCATCCGGGGCGAGGACGGCTACATCGGCGACGACGCCGTGGCCCAACAGGGGATCGGCCGTCTCAACGTGCTCGACCTCCAGATCCAGATCCGACGCTGCCCCAAGCCGGTGGTGGCCATGGTGGCGGGCTACGCGGTCGGCGGCGGCCACGTCCTGCATGTGGTCTGCGACCTCACCATCGCGGCCGACAACGCCCGGTTCGGCCAGACCGGGCCGCGGGTCGGCTCCTTCGACGGCGGGTACGGGTCGGGGCTGCTGGCCCGCAACGTGGGTCAGAAGAAGGCCCGCGAGATCTGGTTCCTGTGTCGGCAGTACGATGCCCGACAGGCGTTGGACATGGGCCTGGTCAACACCGTCGTCCCTCTCGCCGAGTTGGAGGTCGAGACGGTGCAGTGGTGCAGGGAGATGCTGGCCCTTTCGCCCATGGCCCTGCGCCTGCTCAAGGCCTCGATGAACGCGGCGGACGACGGGCTGGCCGGCATCCAACAGCTCGCGGGCGACGCCACCCTTCTCTTCTACATGTCGGAAGAGGCGCAGGAAGGGCGCAACGCGTACGTCGAGAAGCGGCCGCCCGAGTTCGCCAAGTTCCCACGCCGGCCGTGAGCGCGCCCGCTGCCGCGGGCGCCAACAAGTGGGTGCTCGGTGCCCGGCTCCGCACCCTGCCCGCGTCGGTGGCGCCTGTCCTCGTGGGGACGGCGGTGGCCGCATCGCAGGGCCATGTCGTGGTCTGGCGGGCCGCGGCCGCCTTGGTCGTGGCCCTCGCCGTGCAGGTCGGCACCAACTACGCCAACGACTACAGCGACGGCGTCCGCGGGACGGACGACGGGCGCGTCGGCCCGCTGCGACTGGTCGCCTCGGGCCTGGCCCGTCCGCAGCAGGTGAAGGCCGCGGCCCTGGCGTCGTTCGGGGTGGCAGGCGTGGCCGGACTGGCCTTGGCCGCGGCCACGTCGCCCTGGCTGCTGGCCGTCGGCGCCGCCTGCCTGGCCGCGGGCTGGCTCTACACCGGCGGCCCGAAGCCCTACGGCTATCACGGCTGGGGCGAGGTCTCGGTGTTCGTCTTCTTCGGCTTGGTCGCGGTGGTCGGGTCGGCCTATGTGCACCTCGAGCGCATCACCCTTCTCGCCGTCCTCGCGGCCGTGCCTGTCGGCCTGCTGGCCACCGCGCTGCTGGTCGTCAACAACCTGCGCGACATCCCCACCGACCTGGTCGCGGGCAAGCGCACGCTGGCCGTCCGTCTGGGCGACGACGCCACCCGCGCCCTCTACAGCGCTTTGCTGCTCGCCCCCTTCGCTGCCGTCGTCGGCCTGGCCGTGGCCCGGCCGTGGGCCCTGCTGGCTTTGGCCGCGCTGCCACTGACCCTTCGCCCGCTGCGGGCCGTGTCGTCCCGAGCCTCGGGGCCATTGCTCATACCGGTGCTCGTGCGCACCGGCCAGGTGCAACTGGTCTTCGCCGTGCTGTTGGCCGTCGGCCTGGCCGCGGGCTAGCCGCGGCCCTCGATGTGGTCTCGACTGGTGTGAGGGTGGCGGGCGAGGAAGGCCTCGATCACATCGGCAAACTGGTCCGGCCGTTCCAAGTGCACGGCGTGCCCCGCGCCCTCGATCACGGCCAGCTCGGCGTTGCCGCCGATGCACGCCTGCATGCGCCGGGCCAGCGCCAAGAACTTGGCGTCCTCCGCCCCCGCCACCAACAGCACGGGCATGCGCAGCTCGACCAGCCGGTCCCACAGCGGCGTCTGCTCTCCGGTGCCCGCCAGGCGGAGGCTGGACGACAGGCCCTCGACCGTGTTCTCCAACCGGGCCGCCCGGCCCGCGGCGGCCGGGCCCAGCCGGGCGAACAACGGTCCGGCCAGCCACTCGTCCACGAAGGCGGGCACCCCTTGGGCGGTGAGGCGCTCGGCCAGTCGTCGGTCGTCGGCTCGGCGCTGCTCTCGTTCGCCCGCGTCGTCGATGCCGGCGGTGGCCCCGACGAGCACCAAGGCGTCCACCAACTGGGGCGAGGCCAACGCCAGGTGCAGGCAGAAGCGCCCGCCCATCGAGTAGCCGACATACGACGCCCGCCCACCGACCTGGCCGATGAGCGCCGCGCCCTCGCCCAAGTCGGCGGCCACGTGGGCCGACCGGCCGTGGCCGGGCCCGTCCACCAGCACCACCTCGTGACGCGGGGCCAGACGCTCGGCCACCGCGTCCCACGACCGACCGGTCTGGGTGAACCCGTGCACCAACACCAGCCTGGTGCCCTTGCCCACGATGTCGACGTACAGCGCGGTCGAGGGCGAAGGGGAAGGCAAGGGCATCAGCCATGACGGTACAGGCCACGTTCGCAGCCACCTTGGTGGACGAGTGGGTCCGGTCCGGTGTGACCGACGCCGTCGTCTCGCCCGGCTCTCGTTCCACTCCTCTCGCTCTGGCCGTGGCCGCCCACCCGGGCGTGGTCGTGCACGTGGTCCTCGACGAGCGCAGCGCCGGCTTTTTCGCCTTGGGCCTGGGCCTGGCCACCGGGCGGCCTGCCGTGGTCGTCACTACCAGCGGCACGGCCGCGGTCGAGCTCCATCCCGCCGTGGTGGAGGCCGACCTGGCCTGCGTCCCCATGCTCGTGTGCACCGCCGACCGGCCGCCCGAGCTGCATCACGTGGGCGCGGCCCAGACGGTCGAGCAGCGGCTCTTGTTCATCGGCGCGGCGCGTTGGGCCGTGGAGCCCGGCGTGCCCGACCAGGCCGCGGCGCACACGTGGCGGTCCCTGGCGTCACGGGCCCACGCCGAGGCAACCGTGCGCCCCGGCCCCGTCCATCTCAACCTGGCTTTTCGCGACCCGCTCGTGGGTGAGCCCGGAGACCTGCCGCCGGGCCGGTCCGGCGGCCGGCCGTGGCACCAGGTCTCGCCGGCGGCCTCCACCTCGGTTGCCGTTGCCGTGCCCGAAGGGGCTCGGGGGGTGATCGTGGCGGGCGCGGGCGCGGGCGACCCGAGCGCGGTCCACGGCTTGGCCCAGGCCA
This sequence comes from Acidimicrobiaceae bacterium, assembly GCA_030837965.1. GTDB lineage: Bacteria > Actinomycetota > Acidimicrobiia > Acidimicrobiales > JAUTXP01 > JAUTXP01. The sequence continues at coordinate 49,129 of JAUTXP010000028.1, read as the reverse complement.
TGGGCTGGCCCGTGCTGGCCGACCCTCGCTCGGGCTGCAGGCTGCCTCGGCCCACCACGGTCGCCGCGGCCGACGCCATTCTCAGAGCCCGCCCGTATCGGCCCGACTTCGTGCTGCGGGTGGGGGCGCCGTGGGCGTCCAAGGTGCTCAACGAGTGGCTCGCCGGGCTCGACGCCGAGCAGTGGCTGGTGGACGAGCATGGCCAATGGCGCGACCCCGAGCGGGTGGTGCACCGGCTGCTTCCGTGCCTGCCCGGCCCGTCCGACGTCCCCGCGCCTGCGGACTGGCTGGAGGAATGGGCCGACGCCGAGGCTCTGGCCCAGCAGGCCATCGAGGACACGGCCGTGGGCGAGCCCGCCATCGCCCGCAGCCTCATGCGCGACCTGCCCGCGGGCTCGAACCTGGTCGTCTCTTCGTCCATGCCCATCCGCGACATCGAGTGGTATGCCGAGCCGCGAGACGGCGTGCGCGTGTTCGCCAATCGGGGGGCCAACGGCATCGACGGCGTGCTGTCCACCGCCTTGGGCATCGCCGCGGGCAGCCCGGAGACCAAGACGGTCGCCTTGGTGGGCGACCTGGCCTTCCTTCACGACGTGGGCGCTCTGGCTCTGGCGGCCCGACGGCCCGACGTCGACTGCACCTTTCTGGTGGTGGACAACGGCGGTGGCGGCATCTTCTCGTTCCTGCCCCAGGCCACGTCGCTCCCGCCCGCCACCTTCGAGGCGCTGTTCGGCACACCCCACACTCTGAACATCGAAGCGATCGCTCACGCCTTCGGCACTCCAAACGTGCAAGTGCTCAAGAGTGATCGCTCAGACAATGTGAGCGACCACTCGCGCATTCACGCCGCGGTGGCCGCTGTGCTCACGTCCTGACGGCTGTGCCCACGGGGCTGGCGCGCTGTGCTTACGGCCTGGCGGTGCTCAGGGTCTGACGACGGCGGCCAGCAGGGCTTGGAGCTTGAGCTGGGTCTCGGCCAGCTCGGCCTCGGGCACCGAGTCGGCCACGATGCCCACGCCCGCCACCAGTCGGGCCGTCGAGCCGGACACGGATGCTGAGCGGATACCCACGGCCCACACGCCGTCACCTCTGGCGTCCATCCAGCCCACCGGCCCTGCGTACGGGCCCCGGTCGAAAGGCTCGACGGCCCGGATGTAGGCCAGGGCGTCGGCCGACGGGACGCCGCCGACCGCGGGCGTGGGATGAAGTCGGGCCAGGAGGGACAGCGCGTCCGGGGGCGGCTCGCCGTGCAGCGTGCCGGTCACAAGGGTGCCCAGGTGGCTCACGTTGCGCAGCGTCACGATCGTTGGACTGTCAGGCACTGCGAGGTCTTCACACAGCGGGGCCAGCGCCGCGGCCACGGCCTCGACCACGACCCGGTGCTCGTGGCGCTCCTTGGCCGAGGCCAGCAGCCCGGCGGCCATGGCCTGGTCCACGGCCGGGTCGCCACTGTGGGCGATGGTTCCGGCCAAGGGATGCGAGCGCACGGCGTGGCCCATGCGGGAGACGAGCAGCTCCGGGCTGGCGCCCAGGTAGCCGTCGACGCAGAACAGCATGCAGCTCGGATAAAGGGACCGCAGCCGGGCCAGAACGGTGCTGGGGTGGATGGGCCGGTTGGCCTCCACGACCACCTCGCGGGCCAGCACCACCTTGTCCATGCCACTGGCCGGACCGCCCTGCACGGCGTCGACCGCGGCGGCGACCATCTCGCACCACTCGGCGTGCGACTGCCCGCTGCGCAACGTGAAGGAGTCCGGGGACGGACGGGGGGCCGGAGGCGATAGGGCGTCGAGGCCGAGACGGGGCGCCTCGCCTTCGCCCACCGTGGTGAGCCAGGCCTGCCCGGTGGCGTCCACGCCGACGAGGACGCGGGGCACGACGAGGCGGGACGGGCGGTCGCGCTCGAAGGGCAGTGCGCCGATGGCGACCGGCCCGCAGCCGGGCAGCCGGAGTTCGTCGTCGGTGGCGATGGCGGCCAAGGCGTCGGCGACGGTGTCGGCCGCGCCCAGGTCGCCCAGCCCACCAGGCAGGTCGATGACGAGGGCCGCGCCCCGCCCCGCCAGCCCGCCGTCCGGGCCCGCGAACAGGAGGCCGTCATCGCCTGCGAGCGAGACCAGGTCGGGTCGCTGGGGCAGGTCGAGGGGGACGGTCCTGGCCACCAGCGACCGGGCCGCGGCCTGGTCGGCCGGACGGGGGGAGGGGATGGGCGCGATGGCGGTCACGGCCGTCGGGTCCCGACGATGAGTTGGGTGATCCCACCGGTCAGAAGCCGGTGCTCGACGTCGACGAAGCCCGCGTCCCGCACCAAGGCGAGTATGCCGTCGCGGCCGGGCAGATAGGCCACCGACTGCGGCAGGTAGCGGTAGGCGGCCGCGTCGGACAGCAGGCCGCCGATGCGCGGCACCACCTTGCCGAAGTACAGGGCGTGGCCCGCTCGGAGGATGGGGTTGCTGGGCTGGGCCACGTCGAGGAGGGCGACTCGGCCGCCCGGGCGCACGACCCGCGCCGCTTCGTGCAAGAAGGCGCCGAGGTCGACGAAGTTGCGCAGGGCGAAGCCGGAGACCACGCCGTCGGCGGTGGCGTCGGGGAACGGAAGACGCAGGGCGTCGGCTTGCAGGAGCGGGGCGTCGGTGCGGGCGTGGGCCAACATCCCGAAGGACAGGTCGACACCCACGGGCCGCAGCCCTGCCCTGGCCACGTCCCTGCACAGGTCGCCGGTGCCCGCGGCCAGGTCGAGGACGAGGGAGCCCGCGGGCAGGTCGAGGGCGCGCACGGCCCGGCGCCGCCAGCGGACGTCGAGCCCGAAGGTCATGAGCCGGTTGACCAGGTCGTAGCGGGGGGCGATGGCGTCGAACATGGCCCGGACGGCCCGGACCTTCTCGTCCCCTTGCGGAAGGGTCGCCGTCACCCGCCCGCCTGGCGCACGGCCCGCAGCTCGGCGTCGTCGCCCACCTTCTCGATGTGGGCCAGGGCCACGGCCAGCAGGGTGCGGGTGAAGTGGTGCGACACCAGCGTGGTGGTGGCCGGGAGCATGCGCTGGAAGGCGGCCACCAGCCGGGTGGCGGCCTCTTCGTCCGGCAGGCCGGAGTCCCGAAGAGGCCGGCGAACGTGGTCGTCGAACAGGCTGACGGCCTGCTCGGCCGCGGCGTTGGCCGCGTGGGTGTAGGTGCGGGCCAGGGCCAAGAGGTCGGGCAGGGGCACGCCCGCTTCGAGCAGCGACAGCCCGGCCTTGGCCGCCTCGACGTCGTCGTTGGTGAACCCGCCCCACTCGACGGCCAGCAGGCCTTCGTCCACTGCCAGTTGCAGGAGGGCGACGGGGATGCCGCTGCGCTGGGCCAGCTCGTCCAGGCCGAAGACCTCGTCCTCGGCGGGCTTGCGCTCGTCGGTGAGGGCGGCCACGAGGGCCTCGTCAGCCGCGTCCAGCTCGCCCGAGACGAGCCGCCGGATGGTGGCCAAGGTGAACCCCTTGGCCTGGAGCTCGCGGATGCGCTCGATGCGGGCCTTGTGCTCCTCGTCGTACAGCCCGATCCGGCCCGACCGCCGAGGGCGGGGCAGCAGGCCTCTGGACTGGTAGAAACGGATGGTGTCGACCGACACGCCTGCCGCCGTCGCCAACTCCTCCACTCGGTACTCCACCACTCGGTGCTCCACACCCGCATTGTATGAGCGATCACTCACACAGTTGGAGTCGTTGCTCTCAGAGTGCTGGTGGTGCCGGCGGTGAAGGACTCGAAGGGACTTCGACTGCTCTCGTTCCGCTACGCCTTCCGGGGCGTGCGCTACATGGTCAGGCGCGAGCCCAACATGCGGTTCCACCTGGTGGCCGCCACCGGCGTGCTGTTGGCTGCGGCCGCCCTTCGGCTCCCGCTCACCGAGTGGTCGGCCTTGGTCTTTGCCATCACCTTGGTGCTGCTGGGCGAGACCCTGAACACGGCCATCGAGGCCGTGCTCGACATCGTCCAGCCTGAGCACCACGACCGGGTGGGCGTGGTCAAGGACTTGGCCGCCGGGGCGGTGCTGGTGGCGTCGGCCGGGTCGGTGGTCATCGCGGGCATCGTGTTCGTCCCCCGCGTGTGGGACCTGCTGACCTGAACCTGCCGGGTGCGGGTCAGGTCCAGCGGGTCAGGCCCAGCGGGGCAGGCCGTCGAGCCAGTCGACCAAGGCCTCGTTGAGCCGCTCGGGCTGCTCCTGCTGGGTCCAGTGGCCGCAGTCCTCGATCAGCACCTTGCGCAGGTTCGGCACCCGCGCCTCCATGCCGTCGGCCAGGCGGGGGGACAGGACGGGGTCGTGCTCGGCCATCACCATCAGGGCCGGCGCCGTGACCTGCTCTGGCAGGTCGGCGGCCAACTCCCAGTTGCGGTCGAAGTTCCGGTAGTACTCGAGCGGCGGGGTGACGGCGCCGACGGGCAGGAACTGCTCCACGTACCGGTCGATCACGTCCTCGGGGAACACGTCCTTGCGATGCGTGGCCGGGCCGAGGAAGACCGATGACAACCAGGCTCGAACGTCGGCGGTGAGAAACCACTCGGCCGGGCCCCGGTCTTGGAACTGCACGATGTAGTTGGGCCGCGGGGCCATGCGCATGAACTGGACGGGCGGCATGGGGAGGCGAGGAAGGTCGGGCGTATTGACGCCGACCACGCCCGCGGTCAGCTCGGGATAGCGCCGGGCGAAGGGCCACACCAAGAGCCCGCCCCAGTCGTGTCCGACCATGACGGCCCGGTCCGCACCCAGCCCGTGGACGAGCCCGGCCAGGCATTGATTGACCCAGTGCTCGTCGTAGGTCACGGGGGGCTTGTCGCTGCGCCCGTAGCCAGGAAGGTCGACGGCCACGACCCGGTAGCCAGCGGCGGCCAGCACGGGGATCTGATGGCGCCACGACCAGCAGAACTCCGGCCAGCCGTGGACGAGCACGACCAGCGGGCCCCGCCCCGCCTCGACGCAGAACAAGCGGACGCGGTTGGTGACGACGTAGCGCTCCTTCATGTGGCCGGCAGGCTACGTGCTCGTCATGCCCATACGACGAGTCGTCGACGTCTTGGTGGTCGTGCTCCTGGTCGCGGTTGGCGCGCTGGTGCCGGCCGGGTGCAGCAGGTCATCGAGTGACGACGGCAGCGGGCGGGCGAAGTCGGCCACGTCGGCCACCACCGCCGCGCCGGGAGCACTGCCGCCGGACGGCACCGCGGCCATGGCCCAAGCCTACGACGATGCCTTGCGGCCGTTGGGTTGGCGGGTGCAGCGCAGCGAGGTCGAGCATCGCGACACCCCGCCCGACTTCCCGACCGGCGATCGCCACCTGTCGCTGTACCTGCGACCCACGGGCACGCCCACCCCCGCCGACTACGTGGCCGGTTTGGCCAGCGTGCCCAAGCTGTTCCTGCCCGATCTGTTCACGCGCTACGCGTCGCTGCTCTCGTTCGATGTCTGCCTGGAGCCGACCGCGGCGGACGCGCCGGAGGACGAGCCTCGGCCCGTCGCCCAGGTGCTGGTGCAGCGCGACGAGGCCCTGGCCTTCGACTGGCAGTCGGCCACGCCCGCAGCCATCGTGCGGGGCGGGCTGGGCAGGCCCAACGCCTTCGCCTTGACCGTGGCCGCCGAACTTCGTCAGACGCCGGCGTGGAAGGCCGTGTCCGAGGCCGCCTTGGCCCCGGCCTAACACCGGGGTTGACGCAGGCGGCCAGCGCCGTGGGCGGGCCTAGGCTCGTCGCATGGCCATCGACTTCAGCTTTCCGCCCGAGATCGAGGACATCCGAGCCCGCGTCAAGGAGTTCATGGAGTCCGAGGTCGACCCGGCCCAGGAAAAGGTGCGGGCCAACGGCGGGGACCGCAAGGCGTGGATCGAGGCCATTGTCGACCTGCGGACCAAGGCCAAGGACTGGAACCTGTGGCTGCCCCACATGCCCACCGAATGGGGCGGCATGGGGTTGGGCCCGGTGGGGATGGCCGCGGTGTCGGCCGAGGCGGGCAAGCACGGCATCGGCCCCTTCGTGTTGAACTGCCAGGCACCGGACGAGGGCAACATGCACACGCTGTTGCACTGGGCCACGGACGAGCAGAAGGAGAGGTACCTCAGGCCCCTGTGCGAGGGCACGCAGCGGAGCTGCTTCGCCATGACCGAGCCGGAGGTGGCCGGGTCCGACCCGACGCTGATCCAGACCCGTGCGTATCAAGACGGCGACGAGTGGGTGGTCAACGGCCACAAGTGGTTCATCAGCGGGGCGCGGGGCGCGGCCTTCGCCATCCTCATCTGCCGCACCGAGGACGACCCCGACATCCCGCAGGCGGGCAACTCGGCCTTCATCGTGGAGACGGATACGCCGGGCTGGGAGATCGTGCGGGACGTGGAGACCATGTCCGGCGGTCACAACCACTGCGAGATCCGCATCACCGACATGCGGGTGCACAAGGACCAGATGCTCGGCGGCAGGGGGCAGGGCCATCTTCTCGGCCAGGCCCGCTTGGGGCCTGCCCGCCTGGCCCACTGCATGCGCTGGATCGGCCAGGCCGAGACAGCCTTGGAGATGATGATCGACCGGGCCTTGAACCGCTATGCCCACGGGTCGTATCTGGCCGAGAAGCAGGGCATCCAGTGGATGATCGCCGACTCCACCATGGAGCTGTACCAGTGCAAGCTGATGGTGCTGCACGCCGCCTTTCGCATCGAGAACGACCTGCCGTTCAAGACGGAGGTCTCGATGGCCAAGCACTTCGTGGCCAACTCGCTGTGGCGCATCATCGACCGGGCCATCCAGGTCCACGGCGCCCTCGGGTACTCGACCGACACGCCCTTGGCCGACATGCTCAAACAGGCCCGCTGGGCCCGCTTCGCGGACGGGGCCGACGAGGTCCATCAGATGACGATCGCCCGCAACGCCATCGCCGACTGGAAGGACCATGGCAGCGTGAAGGCGGCGACGGGATCGCTCCCGCTCTGAGTCGTCGACGCGTGGCCGCGGCCTTGGTTGTGGCCGCGGTGTCGGTGGTGGCGTCGGTGGCGGGCTGCCGGTCGAGCGGGCCGCCGAGGACGGCTCCGACGACGGCGGGTTCGACGACGGCGTCATCGTCATCGTCTTCATCGACGACGGCGACATCGTCCGCGTCGTCATCGACCGCGACCACGGCCCCGGGGACGGTCGACATCGTCTACCGGGTGGAGCGACACACTCCCGACGCAGGCTTCGAGGAGGTGGTGGACGCCACGCTGCACGATCAGCGGGGGTGGATGCGGGCGGGCTTTCGGTTCGTCCGTGCAGACGACGAGAGCGCGCCCTACCGCATTGTCTTGGGCGAGGCGGCCGAGGTGCAGGAGCTGTGCAGGCCGTACGACGTGTTCGGCAAGTACTCCTGCCAGAACGGTCCGGTGGTGGCCTTGAACGCGCCGCGGTGGCGACAGGCCACACCCGAGTGGACGGGCGACCTGGCGACCTACCGGCAGATGCTCGTGAACCACGAGGTCGGGCACCTGCTGGGCATGCACCATCCGAAGATGCAGTGCCCGCGGGCGGGCAGGCCGGCCGAGGTCATGGCCCAGCAGTCGACCGAGCTGCGGGGCTGTCTGCCCAACCCCTGGCCCTTGCCCGACGAGGTGGCGCGGGCGGCGCGCCACGACCAGCCCTTGGCCCCGCCCTTCTCACGCTGACGCGTACTTCCCTCCCCGTTCTGGGCACCAAATCTTGTCGCAGGGCGAAGAAAAGGTGCCCAGAACGGCAAAGGCTGGGGACTGGCCGGGGTGTTCGGGTGCGCCGTAGTGTCCGGCCATGACGACGATCATCGAGGGCATCGCGGGCCTGGACGAAAAGGTCGGCCAGCACCTGGGCTACAGCGACTGGCACGAGGTCACGCAGGACCAGGTCAACCTGTTCGCCGACGCCACCGGCGACCACCAGTGGATCCATGTCGACCCGGAGCGGGCCAAGAAGGAGAGCCCGTTCGGCGGGCCCATCGCCCACGGGTACCTCACCATCTCGCTGGCCCCGTTGCTGCTGCCCCAGGTGGTGCAGGTGCGGGGCATCTCCATGGGCGTCAACTACGGGATCAACAAGCTGCGCTTCCCCGCGCCGGTGCCGGTCGGGTCCAAGCTGCGGGCCGGGGCCACCCTGTCGAGCGTGGAGGAGATCCCGGGCGGGGCCCAGGTCACCATGGACATCACCTTCGAGGTGGACGGCCAGGACAAGCCCGCCTGCGTGGCCCAGGTCGTCTACCGCTACTACGCCTGACTACTTGAACCAGATGCGCTCGTAGTCGCGTGTCTGCGGGTGCAGCAGCAGGGCGACCAAGGCGATCTCGAACATGAGGCCGACGAGGTCGGTGTTCAACAGCGCGTTGATCGAGCCGGTGTAGAGCACGCGGAACGCGAACGGGAAGATGGCCACGGCCAGGCCGAGGTAGTAGCCGATCTTGGTCTCGCTGGAGATGCCCCGGCCCGCGAACACGGCGGCGACCGCCGACGCAATCAGCAGCGGCCCCCACGGCAACACGTCGAAGTACACGCGGATGCCGCCCGAGCGCAGCGTGTCGAGCACGAAGAAGAACGCCGTCGCGTACAACAGGAACACCGCGATCTGGAGCGTCTGGGGCTGCGACGGGTTGGTCCAACGGGCCTCGGGCATCGGCCGCAGTCTGTCAGCCCCGCGCCCGTCCGCCCGGTTTCACCGGTCTGGAGGACATGGCTACACCCTGCGGGTACCTATGTCCTCCAGACGAGAGGGAGGGCGGACTGTCGCCGAAACGGAAGGCGCGGCCAGTTGGCCGCAGGCGGCGTCGATCTCGGCGCCGCGGTTGCGTCGCACTGTGGCGTTGACCCGCAGGGCCACCAGCCGGTCCCTGAACGCCCGCACGCCCGCGGCCGGCGTGCCCCGAGTCAAGAACCCCGGCGTCGGATTGAGCGGGATCAGGTTCACGTGCGCGCCCAGTGGCCGGGCCAACTCGGCCAACTCGTCCGCGTCCGACGGCCGGTCGTTCACGCCGTCGATCAACGCCCACTCGAACGACAGCCGCCTGCCCTTGGCCGTCAGGTACACCCGGCACGCCTCCAACAGGACAGCGAGCGGGTACCGCCGATTCAAGGGCACCAGCGAGTCGCGCAGCGAGTCGTTGGCCGCGTGCAGCGACACGGCCAGGTTCACCGGCAGCGCCTCCCCGGCCAGCCTGCGGATGCCGGGCACGACGCCCACCGTCGAAACCGTGATGTGCCGGGCCGACAGGCCGACGTCGTCGTGCAGCCGCTGCACTGCGCCCCACGTCCGGTCGTAGTTGGCCAAGGGCTCGCCCATGCCCATGAACACCACGTTGGACAGTCGCCGCCCGCCCGCCCGGGCCAACCGCCCGGCCCGCACGACCTGTTCCACGATCTCGCCCACCGACAAGTTGCGCTCGAACCCGGCCTGGCCCGTGGCGCAGAACCCGCACGCCATGGCGCATCCCGCTTGGGTCGACACGCACACGGTCGTGCGCTGCGGGTAGTGCATGAGCACGGTCTCGACCCGCGCCCCGTCGGCCAGCGACCACAGCCACTTCACGGTTGAGCCGTTGTCCGACACCGACTCCACGACGGGCGTGAGCGCGGCCCCGAACTCCTCGGCCGACGCAAGCTCGGCCCGCACGCCTTTGGGCAGGGCCGTCATCTCCTCGGGCTCGTCGCCCCGCTGGTACAGCGCATCCCAGACCTGCGTGACCCGATACGAGGGCTGGCCTGCGAGCAGGCGCGCCACATCGTCGCGGGAGAGGTCGTAACGGGACACCACCCCATAGGGTAGGAGGGCCATGGTGACCAAAGGAACGCCCGCCCAAGCGGCCGCGCAACCAACGCCGGCACAGTCGACGACCCCACAGCCCACCGCCTCGCAGTCGCCCACCCCGCACGACGGCACCCACGAGCACCACCACCGCAACATCCAAGGCGGCACGGCGCGTGCCGCGGTGTTCGGGATCAGCGACGGGCTCGTCTCCAACGTGGCCTTGGTGATCGGCGTGGCGGGCGCCCATCCCGCCGCTTCAGTGGTGCGACTGGCCGGAGTGGTCGGGCTGTTGGGCGGGGCCTTCTCCATGGCCGCGGGCGAGTTCAACTCCATGCAGGCCCAGCGCGAGCTGCTCGAGCGCGAGCTGGAGATCGAGCGCAAGGAGTTGCACCGCAGGCCGGAGAACGAGCGGCGGGAGCTGGTGCAGATCTACCGCAGCCGCGGTGTCGACAAAGAGCTGGCCGAGGAACTGGCCACGGAGATGCACCGCGACCCGGACTTGGCCTTGGAGACGCATGCCCGCGAGGAGCTGGGCATCGACCCCGCCGAATTGGGCTCGCCCGGTTCGGCCGCGCTGGCCTCGTTCATCACCTTCGCCATCGGCGCCGTGATCCCGCTGATGCCGTGGTTCTTCGCCCAGGGCACGACCGCCATCTGGCTGTCGGTGGCCCTGGGACTGGTGGCCTCACTGGCCGTGGGCGTGGGCCTATCCGCCTTCACCGGAAGGTCGTGGTTGCGCACCGCGGCCCGTCAACTGGTGGTGGGCGTCTTCGCCGCGGGCGTGCCCTATCTGATCGGACGGGCCGTGGGGGCGGGGACCTCAGCGGCCACCGCGGCCACGGGGGCCAGGGGAGTCACGTCGATCGTGTAGGCCCGGTCCACGTGGTCCACCGTGAAGCCGAGGCTCTCGTACAGCCCAACGGCGGCGGTATTGGACGCGTCGACGTACAGCATCCCGACGGCCACGCCCTTGGCCGCCAAGTGGGCCAGCCCCGCGAGCACCAACTTTCGGCCCAGGCCCTGCCCTTGGAAGTCGGGGTCGGTGGCGATCACGTAGATCTCGCCGAGGGGCGGGTCGTGGTCGGCGTGGACCTTCGTCCAGCAGTACCCGGCCAGTCGGCCGCCCACCTCGAAGAGGAGGAACCCGGCTGGGTCGAACCAGGGCTCGGCCTGACGCCGGGCCAACGTCTCGCGACTCCACCCGCCCTGTTCGGGGTGCCACGCGAACGCGCGGTTGTTGACCACGAGCCAGTCGTCCTCGTCCTGTCCGACCACGAACGGCCGCGTGTCCAGCTCGACCGCGGCCCCCTCGACCGGAAGGGGCCGGCGCATCTGCAACAGGTCACGCCCGCGGCGCAGCCCGTTGGCCTGGGCGATGGCATCGTCGTCCGGCGCGGGCTTGCTCACCCATAGATGGACGTGGCCGCCGCCCTCTGACGCAACGACACCCAACGCCGACCGGACCAGGTCGTGGCCGATGGGGCAGCCGTCGTCACGGTGATGCGGGTCGACCACGAACTCCAAGGCCCACGTGGGCTCGGGCCCGTCGCCCCGAGTCACCTGCGCGTAGCCGACGGGGTGCGGATGGCCGGGCTCCCACGCCACCAGGCCCGCGAACCCCTCGCGCCCGCCGTGCACCAGGTCGAGCCACTGGTGCTCGCCCAAGGGCTGGTGCCCGTCGGCCGCCTCGGCCACCTCGAGCAGCTCGTGCACGGCGGCGATGTCACCCTTGCCCATCTGCCGCTTGACTTCGAGGTGGTGCACGGATGGCAGGGTAGTGGTGACATGCCGAAGCCCCGTTCCCCGAAAGGCCGGGCCCGCGAGGCCTTGGTGCGACTGTCCGCGGAGTATCCCGGCACCGCCACCGAGCTGTGCGCGCTGCGCCACGACAACCCGTACCAACTGCTGACCGCGACCATCCTGTCGGCCCAGACCACCGACGAGCGGGTGAACTCGGTGACCCCCGAGCTGTTCGCGCGCTATCCCACTCCGGGCGACCTGGCCGCGGCCGACCCGGCCGAGGTGGAGCGACTCATCTTCCCCACCGGGTTCTTCCGGTCCAAGGCCAAGAGCATCATGGGCATGGCCGCGGCCCTGGAGGACCGGTTCGGCAACGACGTGCCCCGACGCATGGAGGACTTGGTCACCCTGCCGGGCGTGGGCCGCAAGACGGCCAACGTGGTTCGAAGCGTGGGCTTCGGCGAGCCGGGCCTGCCCGTGGACACCCACGTGGGCCGGCTGTCGCGCCGGCTCGGCCTCACCGAGGAGGAGGACCCCGTAAAGGCCGAGATGGCGTTGAACGCACTGGTCCCGCCCGCCGAGCGGGGCGGGTTCAGCCTGCGCTTGATCCTGCACGGTCGCCGGGTGTGCCTGGCCCGCACGCCCAAGTGCGAGGTGTGCGTGCTCAACGACTTCTGTCCGTCGTCGCGGGTGCCGACCCGGTAAGCGCCCCCGTGCTCAGGGGGTGGCCGACGCGCCCTCCACCACCTTGCGCAGCCTGCGCTGGGCTCCGTTCAGCGAGCGCTCCACCTCGTACAGCTCGGTGGCCAGGTCCTGCTGTTGGGCGGCCAAGCCGTCGGCCAGGGTCGTGACCCTGCGGGTCAGGTCCTCCAGGGCGGTGGCCAGCGACGACAGCTCGGCGTTACTCACGACGGTCATTCTGACCTGCCGAGTACCATCGATAACTCAATGTTGCAGCGACTCGACCTGCGTGGCGCCATCGACGACACCGTCGACCTCCGCACCATCCTCCCCCGTCCTGAGGCGGCCAAGGAGCCGCCGGTCGCTGCCGTCCAGGCCATCCTGGCCGACGTCCGCAGCCGAGGCGACGCCGCCGTGCGCGAGGCCACGGCCCGCTTCGATGGCGTCGAGATCGACGACCTGCGCGTGCCCGCGGCCGAGTTGGACGCGGCGCTGGCGGCCATCCCGCCGCTGCTGCGCGAGGCGCTGGAGGCGGCCCGCGGCAACATCCTCGCCTTTCACAGAGAGCAGGTCCACGAGGACGGCACCTACGAGCGCGACGGCATCGTCGTGCGCGAGCTTCGCCGGCCGGTGGAGCGGGCCGGGCTGTACGTCCCGGGAGGCCGGGCCCAGTACCCGTCCACCGTCTTGATGACGGCCATCCCGGCGCGCGTGGCGGGCGTACCCGAGGTCGTGTTGTGCGTGCCGCCGGACAGCACCACAGGCCGGGTCCCTGACTCCACGCTGGCCGCGGCCGCGCTGGCGGGCGTGGACGAGGTGTACCGCATCGGCGGGGCCCAGGCCATCGGCGCCATGGCCTATGGGACTGAGTCCATCCGGCCCGTCGACGTCATCGTCGGCCCCGGCAACATCTACGTCTCGTTGGCCAAGCGCGAGGTGGCCAACGAAGGCCTGGTCGGCGTGCCCAGCGCGTTCGCGGGGCCGAGCGAGGTCGTGGTCATCGCCGACGAGACGACCCCTGTCGACTACGCCGCCATCGACGTGATCGTGCAGGCCGAGCACGGTCCTGACGGCCTGGCCTGGCTGGTCACGTGGTCGCCCGAGGCGGCCGACGCCATCACCGAGACAGTGGCCCACATGGTGGCCGCGTCGCCCCGCAGACTCGAGATCGAGGCCACCCTCTCCGACGGCGGCTACGCGGTGCTGGTCGACACGCCCGAGGACGCCATGGCCGTGGCCAACGCCATCGCGCCTGAGCACTTGGAGCTGCTGTCGGCCGACCCCGAGTCGCTCGTCGCGCTGGTGCGTCATGCGGGCGCGGTGTTCACCGGCCTCTACGCGCCCGCATCGGTGGGCGACTATCTCGCGGGCCCGAGTCACGTGCTGCCCACCTACGGCTCGGCCCGCTTCGGGAGCGCGTTGCGGGTGGACGACTTCCAAAAACTCGTGCACGTGATTTCACTCGACCAGGCCGCGTTGGGCCGGGTGGCACCGCACGTGGCCGCCATCGCCGATGCCGAGGGGCTGGCCGCCCACGCCGAGTCGGTGCGCCTTCGATGGGCGCCCTGATCCCGGTCCGCGAAGACCTGGGGCTGTTCGAGGGATACCACTCGCCACAGGTCGACGTCGACGTGCGCCTCAACACCAACGAGTCCCCCTACCCCCCGCCCGCGGGCTGGCTCGACGCGCTGCACGACGCCATCGCCGCGCTGCCCTTCCACCGCTATCCGGACCGGCGCTTCACCGCGCTGCGCGCCGGCCTGGCCGAATTGGAGGGCGTGCGCCCCGAGCAGGTCTTCGTGGCCAACGGCTCCAACGAGGTCTTGCAGACGCTGCTGCTCGCCTATGGCGGGCCTGCCCGCACCGCGGCCGTGTTCGAGCCCACGTACGCGCTGCACTCGCACATCGCCACCGTCACGGGCACGAAGGTGGCCGTGGGAGAGCGCAACCACGACTTCACCTTGGACATGGACGACGTGGCGCGGGTAATGAAGGACGCCGAGCCCGCAGTCACGTTCTTGTGCTCGCCCAACAACCCGACCGGCCGCATCGAGCCGCCCGAGGTGGTGCGCGCCGTGTTGGAGCAGGCGCCCGGGTTGGTGGTGGTGGACGAGGCCTACGGCCAGTTCTCGCGGTGGTCGGCCCTCGAACTGGTCGACGAGACCACGCCCCTCGTCGTGGTGCGCACCTTCTCCAAGACGTGGTCGATGGCCGCAGCCCGTCTCGGCTACTGCGTGGCCCCCTCGTCCGTGGTGGCCGCCTTGGAGCAGGTCGTGCTGCCGTACCACGTCGACGCCATGAAACAGGCCGCGGGCACGTTGGCCTTGCGTTTCAAGAGCGAGATGCAGGCGCGCATCGCGGGCATCAACGAAGAACGGGGCCGCATCGCCGCCGCCTTCGCCGACCTGCCCGTCGACACGTGGCCGAGCGACGCCAACTTCGTGCTGTTCCGGCCCGTCCACCGTGACGGCAACAACGTGTGGCAGGCGCTGCTCGAACGGTCGGTGCTGGTCCGCAACTGCGCGTCGTGGCCCCGGCTGAGCGGCTGTCTGCGCGTCACCATCGGCACGCCCGCGGAGAACGACCGGTTCCTCGCCGCCCTTCGGGAGGTCCTGCAATGAGCCGGATGGTCGAGCGGTCGCGCGCCACCAAGGAGACGAGCATCGACGTGCGTCTCGACCTGGACGGGTCCGGCGAGGCCGAGGCCGACACCGGGCTGCCGTTCTTCGACCACATGCTCACCCAGATCGGCCGCCATGGTGGCTTCGACCTCACCGTGCGGGCCAAGGGCGACCTACACGTCGACACCCATCACACGGTGGAGGACGTCGGCATCTTGTTGGGCGAGGTGCTGCGCGAGGCGTTGGGCGACAAGGCGGGCATCCGCCGCTTCGCGTCGATCGCGCTGCCGCTGGACGAGGCCTTGGTCGACGTGGCTCTCGACCTCAGTGGCAGGCCCTTCGTGTTCTACGACGTGGCCCTGCCCGTCGACTCGCCCGCGTCGCTCGGCACGCCGCCGTTCGACCCGCAGATGGCCGAGCACTTCTGGCAGTCGTTCGCCACCGCCGCGGGCATGACGCTGCACATCGAGTTGCGCCGAGGCCGCAACACCCACCACATCGTGGAGGCCTCGTTCAAGGCCGTGGCCCGGTGCCTGCGCGACGCGGTGCGCGTCGAGGGCGGCGGCGTCCCGTCCACCAAGGGGGCCTTGTAGGTGGGGCTGATCGCCGTGCTCGACTACGGCATCGGCAACCTGCGGTCGGCCGAAAAGGCCTTGCAGAAGGCGGGCGCCGAGGCCCGGCTGGTCACGTCGGCAGCCCAGGCTTCGGGGGCGGCGGGCGTTGTGCTTCCTGGTGTGGGCGCCTTCGGGCGGTGCATGGAGGCGCTGCGTGGGTCGGGCCTCGACCGGGTCGCGTTGGACGCCATCGAGGCGGGCACACCCTTCCTCGGCATCTGCATCGGCATGCAGATGCTGTACGCGGGCTCGGACGAGAACCCGGAGGTGAGCGGGCTGGGCGTCTTCGGGAGCAAGGTGCGGCTGCTTCCCGATGGCGTGAAGCGGCCGCAGATGCAGTGGAACGTGCTCGACCAGGTCAGGCCGTCGCCCCTTTTGGACGGACTGCCCTCGCCCACGTGGGTCTACTTCGTGCACTCCTACTCGGCCGAGCCGACGGAGGACGTGGTGGCCACGTGCGACTACGGCACGTCGGTCGTGGCCGCGGTGGAGCGGGACAACGTGTGGGCCACGCAGTTCCACCCCGAGAAGTCCGGGCCTGCCGGGCTCGCGCTGCTCGGCAACTTCGTGCGCCGTTGTCAGGTGGGCTGATGGAGCTGTTCCCGGCCATCGACCTGCGCGACGGCAAGTGCGTGCGCTTGAAGCAGGGCGACTATTCGCAAGAGACGGTGTACGGCGGCGACCCCGTCGCCATGGCCCAGGAGTTCGAGGAGGACGGGGCCCGCTGGATTCATGTTGTCGACTTGGACGCGGCCCGCACGGGCAGGCCGGAGAACAGGGACGTGGTGGCCGAGATAGCGGGCGGGGTGGGCGTGCCGGTGCAGAGCGGGGGCGGCATCCGCGACGAGTTCTCGGCCGAGGCCTTGTTGGAGCGCGGCATCGCCCGCATCGTGATCGGCACTGCGGCCGTCGAGCAGCCGCGGCTGGTGCGCAGGCTGGCCTCGCGCCATCCCGGCCGCATCGCCGTCGGCCTCGACGCCCGGCACGGGGAGGCCGCGGTGCGGGGGTGGACGGAAGGGTCGGGCGTCACCGTCTTGGAGGCCATCGCCTGGTTCGACGATGCGGGCGTGGCCGCCTTCATCGTCACCGACATCGCCCGCGACGGGATGCTCACCGGCCCCGATGTGGAGGGGTTGGCAGGCGTGTTGGGAGCGACGCGCGCCGAGGTGGTCGCCAGCGGTGGCGTGGGTTCGCTGGACGACCTGCGGGCCCTGGCCGCGTTGGAGGTCAGCGGGCGACGGCTGGCGGGCGTGATCGTGGGCAAGGCCATCTACGAAGGCGTGTTCACCGTGTCCGAGGCCTTGAAGGCGTTGGCCTGACGTGATGGCGTTGGCCTGACATGCGCACTGTGCGGGTCATCCCCTGCCTCGACGTGACCGAGGGGCGCGTGGTCAAGGGCGTGAACTTCGTGGACCTGCGGGACGCGGGCGACCCGGTGGAGTTGGCGTTGCGCTACGACGTGGAGGGCGCGGACGAGATCGTGTTCCTCGACATAACCGCGTCGTCGGACGCCCGAGACACCATGGTCGACGTGGTGCGGCGCACGGCCGAGCAGGTGTTCATCCCCTTGACCGTGGGTGGTGGCGTGCGGTCGGTCGACGACGCCCGTGCGTTGCTGCGAGCAGGCGCCGACAAGGTGAGCGTCAACACGTCGGCCGTCTCGCGCCCCGAGTTGGTCTCCGAGCTGTCGCGCGAGTTCGGCGCCCAGTGCGTGGTGGTGGCCATCGACGCCCGCCGGTCGCAGGGCGGGTACGAGGTCTTCACCCATGGGGGCCGCAAGCCGACCGGGCTGGATGCGGTGTCGTGGGCGGTTGAGGTCGAGCGCTTGGGCGCGGGGGAGATCCTGCTCACGTCGATGGACCGCGACGGCACGCGTGACGGCTTCGAGGTGGAGCTGACGGGCAGGGTCGCGGCCGCGTGCAACCTCCCGGTCATCGCGTCGGGCGGGGTGGGGTCGCTCGACCATCTGGTGGAGGGCGCCCGGCACGGCGCCGACGCGGTGTTGGCCGCGTCGATCTTCCACTTCGGCGAGTACACGGTGCGTCAGGCCAAGGAGCACTTGGCCGCCGCGGGCCTGACGGTCAGGCCCGCGTAGTCGTCGCCAGGGTTTGCAGGAAGGCGAGGGCGAGGGGCGGGACCCGCTCGATGCGGCCCACGAAGAAGTGGTCCGAGCCAGGGACGACCTCGATGCGGGTGTTCACCCAGTCGTGCGTGACCTCGCGGGCCGAGTCGGGGTTGCGGTACTGGTCGTTCTGAGGGATGACGAGCAGCTTGGGGCGGGGGTCGAAGCGGGCCGCCATCTCCTCGATCTTGCCGAAGCGCAGGGGCGGGGCCACGCAACACCAGCCGTCGATGCGCTCGTCGACGACGGCGAGGGACGTGTCGGCGCCGAAGGACCAGCCCGCCAGCAGGAGCGGGAGGCCCTCGGTCAGTTCCGCGAGCATGTCGACCGCGGCGCGCACGTCGGCCCGCTCGGCGGACCCCTCGCCGAAGACGCCGTCCGACCCGCCCACGCCGCGGAAGTTGAAGCGCAGGGAGGCCACGCCTTGCGGCGGCAGCGCGTCGAACAGGGCGCCGGGCACGATCGAGCGCATGTTGCCGCCGTGCTGGGGGTGGGGGTGGGCGATGACGGCCGCGGCCCACGCGTCGTGGGCGGGGGCGCGCAGCTCGGCCTCGAGGGTCAGCCCGTCGGCCGTCCGCAGCTCGATCGCCTCCGTCTCCATCCCCGCGACTTTTCCACAGCACCTGCTGCTGTGGAAAAGCGCGGGGGATGAATTGGGACTGAACGCCCATAAGCTGCTAGCTTGAGTTAGCACCGATAGATCGGGCCTTGCGGCCGCACGCGTCGAACAGCGAGCGCAGCGGCGGGCAGGCCCCCGGAGCCGACCCCGACCAAGGAGGTCCACTCACGCGCCCAACACAGGGTTTTCCGTCTGCACCTCGTTAGGACCGAAGTCGACGTCCAGGACCGCGCCGCCAGCGCGTGTCCGTCGAGCCGAATGCGAAAGGACGGTTTGCCCGCATTCCAGGCCACACCTGAAGCCCGTGCCCACCGAGGCCGGCAACTCCAAGGAGGCGCAAAATGCGCAAGCAACCCCGGATCGCTGCGGCCCTCGCAGCCTTTCTCCTGTCGAGCGGCATGATCGCCGCCGACGTCATGGCCACGGCCCAACCGGCCGCCGCCAGCACGACCAGTACGACCAGTACGACCAGCACCCGACACCGAGCCCGGCGGGCCCGGCGAGTACGTCGCCCGCAGGCCCCTGTCACCGCTGAGAACCTGCAGCGGCTGCGGGCGTGCGAGTCGGGCGACAACTACGCGGCCAACACCGGCAACGGCTACTACGGCGCCTACCAGTTCAGCGCCCGCACGTGGCGGTCCCTCGGCTACGTCGGCCTGCCCAGTCAGGCCGTGGCGGCCCTACAGGACGAGGCCGCCACCCGGCTCCAGGCCCAGCAAGGCTGGAGCCCCTGGCCATCCTGCGCCCGCCGCCTGCGCCTGCGGTAGCGCCCAGCGGCGAACTGCGAGAAGCGTCCCGGCCGGCGTCAATACGATGTGCCCATGCCGACCGGGACGCCCATCGCGGCGCGAGCCGACGACCTGGCCAAGGTGACCTACAACGCCGACGGCCTGGTCCCGGCCATCGTGCAGGACGGCTCGACCCACCAGGTCTTGATGATGGCGTGGATGACGGAGGCGACCCTGCGCAAGACCCTGGCCACCGGCCGCACCGTCTTTTGGAGCCGCAGCCGCAACGAGGAGTGGGCCAAGGGCGACACCTCGGGGGATCGCCAATGGGTGCGCGAGGCCTACTACGACTGCGACGGCGACACCTTGTTGTTCGTGGTGGAGCAGGAGGGCAAAGGGGCCTGCCACACAGGCGAGGTCTCCTGCTTCTACCGTTCCTTCGGTGACCAGGCCCAGTAGGGACGACTTCAGGGCCCTGGCCCGCGACCACACCGTCGTGCCCGTGTGGCGCGAGGTGCTGGCCGACATGGCCACGCCCGTCGCCCAGTTCGCCCGGCTGGTGGGCGACGGGCCCGGCTTCCTCCTCGAGTCCGTCGAGCACGGCGAGCGCTGGAGCCGCTTCTCGTTCATCGGCCGCAACCCGTCGGCCACCATCGTGGCCCGGGGCGGCAGGCTCGACGTCGACGGCGTGCTGCCCCCCGGCATCCCCCTCGACCGCGGCGTTCTCACCGCCCTCGAAGCCGTGCTCGACACTTACCGCTCGCCCCGACTCAGCGACCTTCCGCCTCTGCACGGCGGCGTCGTCGGCTACCTCGGTTACGACGTCGTGCGCGAGATCGAGCGCCTGCCCGACATCCCGCCCGACGACAGGGGCGACCCTGACGCCGTGCTCTGCGTCATCGGCCAGATCGCGGCCTTCGACCACTGGCGCCAACGGGTCACCCTCATCGAGAACGTGCTCGTGGCCGACGACCCCAACGAGGCCGAGCTCGACCTGCGCTACGACCAGGCCCTGCGCAGGCTGGACGACCTGGCCGACGCGGGCGCCAACCCGCTCGACGAGCCCGTCATCGAGCCGCCCGACAGGGAAGAGCCGCCCGACGACGTGCGCCGCAGTCTGTCCATCGGCCAGTACACGGCTGCGGTCGAGGCGGCCAAGGAGCACATCCTGGCGGGCGACATCTTCCAAGTCGTGCTGTCGCAGCGCTTCGACCTCGACCTCGACGCCGAGCCCTTCGACATGTACCGGGCCCTGCGCCAGGTCAACCCGTCGCCCTACATGTACTTCTTCCGGCACCCGCTGGTCACCATCGTCGGCTCGTCCCCCGAGCCCATGGTGCAACTCCTCGACGGCAAGGTCGTCTCCCGTCCCATCGCGGGCACCCGCCGACGCGGCCGCACGGACGAGGAGGACCGGCGCATGGCGGGGGAGTTGAGCGAGCATCCCAAGGAGATCGCCGAGCACATCATGCTGGTCGACCTGGCCCGCAACGACGTGGGCCGGGTGGTCCGCTTCGGCACCGAACAGGTGGACGAGTTGATGACGCTCGAGCGTTACAGCCACGTGATGCACCTCACCTCGCAGGTCTCCGGCGCGCTGGCCGAGGACAAGGGCCCCATCGACGTGCTGCGGGCCACGCTTCCCGCGGGCACGGTCAGCGGCGCGCCCAAGGTGCGGGCCATGGAGATCATCGACGAGCTCGAGCCCACCAAGCGCGGGCCCTACGCGGGCGTGGTCGGGTACCTCGACTTCTCCGGCAACCTGGACACGGCCATCGCCATCCGAACCATGATCGTGAGCCCCGACGGCCGGGCCAGCGTGCAGGCCGGCGCGGGCATTGTGGCCGACAGCGATCCCGAGCAGGAGGACTTGGAGTGCCGCAACAAGGCCGCCGCCCTGCTCGCCGCCGTGCCCGCGGCCCGGCGCATGACCGCGGCCCGGCGGGCTGCGACCGGAGCGGTCAGGTGACGGGGTGATCGAGCGCGACGTGGTGCGCGTCGAAGGGCCGGACGCGCTGTCCTTCCTACAAGGGCAGGTGTCGCAGGACGTGGCCGAGCTGGCCGTGGGCGCCGATGCCCTGGCCTTCATCCTCCAACCCCAGGGCAAGGTCGATGCGCTGGTCCGCGTCACGCGCCTGGCCGAGGACGCCTTCGAACTGGACGTGGACTCCGGCTTCGGACAGGCCGTGGCCGACCGGCTCAACCGCTTCAAGATCCGGGTCAAGTGCGAGGTCACGTTGGCCGGCAGCAGGCCGATGCCCGAGCCGTGGGGCGAGGGCGCCGACCGCATCGACGCGGCTTGGCCCGCCATGGGCAAGGAGCTGGACGAAAAGACGATCCCGGCCGAGACCGGTTTGGTGGAGCGGGCGGTCAGCTTCACCAAGGGCTGCTTCACCGGTCAGGAGCTGGTGGCCCGCATCGACTCGCGAGGCGGCAACGTGGCCCGCCACTTGCGCCATGTCGAACTGGACCTGCCCGCGGGGGTCGACGCGCCCGAGGGCGCGTCGGTCGAGGTGGGCGGCAAGGAGCGCGGCAGGCTGACCAGTGTCAACGGATCGACCGCGTTGGCCTACGTCCATCGCGACGTGGCCCCGCCCGCTGACGCAACGGTGCGCTGGGAGGGCGGCCAGTCGCCCGCCCGCATCCTCCCGTGACCCCCCTCTCATCTTTTCCACAGCAGCAGGTGCTGTGGAAAAGTCGGAGGGGGGGCGTGATGGCCGCGCTGGTCCTGCTCGGCGCGGTCGTCGGGTTGAGCGCGGCGTGCACGTCGAAGGGGATCGACACGCTGCCGCCGCCGCCCACCACCCAGCCCCGGCCTCCCACCACCACGGTCGTGGACTACAGCGGCGTCGACCTCAAGCCGGTCACGGGCAAGACCACGACCACGGTCCTCGTCGGACCGGGGCGGGCCGCCCTCAAAGGCATGGTGGTCGGCCCGGACGGGCCGGTGGCCGGGGCCACGGTGCTGGTCGAGCGGCTGGTGGGCGAAGGCTCGGGCGCCTTGCAAGTGGCGACTGCGGCCGACGGGACGTGGGCGGTGGCCAACGTGTTGGGCGGGCGGTTCCGCATCCGGTCCTGGCGCCCGAGCGACTTGGCCCTCACCAAGCCCGAGGTCTTCTTCTTGAACGACGGCGACACCAAGCAGCTCCAACTCCAACTGAGCAGGTACACGGGTCTGGCCGTGACGTCGGCCATCGCCGCCAACCCGCCGGTGGTGGACGAGCCCGCCAACCTGGTGGTGCAGGTCGTGCAGCAGTCGGTGGACGGGCAAGGCATCGTGCGGGGCACGCCCGTCTCGACGGCCAGGGTCGAGCTCTTCGGCGGCGGCGACTGGCGGGTCACGTCCCCCAACCCGGCCCTCACCGACGGGCAGGGCCGGGCCCGCTGGCAGTTGACCTGTCGTTCGGCCGGCCGTCAGCAACTGGCCGCGGTGGTGGGCGACAACCAGCAGTTCCCGCTCGACATCGCGCCCTGCGTCGAGCCCCCGCCCGAGGAGCCGACCACCACGCCGACGTCTGCGCCACCCGACTCGTCGTCGAGCAGCAGCACGTCGTCGACCGTCAAACGGTGAGCACGTCGGCTAGGAAGGCCTCCACCTCGGCCCGGTGCCGCGTCCTGCGCATGGGCGGCAGGGCCCGCACCAAGTCCCACCGGTAGGACTTGGACGCCAGCCTCGGGTCGAGCACGGCGACGACGCCCCGGTCGGTGGCCGAGCGGATGAGCCTGCCCGCGCCCTGGGCCAGCAGGGTGGCGGCCCTGGGCAGGTCGATGAGTCGGAAGGCGGCCGCCCCCGCCTTGTCCCGACGGGCCTGCATCAGCGGCTCGTCGGGGCGCGGGAAGGGCAGCCGGTCCAGCACCACCAGCGACAGCGACCGCCCGGGCACGTCGACCCCCTGCCAAAAGCCCATGGTGGCGAACAGGCACGCCCGCTCGTCGTCGATGAAGGCCCGCAGCAAGGCGGGCTTGGGCAGGTCGGACTGGGTCAGCAGGTCGAAGGGCAGCCGCGGGCGCAAGGCGTCAGCCGCCGCGTTCATGGCCCGCCAACTGGTGAACAGGGCCAGGGTGCGCCCGCCCGCGGCCTGCACCAACGCCTCCAACTCGTCGTGCATGGCGGCCTCGTAGGCTGGCGAGCGCGGGTCGGGCAGGTGGGCCGCGCAATAGAGGACGCCGTGGTCGGCATAGGGGAACGGGCTGCCCACGTCGAGCTGGTCGGTCTCGTCGGGTGGCAGGCCCAAGCGGGCGATCAAGTTGGGCGGGATGGTGGCGCTGGTGAGGATGGCGGTGCGCTCGCCCCAGAGCCGGGCGGCCAGCACCGCGCTCACGTCCACCGGCGCCACCTTCAAGGCCGGCGCGTGGGCCTGCCCCTCGACCCAGGCCACGTCGCCGTCGCTGATCTCGGCGACCATGGCCAGGTCGCCCACCAGATGGCCGCCCGCCTGCATGACCCTGGCCTTGCGGGCCTCGTCGCCGTCGGCCGTGCGCACGGCCGACACCAGCCGCCGGGACCGCTCCGCGGTCAGGGCTGCGACCGCGCCCACATGCTCACCCAAGTCCGCGGGCAGGCGCTTGCCCCGCCACGGCTCCAACGCCGCTTCGAGCAACGCCGCCGCGCCCTCCAACTCGTCGGCCGCGGTCGGGTCCTTTCCCAACAACGGCCTGGCCAGCCGGGCCAACGTCCGCAGCCTCCCTGCGGTCAACTCGATGCCCAGCCCCGACGCGGCGACGTCCTCCAACTGGTGGGCCTCGTCGAACACGACCACGTCGTGGTCGGGCAGGACGAAGCCGCCGCTGGCCAGGTGGGTGGCGTACAGGTGGGTGTTGACCACGATGACGTCGGCCACCGCCGCCTTCTGCCTGGCCGCCTCGGCAAAGCACTCGGCCCCGCTCGGGCACTTGGCCGCGCCCGGGCACTCCATGGCGCTCACGCTCACGCTCGACCACGCCTTGGGCCGGGGCTCGAAGCTCAACTCGGCCCGATCGCCGGACACGCAGTCGGCGCCGAACTCGATGAGCCGGGCGATCTCGCGCCCGAGCGGGCCTACGTCGTCGTCCAGTTCGAGCTGGTCGTCGCCCCCCGCCACCTCCCGCATGCGCTGGCGGCACAAGTAGTTCGACCGGCCTTTGAGGACGGCGAACTCGAAGGCGTGCTCGGCCCCGAGTTGGGCTTGGAGGAAGGGGAGGTCCTTGTCGGCCAACTGGTCCTGCAAGGCCTTGGTCGCGGTGGCCACCACGATGCGACGGCCGCTCAGGATGGCGGGCACCAGATAGGCCAGCGACTTGCCCGTGCCCGTCCCGGCCTGCACGACGAGGTGGCGTCCGCCCTCGATGGCCGCGGCCACGGCGTCGGCCATCCGGGCCTGTCCGTCCCTGGCCTCGCCTCCGCCGGGCAGGGCCGCGGTGACGCGCCGAAGGGCGGTCTCCACCTCGGTGCCGGGCATGGGCCGAGGGTAGACCCCACGCCCCTCCCGCCCCCGCCTTTCATCTTTTCCACAGCCCCTGCTGCTGTGGAAAAGTCGGGGGGGTGGGTAGAAAGGCGGGTCTATGGGGTTGAGTGAGCCCGATGCCGTCGTCATCGGGGCCGGGCCCAACGGCTTGGTCGCGGCAAACCTGCTGGCCGACGCGGGATGGGACGTCCTGGTCCTCGAGGCCCAGCCCGAACCAGGCGGCGCCGTGCGCAGCAGCGACACGCTGACCAAGCCCGGCTTCACCCACGACCTGTTCTCCGCCTTCTATCCCCTGGCCGCGGCCTCGCCCACCTTGGCCGGACTGGGCCTGGAGGACTTCGGCCTCACGTGGCGCCGGTCGCCCCTGGTGCTGGCCCACCCCGCGCCGGACGGCCGATGTGTGGCCTTGTCCACCGATCTGGACGAGACGGCCGCATCTCTCGACGCCTTCTCGCCCGGCTCCGGCGACGGCGACGCATGGCGAGCCCTCTACGGACTATGGGAGCGCATCGGCGACGCCATGGTCGACTCGCTGCTGAGCCCCTTCCCGCCGGTGGGCGGCACGGCCCGACTGCTGGGCAGGCTCCGTCCTTCAGAGGTCTTGCCCGTCGCCCGCCTCGGGCTGCTTCCCGTGCGCAGGCTGGCAGCCGAGTGGTTCAAGGGCGAAGGCGGCGGCCTGCTGCTCGGCGGCAACGCGTTGCACGCCGACCTGTCCCCGGAGTCGCCCGGCAGCGGCATCTTCGGCTGGCTCCTCGCGTGCCTGGGCCAACAGCACGGGTTCCCCGTCCCCGAAGGCGGGGCGGGCAGCCTGACCGACGCCCTGGTGCGAAGGCTGGTGTCGAAGGGCGGACAGGTCCAGTGCGACACGCCCGTCGTCGGCATCTCCGTCGTGGGTGGACGAGCCGTGGCCGTGCAGACGGCCGCGGGCGACACGGTCAGGGCCCGACGGGCCGTGTTGGCCGATGTGGGCGCGCCCGTGCTGTTCGAGCACCTGCTGCCCCACGACGCGGTGCCGGCCAGGACGCGCGACGACCTGCGCCGCTTCGAATACGACAACGGCACGGTGAAGGTCGACTGGGCATTGGACGGCGACATCCCGTGGACGGCGGAGCCGGCCCGTCGGGCGGGCACCGTGCACCTGGCCGACAGCCTCGACCACCTCACCGATGCGGCCGCGGCCCTGGCCAAGAAGCAGGTGCCAGCCAACCCGTTCCTGTTGGTCGGCCAGATGCACGTGGCCGACCCAACCCGCTCGCCTGCGGGCACGGGGACGGCGTGGGCCTACACCCACGTGCCCTTCGGGACCCGCTTCGAGCCGGGACAGTTGGACGCCTTCGCCGACGCCATGGAGGACGTGATGGAGCGCTACGCGCCCGGCTTTCGAGACCGGGTGCTGGCGGGCCATGTGATGGGGCCGGCCGACCTGGAGTCGCGCAACGCCAACCTGGTCGGCGGGGCCCTCAACGGCGGTACCGCCAACCTGTACCAGCAACTCGTCTTCCGGCCCACGCCCGGACTGGGCACGGCCCGCACGCCGGTCGACGGGCTCTACCTGGCCTCGGCCTCGGCCCATCCGGGCGGCGGCGTGCACGGGGCTTGCGGGGCCAACGCGGCCCGGGCCGCACTCAGCCAGGGTCGCCCGTGGCGGGCTGTGGCCGACCGGCTGCGCTGACCGCGCTCGACTCGGCGTAGTCCCGCAACTGCTTCAACGACTTCTGGTTGCGGGCCGAGATCATGGCCTCGAACAGCGGGTTGTGGAGCGACTTGGCCGGCCCTCGCACCGGATGCTCCTGCATGGTGATGAGACAGTGCTGCTCGCCCTCGGCCTCCAGCGTGAAGTCGACCCTGGCCACCCCAATGGGCCGGGCCCTCGCCTCCAACACGAGTCTGGCCGGGCGCTCCGACTCGACCACCTTGGTCGTGTCGTCCAATGTGAACGGGCCCGCGCCCACCCGGTGATGAATCCTGGTGCCGGTCTTCGGCCAGCCCTCGTCCACACCGCGGATGCGCTTGCAGCCCACCAGCCAGTGCTCGTACGAGCGGCCATCGGCCAGGACGGCGAAGACCACATCGGGCGGGACGTGGATCGTCAGACAGTTGGTCGCCATGCGCAGCGCGTACCCGGCCTGGAAGGCTCTCACCCATGCAACTGCGGATCTTCACCGAGCCCCAGCAAGGCGCGAGCTACGACCAGCTCCTCGCCGCGGCCAAGGCGACCGAGGACGCGGGCTTCGACGCCTTCTTCCGTTCCGACCACTACCTGCGCATGGGGCCGGGCGACGGACGGCCAGGGCCCACCGACTCGTGGATCACGCTGGCGGGCCTGGCCAGGGAGACGAGCCGCATCCGCCTGGGCACCATGGTCACGTCCATCACCTTCCGTCTGCCTGGGCCGCTGGCCATCTCCGTGGCCCAGGTCGATGCCATGAGCGGCGGGCGGGTCGAGCTGGGCATCGGTACGGGTTGGTTCGAGACCGAGCACAGCGCGTACGGCATCCCCTTCGGCACGTTTGCCGAGCGCTTCGAGAAGCTGGAGGAGCAGCTCGAGATCATCACCGGGCTGTGGTCGCACGACGGCTTCAGCTTCACCGGCAAGCATTACTCGCTGGCCGACAGCCCGGGTCTGCCCAAGCCCGTGCAACAGCCCCGTCCGCCCGTCATCCTGGGCGGGGCGGGCAAGGAGAAGACGCCGCGGCTGGCCGCCCGTTTCGCCGACGAGTTCAACACGCCGTTCCACTCGCTCGACGCGGCCAAGGCCCAGTTCGACCGGGTGCGGGCCGCATGCGAGTCGGCCGACAGGGACCCGTCGACCATGACCTTGTCAGCCGCCCTCACCGTGTGCTGCGGGCGCGACGAGGCCGAGATCGCCCGCCGGGCCGAGGCCATCGGCAGGCCGGTCGAACGCATCGACCTGGCGGGCAGGCCCGAGCAGATCGCCCAAGCGCTGCAAGGGTTTCAGGACGCAGGCGCGTCGCGCGCGTACGTCCAGGTGCTCGACCTGGCCGACCTGGATCACATCGCCCTGATCGGCGCCGAGGTGGCGCCGCTCGTCGCCTAGCAGCAAGTACCGTCGGGCCGTGGACTTGGACGGGATCGACACCACGCGCCTGCCCGTCCACATCGCCTGTGTGATGGACGGCAACGGGCGCTGGGCCCAAAAGCGCGGCCTGCGCAGAACCGACGGCCACGCCGCGGGCGAGGAGGCCTTGTTCGACGCAGTGGAGGGCGCGGTCGACGTGGGCGTGAAGTGGCTCACCGTCTACGCCTTCTCCACCGAGAACTGGCGGCGGCCGGTGGACGAGGTCCGCTTCCTCATGAACTTCAACGAGTCCCTTCTCGTGCGGCGGGTCGACGAGCTCGACGCCATGGGCGTGCGCGTGCGCTTTTCTGGCCGGCGCGACTGGCGCGTGCCCAAGCGGCTGCTGAAGCGCATGGACGACTCGGTGGCCCGCACGGCCCACAACCGGCGCATGACGTTGACCATCGCCTTCAACTACGGGGGCAGAGCCGAGATCGTGGACGCGGTGCGGGCCTTGATGGAGGCGGGCACGCCCGCGGCCAAGGTGGACGAGAAGGCCATCAGGGCCCACCTGTACCACCCGGACATGCCCGACCCCGACCTGGTGATCCGCACGTCGGGCGAGTTCCGCATCTCCAACTTCCTCTTGTGGGAGTTGGCCTACAGCGAGTTGGTCTTCACCGACGTGCTGTGGCCCGACTTCCGACGCGGCCATCTGCTTGAGGCCATCCGCGAGTTCCAGCGCAGGGACCGTCGCTTCGGCGGGCTGGAGAACTAGCGGTGCGCTCGGTCCGGACGGGGTCGCCCCTCTACCGCGACCAAGGCGTCGTGTTGCGCACCATCAAGCTGGGCGAGGCCGACCGCATCGTCACCTTCGTGACCCAGGGCCGGGGCAAGGTCAGGGCCGTGGCCAAGGGCGTGCGCAAGACCAAGAGCCGCTTCGGCGGACGGCTCGAGCCCATGACCCATGTGAGCCTCCTGCTGTACGAGGGCCGCGAGCTGGACGTCGTCACGCAAGCCGAGACCTTGGACCACTTCCGGGCCGTGCGCGAGGACTTGGACCGGGTGGCCAAGGCCACGTCGCTGTTGGAGGCAGTCGACCAGGTGGCCCAAGAGGGCGAGGCCAACGTTCGCCTCTACCAGATGCTCGTGGGCGCGCTGCGGGCGCTGGCCGCGGGGGACAGCCCGATGATGGTGGCCGCGTTCTTCTGGAAGCTGCTCTCGCTCGAAGGCGCCCACCCCGTGCTTGACGTCTGCGCGGCGTGCGGGTCGGACGGGCCGTTGGAGGCCTTCGACTTGGGCGAGGGCGGGGCGCTGTGCCGCGACTGCCGTCGAGGCATACCCATCTCGTCGGACGCGCTGAACGTCATCCGCGCCATCCTGGGCGGCGGGCTGGCCGCGGTGCTCACGCTGCCCGCCGGTCCGGCCACGCACGAGGTCGAGCACTTGGCCGCCCACTCGCTGGAACAGCACTTGGAGCGCAGGCTGCGCTCGCTGCACGTGCTCGACCGCTCCTGAGGCGTTCGCGCTACGCGCCAGGCAGTGTGATGACAAACGTGGAGCCGGGCCCGTCCTCGTTGCGATGGGCCGCGACCCGGCCGCCCATGTTCTGCACCAGGTTGCGCACGATGTAGAGGCCGAGGCCCGCGCCTTGGGTCGACTCGTCCTCGCCCCGCTGGAAGGCGGCGAACAGGTCGACTTCGGCCGGGATGCCCACGCCTTCGTCGGTCACGCTGAGCACGGCGTGGTCGTCGTCGGGGCGGACCCGCAACGTGATGCAGCCCCCGTCGGGGGAGTACTTCACCGCGTTCTCGATCAAGTGGCCGAGTACCTGTTGCAGCGCGGCCGGGTCGACCCATGCCCACGTCTCGCCGTTCTCGCGCTCGAAGCGGACCTCATGGGCCCGCGACACGCCGCCGAACAGCGTGGTCACGCCTTCGAGCATCTCGGCCAGATCGAGGCGGACCGGGTCCAGGTCGAGGGCGGTGATCTCGGCTCGGGCGTCGTCGAGCAGCCTGCCCGCCTGCTCGGCCAAGTCCTGCGCGTTGCGGCGGATGGCGGTCACGCCTTGTCGGCGCAACTCGTCGGGCAGTTTGTCCCAGCTCTCGTCCAGCGTGGTGGCCCAACCGGTGATGACGGCCAGCGTCGTTTTCATCTTGTGCTCGGCCTCGGCGAACAACATGGTCTGACTGCGAAGGCGCTGCTCGGCCGAGTCGGCCCTGCGCCGCTCCATGGCGAGGAGTTCGCTGAGGGTGGCCTGGGGCACCGTGCCGGAGCCCTCGTCATCCCCTCGAGCACCCACCGCATGACCTCCTGACGCGTCCCCACCCGCGTCGCACGCCTTCACCTTGACGAGTCTGGGGCGATCGGGTGGTGCTGTGAATGACTAATTTCGGAACTGCCCGGTCCGACTAGTCGGCGGTGCAAAGGAGAGGGCGGCGCCTTGCGGCCCCCCGCTAACCTGCGCCGTCATGCCTGAGCCGGAACTGATGGAGCAGGTCGTCAACCTGTGCAAACGACGCGGCTTCGTCTTCCCCTCCGCCGAGATCTATGGCGGGTTCCGGTCCACGTATGACTATGGGCCACTGGGGATCCTCATGCTGCGCAACGTCAAAGAGGCGTGGTGGCGGGCCATGGTGCAGTGCAGGGACGACGTTGTCGGCCTGGATGCCGCCATCCTCTCGGCGCCCCGCATTTGGGAGGCATCGGGCCATCTGGCCAACTTCACCGACCCGCTGGTCGACTGCCGCAAATGCAACGAGCGCTTCAGGGAGGACCAGCTCGAGGACCCCACGACGTGTCCGAACTGCGCAGCCAAGGACTCGTTCACCGAGGCCCGTCAGTTCAACCTCATGTTCAAGACGTTCGTGGGCCCGGTGGAGGACGACGCCAACGTGGCCTACCTGCGGCCGGAGACGGCCCAGGGCATGTTCGTCAACTTCGCCAATGTGTTGAACACGTCGCGCAAGAAGCCGCCGTTCGGCATCGCCCAGATGGGCAAGTCGTTCCGCAACGAGATCACGCCGGGCAACTTCGTGTTCCGCACCCGCGAGTTCGAGCAGATGGAGATGGAGTTCTTTGTCCCGCCCGCCGAGGGCGCGCAGTGGTTCGAGTACTGGTGCGACGCCCGCATGCGCTGGTACACCGACTTGGGCATGCCCGCCGACAAGCTGCGGCTGCGCCATCACGACGCCGAGGAGCTGTCGCATTATTCGGCGGGCACGGCCGACGTCGAGTTCATGTACCCGTGGGGATGGGGCGAGTTGGAGGGCATCGCCAACCGCACCGACTTCGACCTGAAGGCGCACGCGGCCGCGTCGGGCGAGAAGCTCGAGTACTTCGACCAGGCGTCGGGCGAGCGCTACGTGCCGTACGTGATCGAGCCCGCCGCGGGCGCCACCCGCACGATGATGGCCTTTCTCATCGCCGCGTACACCGAGGACGAGGTCGGCGGCGAGGCCCGCACCGTGCTGCGGCTGCACCATCGGCTGGCCCCGTTCAAGGCCGCCGTGCTCCCGCTGTCGAAGAAGGACACGCTGACGCCGACGGCGCGCGAGGTGCTCTCGTTGCTCCAGCCGCATTGGATGGTGGACTACGACGAGACCCAGTCCATCGGCAGGCGCTACCGGCGTCAGGATGAGATCGGCACGCCGTTCTGCATCACCGTCGACTTCGAGACGCTGGAGGACCGGGCCGTCACCATCCGCGACCGTGACTCGCTCGACCAGGTGCGCGTCCCCATCGACGCCCTGGTCGACGAACTCCGCACCCGCCTCTCGGGCTAACCCCCGCCCCACCCGCCCCCCCCCTCTGTTCCGCGCTGCCTTATCCGTTCTGGGCACCTTTTCTTGTCCTATGGGCAAGTTTTGGTGCCCAGAAGCGCAGAGGGCTGGGCGCGGGGGGTGCGCGGGGGTCGGTGCGCAGGGGAGTGATCGTGGGCGTGAGGGGGGTTTTGACGGATAGGTAGGCTGCCCGCCCATGGCCTATGTCTTCGCCTTCGACCACAAGCATCGCAAGGCCCCGAAGGACCTCAAGGACCTGCTGGGCGGCAAGGGCGCCAACCTGGCCGAGATGACCTCGGTGCTGGGACTGCCGGTCCCGCCCGGGTTCACCATCAGCACCGACGCCTGCCGGGCCTACATGGATGGGGGCTGGCCGGACGGGCTCGACGGCGAGATCGCCAAGCAGGTCCGCAAGCTGGAGAAGTCCATGGGCAAGCGGCTGGGCGACGCGGCCGACCCGCTACTGGTCAGCGTGCGCAGCGGGGCCAAGTTCTCCATGCCCGGGATGATGGACACTGTTTTGAACCTGGGCTTGAACGACCAGTCCGTGCTCGGCCTGGCCAAGCAGACGGACGACGAGCGCTTCGCCTTCGACTCCTATCGCCGCTTCGTCCAGATGTACGGCCGCATCGTGCTGGGCCTGCCCGGCGAGGAGTTCGACGAGGCCTTCGACAAGGCCAAGGAGAACGCGGGCGCCAAGTCCGACGCCGACATCCCGGCCGATGCGTTGCGGGAGTTGACCGAGGAGTTCAAGGGCCTGGTCAAGCGCCACACCAAAAAGCCCTTCCCGCAGGACCCGCAGCAGCAGTTGCGAGGCGCCATCGAGGCCGTGTTCCGCAGTTGGAACGGCCCGCGGGCCATCGCCTACCGCGTGCGCGAGCGCATCCCGCACGACCTGGGCACGGCCGTGAACGTTCAGGCCATGGTGTTCGGCAACAGGGACGACATCTCCGGCACCGGCGTGGGCTTCACCCGCGACCCGGCCACCGGCGCCCAAGGCGCGTACGGCGACTTCCTCATCAACGCCCAGGGAGAGGACGTGGTCGCAGGCATCCGCAACACCCTGCCCCTCAGCGCCCTGCGCGACCGCTTCCCCAAGATCTACAAGGAACTGCTCGCCATCTTCGACCGGCTCGAGAAGCACTACAAGGACATGTGCGACACCGAGTTCACCATCGAGCAGGGCAAGCTCTGGATGCTCCAGACGCGCGTGGGCAAGCGCACCGGCGCGGCCGCGCTGCGCATGGCCGTGGACATGACCCGCAAGAAGGACCTGCGCATCTCCCATGAAGAGGCGCTCCAGCGCATCACGGCCGAGCACCTCGACCAGGTGCTGCACCCGCAGTTCGCCAACAAGAACGTGAAGGTCCTCACCAAGGGGCTGGCCGCGTCGCCGGGCGCGGCCGTGGGCAAGGCCTACTTCACGGCCGACGCGGCCGCCGACGCCGCGGACCGGGGCGAAAAGGTCGTACTCGTGCGCAGCGAGACCAGCCCCGAGGACGTGCACGGGATGATCGTGGCCGAGGGCATCCTCACCGCACGGGGCGGCCTGGTCAGCCACGCCGCCGTCGTGGCCCGCGGGTGGGGCAAGCCCGCCGTCGTGGGCGCGGAGGCCATCCGCATCTCGGGCTCGTCGTTCACCGTCAACGGCGTCACCGTCAACGAGGGCGACGTCATCTCGCTCGACGGCACCACCGGCTCAGTGGTGGTGGGCGAACAGCAACTGTCGTCGGCCGAGCCGCCCGCCGAGTTCGAGACCATCCTCCAGTGGGCCGACAAGGTGCGCAAGGGCAAGCTGGCCGTGCGGGCCAACGCCGACAACGGGCCCGACGCGGCCAACGCCCGCCAGTTCGGCGCCGAGGGCATCGGCCTGTGCCGCACCGAGCACATGTTCCTGGGCGAGGACCGCCTTCCGGTCGTGCGCCGCATGATCCTGGCCGACAACGCCGAGGACGAGCAGGCCGCGCTGGAGGAGTTGCGCAAGGTCCAGAAGGCCGACTTCGAAGAGATCCTCGAAGCCATGGACGGACTGCCGGTCACGGTCCGGCTGCTCGACCCGCCCTTGCACGAGTTCCTTCCCTCGGTGCAGGAGCTGGCCGTGAAGGAGGCCACGTCGGGGCTCAGCGCCGAGGAGCGCAAGCTGTACCAAGCGGCCCAGCAGTGGCACGAGTTCAACCCCATGCTCGGCACCAGGGGCGTGCGCCTCGGCGTGGTGAAGCCAGGGCTCTATGCCATGCAGGTCCGGGCCCTCATGGAGGCGGCGGCCGAGCGGGTGGCGAAGGGGGGCAAGCCCATTGTCGAGATCATGATCCCGCTCACCGTCACCCGCGAGGAGCTGCGCCTGGCTCGGAGCTGGGTCGAAGGGGCCATCAAGGAGGCCACCAAGGGGGCCAAGAAGAAGGGCGTGAAGGTCCTCATCGGAACCATGATCGAGACGCCGCGCGCCGCCCTGCGAGCAGATGAGATCGCGGAGGTGGCCGACTTCTTCTCCTTCGGCACCAACGACCTCACCCAGATGACGTTCGGCTTCAGCCGCGACGACGTGGAGGGCCGCATGATGTCGGCCTACCTGGAGCAGGGGCTGCTCAAGCGCAACCCGTTCGAGACCATGGACCCCGGCGGCGTGGGCGAGTTGGTGATGCTGGCCTCGGAGCGGGGCCGGGCCGCGCATCCCACCATCAAGCTCGGCGTCTGCGGTGAGCACGGCGGCGACCCCGAGTCCATCGAGCAGTTCTACGCAGCCGGGCTCGACTACGTGAGCTGCTCGCCGTTCCGCGTGCCCATCGCCCGCCTGGCCGCAGCCCAAGCCGTGCTGGGCGCAGGCCGGGGCCCTTCGGGAACGGCGTAATGGGGGACGGCGTGGGGGACGTGCGGCCGATGCAGCCTGCGGATGTGGCCTCGCTGATCGACGTGGGCGACCCCCGCATCTCGCCCGATGGCCGCACCATCGCCTTCACCGTCACCACCGTCGACATCGAGGCCAACGACTACCGCAGCCGAATATGGCTGGCCGACACGGACGGGTCGACCAGGCCTCGGCCCTTCACCCAGGGCGAGGGCCGAGACCAACGGGCCCGGTGGTCGCCGGACGGCCGCTTCCTCGCCTTTTCCTCCAAGCGGGGCGACGACGGCTATCAGCTCATGGTCATCCCCTTCGGGATCGGCGGCGAGGTGCGCGCCGTCGCCGCGTCCAAGGAGGACTTCGAGGACATCGCCTGGTCGCCCGACGGCACCCGCCTGGCCTATACGGCACGCGTCCGCCACCCGCGCTACGAGGAGAAGAAGGCCAAGGATCAGCCGCCCCGTCGCATCGAGCGCTTCTTCTTTCGGCTCGACTCGGTGGGCTGGACCATCGACCGGCCCCGCCACCTGTTCGTGTGCGACGTCGAGCGCGACGCCCAGCCCGTGCAGCTCACCTTCGGCGAGCAGGACGACAGCGGACTGGGCTGGTCGCCGGATGGACGCTTCATCGCCTTCGCATCCCCGCGCCATGAGGACTGGGACATCGACCGGGCCGTCGACCTGTTCCGCGTTGCCGTCGACCAGCCCGGCTCCGACCCCGAGCGCCTGACCCCGACGGAGTTGGAGTACGACCGCCCGTCATGGTCCCCCGACGGCAGCAGGATCGCCTTTCTCCAGGGCCATCCGTCGGTGAACCCGACCCACACGCAAGTCGGCGTGATGGGGTCCGAGGGGGGAGACGGGGCCGTGTTGACGGCCAGCCTCGACCGCAACTGCGGGCCGTACGTGGGCGGGGCGCGCGAGCCCATCTGGGACGGCGACGACGTGGTCTTCGGCATCGAGGACTCGGGCAACACCCACCTGTACCGGGTCGGCGCGGACGGCTCTGGCAAGCCCGAGCAGTTGGCGGGCGGGGACCGGACCATCACCGGGTGGGACGTGCGCGCCGGCGTGGTGGCCTTCACGGCGGGGACGGCCACAGCCCTGCCCGAGCTGTTCGTGATCGACGCCGACGGGACCGACCGCAGGATCACCGACATCGGCGCGCCGTTCAGCGCGTCACGCGCCATCCAGGCGCCGGAGCGGTTCACGGCCACGTCGGCCGACGGCACCGAGGTGGAGGCGTGGGTCATCAGGCCCGCGGGCTTCGAGGAGGGCAAGCGGTACCCGACCCTGTTGAACATCCACGGCGGGCCGTTCACGCAGTACGGCAACAGGCTGTTCGACGAGTTCCAGGTGCAGGCGGGCGCGGGCTACGTCGTGCTGTACGCCAACCCCCGCGGCTCGTCCGGATACTCGCAGGCTTGGGGCCGGGCCATCCGCGGCCCGAAGGCCAAGGTCGACCCCGGCTCAGGGTGGGGCGGCGTCGACTACGAAGACCTCATGGCCGTGGTGGACGACGCGGCCGCCGCATTCGACTTCATCGATGCAGACCGCGTCGGCGTGCTGGGCGGTTCCTACGGCGGCTACATGACGACGTGGATGCTGGGGCATACCAAGCGGTTCAAAGCCGCCTGCTCGGAGCGGGCCGTGAACAACCTGCTCACCATGGAGCACACGTCGGACATCGCCACTGTCTTCGAGGACTACGTCGGGTCGCGCCACATCGACGACCCGGACGAGTACCGGCGGCAGTCGCCAATGACGTATGTGCGCGAGATCGAGACGCCGGTGCTGATCCTGCACTCCGAGGACGACCTGCGCTGCCCCATCGAGCAGTCCGAGGAGCTGTTCATCGCGTTGCGCCTGCTCGGCAAGCCGGTGGAGTACGTGCGGTTCCCAGGCGAGAGCCACGAACTGACCCGGGCCGGCGCGCCGCGCCATCGCATCGAGCGCTTCGAGATCTTGCTCGACTTCTTCGCCCGCCACCTCTCGTAACCCCCCTCGAACTTTTCCACAGCACCTGCTGCTGTGGAAAAGTCGCGGGGGTGGGCCGCAGGGGCAGGCGGGGTCAGGCGGCGGCGGCTTGCTTGGCCCCATGGATCAGGTCGGTGAGGGTGGCGCCCGGCCTGCCCGTCAGAGCCCGCACACCCAACTCGCGCCGCACCCGGTCGGCGCAGTGGAGCGCGTCGCGCTGCACGCGCGTGTGCGTCACCGACAGCACCACCAGGGTGGCCCGCTCGCGCCGCACCAGCGCGGCCAACTGGTCGTACGGCACTTGCGTGCCGAGGTGGTGGACCTGCCAGCGGTCGGCCCGCAGCGCCATGGACGCCATCATCCCGGGCAGCTCGTGCGCCTCCCCAGGCACGGTCGTCACCACGGCCACGCCGCGGGGCCTGCCCCGCGGGTGCACCGAGATGCCCGCCAACAGCCGGGTGCACATGGCCGACGCCCGGTGCTCCTCGACCAGGCTCACGTGCCCTTCGGCCCACGCGTCGCCGATCCGCCGCAGCGCGGGAGTGACGAGCCGCTCGCAGATCTCCACCGTCTCCTGCCCTCCATCACGCAACCGCTCGACCACCTGTCGGGCCATGCGCTCGTCCCCGGAGATCAAGGCGTCGTAGAGGCGCAACAGGTGCATGTCCCAACTGCGAACGCGGCTGCGCATGGGGGGCGGCACCGGGACTGAGCGCTGACGCAGCAGGCGCTCGATCTCGTACGGGTCGACCTCGTAGGTCGGCCCGATCTTCATGGCCGACAGGCTCCCCTCCCGGACCCAGCGATAGGCGGTCTGGTAGTGCACGCCCAGTCTGGCCGCCGCCGTCTTCAAGTCCACCGGCCCATTCAATGCGATTTGTCGCGAATTTCGCACCCCCCGATCGGGGGGTTTTCGCAGCGGCCGACGGCGTCGCCCCCAACCCCGTCGCGTCACCAACGCGTCGGTCCCGGTCCCTGTCTCGGTCCACCCGGCCCGGCGCTAGCGTCGCCCCCCGTGGGGATCGTGGACGAAGACGTGGCCAAGGTGAAGGCCGCCACCGACTTCGTCCAGATCGCGTCCGAGCACATCGCCCTGCGCAAGTCGGGCCGGCGCTGGCAGGGGCTGTGCCCGTTCCACGCCGAGAAGACGCCGTCGTTCTCCATCAACGCCGAGGAGGGGCTGTACTACTGCTTCGGCTGCCAGGCCTCGGGCGACATCATCAAGTTCGTCCGCGAGGTGGACCACCTCGACTTCGTGGAGGCGGTGGAGCGGCTGGCGGCCAGGGCGGGCATCCAGCTCCGCTACGACGACGCGGCCGAGGGCAAGGACCGCACCCGCAGGACGCGGCTCATCGAGGCCATGGAGAAGGCCGTCGACTGGTACCACGACCGTCTGCTGTCGTCGGCCGACGCGGCCGCGGCGCGGGGCTATCTCCGCTCGCGCGGCTACGACGGCGATGTGGTGCGCCGGTTCAAGATCGGATGGGCGCCCGACGACTGGGACGCGCTGTGCAAGGCCCTGCACCTGCCCGAGGATGTGCTCAAGGACACGGGCCTGGGCTTCATGAACCGCAGGGGCAGGCAGCAGGACTCGTTCCGGGCCCGCATCATGTTCCCGATCTTCGACCCCTCGGGCAAGCCGGTCGCCTTCGGCGGGCGCATCCTGCCCGGCGCCGACGGGCCCAAGTACAAGAACTCGCCGGAGACGCCGATCTACTCCAAGAGCCGCACGCTTTACGCCCTCAACTGGGCCAAGGACGACGTGGTGCGGGCAGGCGAGGTCGTGGTGTGCGAGGGCTACACGGACGTCATCGGCTTCTTCGGAGCCGACGTGCCGAGGGCGGTGGCCACGTGCGGCACGGCGTTGGCCGAGGAGCACTTCCGCACGTTGAAGAACTTCGCCCGCCGCATCGTGCTGGCCTACGACGCGGACGCGGCCGGGCAGGCCGCGGCCGAGCGCTTCTACGAGTGGGAGCGGCGATACGAGGTGGACGTGGCCGTGGCCGCGCTGCCTCCCGGGCAGGACCCCGGCGACGTGGCCCGCACCGACCCGCCCGCCTTGCAGAAGGCGGTGGCCGAGGCCAAGCCCTTCCTTGCCTTCCGGGTCGAGCGGGTGCTGGGCAAGGCCGCGCTGGGCGCACCCGAGGGCCGGGCCCGTGCCGCAGAAGCGGCCATGGCCGTGGTGGCCGAGCACCCGAACGAGCTCGTGCGCGACCAGTACCTCATGCAGGTGGCCGATCGCTGCCGCATCGACCCGGACCGCCTCCGGGAGTTCCTCGACCCGACGCGCAAGCGGGCCCGACCCGCGCCCTCGGGCCCGTCGACACCTCGGCCTCGTCGCAGCGACACGCCCGAGATCGAGGCCCTGCGACTGGCCATCCACCGGCCCGAGGCGGTGGCCGATGTGCTCGTCGAGTTGTTGTTCGAGGACGACCTTCACCGCAGCGCGTTCGTGGCCTTGGCCTCGTCGTCCACCTTGGCCGAGGCCATTGAGCGGGCCGACGCGGCCGCGGCAGAACTGCTTCACCGACTGGCTGTCGAGGACACCGACGCCGAGGCCGACGACGTGGTCGCCCTGCTGGTGTCGGCCGCGGCCCAGCGCGTGCTGCGCCAGTTGGAGGCCGACGCCCGCGCCGCGCCCGAGCTGTCGCCCGAGCTGTCGCCCATCACCGGATGGCTGAAGCTCACCATCGAGCAGACGCGCGAGCCCCTCACGCGAGTCGAGGCTTCGAAGGGGTTGGTAGCCTGGCTTGTCGAGAACAGTCAGGGGGTTGCATGAGCGAGTTGTCGCTCTCAGTGCCGGAGGAGGTGCCCGCGGACGTCCCTTCCTCCGAGTGGGACGACCTGCTCGCTCAAGGCCGAGAGCGCGGCGTCCTCACCATGGACGACCTCGTCCTGGTGCTGAAGTCGGTGGAGCTGACGCCCGACGTCATCCTCGACGTAGTGGCAAAGGTGCGGGCCGCGGGCGTCGCCTACGTCGCCGATGAGCCCGACGTCGACGCCGAACTGGCCCCCGAGGAGCTGGCGCCGGAAGAGCTGGTCCCCGAGGCCGCCCCTGCACCTGTGCGCGTACCCGTGCCCCGCCCGGCGCGTGTGGCGCGGGTCATCGACCCGGAGACGGCGGCGGAACGCCTGGCCGACTTGGAGTCGCGTGCGGGCAGCGGGGCCGACCCCGTGCGCATGTACCTAAAGGAGATCGGCAAGGTCCCGCTGCTCTCCGGCGAGGAGGAGGTGCTGCTGGCCCGACGCATCGAGGCCGGTCTGCACGCCGGGGAGCGGCTCGAGGAGCTGACCGTCAAGTACGGCTCGATCGACTCGGTGCCGCGTGACGACCGACGAGCCGAGCAGAAGACAGTGGCCGACGGGCGCAAGGCCAAGGACCTGTTGATCGAGGCCAACCTGCGTCTGGTCGTGTCCATCGCCAAGCGCTATCGCAACCGGGGCATGGCCTTTCTCGACCTCATCCAAGAGGGCAACCTCGGCCTGATGCGCGCCGTCGACAAGTTCGACTACACCAAGGGCTTCAAGTTCTCGACCTATGCCACGTGGTGGATCAGACAGGCCATCACCCGGGCCATCGCCGACCAGGCCCGCACCATCCGCATCCCCGTGCACATGGTCGAGACCATCAACAAGGTCGGTCGAGTGCAGCGCCAGTTGCTCCAGGAGTTCGGACGCGAGCCCACGGTCGAGGAACTGGCCTTCCGCCTCGAGATGTCGCCTGCGCGGGTGCGCGAGATCCTGCGCATCGGACAGGACACGGTGTCGTTGGAGCAGCCGATGGGGGAGGAGGAGGACTTCTCCCTCTCGGACACCATCGAGGACGAGGCCGCCATCGTGCCCGCCGACGCCGCGGCCCGGGCCTTGCTGAACGAGGCCATCCGCGACGCCCTCGACGACCTCACCGACAGGGAGCGTCAGGTCGTGCGGCTGCGGTTCGGCCTGGAGGACGGGCAGGTGCGCACCCTCGAAGAGGTGGGCAAGGAGTTCGGCGTCACCCGGGAGCGCATCCGCCAGATCGAGTCCAAGGTGCTGGCCAAGCTGCGCCATCCCATCC
Source organism: Acidimicrobiaceae bacterium (assembly GCA_030837965.1). GTDB lineage: Bacteria > Actinomycetota > Acidimicrobiia > Acidimicrobiales > JAUTXP01 > JAUTXP01. The sequence continues at coordinate 9,147 of JAUTXP010000028.1, read as the reverse complement.
GCTCACAGCGCCTGCGCGACTACCTCGACGAGGAGTAGCAAGCGGCGCTGTCGGCTTGGGCCGTGTCGCTGTGCCGGCGCGCTGAGCGCGGACCGCGGCGCTTAGTGGTCGGGCGTGGTGCGCAGGTACGGGTCGGCGCCGACATCGGGCGACTCGCCGTTCCCATTCCCGTTGCCGATCTTGGACTCGACCAGATCGCGGGCCCGCTCGACGCCCAGGTCGACGACGGCCTTGGCCTTGTCGCTGGCCGTGTCGTAGGCCTCGCTGCGCTTGACCTTTTTGACCATGCGGTTGATCTGCTCGTAGCGCTCCCGGCCCGCCATCGTGCCCAGGTAGTACCCCGCACCGAATCCCGCCACCAGTCCCACTCGGAATCTCATGGGCCCGTTCTTACCCCGGCAGGCAGGCCGGACACCAGCCTTGGTGCGCACAAATCGCTTTCGAACGGGTTCTCGAAATGAGGATCGCGGGTAGGCTGTGTTTCGGGTTGAGCACGCAGCCCGCATCTCGGCGACTGAGGATGCGGCTGGCGGACGTTCCCTTTCCCCGCTCACCTCTGGCTCCGGGTGCCTTTGTCGCCAGAGAGAGGATGGCTCATGTCAGACGCACTTCGCGCCCCGAGCCTTCGCCACCACCATCAGCAGGCTGCCGTCGTGCGCCCCACAGGCGAGCTGGACGTGGCCACCGCCCCCGCCTTCCGCCAGATGCTGATGGACGCGGTCAACCAGGAACCCGACTGCGTGATCGTCGACCTCTCGGGCGTGACCTTCATCGACAGCACCGCGCTGGGCGTCATCGTCGGTGCGTCGAAGCGCGCCCGCCTCATGCAGGTGGACGTCGTGCTCGACCATCCCTCGCCATCCATCCGCAAGGTGCTCGAGATCACGGGCATGGACTACGTCATCGCCATCCAACCGGACCGCGTCTGAGTGGCGCCCACCTTGACGCCGACGGTGGAGGCGCAGTTGCCCGACCTGCACGAGCGCTACTTCCAGACCCGCGAGCCTGCCTTGCGGGACGAATTGGTCCGCCGTTACGAGCGGCTCCCGTACAGCATGGTGGCTCGACTCTCCGATCGGGCGGGTGACCCGGAGGACCTCCAGCAGACGGCCATGATCGGATTGCTGAAGGCGTTGGAGCGCTTCGAGCCCGACCGTGGCGTGGCCTTCACGACCTACGCGTGGGCCACCATCAGCGGCGAGTTGAAGCGCTACTTCAGGGACAGCACGTGGGGCATGCGGGTGCCTCGCCATCTCCAAGAGCGCTACCTCGAGGTGTCCCGCGTGCTGGACGATCTGTCCAACGAGTTGCACCGGTCACCCACGCTGCACGAGGTGGCCGCGGCCGCGGGGATCACCATCGACGAGGTGGCCGAGGCCATCGAGCTGCAGCACGCCCGCAGGGTCTCGTCCATCGACGCGCCCACCCGCGAGGACGGGCCTTCGCTCGACGTGCCCGTCGAGATGGGTGAGGTGGGCCAGGCCGACGACCGCGACGTCGTGCACCGCATGTTGCGCCGACTGCCTGAGCGCGAGCAGCGCATCGTGTGGCTGCGCTTCGGCTGCGAGATGAGCCAGTCGGAGATCGCAACCCGCGTTGGGATCAGTCAGATGCAGGTGTCGCGGCTGCTGTCGCGCAGCTTGACCCGCTTGCGGGAATGGGCCGACGACGTGGACGACTCGGCCGAGGCCTGCTGAGCGCTTCTCGCTCGCGCTGTATCGGCTGTTGAAGTTGCCGGCCCGCGACCCGATCAGGGCGTGGAGCGGTCCTGCATCTCCCACGCGTGGTCGAGGACGTGCCAGGCGATGCGCCGAGCCGCATAGCGGGGCGGCCATCCCTTCTCGGATTCGGGCTCCGCGGCTCGGGCCGCAGCCAGCACCTTGGCGATCTCCTTTCGGAGTGTGGGATGGGCCACGTTCTTGATGCCGAGCTTGCGGGCGTAGGCGACCTCGGCATCGTTCACGTGGTCGAGCATCTTGTCCCTGTCCCGCCCGCCGCCCCTGGGCCCTTTGCGCAACTCGGCGGGCGCGGTCTTGGCCACCCGGTCGAGCGTCTTCCAGGCTGCGTCGACCAAGGAGGCCAGGCGCGTGGCTTGGGTCGGGGTGAGGCGGGCCGCGTCGGCCTTGGGCACCTCGCCCGGCGCGCCGAAGTCGGTGGTGGCCGAGCCCGGCACCCGCTCGACCACATCGAACTGGACGGTGTCCGGCTGGTACGCGAAGTCCAGGCCCGCGGTCTTGGCCACGCCTCGATAGCGCTCGGCGTAGGCGGCCAACGCTTCGAGGGCGTCGTCTTCGCCCTTGCCCGCCCGGCACCAGCCCGGCCAGTCCAGGGTGCAGGCGAAGGTCTTCTTGGCCCCGACTTCGAGGTAGACGGCGACCGGCTTCTTCGATGCGGCCAAGGCCCTAGACGCCCCGGTAGGTGCCGAAGCTCCAGTAGTTGCCCTCGGGGTCGCGCACGGTGAAGCCGCGCGAGCCGTAGTCCTCGTCCCGCAGGCCCTGCACGACGGCCGCGCCCGCGGCCGTGGCCCGTTCGAAGAGGGCGTCGGGCTGGTCGGTCACCACGTAGACGGACGCCGAGCCCGCAGGGAGTTCCGCGTGCACGCCCTCGGTGAACTCGGTGGACCCGAGCATGACGCCTCCCCCCTCGGGCCAGCGCAGCTCGGCGTGGACCACGTCCCGGGCGCCCTTGCCCTCGGCGCCGGGCTCGCCTTCGCCTTCCCCGGGCACGACGAGGGTCTCTTGGAATCCGAAGGCGTCGACCAGGAACCGGATGGCCGCCTTGGCGTCGGCATAGCGAAGCGCGGGCCAGACGGTTGGGGCGTTGGTCTGCGTGTTGGTCTCCATGCCCCTCAGCATTGCATCGGCGCCGGCGCCGGCGACAGGCGCCGGGGACTGGCGGACCCGCGCCGACAGCGTGGGCGAGGACTGCTAGGAGGACGAGTCGAGGCGCAATGCCCTCGGCGTTTGGCCGGAACCCGGCAGTTCGCCAGTGGCCGACAGGTGCGCGGCCAGGTCGCGCAGCTTGACGTTGAGTCGTTGCGACTCGATGCGCAGGGTGTCGAAGGCCTCCTCGGCCGTCACCCGATGACGCTCCATCAAGATGCCCTTGGCCTGGCCGATGACGTCGCGCGACTGGATGGCGTCGAGCAGGCCGGTGTGGCGTCGAGCGGCGTGGGCCATGGCTCCGGTGAAGGCCGCGAACATGGCGCCAAAGTGCCGGGACTGCTCGGAGAAGGACTGGGGGCGGAGGCCGTAGAGGTTGATGGAGCCCAGAGTCGACTCGCCCCTGGCCATCAGGCGATAGGAGAGGAGGCTGCCGAAGCCCAGTTCCGCAGCCCGGCGCGAGAACTGCGGCCAGCGCTCGTCCGTCGAGAGGTCGGGCGTGTAGACGGCCATTTCGGAGGTGACGGCCGTGTAGCAGGGGCCTTGCTGGAGGGAGTACTGCAACTCGTCGGCGGCCACGGCCCGGGGGTCGGTGGCGGCCGGGGTGCGGAGCCTGCCGTCCTCCAACAGGGTGATGCTGGCCACGTCGCAGCCGGGGATGGCCCGGCTGGCACCCGCGGCCACGGCTTCGAGGGTTTCGTCAACGTCCTCTGAGACATAGAGGTGTTGGGCGATGGCGGCGAAGGAGTGGCTGACCGAGGGCCCGTCAGCGCCGCCGAGGTTGTCCATGCATCGAGGCCTTTGGTTCGCAGGGCGCACTCTCGCTGGGGTCTCAACGCACAACGCCGCTTGCGCAGGGTATCCGAAGGCATAGACCCGGCCGGGCCACCAACCGCCCTCAACCGCCCCGCGGTCACCCTTTTTCGCCGGCTGGAGGACATAGCCCGTCGAATCCGCAGGCCATGTCCTCCAGACACCGGCCGCCCAGGGTCGGTGGGAGGCAGGGTGGCGGGGCAAAGATGATCGCCATGCCGTCCCTCGTCGTCGACCCGCCGCACGCGCAGGTCGTCGTCGATCTGGATACCGCCGACGTCGTCGCGTTGGACCGTGACAGCCTGGCCACGAAGCTGCGGACCTGGCTGCCCACCAGCGCCGGCCGGCCATCATGACGGCGGACGAGGGCGCCCGTCGTCTGCTGTTACGGTCGTTTCGGTGGAACGGTGGTCACGCCGACTTCGCGCCGGTGTTCCTGGACCCGGACGTGCTCGCCGCGCTCGGTCCAGCACTCGCCGCCCCCTTTCGGGATGCGGCCGTCACTGCAGTCGTCGCCCTTGAGGCCCGAGGGTTCGTGCTTGGTGCCCTGGCGGCCCGGGAACTTGGGCTGGGTCTGGTGCTGGCCCGCAAGCCGGGATCGATGCACCCAGGCGCGGATACGGAACTCGGCACTGAGCCAGACTGGCGCGGCCGCCTGATCGACGTCCGCATCAGCCGTACTGCCATTCGACCGGGCGACAGGCTGTTGCTGGTGGACGACTGGATCCAGACCGGTAGCCAGGCCCGGACCGTGTCAAGGTTGGTGCATCGTCTGGGCGGATCGCTCGTTGGAGTCTCGGTGTTGGTCGACGACACCACCGATTCGGTACGCCGCGACCTTGGAGTCGTAAGCGTCGTCCGATCCAGCGACCTACGGGACCCGTAGCCGGGTTCGTACTCCTAGGGGCGCCAGGGTTCGTCAACGAACGCGCTGCACGTCTCGCAGCGCCATGGTCGCCGATCCTTGAGTCCGTTGGGTCAGACGACGACCATTTCGAGACGTGGGTCGAGGCGACCAACACAGGTGATGGTGGGGCCGGGAGGGATCGAACCTCCGACCCAAGGATTATGAGTCCCCTGCTCTAACCACTGAGCTACGGCCCCGAAGGCGGTGCGCAGCTCCGGGGGAGAGACTCGAACTCTCAACCAACGGATTAACAGTCCGCTGCTCTGCCGATTGAGCTACCCCGGAAAGCGTCCGGAGCACGATAGCAGCGGGGGTCGGCGCTTCAGACGGCCCCGCAGCGACTCGCACCAGCCCGCCACCAGCCAGCGCAACCAGCCCGCCACCCACCTCGCCACCACCCGACACCGCACGACGGACCACCGCACCAGAGGACCACCGGGTCCCCCGCGGCAGACCCGGTTACCTTTGTCTCGTGGGACGACTCGACCGCATCCGCCCGTACCTGGAGAAGCTGCTCCGGGAGGGCTTCAACATTCCCGACCTGGCGCCCGACCCCGAGGGCGACTACCCGCTCCGCTACCGCAGTGCTGGGTATTACGTGCGCCTCATGAACGAGCTGTCGCCCACCGTCCAGGTCTTCTCCGTCGCCCTGCGCGACGCCAAGCGCTCAGCCAAGCTTTTCACCGCGGTCAACGACATCAACGCCCACATTGCCTATGCCCGCGCCTACGTCGTTGATCGACAGGTCGTCGTGGCCACGGAGCTGGTGGCCGACACGCTCGATGCCGAGGAGCTGGGCAACGCGTGCACGATCATCGGCCGCATCGCTGACAAGATCGGGCCCGAGTTGCAGGCGCAGTTTGGCGGCCACGTCCTGTTCGAGGACGGGCCCGACCAGCCGGTCGACGGGACGGCGGGGTCGAACACCGACGAGCCCAAGCCCAACGCGGGCTACCTGTAGCGGCGGCGACCCGCGCAACAGTGCGCTAGTCGCCCAACCAGGCGGGGGCTCGCTCCAACAGATACTGGCTCACGTCCATGCACCGTTCGAGCACGTCGCACAAAAGCGTCTCTTCGCCGGCCAGGATGCGGGCCAGCGACACCGGCTGCTTGGCCAGAATCGTGATCCGCCGCTCGGGCGCGTCGGTGGCCGACGGGAACGAGTCGATGGCCGACACTTCGAGCGGCAGGTCGACGCCGCCGATGCCCGCAAGCTCGAGGTGAAGCTGCAAGAGGTCAGGAGCCACTGGCAACGGCGGAAGGGCCCACGAGAAGGTGATGGGGAAGTGGAACTCGTCGGGCGGCTCGACGTCTTCCGGCAAGTCGACCACGACGTCTTCAAAGGCGAGCAGCACGCGGGGGTCGACCTCCAAGGCCAAGTGCACGTCCAGCGGCCCGCCGCAGCCCTCCTCGGGATGGACGTCCACCTCCCACATCTGGCGGAGCGAGTACGTCTCTACCAGATGCCGTTCATCGTGCACATGGAAACCATGGTCGACGGCGTGCGCCTTCAGGTCTGCCACATAGCCGGCCACATCGATGACTGCCACGGCCGGTCAGGATAGGTGTCGCCACCGATACCGGGTCCAGCCCTCGACCGGCTCGGCGCCCAACTGTCGGTAGAAGTCGATGGACGGTTGGTTCCAGTCGAGGACCGCCCATTCGACCCGTCCGTCGGTCTGCGCGCGCAGGCGCTGCAACAGTGCGAGCCCGTGTCCTTGGTCCCGATACTGAGGGCGCACGAACAGGTCTTCCAGCCAGATGCCCGGGCGTCCGAGGAAGGTGGAGAACGTCGTGTAGTACAAGGCGAATCCGACGATGTCGCCGTTGTCCGTCTCCGCGATCAAGGCCGACGCCGCTGGAGTGGGACCGAAGAGGTGAAGCCGAATGTCATCGGCGGTGGCGACGGCTTTGTGTTCGAGTTGTTCGTAGCCGGCCAGCTCGCGGATGAGCGACCCGATCTCGTCCGCGTCGTCTGCGGTGGCCGCGCGGATGGGCATGGGCCGGGACGGTAGCGTCCGACCATCGACGATTCGACACTGCTATCCGTCCTGCACGACGCGACCCATGCCGTACGCCGGGCCCTCGATGCTCTCGGCGACTGGGGCCCGGCACCAGACGCGGTGCACCCGGGCCAGTACGTCAGCGACCAGGCGGCCGACGCTGCTGTGGTCGACGTGCTCTTGGGCGCAGGGCTCGGCGTGCTCAGCGAGGAGTCCGGCCTGCACCATGCCGAGCGGGACATCCTCGTCGTGGTCGACCCCGTAGATGGCTCCACGAATGCCTCACGCGGAATCCCATGGTTCGCAACCTCCTTGTGCGCGCTCGACCGAGACGGCGCGCGCGCTGCGGTCGTGGTGAACCAGGCGACAGGCACGCGGTTCGAGGCGGTCAGAGGAGGAGGGGCGCGCTGCGACGGCGTCATCGTCGGCCCGTCCTCACAATCGTCGCTGGCCGACGCAGTCGTCGCCCTGTCCGGCTATCCCAGCGTGCACCTCGGTTGGCGCCAGTTCCGCGCCTTCGGGGCCGCGGCCTTGGACCTCTGCGCGGTAGCCGCTGGCCTGATCGACGCCTACGTCGATTGCATGGTCGACGCCCTCGGGCCGTGGGACTACTTGGGCGGGATGCTGATCTGCGAGGAAGCGGGCGCACATGTGGTGGATGCGATGGGACGGTCGTTGGTATGTCGGCTTCACCACGACCGCCGCACGCCTGTCGCGGCAGCCACGCCGGCGTTGCTCGAAGAGCTGCTGGTGGCCCGTCGAAAAATGAGTTGACTGGCCTCGGCCTTGCGTGATCCGATATCGAGGCCCGGAGAAGTTCTTTGGGTCCAACCGAGCGAGGAGCCCGCGTTGAAGCAGCGTCTGTGCGTGGAAACGGAAATCCGCCGCCACGTGCACGGCGCGCGCCCGTACGCAGGGTCGACCATGCCGTTCGCGACGTCCTTCGGCATGCAGTGGGGGCTTTCCAAGTACGCCGCCAATGCTGCCAAGGTGCGGCCACTGGGCCTCGCGGGAGGTGCGACTGGGTAGCCCCAGTCCACACCGCAGAGCAAGGCCCAGAGGCCGCCGGGACATCCCGGCGGCCTCTTGCTTTCTCGAAACGCAGTACGCACAGCACTTCCGGGTCACGACTGAGGGGAGTTGGCGAGATGTTCGCCAGTTACGCAGAGGAGTTCTACGAAACCGAGTCGGCGGTCGACTGGAATCAGGCAAGCTGCCGGGACAACACCGGCGGCCTGTTGGGGATCTTCTTCTCCGAGGAGCTCGGCGACATCGCCGCGGCCAAGCAGATCTGCGCCGGATGTGCGCTCATCGAGCCGTGCCTCGATGGCGCCCTAGAGCGGCGTGAGCCCTGGGGTGTCTGGGGCGGCCAGTTGTTCTTCAACGGGAAGGTTCTGCCGTTCAAGCGAAAGCGGGGTCGCCCCCCGAAGAACCCGGCGGCCCAGTTGACTGCATAGTGGCGGTCGATCCACAGGTGCGGGCGTCCGATCGGGCGGACGCCCGCAGTGTCCCGGCGGTGGGGCGACGGCGACGAGGCGATGAGGACACGTTCATCGGGCGATGGCTTGTGCTGGCCCTGGATCAACGCGGAAGCGGCGGCTTCAAGGGCACCCGCTACCGTTCGGAGGCGATGACCGCCGACGGCTCCGACGACTCCGACGGGTTCGCAGTCGGCGCCCTTGGCAAGCCCGCGATGCTGGTATCCGCGTGTTTGCTCGGCGTCCCGTGCAACCATCTCGGTCGGGCCAACGCGTCGCCTTCCGTGCTTGCCCTCGGCGCCCGTCACCGTCTCGTGCCCGTGTGCCCAGAGGTCATGGGCGGGCTGCCCACACCTCGCCCGGCCGCAGAGCTACGACGGGACGGTCGAGTGGTCACGGTGGAGGGCCACGATGTCACCGAGTTCTACGTCCGCGGGGCCGCCGCTGCAGTCGCGCTGGCCGCTGCCGTGGGCGCCGATCGAGCCATCCTCAAGGCCCGTTCGCCGTCCTGCGGCAGCCACGAAGTGTACGACGGAACGTTTCGGAGCGCTCGCCGTGCCGGTCCCGGCGTGACAGCGGCGGCCCTGATGGCGGCGGGCCTGGAGGTCGCTGACGAGGAGGACGAGCTCGCTCGGTCGCGTTCTTCAGAATCGCCCGGGGCCCCGCCTACCATGGAGCCTCCCTCGGGCGCATAGCTCAGTTGGCTAGAGCACTTCCCTTACAAGGAAGGGGCCGGGGGTTCGAGTCCCTCTGCGCCCACGAATCACACGGTGGTCGTTCGCTTCTGCCATCGGAAGCGCCGCGACGGTGTGTATGATATGCGCATGGCACGCGTCAACGTGTACCTCCCGGACGAGCTCATCGAGGAAGCGCGTGCTGCCGGCCTCAATGTTTCGAGCGTTGCCCAACGGGCGCTTCGGCAGGAGCTCAGACTCCATCGTTCGGAGGACTGGCTCGACCGTGTGACGGCTCTCCCGCGGACCTTCGTGGACCACACCGACGCGGTGGACGCCGTCGACGCGGCGCGGTCGGATCTCGGGTGGTGAGCGAGCGCGTCGTTGTCG